>CAMHJQ010000025.1 GCA_946185485.1 uncultured Prevotellaceae bacterium | reverse complement strand
CCCCTATGCCAAGATTGAGAATCTTGTATCCTAACCATTAGATGAATCGACCATCCTGTTAGTGTGCTCTCGCAGAGAAATCCCCTCGGTGCGGAAGGAGGGGGATTCGAACCCCCGGTACGGGAACCCGTACGGCAGTTTAGCAAACTGCTGGTTTCAGCCACTCACCCATCCTTCCAAAAAGGAGGCTTTAAACTTCAACCGTGGGGTTATCTCCTTGATTGCGGGTGCAAAGGTAAGGAGTTTTTTTGAAACCACCAAATTTTTTGCAGACTTTTTTAACTCTTTCCTTATTTTTCCGTTTTCTTTTCTTAGTCTGAGCGGAATACGGGACTCGAACCCGCGACCCTCGGCTTGGGAAGCCAATGCTCTACCAACTGAGCTAATTCCGCTTGGACTGTGGAGAAAAGAAAGAGCCAGAACTCATTTGTTCTGACTCCTGAGGAAAGGGAGAGCCGATAGCCGGACTCGAACCGGCGACCCACGCATTACGAATGCGTTGCTCTACCAACTGAGCCATATCGGCAGCCTTTTAAAGATCTCTTGCTCGAAAGCGGGTGCAAAGATAATACTTTTTTTCGGAACTGCAAAATATTTTGCCATTAAAGTTTCTCTTTTAAGTAATTTCCTGTAATGCTTTGTGGGTTGAGTACGATTTCTTCGGGTGTACCGCATGCTACGAGCTGTCCTCCGCGGTCGCCGCCTTCGGGACCCATGTCGATGACATAGTCAGCGCACTTGATGATCTCCATGTTATGTTCGATAATCAGGATGCTGTGGCCGCGCTCGATGAGAGCATTGAAGGAAGCCAGTAGCCGTTCAATATCATGGAAGTGCAGACCGGTGGTGGGTTCGTCGAAGATGAAGAGGGTAGGGTCCTGCTTCTCCTGTCCGATGAAGTAGGCTAATTTCACGCGCTGGTTCTCGCCTCCAGAAAGTGTAGAGGAGTTTTGACCGAGCTTGATATAGCCCAGACCGACATCTTCGAGCGGTTTCAGTCGGGATACGATGGTTCTTGGCAGTTGGCCTTTGCCTTTGGTACCCTGGTCGTCGGCAGAGAAGAAACTGATGGCCTCCGAGATGGTCATGTTGAGCACGTCGTCAATATTCTTGCCCTTGTAGCGGACGTCGAGTATGTCATGCTTGAAGCGATGGCCGTGACAGGCCTCACACTCTAATACAAGGTCGGCCATGAACTGCATCTCCACGGTGATGACACCGGCTCCCTTACACTCGTCGCAGCGTCCTCCGTCGGCATTGAAGGAGAAATACTGGGAGGTGAAGTTCATCTGCTTGGAGAGTGGCTGTTCGGCGAACAGGTCGCGGATGGCATCGTAGGCTTTGACATAGGTGGCAGGATTGGAACGCGTCGACTTGCCGATGGGATTCTGGTCGACAAACTCTACCCGCTTGACAGACTGGTAGTCGCCTCCGAGACCCATATACTCGCCCGGGGCGTCACAGACATCACCCAGGTGGCGCTTGAGGGCAGGGTAGAGGATGCCCTTGATAAGACTGGACTTTCCGCTTCCCGACACGCCCGTCACGACGGTCATGACGTTGAGGGGAATCTGGACGGTGATGCCTTGCAGGTTGTTCATGCGCGCCCCTTTGATCTCGATGGCCTGGTTCCAGGGACGCCGACTCAGGGGAACGGGAATCTCCTCGGTATGTGTCAGGTAGCGTATGGTATAGCTCTTGGGGAACTTGGCTGTCAGTTTGGTGTTCTGGGCATTCACGTCGCTGACATTGCCTTCGAAGACAATCTCACCGCCCAAGCGTCCGGCGTCAGGTCCTACGTCGATGAGATAGTCGGCAGCACGCATGATTTCCTCGTCGTGTTCGACGATGATGACGGTGTTGCCCATGTCGCGCAACTCCTTCAGCACCTTGATAAGCCGGTCGGTATCGCGTGAGTGCAGTCCGATACTGGGCTCGTCGAGGATATAGAGTGAACCGACCAAGGATGACCCCAGCGAGGTGGTCAGGTTAATGCGCTGGCTTTCGCCGCCAGAGAGTGAGTTGGACATTCTGTTGAGCGTCAGGTACCCCAATCCCACGTCCAGCAGGAACTGCAGACGTGAGTTGATTTCCGTCAGCAGGCGGCTGCCGATGGCCTGTTCCTGCTCTGTCAGCTCCAGGTTGTCGAACCATTGTTTCAGTCTGACAACGGGCATCTGTACCAGGTCGGTGATGCTGCGGCCACCTATCTTGACATAGTCTGCCTCGGGCTTCAGACGTGTGCCATGACATTTGGGACAGGTCGTCTTGCCACGATAGCGAGCCAGCATGACGCGGTACTGTATCTTATACTGGTTTTCCTTGACCATCTGGAAGAAGGCATCGATGCTGACCCGTTCCTCCTTGGGGAGTCTCTTGTCCGAGGGCAGTCCGTGCCACAGCTGGTCTTTCTGCTTCTGTGTCAGGTTATAGTAGGGTTCGAAGATGGGGAAGGCAGTCCCGTCGGGGCCGCAGTTTTCCTTCAGGGCAGCGCGACGGCAGAACTCGTCTTTCCACATTTTCATCTTTTCACCATGCCAGCAGACGACACATCCGTCATAGACAGAAAGTGTTGTGTTGGGGATAACCAGGTGCTCGTCAATACCGATAATCTTGCCAAAGCCCTGGCATTCGGGACAGGCACCAACGGGTGAGTTGAAGGAAAACATCTGGTCGGAAGGCTCCTCAAAGGTCTGTCCGTCAGCTTCGAAACGCATGGAGAAATCATAGGAGATATTGGATGGCAAGAACATCAGCCGACATTCGCCCCGTCCTTCGTAGAATGCCGTCTCAGCAGAATCGGTCAGTCGTGATATGGCATCTTTGGCGTCATCCACCGAGAGACGGTCAATGACCAGATAGAGCGTAAGCCCGGATGGTGCATCATTGGTGAGTAGGTCGTCCGTGGCATGTTCTGCCAACCAGTCGTCGATACGGATGATGTTTCCGTTGAGAGCCATACGGGAGTAGCCATTTTGAACGTACAACTGCAGTTGCTGCATCATCGTTCGTCCCTGAACGGGATGGATGGGAGACATCACCACAAACCTCGTCCCTTTTTGGAATTGCTGTGCACATCGGATGAGATCCTCCGTGGAGTGCTTCTTGACTTCCTGGCCAGAGATGGGGGAGTAGGTCCGACCGATGCGGGCATAGAGCAGGCGCAGGTATTCATAGATTTCCGTTGTCGTGCCTACCGTGCTTCGGGGATTCCTGGATATGACCTTCTGCTCGATGGCAATAGCGGGCGGAATGCCCTTGATGAAGTCGCAATCCGGCTTGTTCATGCGTCCCAGGAACTGGCGGGCATAGCTGGACAGGCTCTCCACATAGCGCCGCTGCCCCTCGGCATACAGCGTGTCAAAAGCCAGCGACGACTTGCCGCTGCCCGAGACACCTGCGACAACGACTAATTTGTTGCGTGGAATCTTGACGCTGATATTCTTCAGGTTGTTAACCCTGGCACCTTTTATCTCGATATAATCACTCATAGTTTCATAAAATCGAGGGAACCCGTGAAGGTTCTCTCGATTCTTATTGTGATGGTATGGTTAGACTTAGCAGAGCTTGCGCGAACCGTCGCCAATGACAACGTCGTACACCTTAGGCTCGTGTCCATACTTCTCGTTGAACTTCTGCTTGGCAGTAGCAATGAACTGCTTGTAGAGGTCGTTACGCACCAGGTTGATGGTGCAGCCACCGAAGCCGCCGCCCATGATGCGCGAACCCGTGACGCCACACTCTTTGGCGATGTCGTTGAGGAAGTCCAGCTCCTCGCAGCTCACCTCGTAGTCCTTCGACAGACCTTCGTGCGTCTGGTACATCAGTTCGCCGACCTTCTCGTAGTCACCCTCGTTCAGGGCATCGCAGACACCCAGCACGCGGTCCTTCTCGCCTAATACGAACTTGGCGCGCTTGTAGTCCTCTTCGCCTACCTCGGCACGAACCTCGTCCAGCTGTTCCCAGGTGCAGTCACGCAGGGTCTCGTACTTGCCCTCCGGGTGCTTGGCCTGGATGTGCTTCACTACATTCTCGCACGAGTTGCGGCGGTCGTTATAAGGCGAGCCGGCCAGCTGGTGCTTGACGACGCTGTCGAGCAGCACGAGGCGGTAGCCGTCGGGCTTGAAGGGGAAGTACTCGAACTCACGGCTGCGGCAGTCGAGGCGCATCAGACAGCCGGCCTTGCCGAAGACAGAGGCAAACTGGTCCATGATGCCGCAGTTGACGCCGCAGTAGTTGTGCTCGGTAGCCTGTCCGGCCAGGACCATATCCCACCGCGATACCTTGTTGTCGCCGAAGATGTCGTTCAGACCACAGGCGAAGCAACTCTCCATAGCGGCACTTGACGACATGCCGGCACCCAGGGGCACGTCACCGGCAAAGGCAATGTTAAAGCCCTTCACGGGAACGCCCAGCTTACGCATCTCCAGGGCAATGCCGTAGATGTAGCGTGCCCATGAAGCACGGGGACCTGCAGGGTCGTCCAGGTGGAAGTCCACACGGTCCTTCAGGTCGATGGCATAGGCCATCACGGTATCTTCCGTTCCGTTGGCACGCATCTCGGCCATGATACCTTTGTCAACAGCTCCGGGGAATACAAATCCGCCATTATAGTCAGTATGCTCACCAATCAGGTTGATGCGGCCGGGCGATGCATAGACATTACCCGTCTTACCATCAAAGTGCTTAATGAAGCGGCTTCTTACAAAATCGATTTCCATCATATTATTAATAGGTTTAAATGTTAATATTAATACTCATTTTCTGTCTTCCAAACCTATCAGGCTACCCCAGTTGCAGAACCAGAAGATGTAGGCGTAATAGACAAACATGATGCACATGGCAATGATGACACCCGTGACGTCAACGACGGCACCCATGATAGGCATCAGGATGGCAGCGCCGATAACACCCGTATTGATGACACCAGAGGCAGCCTTGGTGTGACGGCCCAAGTGCATGAGACCCAGGTTGAAGATGAGAGGCCACATAACGCTATGGAACAGACCGGCAGCAATCATCAGCCAGATGCCAAACATGCTGCTGGCGAACAGGAGTGACAGCAGGATGCACAGCGCACCGAGACTGACGCAGCACGACAGCACCATGCGGGGCTTGAACTTGGTGAGGATGCCAGCACCGATGAAACGGCCTACCATCATGCCTCCCCAATAGAAGGCCAGATAACCTGTAATGATATTGCTATCGGTTTCGCCTAATAGCTGGAAACGATAAGGCAGCATGGAAGGAACACCGATTTCGACACCCATATACATGAAGATGCCCAATGCGCAAAGCCATACGTGAGGATAGGCAAACACGGTGCTCTTCTCGGCAGGATGCTGGTTGAACTCCTTGCTCTGGGCGCCCTCGTCAATCTTCGGCAGCTTCATGAATACCAGCACCAGACAGATGATGATGGTAAAGATGCCCAATCCCATAAACGGTCCTGGCACATACTCGGGTGCAGGGGTCTTACCGTTGATGATGACATAGGTGACGAACATGGGGGCAACAGTGGTGGCCACTGAGTTCAGCGCCTGTGACAGCGTCATACGGAAGGCGCTGCTCTCGGGTCTGCCCAACACCATGACGTAGGGGTTAGCCACGTTCTGCAGCATCACCACACCCATGGCCACCAAGCACATGGAACCCAGGAAGAATGCATACACATTGGAATTAGCACCAATGGCCCAGTCGATGCCTAATGAGTTGATAACGAAACCAACACCAGCCACGGCAAGACCAAGAATAAGCGTAGCCTTGTAGCCAATCTTGCTCATCAGCAACGAGAAGGGAATAGCCAGTAAGTAAGCACCGTAGAAAGCGGAGTTGACATACTGTCCTTCCTGTGCGCTCAGATTGAAAGCCTTCGAGCAGAAGTCAATCATGGAGTTGTTCATCGTCGTGATGAATCCGATGAGGAAACATACGATGAAGACAACAATCAGGGCGAATGTATAATTCGGGGTTTGATTTTGATTACCCATAATAATTTACCTTATTTATATAATAGGGTTATTGAATAAACTATTCTGCTATGCCGAAGCGATAGATAGTCTTGTGCTTGTACTGTTCACCGGGATTCAGCACCACCGAGGGGAAGTAGGGACGGTTGGGGCTGTCGGGGAAGTGCTGCGTCTCCAGACATACGGCACTACGGCGGGGGAACGTGCAACCGTTGGCGCCCTTGTAACCCGTGGCGAAGTTAGCCGTGTAGAGCTGCATACCGGGTTCTGTGGTGTAGCACTCCAAGGTGCGGCCGCTCTTCGGGTCGGTGATACGGGCAGCAAAGCTCAGTTCACCCTCCTCTTTCTTGTTCAGCACGTAGTTGTGGTCGAAGCCGTGACCGAACTTGATCTGCTCGTTGTCAGCTTCAATATCCTGTCCGAAAGATTTCGGCGTGCGGAAGTCAAAGGGAGTACCAGCCACCTTCAGGATTTCACCGGTAGGAATAGCGGTGTCGTCGGTAGGCAGATAGAAGTCAGCGTTGATCTCGCAAATCTGATCCTCGATGGTAGGAGTGGGATCTGCCGTGCCTGCCAGGCTGAAGAAAGCATGGTGGGTCAGGTTGACGATGGTCTTCTTGTTGGTGGTTGCCAAATACTCGATGACGAGTTCGTTCTGGTCGGTAAAGGTGTATTCTACCGTAACATCCAACTCACCGGTGTAACCCTCTTCGCCGTAGGACGATACGCGGTGCAGGGCCAGCGAGCGGGGACCCATCTGGCGGGCATCCCATACCTTGCAGTTGAAACCCTTCAGACCGCCGTGCAGGTGGTTGGGACCGTCGTTGAGTGCCAGCTGGTAGTCCTTGCCGTTCAGCGTGAACTGACCTTTGCAGATACGGTTACCCCAACGTCCAATCAACGTCGAGAGGTAAGGCTCGTTGCCGCTCATCAGTTGCTCAATGCTACCATGTCCCTGAATGACATTGGCTACCTTGCCGTCCTTGTCGGGAACCATGATGGCAACGATGGCACCACCGTAGTTAGATACTGCTACTTCGTAGCCCTTGCGGTTCTTCAGAATGTAAAGATCCGTCTTCTTTCCGTTCACCGTGGTCTGGAAATCCTTACGATTCAGACCGCACAAATTCGCTGTTTCTGTTGTATTAGCCATATTCGTTTGGTTTTAGTTACAATATTCTAACCTGCAAAGTAACCGAAAAAAAACGAGAATGACGAAAGAAACGCTAAAAAAAACGTTATGGGAGTGTTAAAAACACCTAAATGCAAGTTTTGAGAAAATCTCCAACCAAGTAAGAGGAACCTCCGATGAAGATGAAATCGTCTATAGATGCGGCCTCCTTTGCTGCCTTATAGGCTTCTTGCACAGTCGGATAGCTCGTACCTTTCAGATTATGGCCAGCAGCCAGGATCTGTACCGTCTTCTCGTTGAGGGCACGAGAGGACTGAGGCTTGGTAAAATAGAAGATAGCTTTCTTGGGCAATAAATTCATGACGCCTTTGATGTCTTTGTCGTTCACCATACCAAAGACAATATGTAGTTGCTGACATTTTACCATCTCAAGTTGTTTGCTGAGATATTCCCAGCCACCAACATTATGGCCCGTATCGCAGACTACCATTGGACAGGTCTGGATGGTCTGCCATCTTCCCATAAGACCGGTCTTCTTGCCCACCATCCGCATGGCTTCATGCAGTTCATACAGGGATTTCTCTATGCTTTTTTCGGTCTCACTATTGGAAAGGTAACCATTTACTGCCAGAATGTGGAAAACAGTAAGAATGGTATTCATGTTTTTGGACTGGTATAAACCACCCAAATCACCGTCAAACTCTCCCATGCGTCTTGTCTTGTAGTGCATGCCGCCACTAGGCAGCATGTCGGCGCTGACAACCTCTGGATTGTCCTCGGCGAAGATGATAGGAGCATTGTTCTCTTCTGCCTTATGTTCAAAGACAGGACGGGTCTCGCTGGTGGCCTCTCCTATGACAACGGGGACTCCTTTCTTAATAATACCGGCTTTCTCAAGTGCTATCTCTGCCAATGTGTCACCCAGAAACTGCGTGTGGTCAAAACTAATGTTGGTGATGACGCTGATAATCGGCGTGATGATATTGGTACAGTCGAGACGACCTCCCAGTCCTACTTCGATGACGGCAATGTCGACATCCATGTCAAGGAAGTACTTGAATGCCATTGCGGTAGTGACTTCGAAAAATGAAGGGCGCAAAGGCTCGAAGAAAGGACGCTCCTGTTCAACGAATTCCACCACGTAGTCTTCCGTGATAGGATGGCCGTTTACTCGGATACGTTCACGAAAGTCTACCAGATGAGGGGAGGTGTAGAGTCCTACGCGATAGCCGCACTCTTGCAGGAGTGCAGCTATGCTGTGCGACACGCTACCCTTGCCATTGGTGCCTGCCACATGGATGGTAGCGTAAGCCTGATGGGGATGACCAAAATGCTCGTCAAGAGCCAACGTATTGGAAAGTCCTTCCTTGTAGGCACTTCCGCCCTGTCGCTCGAACATGGGCATCTGGTTGTACAGATAATCACAGGTCTCTTGATAAGTCATCTTTTAATTGAAATAGTTCTTGAATTTCTGGAAAATGCTACGTTTGGTGGCGGCATCGCCCTTGAAGTTGTCGCTTTGGCGGAATTGCTCGATGGCCTGCTTCTCGTCCCTTGACAGGGTCTTCGGAATGTACACGCTGACGTTGACAACAAGGTCGCCATTGCCGTGCCCATAGCCCTGAACAGAAGGTAGTCCCTTGCCCCGCAGACGCAGTGTCTTACCGGGTTGCGTGCCAGGTTCCATCTTGACTCTCAGACGGGTCCCTTCGATGGTAGGAATCTCGACATCTCCTCCAAGTGCTGCTGTCGGGAAATCGAGCAGCAGATTGTATATCAGGTTGTTATCGTCGCGGATAAACTGGTCGTTCTCTTCCTCTTCGATGAATACCTGAATGTCTCCGTTTACACCTTTACGATGGCCGGCGTTGCCCTTGCCGGGGACGTTGACAATCATGCCTTCGGCCACACCGGCGGGAATCTTAATCTCTACCACTTCCTCGCCTTTCTCAACACCCGTGCCACCACAGTGCTTACACTTGTTCTTGATGACAGTTCCTTCGCCGCCGCAGGTGGGACATACGCCCTGAGTCTGCATCATGCCGAAGATGCTCTGGGTAGTATGGGTGATGACGCCACTGCCGTGACAGGTCGGACATTGCTCGTTGGTGCTGCCCCCCTCGGCGCCGGTGCCGTGGCAATGTGAGCAGGTGATGTCCTTGCGCACCTTGAATTTCTTGGTAACACCATGGGCTATCTCCTGCAACGACAACTTGACCTTCAGACGGAGGTCGCTGCCGCGGTGAACCTGTGGGCCACGCTTACCGCCGCCACCGAATCCGCCGAAGCCTGCTCTGCCGCCAAAGATGTCGCCGAACATCGAGAAGATGTCGTCCATGTTCATGGATGTTGCGTTGAAACCGCCAAATCCACCAGCACCAGGACCGTCAAAACCGAACTGATCGTACTGCTGACGCTTCTGTGGGTCGTGCAGTACATCGTAGGCTTCTGCAGCCTCCTTGAATTTCTCCTCGGCTTCCTTGTTGCCGGGATTACGGTCTGGGTGGTATTTGATGGCGATGGTGCGGTACGCCTTCTTAATCTGGTCTTCAGTAGCGTTTTTGTCAACGCCAAGCACCTCGTAATAATCACGCTTTTGGGCCATGATTGAATCTTTAATATTAATTATTATTTAATTAGTCTAGAATCTTTATCCTACTGACCGACAGCGACTTTTGCATGACGGATAACCTTTTCATTCAGTATGTATCCTGTCTGCAGACAGTCTATCACTTTGCCTTTCTTGTCATCGCCCATGCCGGGAACCATGGCTACGGCTTCATGCATGTCTGTGTCAAAGTCAGCATCCTCGGTCTCCATCTTCTTGACACCAAGACTCTCAAGAGCCTTCATCATCTTATGGTAGATGAGTTCCATGCCTTCGCGCAGCACAGCAGGATCATCCGTCTTGCTGCCGTTCTCGATGGCGCGCTCCATGTCGTCGATGACGGGTAGAATGGCGCTGACGGCCTTTTCGCCGCCATTCAGTATCAGCTCAGCCTTCTCCTTCAGCGTGCGCTTGCGGTAGTTGTCGAACTCAGCTGTCTTGTAGAGCATCTGGGTTTTCAACTGCTCAATCTCTTCCTGGGCAGCCTGCAGCGGGTCTTTCTCCTCTGCGGGTTCCTGCTTTTCGGTGTCAGCTGTCTCTGCTGCCTCTGCTGTCTCTGCTGCCTCTTCAGCAGCAACCGTATTGTCGAGGTTTTCAGCCTCTTCCTGATTCTTTAATTCTTCTTCTGTCATAACTCGTGTCAGTATTAAACTTCTTTTAAGGCTACTATTGCAAATATCGTGCCAATTATCAATTATAAATTGTCCATTATCAATTATCCATTGTCCATTTGCTTAAGCATACAGTTCTGCTTTCCTCTCCTTGATGCTCTCGTCATAGATGTAATCGTCGTAGGAGGTGAGCTTGTCGATGGTGCCCTTGGGCGTCAGTTCTATGATGCGGTCGGCCACGGTATTGATGAACTCGTGGTCGTGCGAGGCAAAGAGAATATTCCCCTTGAACTGTATCAGGTTGTTGTTGAAAGCCTGAATCGACTCCAGGTCGAGGTGGTTGGTGGGCGTGTCGAGGATCAGACAGTTGGCGTTCTTCAGCTGCATGCGTGCTATCATGCAGCGCATCTTCTCGCCTCCCGAGAGCACACACACCTTCTTCTGGATGTCCTCGTCCTTGAACAGCATACGGCCCAGGAACGACTTCATCATCACCTCGTTGCCGGTGCCAAACTGGCTGAGCCAGTCCACCAGGTTCATTTCCGACTGGAAGAACTCGGTGTTGTCCAGCGGCAGGTAGGCCGTGGTGATGGTGACGCCCCACTTGTAGGTGCCGGCGTCGGCCTCGCGGTTGCCGTTGATAATCTCAAATAGCGCCGTCATGGCCTTGGGGTTGTGTGACAGGAAGACCGTCTTCTGGCCCTTCTCAATGGTGAAGCTGACGTTGTCGAAGAGTACCGTGCCGTCGGCATCGACAGCCTTCAGACCCTCCACCTCTAAAATCTGCGTGCCAGGTTCGCGCTCCATCGAGAAGATGATGCCGGGATATTTTCGCGTGGACGGGGTGATTTCCTCGACGTTCAACTTCTCCAGCATCTTTTTGCGCGAGGTGGTCTGCTTCGACTTTGCCACATTGGCAGAGAAGCGGCGGATGAACTCCTCCAGCTGCTTGCGTTTCTCCTCGGCCTTCATCTTCTGGTTCTGCTGCTGGCGCAGAGCTAACTGGCTGGACTCATACCAGAAGGAGTAGTTGCCCGAGAACAGCGTCACCTTGCCGAAGTCGATATCGACGGTCTGTGTCGATACGGCATCGAGGAAGTGACGGTCGTGGCTGACCACGAGCACGCATTGCTCCAGGTTCGACAGGTATTCCTCCAACCACTGGACGGTATCCAGGTCGAGGTCGTTGGTAGGCTCGTCGAGCAGCAGGTTGTCGGGATGTCCGAACAGCGCCTTGGCCAGCATGACGCGCACCTTCTCGTTGTTCGAGATGTCGCTCATCTGCTTGTAGTGCTGGCTCTCGGCGACTCCCAAGTTCTGCAGCAACTGGGCCGCCTCGCTCTCGGCCTCCCAGCCGTTCATCTCGGCAAAGGCCATCTCCAGGTCTGCTGCGCGTACGCCGTCCTCCTCGGTCATCTCGGCCTTGGCATAGAGGGCTTCACGCTCCTTCATGTTCTGCCACAGCGGCTGATGTCCCATCAGCACGGTGTCCATGACGGTAAACTCGTCGTATTTGAAGTGGTCCTGTTCCAGCACGCTCAGGCGCTCGCCGGGCTGCATCTCGATGGTTCCCTTGTTGGGCTCCAGTTCGCCGCTGATGGCGCGGAGCAGGGTAGACTTGCCGGCTCCGTTGGCACCGATGATGCCGTAGATGTTACCACTTGTGAATTTCAGGTTGACGTCCTTGTAGAGCGTCTTCTTTCCAAACTGGATAGCCAGGTTTGTGACTGTTATCATGTCTTCTCTTTTACCTTATTACTTTTTATCTTTTCACCTTAATTATATATATTAATAGCTGCGGGCGATGATGACGCGGTGCTTGGCAGGCTTGCCGCTGACCATGTCGACACCCGGGGTCTGCTCATAGGCGAAGGGCACGCAGCGGATGGTTGCCTGCGTCTCCTCCTTGATCTGGGCCTCGGTCTCGGCGGTGCCGTCCCAATGGCAGAGGAAGAAGCCGCCGTCCTTGACCTTCTCCTTGAACTCCTCGTAGTTCTCGCACTCATAGACGTGCTCGTCGCGATACTTGCGGGCCTTCTCGAAGATGTTCTTCTGGATTTCGTCCAAAAGCTGCTCCACGTATTCAGCGATACCCTCTATGCTGCGGGTCTCTTTCTCCAAAGTGTCGCGGCGCATCACCTCGATGGTGCCGTTCTCCAAGTCGCGGGCACCCAGCACAAGACGTACGGGAACGCCCTTCAGCTCATAGTCAGCAAACTTGAAGCCGGGACGCTTGTTGTCGGCGTCGTCGAACTTGACGCTGATGCCCTTCGAGCGCAGCTCGCTGATGACGGGCTGTATCTCCTTGTTTACCAGCTCCATCTGCTCGGGTTTGGTGGCGATGGGGATGATGACCACCTGGATGGGGGCGATGCGCGGAGGCAGCACCAGACCGTTGTCGTCGGAGTGGGCCATGATCACGGCACCAATCAGGCGGGTCGACACACCCCATGAGGTGGCCCACACGTATTCGGGTTTATTCTCCTTATTAAGATAGGTAACCTCGAAGGCCTTGGCGAAGTTCTGTCCCAGGAAGTGGCTGGTGCCGCTCTGCAGCGCCTTGCCGTCCTGCATCATGGCCTCGATGGTATAGGTGTCCAGGGCGCCGGCGAAGCGCTCGGTTTCGCTCTTCACACCCTGCAACACGGGCAGCGACAGCCACTCCTCGGCAAACGAGGCGTAGACGTGGAGCATCTTCTTGGCTTCCTCCTCGGCCTCCTCCTTGGTGGCGTGGGCGGTATGACCCTCCTGCCACAGGAACTCCGAAGTGCGGAGGAACGGACGGGTGCGCATCTCCCAGCGCATGACGTTACACCACTGGTTGCACATCAGGGGCAGGTCGCGCCAGGAATGAATCCAGTTCTTATAGGTGTTCCAGATGATGGTCTCGGAGGTAGGACGCACGATGAGCTCCTCTTCCAACTTAGCCGAGGGGTCCACCTCAACGCCGCTCTTGTCATCCTTGGCACGCAGGCGGTAGTGCGTCACGACGGCACACTCCTTGGCGAAGCCCTCTACATGCTCGGCCTCGCGACTCAGAAACGACTTCGGTATCAGCAGGGGGAAGTAGGCGTTCTGAGCACCCGTCTCCTTAAACATCTTGTCTAACTGCTGCTGCATCTTCTCCCAAATGGCATAGCCATAAGGTTTGATAACCATACAACCGCGAACGGCTGACTGTTCGGCAAGGTCGGCCTTGACCACCAGGTCGTTATACCACTGGCTGTAATTTTCAGCCCGTTTTGTTAATTCTTTTAATTCTTTTGCCATATTTCTTTGTCTATTTCTTAAATTTTGCTGCAAAGGTAGCAAAAAGTTTAGAGTTTAGAGATTAAAGTTTAGAGAAATTTGTAAATTTGCACCAAAATTGAATGTTTCACTTAATTATTTTAAATGATTATGAAGATTAAGATTCTTTCTTTACTCCTCTGTGTAGGAATGATTTGCGCATGTAACAATACGCAGAAAGGTGCCGGTATCGGTGCTGCTGGTGGTGCTGTATTGGGTGCCGTAATCGGTCACATTGCTGGTAATACAGCTATTGGTGCTGCCGTGGGTGGTGCCGTAGGTGCTGGTGCTGGTGCCATCATCGGTAAGAAGATGGACAAGGCCAAGGCCGAGGCCGAGGCTGTGAAGAACGCTCAGGTGGAGGAAATAAAGGACGCCAATGGTCTGGATGCTGTCAAGGTGACTTTCGACTCTGGTATCCTGTTCCAGACCAACAAGGCTGACCTTTCTGCCAAAGCCAAGAACTCGCTGGCTCAGTTTGCCCAGGTGCTGAACAACAACAAGGACATGGACATTGCCATCATCGGTCATACCGACAACACTGGTACCGATGCCATCAACCAGCCTCTGTCTGTCAGCCGTGCCAACAGTGTCAACAACTATCTGAAGTCTTGTGGTGTCAGCGCCGCTCAGATCAAGAGCGTCGAGGGTCAGGGCTCTACCAACCCCGTTGCTGACAACTCTACCGCTGAAGGTCGTAAGCAGAATCGTCGTGTGGAGGTCTACATGTACGCTTCGCAGAAGATGATCCAGGAGGCTCAGCAGCAGGCCAACTAATTCGGTTAAGAATTAAAAATTATATTCAGAAGTGAAGCGCTTCAATCGTTTCATCAAGAAGATACTGATAGGAATAGTGGTGGCATTCTTTGCCTCCACTATTCTTTCTGTTCTCGTGTTGCGCTGGATGCCGGTGTGGTTCACGCCGCTGATGTTCATCCGCTGCGCACAGCAGGTGAGTGCTGGCGAAGAACTGAAACTCCGCCACCGATGGGTGTCGATCGACGAGATGTCACCCTCGCTGCCTACGGCTGTCATGGCTTCCGAAGATGCTCACTTCCCGGAACATCACGGCTTTGACTATACCGCCATTGAGCATGCCGCCATGCGTAACATCAAGCATCCGGAGAAACGTAAACTCGGCGCTTCCACCATCAGCCAACAGACCGCCAAGAACGTCTTCCTATGGCCCGGACGTTCGTGGGTCCGCAAGGGCTTTGAGGTCTATTTTACCGTCCTCATCGAACTCATGTGGTCCAAGGAGCGCATCATGGAGGTCTACCTCAATTCCATCGAGATGGGCGACGGCATCTACGGTGCCAGTGCTGTTGCCGAGTGGCATTTCAACACCCAGGCTTCCCAGCTGTCGAAAGCCCAGTGTGCATTGATTGCCGCCACGCTGCCCAACCCACGCCGCTTCAACTCTGCCAACCCCAGTGCCTACATGCTGAAGCGGCAGAAGCGTATCCTTCAAGAAATGAAGTTTGTACGCCCATTGCGCTGACGGAATACTCCAACAGCCGCTTTCGTGCCCGTCAAACCGCCCTGAGGAGCACGGCGCAAGAAAATTTCTTGCCCGTAGCAAAGAATTTTCTTGCGCCGTCCTCCAATAGGCTCCGCTACGGGTACCATCATTATTTTTAGGTATTTGTAGGCAACAATGTTCCGTGTGTCGAATTAATTTTGTACCTTTGCCCGCAAATAGACAAAGAAGGTATGAGACTCTCGGAATTGAAGACAGGCGACAAGGCCTATATCGTCAAGGTGAAAGGTCACGGTGGCTTCCGTAAGCGCATCATTGAGATGGGCTTTATCAAGGGCCAGGAGGTGGATGTGCTGCTGAGCGCACCCCTGCAGGATCCTGTCAAGTACAGGGTGATGGGCTACGAGGTGAGCCTGCGCCGTCAGGAGGCAGAGCAGATTGAGGTGGTGACGGACAGTGCGGAGGCGCTCAACGTCACGGAGCCGCAGAACGTGTCCATGACCGCCCACTACCGTGCCCATTCCGCCCGCCACAACATCAATGTGGCGCTGGTGGGCAATCCCAACTGCGGCAAGACGTCACTCTTCAACTTCGCTAGCGGCGCCCATGAGCGGGTGGGCAACTACAGCGGCGTCACCGTCGATGCCAAGGAGGGCTATACCGACTTCGAGGGCTATCACATCAAGCTCATCGACCTGCCCGGCACCTATTCGCTCACGACCTATTCGCCCGAGGAACTCTACGTGCGCCGGCAGTTGGTGGACGATACACCGGACGTCATCATCAACGTTCTTGACGCCTCGAACATCGAGCGCAACCTCTACCTGACCACCCAGCTGATGGACATGCACCTGAGGGTGGTGTGCGCGCTGAACATGTACGATGAACTGGAACGACGGGGCGACCGGCTGAACATCGACAAGCTATCCTCATTAATGGGTATGCCGATGGTGCCCACGTCGTTCAAGACGGGCAGGGGATTGGAGGACCTGCTGCGCGAGGTCATCCACATCTTCGAGAGTCAGGAGGGCCACGACAACTACTACCGACACATCCATATCAACCATGGCCACGAGATAGAAAAAGGTATAGCCAACATTCAGAAGTTCTTGAAGGGTAACGACTTGTTGCGATTGCGATATTCTACGCGCTGGCTGGCTATCAAACTGTTGGAGAACGACCGCGAGGCGTGGCGTGTGGTGGACGACCTGCCCGAGGCGGCACAGATTCGCGAGGCCTGTGTGCTGGCGACCCGCCGCGTGAAGGAAGAGACGGGCAACGATACCGAGACAGCTGTCATGGATGCCAAGTATGGCTTTGTGCGCGGTGCCTTGCACGAGGCCGGCTACATGATAGGCAAGAAGAGCGACACCTACAAGACCACCCATTTGCTCGACGGCGTCATTACCAACCGCTGGCTGGGATTCCCCATCTTCTTTGCCCTGCTGTTCCTGATGTTCGAGGTAACGTTTGCCCTCGGCCAGTACCCGATGGACTGGATAGAGTGGGGTGTCGAATGGCTGGGCGATTTCGTTGCCCGTCACATGAGCGACGGGCCGCTGAAGGCCATGCTCGTCGACGGCATCATCGGCGGAGTGGGCTCCGTCATCATCTTCCTGCCGCAGATTCTGATTCTCTATACGTTCATCTCGCTGATGGAGGATTCGGGCTATATGGCCCGTGCTGCCTTCATCATGGACAAGCTGATGCACGGCATGGGCCTGCACGGCAAGTCGTTCATCCCGCTCATCATGGGCTTTGGCTGCAACGTGCCTGCCGTGATGGCCACACGTACCATCGAGGGCCGGCGCTCGCGACTCATCACCATGCTGGTGCTGCCCATGATGTCGTGCTCGGCACGCCTGCCCATATACATTATGATTACGGGAGCCTTCTTCTCGGTGCGCTACCAGAGCTTAGTCATGGTGTCGCTCTACGCCACGGGCATCCTGCTCTCGGTCATCATAGCCCGCATCCTGAGCCAATGGGTCATCAAGGGCGACGACACGCCGTTTGTCATGGAGCTGCCGCCATACCGTTTCCCGACGGCCAAGGCCATCTTCCGCCACACTTGGGAGAAGGGCAAGCAGTATCTGAAGAAGATGGGAGGCGTCATCCTCGTGGCCAGCATCATCGTGTGGGCGCTGGGCTATTTCGGCACCATGGGCGTGGCTCCGTCGTTGGAGCAGAGCTTCATCGGCTCGTTGGGAAAGACCATCGAACCCCTCTTCCTGCCGCAGGGCTTCAACTGGCGTCTGGACGTCAGCCTGCTGGCGGGTGTCGGTGCCAAGGAGATTGTGGCCTCTACCATCGGCGTGCTCTATACCACCTGCGACTACGACTTCTCGCAGCTCACGGCCTTCTGCTTCCTGCTCTTCGTGCTCATCTACTTCCCCTGCATAGCTACCATCGCTGCTATCAAGCACGAGAGCGGCTCCTGGCGCTGGGCAGGCTTCGCCGCCCTCTACACCACCGTCCTGGCATGGGTCGTCAGCGCCCTGGCCTATCAGGTGGGCAGCCTCTTCCTGGCTTGACGAGATAGCGCTTTTGCATTTTTAAAACACAGAGGGTATCTGTCCCGCTGTGTCCAGCCCAGAAACCATAAAAGCGTAAGTTTTTGTCCTTTTTCTTTCCAACATTGGAATATATTTTGTATATTTGCACCGATAAATATCAATATTCAGACAATGAGTACACAGGTAATGACAAAACAAATAGCCGAATATTTCAAGACGCAGCCCGTCCTGAAAGCATGGATTTTTGGTTCCTATGCCCGTGGCGAGCAGACGGCAGACTCGGATATCGACATACTGATTCAGCCTGATAAGTCTGTTGGATTGTTCAAGCTTAGTGGTATGCATCTCGACCTGCAAGAACTGTTAAATCTTGAGGTTGACCTCGTTACAGTTAAAGGTCTTATGCCTTTCGCCCGTGAGAGTGCCGATCGCGATAAAATCCTGATTTATGAGAGAGCTTCTTAGAGATAAAACCCGTTTAGAGCATATCCTCGAAGCCATTGAACGCTTAGAGAAATATGCAGGAAGCCTATCACGAGGTCAGGGCTGTGTGGGATGAAGAAAAGTCCACATGGTAGTTCTCTATTGTGGATATCGTTGGGGCTATTACCGATAGTCCTAATCCTCGTAAATATTGGAGTGTGCTGAAGACCCGTCTCAAGAAAGCTGGGAACGAGTTGACTACACGTTGTAGTCAACTGAAAATGACAGCTGCTGATGGTAAGCGATATGCTACAGACTGCTTCGCTCAAGACGACATCATACAATTGGTGAGAGTATTTGCAAACTGTCGAAAAAATGCCTGAAACATCTTTCGACGAGATTGTGGATAAATATGTCGAGATGAATATGGCCCATCCGTTTATGGAAGGCAATGGACGAAGTACACGTATTTGGCTTGACTTGATTTTTAAGAAACAACTGAAAATATGTGTTGACTGGAGCAAGATAAATAAGAAAGATTATCTTGATGCCATGATTGCGAGTCATACCTTTCTTTTAGAATTATTTGGGAATTCCGATTTTTCTTTGTACTTTTGCCAAAGATTTAGCGAGACTCGGCTGCGTCTCAGCAATTGGAACAAGCTCCATTGCGTTCGACTTGCACGAGCCTTGCACCCGAAGCATCAAGAGCAGTCATCTTAGGATGGACTCGCCAACCGAGCGAGAGAGGAAGGGCAATTGCCCAACCGAGTTTTTGCATAAGCGCCACGGTGGTCAAGGTACGATGCGGATAGTATTAACATCAAAAACAAAAAGTTATGCAACAACACATTTATTACATCAAGTTTGCTCTGCATTTTGCAGACATGCAGATTCCCGAGTTAGTAACCGTTTTCAACGTACAGGTGCAAAGCCGAGGCTGGTCCTCTATGCGTGCCTACCACGACCAGGCACTCCTTGACGAGTTCCACCGTCGTGGCATCGATACTACTGCCGTATATGATGGCAGAGCCATCTCTTTCGTCCATCCTGTCAGGTACGACATGACCAGCAATCGACTTATAGCCAACGGCTGAACATTCCCCCCATACAAAACTCCGCCCTTGGCAGTCTGCTCTTTGCCAACGGCGGGGTTTATAATATTCTTGTGCGAGACAGGTACCAGTCCCTTATTTTTTCTGTAAAACCTGCCCCTTATCGAGAAAAACAATGCAATGCAATAATGCAATAAGTGAGTGCAAAATGATGCTTGCATCAATTATGCCGAGCGTTGGCATTATCGACGAAGTCAATTTTGCAATATCACCAGCTTGCTTATGATAAATATTCGTCCATCGTAATGACGGTACTGTATCCGCCCACTTTTTCATCTTTTGCGTGGCGGTTTACTCCAGCATACGCCAAACTGCTATCCTCGTATCGTTTGAATTTATAGACAGCGTCATTCATCAAAACTTCATTGAACACATTAAGACTTACCAACAACGCAAAGTCCTGTTTGGTAAGACCCGTGACACGCTCGAACAATTTGGGTTCCAACTGCAAGATGACGTCTTTCAGCGAATACTCACGGAAATCCGTTAAGTACATGAATATAGGAATGCGTGTGGCAAACTTCATCAACTTCTCCTGTATCTGGCGCCGCTTGCTCTTGATTTCCTTTTCGGCTTCACTCAGCTCTTTCTTTTCCTTAGTTGTCAATCCATCCTCGTGTTCCTTGCGTTTCTTCTTGATGTTGTCGGTCTTGTTAATGATGGTTTCAATATCCTGATTCAGCGAACGGAACCCCTCTATTTTCATCAATGCAGCCATTGCCTCCTTGTTATTCATCAGTCGCTGCAACGTGAAGTTATCGACGTTCACCAACAAGGCACTCTCCCATCGGCGGGCCAGCAACGTGGCTGACGTGTTGTTCATGGCTATATCCAATACGTCACTTGCCGAGAGCACTTTCATCACTCCGTTCTCGTAACAGAGTACGGGCAGGAACTTGATAAAGTCGTCCACGCACTTCTCCGGATTACCCTCTTCAATATTCAGCTGGCACGAATAGTCGGCCACTTTACGCAATGCTCTGTTAGGTGCAAAATCGAATACGTAGCAAACCTTCTTCAATATCTCCACTTGATTCGGATGCAGTCCGTCGCTATTGGTGATGGTCCAGGGCGATTGCACACGGAATGCCGACTGGAAATAAGTCTCTGGCGACGATGTGTCACGCAGCATGAAGATTCCCGTCCACGGACGCACGGTAACACCTGTTGTCAGTTTTCCGCAGGTCAGCGTAATGGTCTTGCAATGCAGCGGGTCTGGATGCGACATGGCTTTCTCTACGGGTGGCAGAGCTTGTTGCCCAACACCTGCCCTTGTTCCGGCACACACGATGACCCGATAGTCATGATAGAACGTATTCTGCAATTCCGTCAGCAGATTGCGCATGGCAAAGCAGGAAGCCACGTTAGGCAGGAACCACAACGTATGGTTCATGTTCGAATAGAGGTCACCGTTCAGGAATGGCAGTGGCGGTTTCCGGTTACCGGTTTTCAAGTCGTTGATAGATGTCGGCAGATACTGTCCGCGCAGCATGTCGAGCCATTTCTGCACCTCATCATGGTGTTTGAACACAGCATCCTCGCCCTTGCCCTCTGCCTCAAAGAATGAGTTCAGGTCGAACTCGTCAAACTCACCTTCCTCTGCCACTCTCGAAATTTCCGCAGGCAACTGGTACGTCAGCAGCACCATCCTGGGCAGCGAAGCGTATGGATTGTCAGGCTTGTCGCCCCATTCCTCTTTGGCCCGCTGTTCGTCGCTATAGGTCCAGTTGT
Organism: uncultured Prevotellaceae bacterium; assembly: GCA_946185485.1. Taxonomy (GTDB): domain Bacteria; phylum Bacteroidota; class Bacteroidia; order Bacteroidales; family Bacteroidaceae; genus Prevotella. The sequence continues at coordinate 23,160 of CAMHJQ010000025.1, read as the reverse complement.
ATATCTGCTCCTCGATAAACTCGCCGGAGGCAATGGCGCGGAAAGGTGTTCCTGACAGGTAAAGATAGTGATTCGACGTGATGGGAATCAGGTCTTCGTCGAAGTAGTCGGGATTCTCAATCTCGCTGCCCAAATCCTCGCTGACGCCTATCAGTTCCTTGGCATTCTCACGCCATGCACCATAGTGGTATTCATCCAACACAATGCAGTCCCAGTTAAAACCACGTGCCCACTCGTGTTTCAGTTTCATGCCGCCACTGGCTGTGTTTTTCCCAAGGAAGTCTTGGAACGAACCGAAAACCACCATTGGTCTCGACTGGTCGGCATGTTCGAACTGATAGTCTATAGTAGCCTCCGGGCTGCGGGCTATAAACTGCCACCCACGGAAGTCCACATGTGTCATCAAGTCCTCTTCCCAAGCATGAGCCACGGCAGGTTTGAATGTCAGCACCAGCACACGCCGCCACCCCATGCGCAACGCCAGTTGATAGGTGGTAAAAGTCTTTCCGAAGCGCATCTTGCAGTTCCACAGGAAGTGAGGCACGCGCCCTGCTTCCGACTTGTAGCTGTCAAAATAGTCTGCCGTCTTGTCAACAGCCCGTTTTTGCTCCGGGCGCATGCCGAAGGTCTTGTCACGCGTCCATGCCACTTCCATTCGTTCTCTGACGGCCACGATGGCCGCCCTGACCTGCTGGGGCGTACAGCGATACCACTCGCCTTCAATGTTCCGGCACCCCATCTTCACCAGCATCCGGTGAACGTCGTGATCCATAAACGCCGTACCGTCCTGACGCATGGCACTCTCTTCCACCAGTATGCGGTAAGGAGGTTCTCCAGGCCGCACGATGTTGTACTGCTGGCGTACCCTCTCCTGTACGCCAATCGTTGTGTAGCCCACCTTCAGCAGTCCGCGCAGCTGTGGGTCATACTTGTCCTCATACGCATAAATCATCGGAGCCGACTCCGACTTCCGTGGGAAATAACTCTGTGTTGTTGCCATAACCTTCTATAGATTTGTTATGGCGCTCAGATATAAGAAATTGATTAGGAGTACTGCTTAAGAAGTTCCTCAATCACCTTTTTAAGTTTCGGTAACTCGTCATTGATGACCGAGATAACAATTGCTTCATCAATATTTGCATATTCGTGGGAAATGATATTTCTCATCCCATAAATTGCATGCCAAGGTATTTCAGTGTATTTGTCTAAAGGTTTGCTATCTTCTTTCATCAGTTTACCCACGTGCTCTCCAATCACTTGCAACCTCATCACGCAAGCATTAAAAGCCATAACGCGACTTGGCGAAATCATGAAGTCGTGCAATTGGGTCATTCCATTACTCCACTCTTGAATCAATTCTATAGATTCAAAAATATCCTCTAATCTGTCTTTTATTTCCGACTCGTCATTATACATAAACAACATCGTTTAATATATTCGACTTAAACAGAGGACGAAGAGTAGGCCGGAACCTGATCAAGTCAACATCACACTTAAATAGTTCCTTTAGTTTCTCCTTCAGTTCATACATCAGCTGAAGTGTGGGTTTTTCAACTTCTACAACGATGTCAATATCACTATCCTCGGTATTCTCTTGTCTTGCTACAGAACCGAAGATACCAAGCTTACGAATACCGAACTGCTTGCCGAAAGCTTGTTTAAAAGCACCCAACTTGTTGATGCAATCTTGAAGTACTAACATCGCCATACCGAATAATTTGCTGCAAAGATACGAACTATTTCCTTTACTTCCAAATTTTGGAGCAGCGAATACAAAGAAATGCTTGCATTTCCTTTGTTGAGTCGCGACAATATTCGACCGCAAGTCAAATTTTCCAATCAAAATCTTGTCAAAGAGCGCCTGTGTTATTATTCTGTTTTCTTTGTTTATTCCATCGGGCGAATCATCGACTCGATGAACTGGATTTCCTCGTCCGTCAGTCCGTACTTCTTATATAGTTCCTCGTCCGTCCAAGGTTTCGAGAAGTCTTGGAGAGGGACGAATTGATAAACACGAGCAGGAGCGTCTTGTGTATTTTTCTTTAATAGAACGAGAAATCTTAAAAATTTCGTTCTCAAATATGTAATGACATTTTCTGCCTGTTTCTTAGTTGAAAACGGACCAATAACTATATATGTTTCAGTACAGCATGTGTTAGGTTCTCCAAGAAAAGGTTTACCTATCATCAGATATGGGAATTCTCCTCTTTCTCCATATACTCTTGAAATATACACTTTGTAGTCATTAACCCAATTCTTATTTGTTGTTATATCATCAAATGCCACATAGCCAATCTCCTTATTAGCTGCATATATAACAACGGAATCCTTAAATGGTTTACTTTTACCTTTGAAAAATGTTCTGAAACCAAAAGGTTTTTGACTACTAACAAATTCTTTGAATGATTTTTCACCTTTAGATTGAATCTTCCTTAAAATTGTCACAGATTCATTAAAGCGTATGAAAGAGTCATTTCCTAATTCTAGCAAGGGACGGTTCATCACATTTCGTGAACCATGCATATTTGTTGTTACTTCACAAGTTTCCCCCGAGAATTCTCTATCCCATAAGAAATAGCAAACTCCTCCAGATAAATCTATTCCTGGAAAACATTCTTCTGAATCAAAATAGTCTACTAATATTTTAATTCTATTATCGTTTAGCATTGAACTACGAAAATCATCCAAACCTCTTCCACCAGCATACCATCTCGCAGGTATAATCATGGTCAAATAGCGGGGTGAAAGTTTTAATGCTTGAGTTACAAATTTATTATATATAGGTATTGCACTTGCATTATTTCCCCCATCGCTCAGCTGGTACGGCGGATTGCCGATAATTACATCGAAAGTCATATTTTTATATAATGTATTAGGATTGTCTGTGTGAATAAACTCGTAGGCATGAGATTCAAGGTCGCTGCCACGGTCATAGACCTCTTGGCTGGCTCCGCAATAACGGCACTTGCCTTGCACCCACGAGTGGCGAATGTCACGATAGCGGACGTTGCCTTCCTCATCGTCGAACTGCGAGATGCTATACTTGCCGCTGGCACTCTTCGAACAGTAGAGACTACGGCGGCTCATCATGGAGGTCAGTCGAGTGATGGCGATGCCATAAAGTTGGTGATGCATAATGTGGTCGATGCGCTGTTGCAGGTCTGGAATCGTGTCGGCCAGTCCCTCAATCAGTCGCTTGGCAATCTCTCGCAGAAAGACACCACTCTTTGTGCAGGGGTCAAGGAACTTGGTGTCAGGACTCCGAAACAGCTCCTGTGGCAGCATATCCAGCATCTGGTTGGCCAGCTGCGGTGGGGTGAACACTTCGTCGTTGCTCAGGTTAGCCAGACACGACAGTACATCGGGATTATAGCTTAATCGGTTATTCATAGTCAGGCAGTTTTAGATAGTCAGTCAGTGGGTATTCCCGTTTGGGCAGATGGACAAAAGTAGGCTCACCCGTGTCTGCAAATAGCAGGCCCTCCTCGCCAGGCTTTGGCTTGTCGTACTCTACGTTGCGAAGCAGTTCCGACAGCTCAAAGTCGCGCCGCTTCACCTTGCCGTTGGTGCCTATGAACGTCCATTCACAGAACGTGATAGGCTCGCCGTTGTTCTGAAGCATGGTGAGGGCATCGCCACAAAGAATGTTTTTCCGTAGCAGAAATCGGATGCATCGTTCCAATTCAGGCGAGGCATCCACATGCTGATGCTCCCGATAGGTTTCAAGATACTGATTCAGCAGACGCAGGCGGCATGCCTCCACATTGTCGGGCAGCAACTCTACACCATACATCGAACTGACGGCCACAGCCGAAGCCTGGTCGTACTCGAAGCGGTTGCGACTGTATTGCCGTCGTACCGCCTCCATCTTCCTGCTCAATATCTCTACGAGGAAGTTTCCATTGCCACAGGCAGGTTCCAGAAATCGGGAGTCAATACGCTCCGTCTCTTCCTTCACCAAGTCGAGCATCGCGCAGACCTCCCTTTTGGCGGTATACACCTCGCCATGGTCAGCCACGCGCTTACGTGAAACTACCTGCCGTTCTTGTTTATCGTCCGTTACGTTCATAATTGGTCGGATTTTTGCGTGAAACGATATCAAAGTGCAGATACAAAGAAAGTGTACCACGTTCCCTCTATGCCCTCTCTCTAGGTATCCGACCAAAGACCCTGTAACGAGACATTAAGGAACGGGTACACCTCATATAAAGGTGTATCCCGATTCCACGAGGCTCGTTACATTTCTGGTCGGAAATTTAGAGAAAAGCCTCTATAGAATATAGATACAACTATCTATTCACCCACAAAAGTCGCACTGGCACCTCCACCGAGGTCTGCACCAGCGTTCAAGGGGCAAAGGTACAAATAATATTTGTATTTTTACCTTCTAAAAAGAAAAAAGTGCGAAATAATTTGGAAGATAACAGAAAAATGCCTATCTTTGCAGCACGAATGAGAGTTGCATATAGGCGCGATGACATCAAGCTCCGCAACCGTTCCTTTTATACAAAGCCGTTGGTCGAGTACCTGCGGCTTTAGTTTTTAATATGATGGTGTACCCGGATTGAGCATTTCGATAGCCGACATAATCTCTTGACGTGTTTGCACGCTGGCATTAACAGCTACCGCTTCACCATCGAACACGATGTAGCAGGCGGCAATCATTCCGCTGACAAAGTCCGCCTTTCTGCGAGAGATATATTTTGAAAGTTCAAAGGAACGTACCTGTAGAATGTGTTCATCAAGGTCTATCACCACAATCTTACAGCCTTGTTTCTTCGCAGCCTTGAAACCAGCCGTTACGCCTTTTTCACCCATTATGCCTTTTCGATCACCAAGTTGCCCGTCGATTGTGTATTCAGGATTCTTGTGACCAAACGACATAGTGTGGGCATTAATGGTGATGGTGACGTCGGAATAGGAATGGAGTATAGCACGAGCAGCACGGATGTTGCTCTGCAACTCTCTTGGGTCAGCATTTACGCTAATCAGTAGTCTTTCACCGTATATTTCGTCTTGGATAAACTCCTTGCTCTGTTTCATAAGTGCAAAGGTACTAAAAAGATGCGGAATAACGGCTCCTTGAGCAAAAAAACTGCGAAAAGAGTCGAATATTCAGAAAAAATGCCTATCTCAAATGAGGCAAACCAACGAGCCGTAATGCCGCGGGGCGCGAGCCGTAACCTCACCAAGGACGATACGCTATTTCGCCGATTTTGGGGCTTTGAAGTCCTAAAAAGTTATTTATATTTAAAAATACGGTGAATATTTCACGAAATTCTCAATTAAATTTGCAAAATCGGCTTTCTTGTTGTATATTTGCACTCATAATTCAATTATTTAATGGTACGACTATGATACAGGAGTTTCAAGTACAGAATTTCTACAGCATCAGGGAGCGGCAAACTATTAGTTTTGTGCCGACCAATGATGGCAATATGCGTGATCAATATGTTCACGAAGTGGCAGAAGGAGTGGAACTCCTGAAGATTGGTATCGTGTATGGTAGTAATGCCAGCGGTAAAACTACCTTGCTCCAAGCCCTGTCGTTTTTCCGTAGCATCATGCTCAACAAGCCTGAATCAAAGAATGAGGGCATGGGGTACTTCCCGTTCCTGCTCGACAAACACAGCAGGAATGAGCATTCGCAGATGCAGATGACGTTCTGGCTGAACGGAGAGAAGTATGTCCTGAACCTGGAATTCGATAGCAAGCGAATCTACGAAGAATCGCTGATGGTATATACCAGCGCTCGTCCTACCTCTCTGTATAAACGTGTCTATCAATCGGAGTCCGACCATACGGAGGTGGTTTTTGGCAATAAGGCTGGCATTGACAAGGCTACTCAGCGTGCTATTGAAGGCAATACGACCAATAATTGCACGGTGATGGCTGCCTTCGGACAATCGAATGCTCACGTTTCAAAGCTTAACGACGTGTTTGATTTCTTCCTATCGGGCATTCAGAGTATCTTGACCCCAAGGGACTATCTGTCGTATGATGTAAAAAACGAACTTCGAAATGACAAGGACGGCAAGAAAAAGCGTTTCCTACTCCAGTTGCTGAAAGCCAGCGACTTCAATATCGTTGACATGACACTCGACGAGCGCGAAGAGCCCATCACTCCTGAAATGGAGAAGACCATCAAGAGTGCTCCGATATCAGAGGAGGCTAAGATAGAAATGCTTAAGCGTGGCACCATCAAGTTTGATGATATTATGTTCAGACATACTGGTGAGGATGGGGAATATGAGTTGCATGAGAAGCTGGAGTCTGCCGGTACGCATCGGTTCTTGGGCATGTCAATCGTGCTGTACTACGTGTTGCACGAGAACAACTTTATTCCTATTGACGAGATTGAGACCAGCATCCACTATGAACTGCTTGCTTATTTCATCAAACTGTTCCTGGCCAATAGCGAGGGTTCGTCGCAGTTGCTGATGACCACTCATGACATCAATCTGCTGAACGAGGACTTTATTCGCAGAGACATCGTGTGGTTTACCGATAAGAGCAGTCAGGGGGCTACGCAACTGAAGCGACTCTCTTCACTCGGCCTGCACAAGACGATGAATCCATACAACGCCTACAAGCAGGGCAAGTTGGTGGACCTGCCTTTCCTCGGAAGTATTTACCTTGAAACAGAGTAACGACGCATGGCAGTAAAGAAGAGTATAGCAATCATAGGCGAGGGAGAAACCGAGTGGTGGTACTTCGACACGCTCCGCATCGCATGCCGCTATAAGTTCAAGGTGGCGCCTGACTTCCCTCAGCATTCGGACATCCCGCACATGGCGAAGTTGGCAGAAGAATACGTGAAGCGCGATACTGACTACGTGGTATGCCTTGTGGATATGGACCGTCTTTTGAGGGTGCCTGCAGAAATGGACGTCTATCAGAAATTGAAGAAGAAAAGCAGTCGGAATGTGATTTGGATTGAGACCAACCCGTGTACCGAGTTCTGGTTCCTGCTTCACTTCCTACCGCAACTTTCCATGAAGCATTATGATAGTTGCGAGGATGTGTTGCCCGACCTGCAGCACTATATGCCCGACTATGAAAAGACGGCACGCTATTTCAAGAAGAACAATCTGTACAAGTACCTGACGGAGAATGGTGACCTGCAACGGGCCATCAGTTACGCCGAGGAACTAACCCGGCTGAGCGAGGCATCGCCCGAGGACAGAATAGCATACAGCCAAATGCATTTGGTGTTTAAGCTGATAAAGTCGATGGATGAAGAGGAGGCTGATAAAAATGAGCAAAAAGCGGAAAATCGAAATCGAAATGAGGAAAATCGGAGGCAAATCATCGATTTTGTCGCCGATAACGAGATTTCAGATGTTAAATCCATTTCGAAAGCCATAGGACTCAAACTCTCAAGAACCCGCGACTACCTCAAACAACTCGTGGATGAAGGTATCCTTGAGATTGAGGGTGAGTATAAAAATAGGAAGTATAAAATTAAGAAGTAAAGAGTAAAGGATTTGATAATATGTACCAAGACAACGAATTAACTGATTTTGAAGTTCTTCTTGACGAGAATCTTTTCCAAGAGTGGGCAGATGTTCTATGCGAGACTAACAGCATGTTTGGAGACAACAATATGGCATCACATATATGGAGCCGTGCCAAACATTATGCAATAGGTATCGCTGATTCAAAAAAACCTGTTCTGAAATTTAAAAACCGCTGTCACGAAATACGTAATGAGTTTAACTTCGACCCCATGGATACTCAATATATTCTAAGTGGCAACCCATATGAGCACGTGTATTCAATTGTTGTAGGGTGCGTCTACACGATGATAGTATTTAGCGCAGAGAAGAAAATTGCTCAGCAAATTATCAATGAGATACCTGTTTATGGAGTTGTTCCTTATTGTGCAGTCCAAAATGTGGTTCATGCTATTGTCGATAAAATTACAAAAGGAGAAATTAACTGCGATTACGACTATACCAAGGAGAATGGAGAAGAAGAATCGGATATAGACGGCGACTATTTGTCAGAGACAGAATCGAACATGCAATCACAACTTAAAGAAAAAGACGAAGAGATACAACACCTTAAGGAAGAGTTGGCTATATACCAACAAGCACCAATTTCGGATGACCCCCGTGATAAAGTTCGGCTTGAAGTCTTTTGTAAATTATTAGAAGAGTCAGGCGTTGACTTTGATGTCTATGGAACAAAAGCAGAAGCAGCCCGTCTTGCCGAGTATATTACAGGTCTTCCCAAATCTACTTGTAAAAACTACATGACAAATCGTGATCTGAACACGACAGAGCACTCTGACGAAGTTCTTAAAACAAATACTTCAATTAAGAAAATTGGTATTGAATGGCAGTTGTAGAATATGCCAGTTAGTACAGACTCTAGTACAAATCCAAGTACAATAAAATACTAGCCCCTACGCTGGTTAGTATTCTATATTTTCAGGAATTCAACTTACATATTATCAGTAACTTTGCATCAGAAATTTCAAAATCGGAGTTTCTGATGCTTTCTTTTTTAGATGTAAGTCAGCAGTCAAAAACCGGGCACGGCTCCGAATATTGGGATGTAAGGCGTAGCGCAGCCTTCCCGCCATCTGGGGTATGCACCCTTCCCTATAAAGATGGTAATGCGTAAAGGGTGTTCATTAAAAAATTCAATTAAAATGAACACTAAAAAAAATCGCGAAGCAAGTGCTCAGCACGAACCTCGCCTCGCAGCAGAAATTCTGCTCAACGACATTCTGTTTAGTAATGAGCATCCTCTTGGGATTGGCTATCGTCAACGCAAACTGTTTGAGGACATCTTTCCTCACACGGAAGACACCACCCTTAAATTGTTTATGCAAACGCCAGGACGACCGCCGGTCGGAGCAATGCTTGACGGAATCCTATTCCATGATTCCGAGGACCACTTCTGCTTTGCTGAAAAAGCTAAGGAAAAGAAGGTGAAAACCGTTCAGCGCAATCCCGTCATCTTTGCTGGCGGTTGCGTCAACGTTCACCTGTTGGCCGATGGTACGAAGCGTTTGGAGTTCAACCGTCCTCGCTTCTACTCTGACTTTACTTTCCGTGACTTCTGTGTGGCAGCAGCCCAAGAGTTGCTGACTATTGCCCGACTTTTAGGAGAAGAGGATTCGCAGGAGTAGCCACGTAGAGAAGAGTCAAAATCTCAAATCTCAAATCTCAATAACTTCTCGTTATCTCAGCAAATCACAAAATCCTTTCTTATAGTTCTTGTAACTAATTAATAATCAGATATATAGAATACGAAAAGAAGAGGTTGTGATGGCAAGGAAAAATAATTGAGATTTGAGATTTGAGATAGCTCAAAGACATCACAAACATTAAGTATCAATTAAAGTATTTAAAAGACAATGACTTACGATATTTTTTCACCCATTCCTCCTCAGGAGCCAGCTACTGGTAAGGGTACTGAATTCCTGAAATTCCTTACTTCGAGAGCATCAGCAAAGATGCGCCAGCCTCTGAAACCTATGGCATTTCCTGCCATATCTGCCCACGTTCACAACGTGCAGATGAGGTACAGCGACGGCAAATCATACGAGATTGGGCCCGGACAGCTCGCACATCTGATTGGTGTGTCGGGTATTGGTAAGCGAGAGTTGAGTCATTTGGTAGCTGTTTTGTGCCGCGACTTCGATGAGCACGACCAAGGTGACTTCCAGCGACTGGCTCAATGGTCCAGTCAGATGAAGACTCGTTCTGCAAACAAGGCGAAGCCCGAACGCCCGTCTGACATCTACTTCCTCTATCCGCCCGAAGACATCACCAAGCCGGCCTTTGCCCAGAATGCTCAGGCTCTGGAGCAGAACGGCGGTCTTACCCAGTACCTCAATCTGAGTGAGTGTGAAGCTGCCTCACGCATCGCGGGTTCCAAGAGTCAGATGAGCGTACTCATCCGTAATGCCTTCGACGTGGAGAGAGGTGGCGGTCAGCTCCGTTGCTCTGAGAGCGGCGTTAGTGCCAATCCCGTCATCAGACTCTGTATGACCATGAGCAGTACGCCCGAAGTGGCACAGGCCTTCTATAAGCGTGACATGCGAAACGGTTTCTTCTCGCGTGTAAACATCGTCTATGTGCCTCGTGGCGAGCGCATCGGCAAGATTCCAAAACAGAAGGAGTACGATGAAGCTTATATCGCTATCTGTGATAAATACTTACAACGTTTGACGAATGCCCGTGGTAGCTTCTATGTGAAACAACTCAACCGTGTGGCCGACCAACTGGCCGAAGAGATGGCCGACTTGGCCAACCTTGCCGACAGCGACGAGCTTTTTGAGATTTCCCACCGCAGCATCTTTGCCGCGTGGAAGAAGGCTGCTGTCTTGTGGTTGTTGAACGATATGACCTACACACGTAGCATCGGTGAATGGATGGTCTATTTTGCATACTATGATCTATGGTCTCGCTTAAAAGTCTTCAATCAGATGATTTGTGAAGTGCCATCGGAGGACACCCACAAACGTGGACAGGTGAATATGCTGGAGAGTCTGCCTAACCCATTCTCTGAGCAGCAGCTGGAGAACCTGCGTATCAGCCTTGGCAAGAGCAAGGAGGGTACCAAGCACCAGATTTCTGTGTGGACTAACCGAAATTTTGTCACTTACTCGAACCAGACGGGACTCTACACCAAGACTGAGGAGTACCTGAAAGGTGTAGGCTTAAACGGTAACGCTGATGGAAAGGTATGATATAGAAAAGTTGCGCTCACTCTCATGCGAGGGTGTGGCGCAACGCCTTGGAATGAAGGTTCAGCATCACAAGGCTTTGTGCTGTTTCCATTCAGACCACACACCATCGTTAGCATTCAAGAAGAATAAGTTCAAATGCTGGAGTTGTGGCGAAAGTGGTGACAGTATCAGCTTTGTAATGAAGGTGCTTGGCAAGGGTTTTCTTGATGCTTGCCGTTGGTTGGCAGATGAGCATAATGTGATTGTAACGAGTTTCACGACTCCAGGGAATTCGGGTGTTGAACAAAAACCGTTTGATACCAGTCGCTATGAGCGGTTCTTTGAGCGTCCTTGGCTTTTGCCAGAAGCACGGAAGTTCCTCTTTGAGGAGCGAAGGATTGACCCTCGCGTTGTACGCTGGAGCAGAGTCACTTCGTGGAAGGATCGTAACGGCACTCCGTGGTTGCAGATTCCTTACTTTGACCGACAAGGCAAGTTGATTGGCATCCAAAACAGGAACTTGATAAAGGGTGCAGAGCCTCGATTCAGATTCCCACAGGGATCTCAATGCGTACTCTATAATCAGAACGTGCTGAACCTGCTGAAGCCAGGCGAAGAACTCTTCATCACCGAAGGTTGTTCCGACTGCTGGGCGATGCTCTCGGCTGGTCATAAAGCGGTCGCAATCCCTTCTGCCACTTTGTTCAAACCCAAGGATGCGGAAATCCTCTCAACTTTTGGCTCTCAACTTTCAACTGAATTCCATATGTGGCCTGACAACGACGCCCCTGGTGAACGACTCTTTCTTCAGTTGCAGGACGTGCTACCCTCGTTGGTGCGCCATCAGTTGCCCCTGGGCTGCAAGGATTTCAGCGACTACTACCTGACAAAATTACACAGCGGATTGCAACGCCACACTCTCGAAGAGAGAACCGGCCCTACTGTATAATTTGGCGAAGAGTGCGCTCCTGATATGGGAAGGAGCGCACTCTTCTTTATGAAAAGAGCGTTTCTGAGAGGCGGAAAGTGCGCTTCTTCATCATGAAAAGTGCGCTTCGGCGATGCGAAAAGAGCCCTTCTTCGGGAGGGGTTTGGGCATTAACAATAATTAAAGAAATAGTTGAAATAAAAACGTGTAAAAGTTCCTCCTACGCACTCCAAGATTTTCTCCTCTGCACTCGAAAAATATTTTCTCTGCGGAGGAGATTTTACTGTTCTATTTTTAACAGTTCACTGATTTGTGAAGTTTTTGGCGTATTTTCTTGGTCGTTTCAGTTATTTGTTGTATTTTTGCACCGAAAATTGAATCATGGAGATACAGGCATGAAAATATTGTTTCCAGAACGTATCGAGGAATTCTCGCGCAGACATGCTGATGCTAAAGAGGCATTAGAACGTTGGAGCAATATTTTGGCCGATGCGGAGTGGAAGAGCCATGCAGACTTGAAAGCCGACTTTCCTTCGGCTGACTTTGTGGGAAACAACCGATATGTGTTCAATATCAAGGGTAACAACTATCGGACAGTCGTGCTGGTGGTGTTCTTTGCGGGAACGGTGGCCATCCGGTTTATTGGAACGCACGGTGAGTATGACAAGATTAAGGACATAAAAAATATTTAGGCTATGACGATTAGGGACGAAAAAGAGTATAAGGATTACGAAGCCCGCGTGGAAAAGCTGATTGAACGGGGGACGGAACTGGGCGACATGGAGTTGCTGAGTTCAGAGGAGAAGGCAGAGTTCACAATGCTGAGCGATGCCCTCGATGAATATGGTCGTGCCTATCATCCACTGCCAGGCAGGATGAGTACGCTGCTTACCAACGCCATTCTGACTCAGGTCAAAGAGCGTGGATTGAAGCAGAAGGATGCTGCCCAGATGATTGGCATCAGTGCCACTACCTTTAGTGACCTGCTTCATGGTCGCAGGTCGATGAGTTTCGACGTTGCACGCAGTCTTTACAAAGTGCTGGGCGTGCCAGCCGAGGTTGTGCTAGCATAAGATTACACACCGGAACCGGTCCTACTGTGTAATTTGGCGAAGAGTGCGCTCCTGGTATGGGAAGGAGCGCACTCTGATGCATGAAGAGAGGTATTCTGAGAGGTGAAAAGAGTGGTTCTGGGATGCGGAAAGTGCGCTTCTTCATCATGAAGAGTGCGCTCCTGCGAGGTGAAAAGAGCGCTTCTGGAATCACGGGGACTAATCACGGGGACAGGTTCATGATTTAGGCTTGAATCAAGCAACCTGTCCCCGTGATTCCGATCCCCGGATTCCTGATTTCTGGCATTAACAATAATTAAAGAAATAGTTGAAATAAAAACGTGTAAAAGTTTGGTAGTATGGAAATTATTTCGTACCTTTGTAACTGTAATCAAGGACGTGTTACGGACGGTTGGTGAACCGGATAGGACGGTTGGAGAACCGGAATCGGCGTCTGAGATACAGCTTTCAGTTAACCTTAATAATAACCCTTTAAAACGTTTAGTATCATGGCAAATCGTTATGCTTTGAAACAGAACCAGAACGAGAAGTCGTCGGCCTACGGCAAGTACTATGCCCGTGCCGTCAACGACGAGAAGTTCACCGAGTTGTCCGAGATTGCGGACTTCATCCAGAAGCAGGCCACCGTCAAGCGCTCTGACGTGAAGGCGGTGCTCGACGAGCTGGGCGAGGCTATCCAGCACTACCTGGGACAGGGCCGCAAGGTCAAGATCGAGGGCCTGGGCGTCTTCAAGCCCGGCATTGGCTCAGACGGTGTGGAGAACATCACCGACTTCAACCCCGCGCAGCACCTGCACCAGACGCACCTCATCTTCACCCCCGCGACGGAGACCGTCGGCAAGCGCCGCATCGCTACGGCCATCGCCAAGGTGACGTGGGAGATGGTGGACGTGGCCGTCGACAGCAACGGCAACTCAATGGTGGGCCGCGTGGCCATCCAGGAGGCCCGTGCCGCTGCCGTCAACCCCGAGCAGAATGCCGGAGGCTAAGCTCAGTTCCCCGGTGAGGTTGGAACATGAGTTGATGATTGAGCCATGGGGTAGGCCCCGTGGCTCTTTTTGTGTGAAAGCAGATTATTCGTGGTGATAGGGCTCGCCCTTGATGATGGTGCAAGCGCGGTAGATCTGTTCGGTGAACGTGAGGCGTATCATCTGGTGGCTGAAGGTCATCTTCGAGAGTGACAGCTGTTCGTTGGCCCTGGCATAGACGGCAGGCGAGAAACCGTATGGGCCGCCGATGACGAAGACGAGGCGGCGTGCCGTCTGCTGCTTCTGCGACAGCCAGCGGGCAAACTCAATGCTGCGATACTCCTTACCGTGTTCGTCCAACAGGACAACGGTATCGGACGGCTGCAACTGGCGCAGGATGAGTTCTCCCTCCGCCTGCTTCTGCTGTTCTTCCGTCAGGTTCTTAGTGTTCTTGAGTTCAGGTATGGTGACGACGTCAAAGGACATGTAGTGGTTGATGCGTCCCACATAGTCGTCGATGCCGGCCACGAAGTGCTTGTTGACGGTTTTACCTACCTGTATGAGAACAGTCTTCACTTTGATCTTTGAACTTTGAACTTTGATCTTTGAACTTTATGATTACTAAAGAGCGGTAGCAAATTCTTCACTCTTCACTTTCCATTCTTCACTCTTCACTCTTCACTTACCTTGTACTATGGAAGCCCTCCAGGTTGCTGTAGCGGCGACGCATCATGCGCTGGTAGATGTTGCGCATCCAGTAGGTCTCGGTCAGGGTAAGGCCCAAACCAATCAGTAACAGTATCCAGTAAGCCACGGTTTCATCGAAGATGGCCTGGATGATGAGCACCTCGATGACGGGCACAAACATGGCGGTCATGGAAACGATGGCCTGCCACTTATTCTCCATCTGGTTCTTGCCCGTGATCTTCTCGTTCAGCGGCAGCGTCTGCTTGTTATAGACGGCCATCTGGAACAGCAGGGCGTAGACGGGTCCTGTTGCCGTGAAGAGGTAGGCCAGCACCATGAGCAGCGAGAACTTGCCTGTAAACACGGGTATCAGGGTGAATACCAGCGGTAGCACCAGAATGCAGCAATAGTAGTAGTACTTGGCGCGGAGCAGGGTGAGGATGTTCTCCTCGTGCACCATCAGCAGGTCGATATAGTTGCCTTCAGGACACATCACCTTGGTGAGGTTGACGGCGCCGAAGAAAACAAAAGCGTATAGACAAAAGAAGTTGCGCTCGAACGACGAGTTGTAGACGCTGGTGAAGGCTATCATCAGCGAGAAGAAAGTGATTAAGCACACGCCCTGGATGAAGCGGGAGCGGATGGCCTTGTTGCGCATGGTACTCTTGATTTCCAGCTTCAGGTATTCGCCTATCTGACCAAAGCGTTCCAAAGACTTGAACTCCGAGACATGCTTCAGCTTGCTTTTTTCATTTTTGCCGATTTCATCGTAGATGAGGTGCATCTGGAGATGGCGGTTGACGGCAAAGAGCACGATGAAGAGTACGGCGAAGAGCAGGAACGTCCACCACGAGAAGGCGTAGGGTTCAAGGATTCTTTCGCCGATGAAATCGAATACTTTCTCACCGATGTCGTCGGGCAGCACGAAAAGGGGCAGTATCAGCACGCCGTAGAAAACGGCAGGCAGCAGCCACCACCACATACTCTGGTTGACAAGCGTGCGCACCAGCAGGTACCATTGGCTGTTGACGACTACCATCAGGTGAAGCAGCACCAGCAAGCCCAATGCCGCCCAGATGGTGAGTCCGCCACACCAGACGATGAAGACATAGGGCAAGAAGAATGTCATCCACACGAGGTTGCCGAGGTCCAATACCTGCTGGACCAGGAAACAGTCGATGGCGGCATATTTGCTGATGGGTGTCAGCAGGTAGGGCTTGACCAGCATCATCGGTGTCTGCTGGGTCATGAAGCGCATGCCGAAGTCGAGAATCAGGATCAACGGCATGGCGTAGAGCAACAGCTGAGGTTCATCCTCCTTGGCGGCTATCCATCCGAGGAACGTGCCGAGGGCTATAAACTCAATGGACAGGATGCCCACCGTGAGGTACCCGAAGAACTTGCCATACTGGTTGGCCTCGAACATCGGGTTGCGTTTCTCACTGAGTTTCGTATTCTTCCTTAACAGGAAAAAGAGTTTCAATCGGTTCATCGTTCACAGTTCATAGTTTATGGGGCATAGTTCACCTTTTACCTCAGATCAATAACCTCTGCCGTGGGGAAGTCCTTGGAGTTGAAGCGGAAGATGGCATCGGACAGGTTGGCTTTCTTGAAGTCGCGGATGTCGATGGTGTTCCAGCCTTTCTTGTGGTGGATACGAATCTGCGACGGGATATACGTCTTGGAATTGATGGTGACATACATCTCGCGGAGACCCTTGTTGCCCTTGGCCTTCAGGTGAACCTCAAAACTGCCGTTCTTCTTCTTCATGGTGTATGTATAGCCGTCCTTATACATATAGATGAAGTTGTAGGGGTTGATGTTCTGAATCTCAGCCTCCGTGGGATTGGCCACGTTCACCTCGTCGTTCTTCTTCACATAGGTCCATTGCGTCTTGCCGTCGAACCAGACCATGACATCGGGGACCGTTACCTGAAACTTGCGGCCCTTGATGTTGATGGTGCCGCTATCGTTCATCTGCCCGCCCTTGAGGGTAAACGAGCAGGTGACGCCCGACTTGTTGGACACGGCAGCAGCCGTCTTGTCAAGCACTTCTTTTGCGCTTTGTGCATGCACAAAGCTAAATGCAAAATATAAAACAAAAGATAAAATATAACGTGGTTTCATCTTTACTTTGTTTATTTATTATTTATTATTTTTATTTAGGGCAAAGCCCGCATATCATCTCCATTGTGCTAAAAGATTGTCCAAGCTCGTCTCGTCCATAATCAGTACCTCGCGGGGCTTCGAGCCGTGGGCGGCACCCACGATGCCGGCCTTCTCTAACTGGTCCATCAGGCGTCCGGCACGGTTGTAGCCGATGGCGAACTTACGCTGTATCAGGCTCGTCGAACCGCTCTGTTCGCGAACGATGAGCCGGGCGGCATCCTCAAACATCGGGTCCAGATGCTGCATGTCCACGTCGCGGCTCTCGCTACCGCCATCCTCATCGCCCATGTCTGGCTCGGGAAGTTCGAAGGCTGACAGGTAACCCTGCTGCTGCGAGATATAGTTGTTGATACGCTCCACCTCGGGCGTGTCGACGAAGGCACATTGTACGCGGACAGGTTCGCCACCGTTCAGGTAGAGCATGTCGCCGCGGCCTACCAGCTGCTGGGCTCCGGTACGGTCAAGGATGGTCTTCGAGTCGATACCTGCCGACACCTTGAAGGCAATGCGGCTGGGGAAGTTGGCCTTGATGGTACCCGTGATGATGTTCGTCGTCGGACGCTGGGTAGCGATGATCATGTGGATGCCGACGGCACGGGCCAGCTGGGCAATACGGGCAATGGGCAGCTCTACCTCCTTGCCGGCGGTCATGATGAGGTCGCCGAACTCGTCGATGACGACGACGATATACGGCATGTACTTATGGCCGTGTTCGGGATTCAGCTGACGGTCGATGAACTTCCTGTTGTATTCCTTGATGTTGCGGGCCTGGGCCATCTTCAGCAGGTCGTAGCGCATGTCCATCTCCTTGCACAGCGAGTTCAGCGTGTGGATAACCTTCGTAACGTCGGTGATGATGGGTTCGGCATCGTCGTCGGGAATCTTGGCCAGGAAGTGCTTCTCGATGCTGCTGTAGACGCTGAACTCCACCTTCTTCGGGTCAACGAGCACAATCTTCATCTCGGCGGGGTGCTTCTTATATAATAAAGAGGTGATGATAGCGTTCAAACCGACCGACTTACCCTGACCGGTGGCACCGGCAACAAGCAGGTGGGGAGCCTTGGCCAGGTCGAACATGAAGACCTCGTTGGTGATAGTCTTACCCACGGCGCACGGCAGCTCCATGGTCGACTCCTGGAACTTCTTCGAGTTCAGGATGGATTCCATCGAGACGGTGGCGGGCTTGGCGTTCGGCACCTCGATACCGATGGTACCCTTGCCGGGAATGGGGGCGATGATACGGATGCCCAGCGCCGAGAGGCTCAGCGCGATGTCGTCCTCCAGGTTTCGAATCTTGGAGATGCGGACGCCTGGGGCAGGGGTAATCTCATAAAGCGTGATGGTAGGACCGACCGTTGCCTTGATGCTGCTGATTTCGACACCGAAGTTACGCAGCACGTCCACGATGCGGTTTTTGTTGTTCGTCTGCTCCTGCATGTCAATGTAGGGCTTGCCGTCGCTCTCGTACTTCTGCAGCAGGTCGAGGGTGGGATAGTGGTAGTTCTCCAGGTCGCGCTTGGGATCGTAGGGGGTGTCCAGACTACCGTAGTTGTCAGTAGCTACCTTCTTGCCCTTGGCTTTCTCGTCGGCTTCACCCGTCTCAACGGTCATTTCCAACTCTTGGTCTTTCTTGACATCATCCGCATGGTCGTCAGCGTCATCAACGGTCTGAATAACAGCTACCTTAGGTTTTTGGGACCCGTCGTTGTCTATTGGAAATTCTATTTCCTCCGTCTGGGGATTGTCAAACACGGTGGGGTCTTCCTGTGTGCTGATGCTGTTGTTGTCCGTACTGTCACCGCCACCCACGTTGATGGTCATCGGAATCTTTTTCAGGTAATGCAGCGGGTTGAACAGTTTGCGGATGATGATGATGGTCTCCATGCTCAGGTATGTCAGGAAAGCGATGGCGGTCAGCGCCAGGAAGGCAGTCAGACCGGGTGTGCCGACGAAGCCTTCTATCTGCTGGCAGATAGCCATACCGTGGTCGCCTCCGGGATTGAAGCAGGCCTCGGTGAAGAATGGCGTCAGGAACTTGGCCAGCGTGATGGATGCCCATATCATCAAGATGGTCAGGCACATAAACCATTTCAGCAGGTTCACCTTGTAGGCGCGCATCAGGTTGACGGCAAGCAGCAGGATGAACAGCGGAACGAAAAACGACGCAAAGCCGAAACAGCGCTTAATGAAAAACCACGACGCATAGGCACCGATGGAGCCGCAGGCGTTCTGGAATTCACCATTCTGGTTCAGCACTTCGCCGTCCTCAGGGTATTCTATCATACTCTGGTCCACGCTACCTGTGGAAAAGTAGGACACAAAGGCCCAAATCAGATAGCCTGCCACGAAAAGCAGGAGGAAGCCAATCACAAAATTCAACCGCTCATTGAAGAATATCTTGTCTAAACCGATGGCTTCTGCGAAAGAAGAAGCGGACTTCTCGGTTGATTTACTGGTTCTTTTTTTCTTTGCCATTGCCTGTTATTATAAAATTGAATTGCAAAATTACGAAGAAAAACTTAGATTTCATCATAAAAAGGCCGTTTTTTTATTTAATTTCACTAACTTTGCGCTATAGCGCGAGGTTACTGTCACTCGGAAATGAAAAGAAAAAGACTTTTCTTTTGCATTTCACTCGTTTTTTCGTAACTTTGCCATCAAAGATGGCGAACTTACTCCGTCTCGGCAAAAAAAGAATAAATTCTTTTGTTTTGCTCTCGACTTTTCGTAACTTTGCACCCTGTAATGAAAAAAACGATTTATAACAAATACGACAAGAGTCTGATTGGCACCCTGCCGCAGGTGCTTTTCGAGGGGCGCATCGTCGTGATTCTGACGGAAAAAGACGCAGAGAAAGCCGTGCGCTACCTGTTGGCACAGCCCATACTGGGCATCGACACCGAGACGCGGCCTAACTTCCGCAAAGGACCGATGCACCAAGTGGCACTCATGCAGGTGTCGAGTCATGACGTCTGCTTCCTCTTCCGCCTGAACCATCTGGGGCTTTCACCTTCAGTAAAGCGGCTGCTGGAAGACACGACGGTGCCCAAGGTGGGACTGTCACTAAACGACGACCTGCAGCAGTTGCACCGGCTGGGAGAGTTTAAAACAGGCCGTTTCATCGACCTCCAGCAGCATGTGAGCGAAATCGGTGTCGAGGACTTGAGTCTGCAGAAACTCTATGCCAACTTTTTCGGGCGGAAGATTTCCAAGCGCCAGCAACTGACCAACTGGGAGTCAGACATCCTGAACGACAAGCAGAAGGGCTATGCAGCAACGGATGCCTGGTCGTGCATCATGCTCTATGAGGAACTGATGCGACTGGAGCAGACAGGTGATTACGAATTAATAAAAGTGGATGAAAATGAGACAAGTACAGCTGCGTAAAGGTAAGGATGAGAGTCTGCGCAGGTTCCATCCATGGGTGTTTTCGGGTGCCATAGCCCACATAGACGAAGGTGTCAGCGAGGGCGAAGTGGTGCGTGTGGTGACACATACAGGCGAATTTATTGCCGTCGGACACTATCAGGAGGGTTCCATTGCCGTCCGTGTGCTGACATTCTCCGACGTGCCCATCGACGGCGAGTTCTGGACCTCCCGCCTGCAATCTGCCCTGCAGATGCGACAGGCCATTGGCATTGCCGACAATCCCAACAACAATACCTACCGACTGGTGCATGGCGAAGGCGACCACCTGCCGGGACTGATCATCGACGTCTACGGCCAGACGGCTGTCATGCAGGCCCATTCCATCGGTATGCACCTGTGTCGCAAGGAGATAGCTCAAGCGTTGGCTGCCGTGATGGAATCGCGTATTTCACATATTTATTATAAGAGCGAGACAACGCTGCCGTTCATGACGGCTGACGACATGAATGCAACGCCACACTTCGACACCGATGAGGTGTTGAAGAACGGATTCTTGTATGGCGGTAGCGACGACAACGTGGCCATGGAGAACGGCCTGAAGTTCCGTGTCGACTGGCTGAAAGGCCAGAAGACAGGATTCTTTGTCGACCAGCGCGAGAACCGTTCCTTGCTGGAGCACTTTGCCAAGGGCAAGCGTGTGCTGAACATGTTCTGCTATACAGGTGGCTTCTCGTTCTATGCCATGCGCGGCGGTGCCGAACTGGTGCACAGCGTTGACAGCTCGGCCAAAGCCATTGAGCTGACCAAGCAGAACGTGGCACTCAACTTCCCCGGCGACCCACGCCATGAGGCCTTCTGCGAGGATGCCTTCAAGTTCCTGGAGCGCATCGGCCAGCCTACGTCGGCCAACGGCCAACCTTCCTCGGCCGTCGCCCCAAGTTACGACCTCATCATCCTTGACCCGCCGGCCTTTGCCAAGCACCGGGGTGCCCTGCACAATGCCTTGAAGGGGTATACGCGACTCAACCAAAAGGCCTTTGAGAAGATAGAGCGTGGTGGCATCCTCTTTACGTTCTCCTGTTCGCAGGTGGTTACCAAGGACCATTTCCGCAACGCCGTCTTCACTGCAGCAGCCCTGGCCAAGCGCAAGGTGCGCATCCTGCATCAGCTGCACCAGCCTGCCGACCACCCCATCAACATCTATCATCCCGAAGGAGAATATCTGAAGGGACTGGTGCTCTATGTGGAGTAAGGTAGAGCAATATATTCAACGTAATAAGCTGCTTAAAGAGAGTGGATTGTATCTTGTTGCTTTAAGCGGAGGTGCAGATAGTGTTGCCCTGCTTCTGCTATTAAAGGAAGCAGGCTATAATGTGCATGCCGCACATTGCAATTTCCATCTTCGCGGCGAAGAGTCCGACAGGGACGAACGCTTTTGCGTCGAGCTGTGCAGAGAGTTAGGCGTAGAACTCCATCGTGCACATTTCGACACCCACGAATATGCTAAACTGCATCAGGTGAGCATCGAGATGGCTGCCCGTGAACTGCGTTACCGTTGGTTCGACCAGTTGTGCGACGATATAGGGGCGGAAGGTGTCTGCGTGGCTCATCATAGCGACGACCTGGTGGAAACGGTACTACTGAATATGGTTCGTGGTACGGGACTGCGCGGGTTGACGGGCATCCAGCCACGGAACGGACGTGTGCTGCGCCCACTGCTATGCGTGTCTAGGGCAGAGATAGAAGCCTACCTGGCAGAGCGGGGACAGACTTACGTGACAGACAGTACCAACCTCGAGGCCGATGTGCTGAGAAACAAGATGCGCCTGCAGGTGCTGCCATTGCTACGCAAACTCAATCCTGCCGTTTCCGAAAACATCTGTCGGATGGCCGAGAACGCAAAAGAGGCGCAAATGGTATTGGATGCTTTAGTTAATATGTATCGAGATCGTAGAGTACTTAATTTAAGAGACTTAGACAAATACGGCTCAAGTGAATATATAGTCTTTGAATGGCTTAAAAACTTTGGTTTCAACGGCAGTCAGGTACACCAGCTGCTGCTTGCCGACACGGGCAGGGTGATATCCTCAACCTTGGGCTACGACGTGCTTTCAGATCGTGGCCATCTGCTGGTAGAACCCTCGTTGAAACCGCTAAAAGCACTCCGTATTCCCGAGGAAGGAACATATATTTTAAATGAAGAAAACCGCTTTAAGGTCTATAAATCTGCTGTTTACGTGTCAAAGGAACCATTTACGGCCACATTAGATGCCGAGAAAGTCTGCTTTCCTTTGACCGTCCGCCGCGTAGAGCGAGGTGACTGGATGCAGCCCTACGGCATGAAGGGCAAAAAGTTGTTGAGCGATTTGATGACCGACCTGAAGATGAACCTCTTCGAGAAGCGTCGTCAGTTGGTCGTCGTCGATGCTCAGGACCGCATCGTCTGGTTAGTAGGGCTCCGTACCGACCACCGTGCTGCTGTTACTGACGCCACCCGCGAGGTCGTCACCATTTCATGCCAACGATAATTAAAACGTTTACGGAGGTTTTCTGATTATTTTTGATAGAATATTTTGCCGTTCAAAAAAAAAGTTTTAACTTTGTAGCCAGATTACGAATATCATTTATTAATTGTAATACTAAAACAAATGGCAAAAATTGTAACTTTAGGCGAGATTATGCTCCGCCTGTCGCCTATGGGCAACGATCGTTTCATCCAGAGTGAGTCATTCCGCATCATCCCCGGTGGTGGTGAGGCTAACGTAGCTGTCAGCGTGGCAAACTATGGCCACGAGGCTTATTTCGTATCGAAACTGCCCAAGCATGAGATTGGTCAGATTGCTGTCAACGCCCTGCGCCGCTATGGTGTCAACACGCAGTTCATCGCCCGTGGTGGTGACCGCGTTGGTCTGTACTATGCCGAGACAGGTGCCTCGATGCGTCCCTCGAAGGTCATCTACGACCGTGCTCACAGTTCTATTGCAGAGGCTGACCCCAAGGATTTCGACTTCGACGCTATCATGGAGGGTGCTGCCTGGTTCCACTGGTCTGGCATCACGCCCGCTATTTCCGACAAGGCTGCCGAGCTGACCAAGTTGGCTTGTGAGGCTGCCAAGCGTCACGGCGTGACCGTTTCTGTCGACCTGAACTTCCGCAAGAAGCTGTGGACCTCCGAGAAGGCTATCAGCATCATGCGTCCCCTGATGAAGTATGTTGACGTATGTATTGGTAACGAGGAGGATGCAGAGCTCTGCCTTGGTTTCAAGCCCGATGCTGACG
>CAMHJQ010000024.1 GCA_946185485.1 uncultured Prevotellaceae bacterium | reverse complement strand
TTCACATCTCTGTCAAGAGCCTCCAGATACATATCCATCTTGCCAACAAACTCAGGTCGGAAATCGACCGCTTTCAACTCGATTGCCACAAGACACTGTAATGCCCGATGATAGAAAAGCAAGTCTATGCGCTTTGTTGACCCTCCCACTTGAACTCCATATTCACTATCAACGAAAAGGAAGTCTTTCCCTAATTCCAGGATGAATTCTTTCATATGTTCAAGAAGCCCTTTGTGCAGTTGATGCTCGTTATGCTTTGCTGGAAGACCCAGGAAGTCCACCACAGCTTTGTCCTTTAGCAAGTACTCAGATCTGGGATAATCTCTCAGTAGTTGTGGTGATAACATTTTGTCTTTGTCAAGAAGCGTGCTATATGTTTGGCTGACAATACAACGGCGAAGTTCTCTTGACTTTAGCCTTTCATGGTAAGAATATAGCATATAAAATACGCGCTCTTCATTTGACTTGCATCTATTCAGTATCTCTATGTGATTCGTGAATGACGTAATGGCAAGAATAGCAGGAAATGGCAATTCAAATTGTGCAGGCGTTGACTGCACAATTGCACCTCCTTCACTTTGTGCAGTCACTGACTGCACTATTTCATTCTGACCGTGAGCCTTCAATTGTGAAAGTGGCAGTTGTACTAAATCGTCCAGATGTAGGTTCCCAATAAAACCCAAGAAAGATTCAGAACTATATGTTTCATAGAAACTCACCATATTGTACAAGTTTCTCTTTCCATAGCCCTTCCTTCTTGGATTCATGCGTTTCAGATAGTCAGCCAAATCGCTGACCACCTTAGCACCCCAATGGGCAGACTTTAGTTGCTGAGAGATGTATTGCCCCACCTCCCAATTTGTCTGCAACGCCTCCATGTTCACTTTTGCGATAGCTGATGAACGGTGCTGCTCTATTAATGAATTGACATACTCAAACTGCTTTTCCAGTTGTGTCAGATTCGGTATAATTGTTATGTCTTTTTCCATATCTATTAAACGTTCTATTTTATGGTACCAACAACCCTCTATATTCAAGGTCGTTCTTCATCACCTCTTCCGTATGATGGATGTCAATGTCTATTTGCTTCAGACGCTTTTCCTTTTCTTCATCAGTATGCCGATTGTCTTGAAGCACACTCAGTTTCATTTTTGCCTTAACACATTCCAACCCATTATGAATGGCAGACACACTCACAGGAGCATTTGAGTTGAATAGATGTACCCAACTTTGTCCTGCAAGCAGGTTTCCCCACTTCTCGTATTTCTTAATGTCGTTTAGACATTGGTTTATTCTATAATCATTTTTTCTTTCCATATTATCTTAGATATAGCAATCAAGCATGCTTGGCTCTACATATAAAAAAACAGGATGTAACAAGTTCTTAACCAATAACTGAATTTGATGTTTATTCCGTGCTTGTTCTTTCATGTTTGGTCCTAAAATGACCCTTGACAATGACAACGGAAATGAATCTACATTTCTGTCCTTATCAAACAAACCGCATTCAATATAAGGGGTTATTACTCCTGTAGGAAGTAAATCCCATTTATTGGGGGTGTCCTTTTCTATTAAAAGTCGAACCTCTTTTTCATATTCAAAACAGGCAGGTTTCATATAATATTGCCATTTCCTCTCAAGCGAAAGGAATTTAAGCTCCAAACCGTCTTTTTTTAATTCTTCTTCTACTTGAATAAGATAATAATGGAGATTCTTTTCATCATTCTTTTCATAATTCACAGGAAACAAATTGGGCGTTTCATATTTAGCAATGAACTCCAGACAGACCCCTTTTGCATCATCTCCGTATAAACGCCACATATTAAGGTCATCTTTTAATATAGAGAAACTTGTAATGAATCTTTTGTCAGCCTCTCTCATAACTGAATGAAATATCCAATCTTCCTCACTATCGCTGATCTTTTTCTCATTACTGGTCAAAAAGCCAACTTCTTTTCTGTCATTCATCGCTGGAAGAGAATACATTCTAACCTTTTGAGATTACAACATTTTTAGGAATGTGCTTAGACTAGTATATTTGTAAAAACTACAATATCCATCATATCTTTTCTTGTCATAGAGAATTTCTTTCTTCCTTCTTATAAAGAAATCCTTTATCAATTTAGACTCTACTCCATCCTTCTGCTTCCAATCATTAATATAATATTTATTGTCACACAAGTCGAATCCTAAACTATCGATGGGGATGTCAAGACCAAAAATATTTTTGATAGCATTGGTTATAATATAGCGTTTTTCTAATGCCTCTCTTAATTTTCCAAATACGATAGTAATAATTTCACAGACATCGTGCGCTCTTCTACCGTCTAAGATAAGTTGATTATTATGGTGGAGTTGGGTGAAATGTCCATGCTGAACATTGCCAGAATATACAGGCATATCTTCTTTCTCAAATACAATATGCGCTCTGAGACCTTTATGATAAAAATCAAAAAGGAAGTACAATTGTCCATTAATCCTAATTTTAATGGATTCATAATCCTCCATTTTCTGACCTAAAGGTTCGTATTCAACTTGATAGCATGGGTCAGTATCTAACCGTAGTGCGAGAATAGCATCTCTAATTATTTCAAAGTCATTCATGATACAATATTTTTTCGTATTCTTCTCGTGTGATGGGAGTCTCTGGATCTACGATGAGGACTTCATCGTAGGTCAGAGCGTAGAGGTGATAGACGATGAGGTCGATTTGCTGCTCATCAGTTTTTGTATCCAACCCCTTGCTATGGTTTTCCAAAACTTGTTTAACAAGTTCTGTTATGTAGCTTTTAACATCATTCGAAACTACTGGAAGCGGAAAGTCCTTAATATCTTGAACTAATATCTTAGGGAATGCTCCTTTGGTCGCTTTTGGAGAATGGTTAAAATGATAGAAAGTCGCAAGTTTTGAATTTAATATTGCAAGAACGACTTCGAGTGGATATGAATCACTATCTTTAACGATAATAATAGCAGGATCATTATATAATTCTTCTGCAACTATGGTTGCGTAAATAGAAGGATTGGTTATTTCACGAACCAACAATCTTTTTCCTACAAAATATTTAGGTTGGCGCGGATTTGCAATTCCATCACAATAATCTATGTATTCTTGTTGGTTCCATTTTAAAAGATAACGTTTTACGTCCTCTCCCCATAGCCATTTTTTCAATCCAGGATGGTATTGACTATAATGAAATGCCCTGTTTCTTATTGTTTCCACATCCTGCCCTTGATATTTATCATATGCAATTAGACCTTGACTTATCTCAGGGAAATAGGAAGAAATAGTATTGGATACATGAGAGATTTTGTTTACGACAGATATCTTTTCCGGATTAAGGAAAAATGCCAGTCCCCAGTTTTGGTTAAACATGAGAAGTTCGTCAACTTTCATGCCCAATCTTGGAGTGTTTAGTAATTCTTCAAAATTATGTATGCCAGAAGTATTCCTGTAACCGACAATTCTATTACTAAATCCTTTTTGCCAAGTATTAATAGTGTTGAACACCGTAGCCGATTCAAATATCTTAAACTTAGTACAGTCCAGAATCTCTAATACATTCCATCTATCAAGTATGCTCAGTCTATAGTTCTTTGCAAAGTTATTAAACAGATATGTGTTAGGAATGATATAAGACATAATGCCCTTTTCTACTAATAGCATTTCTGCTATCTGTATGAAATAATAGTATATTTCGTAGTCAGGTACATTCCCCAATATTCCAACAACAGCTTTTCTATATTGGTCCTTTATAGAAACTCCATATGGCGGATTTCCAATAACTATATCAAATCCAGTGAAGTCCCCATTCTCATCTAAGAGCGCAGGGAACTCGAAGCGCCACTCAAAGGCTTGGTCGTAGATTTTGTTGGACTCTATTTCGGCTCGTTGCTGCTCTAAGGCTTTCAGTTCCTTTTGCAGAGCCTTGATTTTCTTTTCGTTCTCTTTCTTCTTGTCGCCAAAAAAATCTCCCATCTGTAAGTTATCTATAGCTCCGCGAACTTTGGCAATCTTGCCAATCTCCTTCTTGCTAAGTTCAGTCTTGACAGCCCGTTTAATATCCTCAATCTTCTTGCGGAAATCATCTTTCTGCGTGTGGTCGGAGATATCGGTATAGTCATAGACCCACTGGCGATAATCTTCCAATTTGTAGTGTGTGCCATTCTTTTGATTATAGTCCTTCAGTACATTCTGGAACGGGGCATCGAGGGCAAAGCGGTGCAGCAGAGAGTCACCACACATAATCTTATAGTCGAGGTTGGGCAATGGCTGAGGTTCATTCTCATCTACTACCAATGCCAGCCAGAAACGGAGGCGGGCAATATCTACAGCACCTTTCTCAATATCTACGCCGTAGATGTTGTTCTGGATGATGTCACGCTTCACCTTGGCGTATGAGAAATCTTCATTCTTGCCAATAAAGCCATAGAGCAAATGACGACAATCAAACAGAACATTGAGCACACCCATAGGGAATGCCCCTGAACCAATGGCAGGGTCGCAAACTTTTACTACTGACAAGGCTTTGTTGACCAGTCTTGCATTCTCCTTATTTTGCAGAATTGGCTCTACCACCCTTTGTTTGATGAGTGAGTCGATGGCTGTATGCAGTTCTTCGGGTGCATGACTCTTCAAATACTGTGCAACACTTTCCTGGCTCATATACTGCACAATCTCTTTGGGGGTATAGAAGGCACCTTTATCTTTGTTGTCTTCCAGCAGATTCTCGAAGATATGACCAAGCATTTCGGGGTCGATACCGATTTCAGAGTCTTCAGGGTCGTTCTCGTCGATGGTGAAGTTATACATGGCGAAGAAGTCCATGAGTTCCTTGAAGTAGTCGTAGGGAAAATCAATGTCTTTCTTATCCAAGTTGTCCTTATCGAACAGTCCACCATTCAGATAAGGGATCTTGATATTCTCTCCCAAACGAGAGTCGGCAAGGTCGTTGGTTCTGCGCTCATTGAGGGTATTGAAGAACAGCGGCTCCAGAACATCACTCAGCAGGCGGTCGTTGCCTTCATAGCTTTCTATTAAATGGTTCAGATAGAATTTGTCTCCACCGTTCCACCCTTGTTGATTGGCTGGTACACCCATCCAGCCCTTCTTCTGCAGGAACTGAAGGAATACCAAACGGCCCAAGAGTTTCTTCACATAGTCGCGGTTTTCCTTCGTGTCCTCATTAATATGTTTGAGGAACTTCACGTAACGATCCTTATAGCCATTGAAGAAATCTTTGTTCAGACGTTCCACAGAGAAAGCATCCTTGATGTTCTCAAACGAGATTCCATTACGCTGCAGGGCATCGAAGCGTCCGACAGGTGTGTTATAGTAGTTGTCGCTCTCTCCAAAGACGTATGTAAAACGTTTTGCTGCAGTATTTTCGCCTTTGATGTCGCAGACAAAAGATAAACGCCAGACAGAACCACTGTTAAAGACTACAAGGGCAGCATCGAACTCGCCCCAATTAGGATTGATGAAAGACTTGACAAGGTTACGTAAACCAACACGCTTGCGAGCGACATTGCCATGCTGTATCTGATAATAGAACAGGCCAATACGATAACTGTCCGTGGTGTCAATGGCACCAAGATAATACCCCTTTTCATCGTCAGGTGTATCATCTATACGTTCACGTTCTGCTTTCAGTTCTGTTGCATGGAAATAATGCCGTAGCATATTCTGCCACCCTTCTTCATTGAATGGTTGTTGAAATATCTGTCGTAGGTTGTCTTTGCTATATGTCATGATGGAATGTTATTAAATAAATGTTTCGGAAATAATGATTTGTGGGTCGCTCACCTTAGGTACAGCCTTTTCTTGCATCTCACTACTCATCGTCTGGTACTCGTCAATAAGTTCGGCCAAAATCTGTTTCAGTTTGGTCTCGTCTGTCTTGATTCGCACTTTGTCACCCTTGTATGGCTTGGAGAGATCACGCAGGCGGCGAGGCAACTGAGTGTATATACCTTTATTAATATAGTCGGTGAGAATATGACATTGCACCTTTGTTGTGTTGTCAGAGATCGCCTGGGTAATCCTGCGCAGGAAGTTAAGTGCCGTCTTCGAGATATTGTCGAGATCGGTACGATTGATGGAAGCATCGTCTGCTGCCTCAACATAATCCTTTGTGTATTTGTTCAAAGCACGATTCACATGGTCGTAATTTTTGCTGTTAGGCAGGAACGGAGCGGCTTGCTCATCAGGTTTGGCCTTCAGATACTTGATGGCCTCTAAGAAATCGATAGGCTTTACAGTCTTATCGGTGGCCAGATAGAACTCTGTCTTCACGTCGGACGACACATAGATGATCGACTTGTCTGTATGCTGGCCTGTGCTGCGGGCCACACGGCTCTTCAGTGGCAACTGCTTCACCTTGTCGTAAAGTTCGCGGTTGTTGTGATAGACCTCGCGCAGTTCGCGAATCAAAGCTAATTTCTCGTCCATCGAGTCCTTTACGTTGCTGTCGAACATCTTGAATTGTTTTACTATTTCTTCCTTAGAGTATATCTGTACATCCTCGCCAAAGGCGGAATGGAATCCCTGTAACTTGACAAGCGCATTTTCGTAGAGTTTGATTTGCTCATTGCCCTGGGGTGAGGGATAGAACATATAGTTATAGATAAACTCAGCCACAGACCCGATACGATTCACACGTCCGATGCGCTGCATCAGCCGGGAGGCATTCCAAGGGGAGTCATAGTTGACAATGATATGGGAGCGATGCAGGTTGACACCTTCAGCCAATACATCGGAAGTGAGAATGATGTTGTACTGGTCTTTCTGCACCTCGCTATTGGCATCGAAATTCTCTTTGATAATGGATGCCTTTTTGTCGCGGTTGTCGGCTGTAATCGTCAATACGTCTGTTCTGCCTAATTCGTTCTCTAATCTGCCTCTCAGATAGTTCAGTGTGTCAACACTTTCGGAGAATACAACCAGTTTGCCAGAGACATTACGTTCGTCGAAGAACTCATGCTCCAGTCTGTCACGGAAGAGGTCAAACTTCTGGTCATCGCACTCTTGTTGCCAGTCAGCATTGAGAGCTTCCAGAACCTCTTTGTCATGGCGGAGCATGTCAATGAAATCCGGCTCGAAATCTTCTGACTTATACAGGATGTCACTTTCCTGATAGCCTTTCTTCATAGCCAGTTCAATAATCTGGTCAAGTTCCATGCCTTTGGCCTGTAATTCCTTCACATTCAGTTCTGGGGCTATAATCACTTTGTTTTCAGCAAACATCTTCAGCATGTCATTCGTGATGCGAAGCAAGGTTGCTAATGAAAGTTTGAAAGCATGGAAACTGCTTTCCAATCGCTTCACCATGTGGACACGATAGATGCCAGCCAACGTCTGACCTACATGGACTGCATTTCGATACTTAGCCCGATACTCTGGCTTCAGAAATTCTACTGCTCGATAACGAGCATAATGCAGATGAGGATTGAACTTATCGTCAGAAAGAACATTCAGCGTGTAGAAGAAACGCCTGCTGGTATCGGCATCCATCTTATATTCCAAAGAAATAGGAGGCTGTGGCTTGGGGAAAATGATGCCTTGTGCCTGCAAATCTTTCTTGTATTCAGGGTCGTTCTCGATGTTGTGACGTGTACGACGAACCGTCACCTTGTCAATCACTTTCTCACGAATAGCTTCATAAATCTTATCAACATCGGCTGTCACATCTCGTGTTTCGCGTTCCTTCATCAGGATCCTGTAAGCCTTGATATATTCTGCAAAGAAACCTTTCAAATTAGGAATACCGTCAATTGTGCAATTCTGACTGTCCTGGAACAGCAAAAGCAGATTAAGCAGGTCGTCAGGACGGTTGTTCAACGGCGTTGCAGAAAGCAGCATCACTTTCTTGCGCTGATTCTTCAGCAAGCCTGCATTGACACAATCTGCCTTACAAATCTTTTGCAATTCATCGTATTTACCAGCGCCATCATTACGGAAGCCATGTGCTTCATCGACAATAATCAAGTCAAACTCTTCCTTCGCCTTGTACTGCTCTTTCCCCTCTAACACACTTGACAGTTTGCCATTGGTAATGAATTGCGCCTTACGGGATATGCCAAACAACTTAAAGGTGTTTTCCCAGTTCTCACGCAAGGCAGGAGGGAATACCACCAGAATGCTGGTGTTCTTGCCATTGGCCTCTATGAATCGCTTGGCAATCATGGTGGCAATCATCGTTTTGCCAAGACCCACCACATCAGCAAGGAACAGACCGTTATGGCGCATCAGCATTTGGAAACCTTGAATCACGGCATCCGTCTGGTACTTCAGTTCCATTACACCATTGGGCAGCTGAATTGAAAAATCATCCTCAATCTGGTCGCCAAACGTATCAATAAGCACCTTCAGGTAGATTTCGTAAGGTGTAGGCTGATAGCCTAAATAGGTCTTTTGCTTGATACTTTCAACATCATCTATCGTCAGCGTAACGGCTTCTTCCCACAATTTCTTAAACTCAGAATGGCAATAGTCCACGTCATCAAAGTCCTTCATAGCAACATTCAGTTCGTATCGAGGAGACTGTGAAGTGCCAAGTCCTGAATCGGAAATATTAGAAGAGCCCATGATTACCCATCCATCACTATTATCATTATGATTATGCGGAAGGCAGAGATAGAACTTGGCGTGGAGGTTCTTTGTCGCATGAATCTTCATCTGAAGTCTGCCGTCAACCAGATCCTGACACATTTGCAAGATGCCCTCTTCTACTTCTGGTGCATAGCGAGCATTGATAATATCTTGACGGAACTCTTCATCATAGACCATCTTTGCCTTTTCCTCGTTTTCTAACATCAGCATGGCCTTATTGTGGCGACGGAAAATGTCGTCGATATTGATGCCGACTAATATCTTTATTTCCTCAACATCATTCAGTTCTTTGCGCAGTTTGAAATAGCCAGAAGAACGGAAAAAACCGACGACTGCCAGAAAACGGTCAAAATTGGCCATATTGCCCGCAATACCTTTGAGCTTGTCAAAGAGCGTATTGCCTGAATCGTTATTGAAAAATTTACTGCTCATTGTATTCTTCTTGACTCGGATTTATCAATGACCTGACATCTATCATTAACACTCTTGCAATTTCGTTTAATTGTGCAATAGAGGGTTGAGTTTTATTCTGGCACCATCTGGAGATGGTATGCTCAGTTTTGCCCAACTGCTCTGCCAGCCATCGGCTGGTCTTTCCTTTTTCTACGAGGACAACCTTCAAACGGTTTAATGCCTCTATTTTTTCATTATTTGCCATACGATGTTCAGTATTTGAGCGCAAATATACACAAAATAATTGATATTACCTAATTAAATGAAGAAAAGCATTAGGTTTTGCTTAAAAGGAACTAAAATAATCCTTTATAATTTAGGACCACTTCTCTTTTTCTTGCGCTGCATTCTCCTTCTGAATTCTTCTTCAGCAGGGTCATAGACGGGATTGTTGGTATCGAATAAGCCCAGGGTGGGAATAGGAACAGACGATTCGGGATTTTTCTGTGGCTCTGGAGCATATCGTTGAGTGAAAACCAGTCAGTTTGAACTACGTCATTCTGCCTTTTTCGTGCCTCTGGAATTAGAAAAGTTTAACTGTCAGATAAGGCTCAAAAGGGTTCTTGCTCTGGCAAGCGGCATGGCCGAGTCCGATTTAGAGACCTAACTCTTGCACTAATCCGCATCAAGTAGCCTTTTGCCTCCATCCCTTGATTCCCCATTATTCCCTGTCTTGCCTTTTATTTACGGTCATTCTGCGTTAATCTTCGAAAATTGCTTCTTCGTTACAAGCTTTTTTCGTAACATTGCCATCACAATGGCGAAGTTACTCCGTCTCGGCATAAAAAATGAATTAATTTTGTTCTGCTCTCGACTTTTCGTAACTTTCACTCTGCAGACCTGTCTGACGTTATCGGATTTTATGCTCCCCAGTGCGGGATTTTATGCTCCATCGAGGAGGTCTCGCTGATACTTTGAGCAAGAGTTAGCCATAAAAGCCTGCACGATGGAGCATAAAATCCCGCACTGCGGGCAATCCTTTCGGTAGCTGCGAGCGATTATTACCACTGCGGTGAGCGACAAAAAATAAGGCTACAGGTGCTTTCGGAAGAATTCCAGGGCGCGGCGCTGGGCTTCGCGGGGACAACTGTGGGGCATGTCCCAGATTTCGGTGACCAGGCGCTCGTCGGCATGTTGGCTGCGCCAGACGTCGTGCATGATGGCGAAGGCTTTTTCTACGCCGGGTACGGGGAAGAGCTTGTCCTGAGCACCATTGATGAAGAGCATGGCGTTAGGACATGCCAGGCTGGCGATGTGCGGATAGTCCAGCCAGCGGCGCAGGCCGGGGAAGCAGTTGGCGAAGCCACCGTTCTCGGTGCGTTTGTACTTGAACGACATCTGCTCGTCTGTGGTGGTCATC
This sequence comes from uncultured Prevotellaceae bacterium, assembly GCA_946185485.1. Taxonomy (GTDB): domain Bacteria; phylum Bacteroidota; class Bacteroidia; order Bacteroidales; family Bacteroidaceae; genus Prevotella. The sequence goes on along the minus strand of CAMHJQ010000024.1, from coordinate 35,210 downwards.
CAGCAGATGGGCACGGCGGCTCGGATGTGGTCGCTGAGCGCTGCCAGCATCCAGGCGCGGTAGGCCCCCATCGACCAGCCCGTGCAGCCGATGCGCCGGGCATCGACGTATGGCTGTTGGCTGAGCCACTCTGTGGCAGCGATGTCGTCGTAGGTCATATAGGCCGAGAGGTCGATTCCGTACATCATCATGTTGCCGGCTATCATGTCGTAGCGGTCGCGGCGGGCACCCTCCTGCTGGCCGCGCTCGCCCCACATCGGGGCATCGGTGGAGAGCACGACAAAGCCATTCTTGGCCAGGTAGTCGCCGAAGAACTGTCCCTCGTAGCCTGCCAGCCACTGCTCGGCATCCTTGACGACCGTCGAGTCTTCGCAGGCCAGTGGGCGTATCATCTTCTCCTTGCCGATGAAGAGGTGGGCACCATGGTCGTGCAGGGCATTGACGGCAGGAAAGGGCCCCTTGCCGTCGGGGATGAGGATATAGGCGGGCACCGTATAGTAGCGCGAGAGGCATATCTCCAGTTTGCGCGCCTTGTAGCCGTCGCGCTGTTCCTCGAAGAGTACGCGAGCCGTATAGCCCCCGGCAGGCGGCGGGGGCGCAGGCAGCATGCAGTCGAATACTTTCTGGCGGGCTGTACGCTTCCACTCGTTGAAGTCCCTGATGTCGCTATGACCCCATGCCAGGGGGTATGTCAGGTCCTTGATGAGTGAGTCGGCATAGACGGGCAGGTTGCGGCTGAACTCGTACTTATCACGTTTCTGCGCACTCACCGTCAGGGCGATGAGTGCGCAGCAGCAAAGAAACTTAATACGCATGGTCGTCGGCAATATCCTCCTTGGTCAGCTTCTTCTTGTCGATGGCTCGCCAGGCGTAGACGATATACGCCAGGACGAAGGGCACCAGGAAACTGACGTAGAACATGGTGCGCAGCGTGAACTCGCTGGAGCACGAGTTGACGATGGTCAGCGACGACTGCAGGTCTGCAGTGGAGGGATAGTAGGCGGTGCCGTTCCATGCCGACATCAGCAGCAAGGGCAGCACTACCAGTACCACGCCGATGCCCGCAGGCCAGATGCCGCCGATATAGTCTTTGCTGGCAATGGTCTTGCCGATGGCGAAGAGCACCAGCACGACGCCCGCGAGGAAGAGCAGGGTGAGGGGCCACAGCGTGAGGAAGTTGTCGAGATACTTGTAGGGCACTAGGCTGATGACGCCGGCATCGTCGTAGGCATAGCCGTCCTTCAGCAGCAGGTGTACCAGATAGACCACAAACAGCAGCAGGAAAGGTACGGCGGCACCGATAAGGCGGACACTGGCGCGACTGCGGATGTCCTCGTCGTCCACATTATTAATAATATAGAGGATGCCTAACACGCGAGCCAGGAACATGACGGCCAGTCCGAAGATGAGCACCCACGGGTTGAGCAGGGCGTCGAGGCCGTGCGAGGCGTTCGCCCAGCGCGAGATGATGGGTGTGATGGCACCGTTGTCGATGAGGTTTTCCTTGACGACGATGAAGTTCGAACCCTCAAAGAACGTGGCCACGGCACCGCCGAGGAGCAGCGGACCCAAGAGTCCGTTGATGACCAGGCACATCTGGAACGTCTTCGGACCGAGGAAGTTGCCGAGCTTGTTCTGGAACTCGTAGCTGACGGCCTGCACGACAAAGGTGAAGAGGATGATCATCCACAGCCAGTAGGCTCCGCCGAACGAGGTGCTGTAGAACAGCGGGAACGAGGCGAAGAAGGCTCCGCCGAAGGTGACGAGCGTGGTGAAGGTGAACTCCCACTTGCGGCCGGTGGAGTTGATGATGAGACGGCGTCCCTCCTCCGTGTAGCCTAACGAGCGGACCATCGAGTTGGCACCCTGTACGAACAGCAGGAATACCAGCAGGGCCCCTAAGAGTGATACGATGAAGCACCAGTAGTGCTGTAAGAAACTGTATGTCATAGTCTTTGAACTTTGGTCTTTGAATTTTGATTGCAATGCCACACTCTCGAAGAGAGAACTTGATGATTACTCTTTTGCATGGTCAGGGCCTTGCTTGATTTGCTTCAAGAGGATGCTGATTTCCACGGCGAGCATCGTGGTGAAGAGGATGAGGAAGAGGAAGAACGTCAGGGCGACGGCGGCACTGCCGATGTCGCTCACGCCGACCCATGTGGGCAGCATGTCCTGGATGGTCCAGGGCTGGCGTCCGAACTCGGCCACCAGCCAGCCGCTCTCCGAGGCGAGATAGGCCAGGGGCACCAGGGCAATGGCAAACCAATAGTGCCACTTGGGCAGTGTGGCGATGCTGCTACTGTCATCGGCCTGCGTCTCTGGCAGCAGGCAGACGATGGCCAGCAGCCGGCGCGTGATGGCCGACAGCCAGGGAATGCGGAAGGTCATCAGCAGCAGTACGGCGAAATAGAGGATGAACAGGCTTCCCAAGCCCACCATGATGCGGAACGCCCAGAAGTTGACGGCGATAGGCGGCACGACGTCGTTCTTGTCCTTCACGTAGCCGTAGCCGAAGTACTGCATGTTTTCTTTAAGTGTCGAGCGCTGGGCGTTGAGCGTTGCCTCGTCGGCACCTTCAGCCTTCGCCTTGCGATAGGCAGCGAGGGCGGCGATGGCCTTTTTGCCTCGGGCTATCTTCTCATCGACGCTGGGTTCACGGGTGCCGTCAGCCTTGGTATATCCGTTCAGGATGTCGTTGATGCCGGGCACGTAGCCGTGGAAGTCGTTGGTAGCCATGAACGACAGGGCGTAGGGAATCTCCACCTTCAGTGGTGCCGACTCCCGATACAGGTAGTCCGTCTGGTCGAAGGGCGACACCCATGCCACGGCCGACAGCCCCACGTCCGTACCGCCGTTGTAGAGTGCCTCCATGGCGGCCAGCTTCATGGGCTGCACTTTGGCGACGCTCTGTGCCGACTTATGCCCCGTGGCAGCAGCGCCGACAGAGGCGATGAGCCCCACGATGACGGCAATCTTGATGCTCTCGACGGCGAGTTTCGTCTCACGCTTCTGCATCAGATACCAGCAGGAGACAGCCATGACGAAGACGGCACCGATAATCCAGGACGAGATGACCGTGTGGCAGAACTTGTCGATGGCAAAGGGCGAGAGGGCGACGTCGAGGAAGCTGACCATTTCGTTGCGCATCGTGTCGGGGTTGAACTCGCAGCCCACGGGGTACTGCATCCATGCGTTAGCCACCAGAATCCACCATGCCGAGATGGTGGCTCCCAGTCCTGTCAGCCAGGTGGAGACCAGATGGAAGCCCGGCGACACCTTCTTCCATCCGAAGAACATCACGGCGACGAAGGTACTCTCCATGAAGAAGGCCAGGATGCCCTCGACGGCTAACGGCGCGCCGAAGATGTCGCCTACGAACCAGGAGTAGTTCGACCAGTTAGTGCCGAACTCAAATTCCAGGATGATGCCCGTGGCAACGCCCATGGCGAAGTTGATGCCGAAGAGCTTCTGCCAGAACTTTGCCGTGTCTTTCCAGAAGTTGTCACGCGTACGATACCAGCAGGTCTCGGCGATGCCCATGATGACGGCCAGTCCGAGTGTCAGCGGCACGAAGAGCCAGTGGTAGATGGCGGTGAGCGCGAATTGTGCCCTTGCCCAGTCTATCGCACTGGTGTCGATGTTAAGAAATAGGTCTGTAGTCATATCGTTAAATATTTTTAGTTTAATGCTCCTTGTTCAGCGTCCACTGTTCATCGTTCACCGTTCAGCGTCTGGGTTGCTACAAAGTCGGCCTCGTGGCCCTCCTGGGCGTGCTCCTTGATGAAGTTCGGGAAGAAGAAAAGTTTTAGGACGAGGAAGATGACGACCAGCTTGATGATGATGATTGTCCATAGCGTCTTTCCGAGCTCCATGTGGCGGAAACCGTCATAATAGAGGTCGAAAACCCGGTAGAGAAATCCGTGCTTGTCCATTGCTTTTGGCTTTTTGCGTTAATATTGATGCAAATATAGTAAATAAAATCAAAACTGCCAACATTTCTTGGCTATTTCGTAAAAAAAAAGTAATTTTGCATCCGTTTTCATGGAAATTGTTATGAACAAGAAAGTATTAGCAGCTATTATCGTGTTGTTGCTGGCTGGCATGGGCTGGCTGGCCTATAGCCTGATGCAGGAGAAGCAGGCCAACAAGGACATGGAGGAACTGGCAGCCCTCGACAAGCAGGAGATGGAGAAGGAGTACCAGGATTTTGCACTCCAGTATGGCGAGATGAAAACCTATATCAAGAACGACTCCATCATAGCCCAACTGACTGAGGAACAGGAGCGTACGCAGAAACTGCTCGAAGAGTTGAAGAAGACGCACACCAAGGATGTTGCCGAGATTACCCGCCTGAAGAAGGAACTGGCAACGGTGCGTGCCGTCCTGCGCTCGTATGTCATCCAGATAGACTCGCTGAATCGTCTGAATCAGAACCTGATGGACGAGAACGACCGCGTGCGCTCGGAGCTGGCAGAGAGCAACCAGCAGAACCAGCAGCTGGAGTCGCAGCGCGCTACGCTGTCTGAGAAAGTCGCTATTGCGTCGCAGCTGGACGCTACCAACATCCGTCTGACACCCCTGAAGAAGAGCGGCAAGGCTGCCAAGCACATGAAGGATGCCAAGACCATCGACGTATCGTTTGTCATCACTAAGAATGTGACGGCTACAAACGGCTCGCGCAATGTCTATGTCCGTGTCACCACCCCTGAGGGTGAAGTGCTCAACGGCGGCGGCACCTTCGAGTATTCCGGCAAGCAGCTGGCATGGTCGATGAAGAAAGCCATCGAGTATACGGGTGAGGAGACTGCGCTGACCCTCTATTGGACGGTCAACGAGTATCTGGGAGGCGGCCAGTATAATGTCAGCATCTTCTGTGACGGCCAGGCCATCGGTTCACGCAACTTCAACTTTGATAAATAATCGGATTCTTATCCGTCAGTCGGGAAGAAAGCTTTATGGCCGCGCGAAAACGACATCACTTCATCCTGCTCGCCCTTGTAGGCTTGGCAGCAGTTTTGGCTGTCGTGGCTGTCATGATCTTTTCTCCCTTTGAACAAGACCCGGAACAGCTTCAAGGACAGGTTGAAGTCGGCGAATATCATGTACTGGGAAAGGTGCCCGGGCGCATCCTGGAAATCTGTGTCAGTGAAGGCGACTACGTGAATGTCGGCGACACACTGGCTATTATCGATGCCCCTGAGGTGCATGCCTATGAGAAACCGGTTCCTGGTGCCCGCAGCGTGTTGCAGCAGGCCAAGGTTGCCTTGGAACTGGCCGAGCAGTCCTACCAGCGTTTCCAGCGTCTGTTCGACGAGGGTGTTGTCAGTGCCACGACGCGTGACGAGGCTTATGCCAACTATATGGCGATGGAGGCCCAGTATGAGGCTGCCAAGGGTCAAGGGTTTGGCAACATCAATCACGAGACTGTGCAGACAGCCCAGATGGAGGGTGAGGTCAGCAACATCTATTCCAAGGTCGGCGAACTGGTGGATTTGGGCTCCCCCATCATGACGATTGCTATGATGCAGAACCTGTGGGGCACGTTCCTTGTGCCAGAGGACCGACTCAACGGTATGGAGGTTGGCAAGACCTTCAAGGCCTTTGTCCCAGCCTTCAACCAGGACATTGTGATGCAGGTAAGCTACATGAGTGACCAAGGCGTCGCTGACGTGTGGAAGGACGACCAGGCCAGTGGTCAGAAACATCAACGGACCTTCGAGGTGAAGGCCCGTCCTACAGAGCAACATGAGAGCTTGCGTCCCGGCATGTTGCTTGTTATCAAGTAAGGTTCTTATTTTACTCCAACGATTTTCGTCTGAGGCAGTTCGGCATTGCGGCGGTTCACGACGGTCACCACGGCCTGTGCCAGGTTGATGAACGCCAGACCCGTAGCCGTGTCGCTGCTCATGGCAGCCGGCTCACCGGCATCGCCGCTCTCGCAGATGCTCTGCACCAGCGGAATCTGTGCCAGCAGGGGCACGTTCATCTCTGCTGCTAACTGTTTGCAGCCCTCCTTGCCGAAGATGTAGTACTTGTTCTCCGGCAGTTCGGCAGGCGTAAACCACGCCATGTTCTCCACCAGTCCCAGGATGGGCACGTTCACCTTCTCGTTGCGGTACATGTCGATACCCTTGCGGGCATCGGCCAGGGCCACCTGCTGGGGGGTACTGACGATGACGGCACCCGTGATAGCCAGCGTCTGCAGCAGCGTCAGGTGGATGTCGCTGGTGCCCGGAGGCGTGTCCAGAATGAAATAGTCCAGCTCGCCCCAGTCGGCATCGGCTATGAGCTGCTTCAGGGCGTTCGTCGCCATGCCGCCGCGCCAGAGCGTCGCCGTGTCGGGCGACACGAAGAAACCTATCGACAGCATCTTGATGCCGTAGGCCTCGATGGGACAGATGAGGTTGCGTCCGTCCACATGTACGGCGTAGGGGCGCTCATCCTCAACGTGGAACATCTTGGGCATCGACGGTCCGAAGATGTCGCAGTCCAGCAGGCCCACCTTGTAGCCTAAGCGTGCCAGTGCGATGGCGAGGTTGGCCGAGACGGTGCTCTTGCCTACGCCGCCCTTGCCACTGCTTACGGCGATGATGTTCTTCACCTGCGGCAGCAACTTGCCCACCTCCGGGCGCGGCTTCGACTTGTATTCGGTCTGTATCTCAACCTCGACGGGTGCACCGTCGGACGCTTTGGCGCAATGGTACTTGATAGCGGCCTCGGCGGCTTTCACCGTCGACTTTAGGAACGGGTCCGTGTCGCGGGGGAATTCCAGCACCACGGTCACCTTCCATGTGCCGTCCTCACGCTGTGCCACTGCCGGCTGGTCTGCCACCATGCCGCTCTCTACCAGGTTCTTCTTCGTGCCGGCATACGTTACCGTCGCCAGCGCCTCCATAATCATTTTCGGGTATATTGCCATAATCGTTGTTATTCTTACTCTTGTGACCTCTATAAATAGAGGAGCCATTGTTTGCTGGTAGCAACGCCCCAGTCCGAACGGCGCAAGAAAATTCTTTGCGCCGTGCAAGAAATTTTCTTGCGCCGTCCTCCGTTGGCGTCCTCTCCGGGCATCCTTTTACAGGACGCTCTTTTCCTTGGTGGCGAGCTTCTGCCAGTCCTTGTCAGCGCTGTAGAGGGGCTTGCTGCCGGCGGGGATGTGGAAGGTGGCTGCCACGCCCTTGAAGGTGCTCTTCGAGATGGATGGCGGTGTGGGGCAGTGCAGGACGATGTCGCGCAGCATGGGACACTTCTGGAATGCCGAGCCACCAATCTTCTTCAGCGCTGCCGACAGTTCTACGTGAGTCAGTGAGGTGCACTCGTAGAAGGCGTCGCTGCCGATGCTGGTGACTGCCACGGGAAGCTTCACGCTGGTCAGCGAGGTGCACTTCTCGAAAGCGTCGTCGCCGATGGTGAGCAGGGCGGCGGGCAGGTCGATGCTGTGCAGCGCGATGCAGCCCTGGAATGCCTTGTTGCCTATCTTCTTGACGGTGGTGGGCAGCGAGACGCTATGCAGGCTGGAGCAGTCGCGGAATAGCTCACTGGCTATTTCATCTATGAAGCCGCTGATGTTAGCGGTGGTCAGCTGGCTGCAGCCCTGGAAGGCATCGTTGCCGATGGACTTGACCTGCGTGGGGATGCTGATGGCGGTCAGCGAGGTGCACTTCTCGAAGGCATGGCCCTCTATCTTGGTCAGTGAGTTGGGCAGTTCGATGGCTTTCAGTGAACGGCAACCCTCAAAGGCGTTGTTGCCGATGGTCTTGACATTAGAAGGGATGCTGATGGCAGCGAGGTTGGAACAGTCCTTAAAGGCATCGCTGCTGATCTCGCTGAGGCTGCCCTGCAGATCGACATTGTTCAGACTTGAACAGCCTTGGAAAGCCGAGCTGCCCATCTTGGAAAGGTCCTCGAAACCGGCCTCTTGCAGGGCGCTACAGTTTTGGAAGGTATAACTGCCAATCTTCTTGACGCCCTGCATGCGGATGCTGCTCAGGTTCTTGCAGCCCTCGAAGGCCGAGCTGCCCAGCTCGTTGGTCTCATCGGGCAGCACGATGCTGGCGAGGCTCTTGCAGTCGTGGAAGACGTCGTTGTCAATCTCCTTCAGCGTCTCGGGCAACTGTATGCTGGTCAGGTTCTCACAGTTGCGGAAAGTCTCGTTGTCAAGCTTCTTCATCGGACCCAGGATGTTGACGGTGGTGAGTCCCTTGCAGCCCTTGAAGGCCTGTGTGCCCATCTCCTTGACATTGGCAGGAATTTCGATGGAAGTCAGCTGTTTACAGTCCTCGAAGGCCTCGCTGCCGATGCTGGTAACGTAGGCAGGGATGACAATCGCCGACAGGCTCTCGCAGTTCTGGAATGCGCTGCTCTCGATGGTGGTGACATTCTCAGGAATGGCCAGTGTGACGAGTGCCTTACAGTCCTGGAAGCAGCTCTTGCTGATATTGATGATGCCCTGAGGCAGTGCAACCTTGGTCAGTTCCTTGGCACCTGCGAAGAGGCTGGCTGGCAGTTCGTTGGCCTTGGTCTTCATGCCGTCCTTGCCCTCGGTAATGATGGCTTCCGAGAGGTCGAGGCTCTTCACCAGGCACTCGCCGTTCTTCTCTTTGGCCTTGGTGCGGTTGACAATCTGCTGCAGCAGCTTGATGTCGGCACCATTGAGGGGACCGCTGACCTTCAGTTCTGCAATCTTGAACCTGTCGCCTTCGGCAATCTTACTGGCCAGCTGTCCGGCAGCATCCGTGGTGACGCTGGTCTTGTTCTGTGCCATAGCCAGTAGCGGCATGGCAAACAAAAGGATAGTGATGAGTTTCTTCATAATGGTATACGTTTTGATAGTTTTAGTTATTATTATCGTGCTCACTTGGCTTTGTCCAGCGAGCTGCGCTTGTTGCGATGGTATGAGCGGTAGTCGTCGAGTTCAATCTCCACGTCGGGCTCCTCAAGGGTGCCGTCGTGTGGCAGGTGGAACTTCATGTACTTGATGTTCAGACCGCGGGCTATCCACATGGACTCGTAGTAGGTCTGTATGGAGGAAGCCTCTTGGATGTCGCCTACGGAATCGCCGGCCTCTGCTCCGTAGAGGTCAGTGGTGTGGACGTCGACGGGCAGCTGGTTGCGGTCTGCCAGCAGGGAGGTGTAGGTGAACAGGAAGTTGGAGTCGGTCTTCAGGTGGACGATACCGCCGTCGACGAGGAAGTGGCGGTAGCGCTCCAGGAACCACGACGACGTCAGGCGCTTGCGGGGACTTTTCATCTGCGGGTCGCTGAACGTCAGCCATATCTCTTGTACCTCGTCAGGGGCGAAGAAACGGTCGATGATCTCAATGTTGGTGCGCAGGAAGGCGACGTTCTTCATGCCCTCGCGCACTGCCTCAGTGGCTCCCGTCCACATGCGGGCACCCTTGATGTCGACGCCGATGAAGTTGACGTCGGGGTGTAACTTCGCCAGTCCCACGGTGTATTCGCCCTTGCCGCAGCCCAACTCAAGCACGATGGGGTTCTGGTTATGGAAGAACTCCTCGTGCCAGCGTCCCTGCAAGGGGAACTCTGCGTGTTCCAATGCCCCGTAGGGGTACTGAAACACGCAGTCGTAGCTTTCCATGTCGGCGAACTTCGCCAGTTTGCCTTTGCTCATAGCTATTTTTTTTGCAAGGACTACAGGACTACAAGACTTTTTGCGCAGCATAAGTCCTTAAGTCCTGTAGTCCGTTGCTAAATGATTATTCAATCACAACAGTAGTCCAGCCGTGCTTGTCCTCAATTTCGCCATACTGGATGCCGCGGAGGGTGTCGAAGAGTTTCTTCGAGATGGGTCCGGGTTCCTCGCCGAACGAGTAGCGCTTGCCGGTTTCGAGGTCGTCGATGTAGCTGATGGGGCTGATGACGGCAGCCGTGCCGCAGGCGCCAGCCTCCTCGAAGGTCTCCAGTTCCTCCTCGGGGATGGGACGACGTTCCACCTTCATGCCCAAGTCCTCGGCCACCTGCATCAGACTCTTATTGGTGATAGAGGGCAGGATGCTGGTAGACTTTGGTGTGACGTAGGTATTGTTCTTGATGCCGAAGAAGTTGGCAGCACCACACTCGTCGATGTATTTCTTCTCCTTGGCGTCGAGGTAGAACTCGCAGGCGTAGCCCTTCTCGTGAGCCAGGTTGTTGGCAAAGAGCGAAGCGGCATAGTTGCCACCCACCTTATATTTACCTGTTCCGAGAGGTGCTGAACGGTCGTAGTCACGAATGATGACGTATGGATTGCTGGAGAATCCACCCTTGAAGTACGGACCTACGGGTGTGACGAAGATGAGGAAGCAGTACTCCTTGGCAGGGTGTACGCCAACCTGTGCGCTCGTACCTATCAGCAGCGGGCGGATGTAGAGCGTAGCACCACTCTCGTAGGTGGGGATCCACTCCTGGTTCAGTCGAACCACCTTCTTGACCATCTCAGTGAACAGTTCCGTGCTCACCTCGGGCATCAAGATGCCGCGGCAGGTAGACTGCAGACGTGCCGCATTCTCGTCAACGCGGAAGATGCGCACCTTGCCGTCGGGGCAGCGATAAGCCTTCAGTCCCTCGAAGGCCTCCTGGCCGTAGTGCAGGCAGGTAGCAGCCATGTGCAGTTTCAGATACTCGTCGGAGCAGACCTCAATCTCGCCCCATTTGCCGTCACGGTAGTAACAGCGTACGTTGTAGTCGGTCTTCATGTAGCCGAACGACAGACTACCCCAGTCTAAATCTTTCATAATGTCTATGTTTTGTTGTCGTTGAATGTCAATTTGCCCGCAAAAGTAATCAAAATCTTGTGTTTTTGCAAGAAAAACACCCAAATATTTCGTCTTTCACCCCTAATCTCCCCTCTTTCATCCTCTTCTAAGCGGGTTGCGCCCGGTCGGAGTTGAGCTTCAGGATTTCCGCTTCCGTCTTGGTAAGCTTGTCCTTGCAGAACTTGATAAGTTGCTGTGCTGCTTTCAGTTGCACAGCGAGTTCGTCAATGTCGTACTCGTTGTTCTCCATCTTGCGCACGATGGTCTCCAGTTGACCCAGCGCCTCTTCGTATTTTAATTCGTCTTTCATATCTCTTGTCTTTTACTTCTTATTTTTTATTTTTATCTTTAACCACCGAAAGTACCGTTCCTTTTTCCACGCGGGTCTCGATGAGGTCGCCGTCGTGGAGGACTGCAGGGTCGCGTACGGCACGCCCGTTCAGCAGGGTGATGCTGTAGCCGCGAGCCAGCAGCACCTGTGGGTCGAAGCCTTGCAACTGAAGGACGAAGCGTTCCAGACGGTGTTTCTGCTCAGTCAGTCGGCGGTCGATGGCAATGGGCAGGCGGTTCTCCAACTGGTCTATGCGATGCCGCTGGTCGCCCAGCGTGCGCTGCATGAGGGCGGGGATGAGCGTCGCCAGCTGCTCGATGCGCTGCTGCTGGCTGCGGATGCGCTCGTTGACGTAGCGGCTAATGAAGGTCTCGGCCTGTGTGATGCGGTCGAGGACGCTGCGCAGGTTGTCGATGAGAAGGGCGGCAGCTGCCGTGGGCGTTTTTACCCGAGTGTGGCTGACCATGTCGAGAATGCTCTCGTCTCGGTCGTGGCCGATGCCAGTGATGATGGGCAGCGGAAACTGGGCAACGTTCTCAGCCAGTGCCAGCGTGTCGAAGCCGCTGAGGTCGGCAGTAGCTCCACCGCCTCGGATGATGACGACGCAGTCGACATGGTCGATGCACGAATATACCTGATTGAGTGCAGCGATGATAGACGACTCCACCTGTTCGCCCTGCATGACGGCAGGAAAGAGCTGGACGCTGAAATGGAAGCCACTCTCTTCCAACTGACGGCAGAAGTCGCCATAGCCGGCGGCAGTGGGTGCTGAGATGACGGCGATGCGCTGACAGAACAGCGGCAGGCGCAGTTCGCGCTGCAGGTCGAAGACACCCTCTTCCTTCAACTGTCGGATGATTTCCTGACGGCGGCGAGCCATGTCGCCTAAGGTATATGTCGGGTCAATGTCGCTGACAATCCACGAGAAGCCGTATGCCTCGTGGAACTGGGCGTAGACTTTTAGCAGCACCTTCAGTCCGGCGCGTAGCGGCTGTCCTGTGGTACGCTCGAAGTGGGGACGTACCAGCTGCCACGTCTGTCGCCAGCATTTGGCTGAGGCACGTGCTACAGGCGTGTTGCTGCGCTCGTCCTTCTCGATAAGCTCCATGTAGCAGTGCCCGCCGTGCTCGCGGCATTCCGACAGTTCCGCCTCCACCCAGTATTCGTCGGGCAGGCTTGCCTCAATGGCATCGCGCACCAGGAGATTCAGCTGGCGGAGGGAATATCTTTTTAGTTCATAGTTCATAGTTCACAGTTATTTGGGCGGCAGCAAATTCTTCACTCTTCATTCTTCACTCTTCATTTTCCCAATCATATATGCCCGCCAGAAGTTGGGCAGGCCATAGCCGTAGATGTTGTCGGGGTGCTCGTGGTTGTTGCTGGTCTGACGGATGAGTTCCATGATTTCTGTGGCTGTTTTGTTAGGCAGTGCCTGCCAGAGACAGGCCGCCAGTCCACAGATGATGGGCGCAGCAAACGACGTCCCCATGTCGCTCATGATGACACCGCGCCCGTTGACCAGTCGTGCCGGGGCGCCCACGGCTACGACGTCAGGTTTTACACGACCGTCCTGCGACGGACCGACGCTGCTGAAGGGGGCTATGCGGTGTGACGGCATGTCGTTGACGGCACCCACGGTCAGGATGTGGTCAGCATCGGCAGGGACGGTAATCTTCTTCCACGGTCCCATGCCCGTGTTGCCGGCAGAGTTGACGAGGATGACACCCTTGGCTGCCAGCATGGCAGCCGAGCGGCTGACAAATGCCGTGCGCCCGTCGAGCTGCCACTGCTGATAGGACGTTTGTGGGTTGTCGTACTCGTTATAGCCTAATGACGAGTTGATGAGGTCGCAGCCTACCGAGTCGGCAAACTCTGCTGCCATCGTCCAGTAGTCCTCTTCCACCTCCTGCTCAGTCTGTTGGTCTTCGGTGCGCAGCACCCAGTAGGCCGCACGCGGCGCAGTCCCTATATAGTAATAAGGTCTGTTGATGGCCATGGCAGAGAGTACCCGCGTGCCGTGGTCGGTGTCGTAGAAGAGGGTAGGAGCCTCGGGATTGATGAAGTCGCGCCAGCCCCGGATGTCGGTATGCAGGAAGGCAGGGATGCGGTCGACATGACGGAAACCACCGTCGATGACGGCAATCATCATGCCCTCGCCGCGCATGCCGATGTCATGCAGCCGATGTCCCATGACGGAGCGTATCTGGTCGGCGGCAGTGCCATAGATTTCGCCTGTGATGCTGTCGTGCTCCTCGAACTGTTCGTGGTATTTCTGTTTTGTCAGCGGGGTGATGGAATCAGGCGCCTGCCACACCAGTTTGCAGGCTTTTACGCATGGCAACTGGCAGAGTTGGCTGACGACGGTGGTGTCCTTCGTTCTGACCAATACGGTGTTCTGCCAGCGGCTCTGTCCTACGATGCTCACTGCCGTCTTTTCTATCTGTCGCAGATAGCGGCTGCTGACAGGCAGGTCCGTGGAGTCGAGCGGCAGTCCCTGTCGTCTGCGCCGTTCGATGGACCGCCGTGAGAGAAAGCGTGACGGATGATCCAGCGAGTAAGGCGTTCCCTGCTTGTCGGCGAGCGTCACTCGATAGATGAATGCCGGTCCCTTCTTGTATTTCACTTTTCGTATGGCATCTTGCTGATGTCCAGCGTGAAGGGCGAGCACGGGTGCCAGTAGGATGAGGATGGTCAGTAGTCGTTTCATGTTTTTGCTACATGTTTTCAGCGTGCAAAGGTACAACATTTTCTTCATATGAGCAAGCTCGAAGGTACTTCCGTTCGGAAAATTGCAAATAAATTTGCATTTTCGCTCACTTATTCGTACCTTTGCACATCATTAATAAAGGAATGGACAATAAACAAGCTGCACTGGAGCTGGGAACGAAGCCCGTGGGCGGACTGCTGATGCAGTATGCGCTGCCTGCTATCGTGGCTATGACGGCCTCCAGTCTCTATAATATCATCGACCGCGCCTTCATCGGACAGGTGGTGGGTCCGGAGGCTATTGCCGGACTGGGCATCACCTTCCCCCTTATGAACCTCAGCGCCGCCTTCGGTGCCGCCGTGGGCGTGGGTGCTTCGACGTGCATCAGCGTCAAGTTAGGACAGAAGGACTACAAGCGTGCCCAGAACCTGTTAGGCAATACGGTGACGCTCAACCTCATCATCGGCCTGCTGTTCATGGCAGTGTGCCTGTTGTTTCTCAATCCCATCCTGCGTTTCTTCGGAGCCTCTGACGTCACGCTGCCCTACGCCCGAGAGTTTATGATTATCATCCTCTTAGGCAATGTTGTGACGCACATGTATTTCGGTATGAATGCTGTGCTGCGTGCTGCCGGAAAACCACGCCATGCCATGTATGCCACACTCTTTACCGTTGCCTGCAACATTGTGCTGGTCATTGCTTTCGTGTGGTGGTTCCGCTGGGGCATCCGCGGTGCGGCACTGGCAACGGTGACCTCTCAGTCGCTGGCACTTTGCTGGCAGATGTGGGTATTTTCCGACAAGAAGGAACTGCTGCATCTGCGTCGTGGCATCTACCGCCTGCGTCCGCAGTTGGTGAAGAACATCATCGCTATCGGCATCTCGCCTTTCCTGATGCAGGCGACATCGTGCATCATTGTCATCTTCATGAACAACCAGTTTGTGCACTATGGAGGCGACATGGCCGTGGGTGCCTACTCGATAGCCAACTCCATGGTCATGGTATTCTTCATGTTTGTGATGGGCATGATTCAGGGTATGCAGCCTATTGTGGGCTATAACTTTGGTGCCGAGAAGTACGACCGCATGTTCCGCTGTCTGTGGCTGACCATCGCTGCTGCCACGTCCATCCTGCTGGTAGGCTGGGCACTGTCGATGCTCTTCCCCAGAGAGATTGCCCGCATCTTCACCACCGACCCGACGTTGCTCGAACTGTCGGCACGCGGCATCCGGCTCGACATGCTGGTATTCTTCGTCGTCGGTTCGCAGGCTGTCATCACCAATTTCTTCCAGTGTATCGGCAAGGTGAAGGTGTCCATCTTCCTCTCGCTGTCGCGCCAGCTCTTCATGCTGCTGCCGATGGCCTTTTTCTTCCCCCTTGTCTGGGGGCTGGATGGTGTGTGGTATTCGATGCCTGCCAGCGACTTGGGCTCGTTTGCCATGACCATACCTGTATTATTGTGGTATCTTAGAAAAATCAAGCAACAATGAAACATATCATCATTTGTGTAGGACGTCAATTGGGGAGCGGCGGTCACGATATTGCCCGCATGCTGGCACTCGACTTCAATGCCAAGTACTACGACCAGGAGATTCTCAATCTGGCTGCCAAAGAGAGCGGCATCAGTGAGAAGTTCTTCGAGCAGAACGATGAGCAGCCCGGCTTCTTCCGCTCGCTGTTCCATCTGCGTACGGCTCTGGTTTCTGACGACAACATGTATCAGAACAAATTCTCGAAGGAGAACCTGTTCAAGTTTCAGAGCGATGCCATCCTCAAGGCCGCCGATGAAGGCTCGTGCGTCTTTGTGGGGCGCTGTGCCGACTACGTGCTGCGCGAGCGGAAGGACGTGGTAAGCATCTTCGTCACTGCCTCCAAGCGCTTCCGCATTGACCAGGTGATAGCCCGTCATCCCAACATGACAGTGGCTGAGGCCAACAAGTTTATCAACCAGTGCGAGTCCAAGCGTGCAGCCTATTACAATTATTATACAGGTAAGAAATGGGGCGATGCCTCTTCGTACGATCTCTGCATCGATACCTCGGTGTTGGGATTGCGGGATACCGAGTGCTTCATTGCCGATTTTTTGCGCAAACGTTTTGAACTATGAGCAGTAGACGGCATCACCTTCTCTCCTTCCTTTTGTCTGTCCTGCTGACGGCTGTGGTCATTCCGGCGTATGCCGACTCGACAACGGTACACCGTTTGGAGGCTGAGGGGGTGCCCAGCCATGTCATACAGAACAACCGCTACCTGCGGGGAAACAATCCAGAGGGAGAGCAGATCAAGAACTCGCTGACGCTGAAACTGACCTACACCCTGCAACATTCAGGCCGTCCCCAAGAAATAGGAGCCTATCACGGCATCGGTGCCGGCATGCTGCTGACAAGTCGGCAGATGGGACGCCCCGTGCTGGCGTATATCGTGCAGGGAGCACCCATCATCAACTTCTCGCGTAGCGTGTCGCTCAACTATGAGCTGAACCTGGGCGCAGCTTTCGGCTGGAAGTCGTACCGTCAGGTAGACAACGAGGACAATCATGTCGTAGGGTCGCCAGTCACCGCCTATATCGGTGCCGACGTTTACCTGAGCATGAAGCTGGGACGCCACTTCGACCTGAATGTGGGCTATGGCTATAACCACTTCTCGAATGCCAACCTGCGCATGCCCAACGAGGGCTTCAATAATATGGGCGCTCGCGTGTCGGCGGCCTACTACTTCAACCGTACTGACCAGACTGCTCGTGCCTCGCTGTTCACTGCCGAGACGCTGCCGAAGGAGCGTCGCTGGGTGTGGGACATCGTGGCATACGGTGGCTGGAAGAAGAAAAGCCTCAGCCTGCCGGCGGGATTCGCTGTGGCAGGACTGTCGGTGAGCCCCACCTACCGCCTGAACAGCGCCTTTGCCATCGGCCCCTCTCTGGACGGCGTCTATGACCACAGCGTTAACCTGACAACGTCGGATGTCAATGGCGACGGACAGTTGGAGTATGAATACCCCAGCCGTTCGCAGCAGGTGGCATTGGGCTTGCAGGCACGTGTCGAACTGACCATGCCCTTATTTCGCGCCAGTGGCGGCTTCGGACGCTATATCGTGGGCGGACTGTCGTGCTTCTACGAGACGCTGGCCATGAAGGTAGACGTGACGCGTCACTTCTTTCTCAACATCGGCTACTGCCTCTATAACTACAACTATACCAACAACCTGATGCTGGGCATCGGACTAAGATTCGGATCATGAAGAAGATAGGAATTATCAGCGATACGCATAGCTATTGGGACGAGAAGTACCTGCACTACTTCGAGCCCTGCGATGAGATATGGCATGCCGGCGACATCGGCAGCGTGGAGGTGGCAGAGAAGTTTGAGGCTTTCCGCCCGTTCCGTGCCGTCTGCGGCAACTGCGACGGCGGCGACCTGCGCCTGATGTATCGCGAACTGAACCGCTTCAAGTGTGAGGATGTCGACGTGCTCATCAAGCATATAGGCGGCTATCCCGGCAACTACGACTACAGTGTGCGCTCGATGCTCTATGCCAATCCGCCGCAGCTCTTCGTGGCAGGTCACTCACACATATTGAAGGTAAAGTATGACAAGACGCTCAATTTGCTGCACATCAACCCCGGTGCCGCAGGCTTGCAGGGCTGGCACAAGGAGCGTACACTCATTCGCCTGACCATCGACGGCAAGGAATTCAAGGACTTGGAAGTTATAACATTAGGAAGATAAGACATATGAAAAGAACCATCGTTATTACCGGCGGAGCCGGATTCATTGGCTCCCATGTTGTTCGCCTGTTCGTGAACAAGTACCCCGAGTATCACATCATCAACCTCGACAAGTTGACGTATGCCGGCAACCTGGCAAACCTCAAGGACATCGAGGACAAACCCAACTACGAGTTTGTGAAGATGGATATCTGCGACTTCGACGCCTTCTACCAGCTGATGCAGGACAAGAAGGTCGACGGCATCATCCACCTGGCTGCCGAGAGCCACGTGGACCGCTCTATCAAGGACCCGTTTACGTTTGCCAAGACCAATGTCATGGGTACGCTGAGCCTGCTGCAGGCCGCCAAACTCTACTGGGAGTCGCTGCCTGAGCGCTACGAGGGCAAGCGCTTCTACCACATCTCGACCGACGAGGTGTATGGAGCCTTGGAGCTGACGCATCCCGAAGGCATCGAACCGCCGTTCACCACGACGGCCAGCAGTGCCGAGCATCATCTGGCCTACGGCGACAAGTTCTTCCTGGAGACCACGAAGTATAATCCTCACTCTCCCTACAGCGCTGCCAAGGCATCGTCAGATCACTTCGTCCGTGCCTATCACGACACCTACGGCATGCCCGTCATCGTGACCAACTGCTCGAACAACTACGGTCCCTACCAGTTCCCCGAGAAGCTGATACCTTTATTTATTAATAACATCCGTCACCGCAAGCCGCTTCCCGTCTATGGCAAGGGTGAGAACGTGCGCGACTGGCTGTATGTAGAGGACCATGCCCGTGCCATCGACCTCATCTTCCATGAGGGCAAGATAGCCGATACGTATAACATCGGCGGCTTCAACGAGTGGAAGAACATCGACATCATCAAGGTAGTCATCAAGACCGTTGACCGTCTGCTGGGTCGCAAGGAGGACGAGGACATGGACCTTATCACCTTCGTCACTGACCGTGCAGGGCATGATTTGCGCTACGCCATCGACTCGTCGAAGCTGCAGCGCGAACTTGGCTGGGAGCCCTCGTTGCAGTTCGAGGAGGGTATCGAGAAGACCGTCCGCTGGTATCTCGACAATCAGGAGTGGCTGGACAACGTCACCTCGGGCGATTACCAGAAATACTATGACAACATGTATAAGAACAGATAAAGCATGCTAACCTCAAGGCTAAATAAAAAGTATATTTGGCAGACATTGGGTCTCATTGCAATTGGTGTCCTGTCATTGTGTGGCGCTTCCTTATTCCATAAGGGAACCTTCCTGCCTGTTTTGTTTGTCTGGATGGGGTTCACTTTGCTTTTTTCTGCTTTTTATTTGGCTTCAATCAAGCGCATCACTGTTGTTGTTGATGGGTTGGAGACACGAAACTTGTTGTTGCCATTTTGGAAACGGTTCTATCGCTTTGCTGAGTTTGACTATGCTCAGAGCGATTATCGTAAGACAGGCGAAGTGCTCAGATTGATTAAGAACGGTGAAAGGCTGCTTAGCATAGCTTCTAATCTATACCTGAATTTCGAGGAGATAAAGCGCGCTATAGCGGTTAAGGATAAGTCTGGCTTCTTTGTCAGAGACAATGCCGAAGTCGTATCGGAATACAACAAGGTACTCTTGTATGGGATTACAGGTTTCGGGTTATTCTTTGTGCTCATTGGTGTTGCTTTTGCTCTTTCAGATGTGATTGATGGTAGGCCTCTACGAATGGGTTCCATCATTATAGGTGGAAGTGTAATATTGCTTTTTGGAAGCTTGCTTTTCATCTATCTCTTTTCCTATAAGGAAATCAAGGTATGGCGTGGACAAGTAGAGGTGAAACGGTTGTTGTGGCCGTTTAAGGTTCGATACTATGACGTGTCCGACTTTGATGGCTCCTATGATGTGCTGGAGAAGTCAAATGGTCAGTTAGGTTCAAGAGACGAGGAATCTATTTGGCTCGTTAAAAATCATAGACTGGCAGTTTCTGTGACTGAACCGATGTACAGGAATTATGAGGAACTGAAAACTGCGTTTCAGCCTGTTCCAAGCCTGGGAAGATTGGAGTTCATGGGCTTCCAGTCATTAAAATATCATTTAGGTAAAAAAATTAATTGGAGATGAAAAAGATTCTGTTATTAGGCTCAGGCGAACTGGGCAAGGAGTTTGTGATTGCCGCCATGCGTGCCGGCCAGTATGTCATTGCCTGCGACCGTTACGACAATGCGCCTGCCATGCAGGTAGCCGACGAGCGCGAGGTGTTCTCCATGTTGGATGGCGATGCCCTGGAGGCTGTGGTGAAGAAGCATCAGCCCGACATCATCGTGCCCGAGATTGAGGCCATCCGTACCGAGCGCCTGTTCAAGTTTGAAGAGCAGGGCATCCAGGTGGTGCCTTCGGCCCGTGCCGTCAACTACACCATGAACCGCCGCGCCATCCGCGACCTGGCAGCCAAGGAGTTGGGTCTGCGCACGGCGAAGTACTTTTACGCCAAGACCTTCGACGAGTTCAAGGCAGCTGCCGACGAGATTGGCTTCCCTTGCGTGGTGAAGCCCCTGATGTCGTCAAGTGGTCACGGTCAGAGCTATGTTCACAACGACGGCGAACTGGAGCAGGCTTTCCGTGAGGCCATGGAAGGCTCGCGTGGTGATGTGAAGGAGGTGATTATCGAAGAGTTCATCGACTTCGACTCCGAGTTCACGCTGCTCACCGTCACCCAGCAGCACGGCTGGCCCACGCTGTTCTGCCCGCCTATCGGACACGTTCAGAAGGCAGGCGACTACCGCGAATCATGGCAGCCGTATAAAATCAGCGACGAGGCGCT
This sequence comes from uncultured Prevotellaceae bacterium, assembly GCA_946185485.1. Taxonomy (GTDB): domain Bacteria; phylum Bacteroidota; class Bacteroidia; order Bacteroidales; family Bacteroidaceae; genus Prevotella. The sequence continues at coordinate 14,904 of CAMHJQ010000024.1, read as the reverse complement.
GAAGCAGGCTCAGACGATGGCCGACAAGGTGACGAAGGCCCTGACGGGTGCCGGCATCTGGGGCGTTGAGTTCTTCCTGACCAAGCAGGGCGAGGTTATCTTCTCTGAGCTCTCACCCCGTCCGCACGATACGGGCATGGTGACACTGGGTCACACCACGAATCTCTCTGAGTTCGAGCTGCATCTGCGTGCCGTACTGGGTCTGCCCATTGCCGGCATCCATCTGGAGCATGCCGGTGCCTCGGCAGTCATCCTGTCGCCCACGGAGGCCAAGACCCCCGTTGACCGTTCCTTGTTGCCCTATAACTTCGTGGATGCACTGAAGGAAGACCGCACGCGCATCCGCATCTTCGGCAAACCCGAGGCGCACAAGGGTCGCCGCATGGGTGTCGTGCTCTGCTACGGCGATGTCGGCGACGATGTCAATGCCCTGCGTGAAAAAGCCAAGCGACTGGCCAAGACCGTGCTCGGCACCGACCCCTATACGAAGTTCGAACATTAGTATGTCAGACGCTTTTCCCGTCTGAATAGAGATCGTTGACATGATAGCCACGCTACAGTCTCTGCGCTTTGTCTTTGTGATGCTGATATTCCTGTCGCATTTTGCCTACAAGGATATTCAGGCTCTGGACGCAGGCGGTGACTGTGGTGTGGCGTTCTTTTTTATCCTCAGCGGCTTCGGCTGTTCTTTGGGCTATGGCAGCCAGTTGCGCGACGGCTCGTTCCGCTATGCCGCCTTCCTCTGGCGGCGCATCCGTAAGTGCTATCCCCTCCATCTGCTCTGCCTGGCCGTCTTCTTGCTGCTCAGTCATGCTGCCATCGACGGCAAGGTGCTGCTGAACGTCCTGCTCCTGCAGAGTTGGGTGCCCGATGCCGACTGGTACTTCTCGTGCAACAGTGTCGCGTGGTTCCTGTCGAGCCTGCTGTTCTGCTATGTGCTATTCCCCTGGGCTTACCGCTGGCTGTCGCCGGCGCTGACAGCAACAGTCATCGTGGCCTGCATCGCCGTCTACCTGCTGACGCCCTACAACCGGGTGAATGCCATCCTTTACGTGCATCCGCTGGTGCGCTTCTTCGACTTCTACTGGGGCATGCTGTTGGCACGCTGTTACAACCGGTGGCAGTCGCCGCAAGGGATGGAATGGCTGGTGCTGGTGCTGTTGTTGGCAGCGCTGGCACTCTATCCCGTCATGGATGCCAAGGTGCGCAATGCTCCGCTCTACTGGTTGGTGCTGTTGCCGCTTATCGCGGTCTTCGCCCAGCAGTCTGGCGGGCTGTCGAGGCTGTTAGAGTCGAAGGCGATGCTGTGGTTAGGTTCGCTGACCATGCCGTTGTTCCTGACCCACCAGATGGTCATCTCCATCGTACAGCATCACCTGCCCGACATGCCTGCCGTAGCCATGCTGGCGGCGTGCCTCCTGGTGGCACTGACAGTTAGTTGGGGCATTCATACAATTTTTTCACGACTCTTACGTTTATAGTATAATGAAATACGATAAAGCAAGATTGTTAGACCTGCCGAAGATTGTCGACCCGCGAGGCAACCTAACGGTGGCGGAGCAGATGAAGAACATTCCGTTTCCGATAGCCCGTGTCTACTGGACGTACGACATTCCGTCGGGCGAGCGGCGTGGCGGTCATGCCCATCGCACGTGCGAGGAGATGATTATCGCCGTCAGTGGTTCGTTCGACGTCGAGGTGTTCGACGGTCATGAGCGGCAGACCTTTCACCTGAACCATCCCTATCAGGGCCTTTATGTCGGCACGGGTGTCTGGCGCACGTTAGAGGATTTCTCTTCGGGTGCCGTCTGTCTGGTGCTGGCATCGGAGCTGTTTGACGAACAGGAGTATATCTACGATTATGACGACTTTCTCAATTATTCGCTACGCCCCTGCCTTGGCTGACGAGTGGAACGGCTTTGTGGCCCGCTCCAAGAACGGCACCTTTCTCTTTGACCGCCGCTACATGGACTACCACAGCGACCGCTTCGAGGACTATTCGCTGATGTTCTACCGCGAGGGGCGACTCTATGCCCTGCTGCCTGCCAACCGCAAGGGCGACACCCTGCAGTCGCATGCCGGTCTGACCTACGGAGGACTGGTGATGGACGAGCGAACGACGGCAGCGGCAACCGTCCAGCTGTTCAGCGAACTCAACGACTACCTGCGGGCACAAGGCTTCCGTCGTGTGCTCTACAAGTGTATTCCGTGGATTTACCAACAGTTGCCTGCCGAGGAAGACCTCTATGCCATTGCCCGAACCTGCAATGCCCGGCTGCAGGAGCGCGACTTAGGGACGGTGATTATCCAGCGCAACACCCTGCGGTGGGAACGCGTGCGCCGCCGAGCCTTGAAACGGGCACAGGTGGCTGGCATCATCGTCGAGCGCAGCCACGACATGGCGGGATTCTGGCGTGTGCTCTGCGATAACCTCGCTGCAAAGTACGACTCCAAGCCCGTCCATACGTTGCAGGAAATAGAACTGCTGGCATCACGATTCCCCGACAACATTGTGCTCTACGTAGCCAAGAAGGGCGACGACATCCTGGCGGGTATGGTGCTCTACGTCAGCAGCCAGGTGGCTCGGGCGCAGTACAGCTCTGCCACGCCTGAAGGCAAACAGCTGGGCGCTATCGACATCATCTACGACCGCGTTATCTGTCATGACTACGCCCATCTGCCGTACTTTGAGTTTGGCACGTCGGCAATGGCTGATTCTAATGCCATCAACGAGTCGCTTGTGTTCCAGAAGGAGGGCTTCGGAGGCCGCGGCATGTGTTTCGACCGATACGAATGGGAGGTTTGATGTTTGATGTTTGATGTTTGATGTTTATGATATGTTTCAAGGCGAGATGATCAAGTATTTGGATTTGAAGACTATCAACGCGCCCTATGAGCATGCTGCCGACGAGGTGCTCAGGAGCGGATGGTACTTGAAGGGCGAGTGGACACGCCGCTTCGAGCAGGCCTACGCGGAGTATATCGGGACGAAGCATTGCATCGGCTGTGGCAACGGACTGGATGCACTGACGCTCATCTTCCGGGCCTATATGGAGATGGGGGTGATGCACGAAGGCGACGAGGTCATCGTGCCTGCCAACACGTATATCGCCAGCATCCTGGCCGTCACCGAGAACCGACTCAAGCCTGTACTTGTAGAACCCTCGCCAGCCACCCTACAGATTGACGACACCCTCATCGAGCAGGCCATCACACCCCGCACCCGGGCCGTCATGATAGTCCACCTCTATGGTCGCTGTGCCTATACGGACAGGATAGGGGAGATTTGCCGCAAGCATGGCCTCAAACTCATCGAAGACAATGCCCAGGCTCACGGTGCAGTGTGCTCTGCGGCAAAACCGCAGAGAAAGACCGGCTCCCTCGGACATGCTGCCGGTCACTCCTTCTACCCTACGAAGAACCTCGGTGCCTTCGGCGATGCAGGGGCCGTGACCACCGACGACGACGAACTGGCTACCATTGTGCGCGCCTTGGGCAACTACGGCTCCTCGAAAAAATACGTCTTCGACTACCAGGGCCGCAACTCGCGCATGGACGAACTGCAGGCTGCCATCCTCCTGGCAAAGCTGCCCCATCTGGACGCTGCCAACCAGCGTCGCAAGGACATTGCCAATCGCTATGAACGAAACGTAAGCAACGACCTCGTGAAATTACGGCTCTCTGACCTCATACAGGGTCAGGCACCGTGTGCGGTTGAGGCTTGTATCAGGGGGACTGTCCCAACTGTGAGCAGCGAAGCGAATTACAGGGGGACTGTCCCCGTGATAGATTCGGTGTATCACATCTTCCCCGTTTTCAGTCCCCGTCGCGACGAACTGCAACACTATCTCTTGGAGAACGGCGTGGGGACGGAGATTCACTATCCCATTCCGCCCCACCAGCAGCAGTGCTATAAAATAAATGCCCTACTGTCATCGGTGTCATCGTCATCGGTGTCATCGCTTTCGCAGTCATCGTTATCGGTGTCATCGCTTTCGCTGCCCATTACCGAGCAGATTCACGCCCAGGAGCTCTCCATCCCCTGCCATCAGGCGCTGACAGATGACGAAGTGACGCGAATCATCGAACTACTCAACAACTTTAAATAGACACATGCATCCTGTGATTAAGAATATTGCTTTTGATTTGGGCGGCGTAGTTATCGCCTTGAGTTACGAGAACGCCATCCGTACGTTTGAGGCTGTCGGACTGCCCGATGCCCGCCAGCACCTCGATGTCTTCCACCAGCACGGCATCTTCGGTGACCTCGAGCGTGGCAGGATTTCTGCTGAAGTGTTTCGTGAGGAACTGAGCAAGATTATCGGCCGTCAGCTAACGATGGACGAGTGTTTCTATGCCTGGCACGGCTATGTGGAGAGCGTGCCGCAGCGCAATCTGGATATGTTGCTCCGTCTGCGACAGCAGGGCTACAAGGTCTGCCTGTTGTCGAACACCAATCCCTTCATGATGCAGTGGGCGTGCAGCCCTGCGTTTGATGGCGGCCATCACCCCATCGACTATTATTTCGACCGCTTCTACCTGAGCTACGAATGCAAGGTGATGAAGCCCGCGCCAGAGATTTTCCGCATGATGCTCGAAGGTCAGCAGGCCACAGCCGATGAGACCCTCTTCATCGACGACAGCCCCAGCAACTGCGCAGCTGCCGAAGCCCTCGGCATCCACACACACTGTCCGCAGAACAACGAGGACTGGATTCCCAGCCTGACGGCCTACTTGTCCATTTGACGCCCATTTTGCACGGGACAAAGGCCATATCTGCATTTTTCGAGACAATCAACCCCTCCTAACCTCCCCTTTCTAAGGGGAGGAAATAGTTACTTCATTTTGACACATCCTCCTTGTGAGTTTATTCCGGCAGGAGTAGGATGGTTGCCGAGCGGGCGGCCTGGGCACCCATGACCAGCACCTGAGCGATGTCGGCAGTCTTCGAGGGACCGCTGATGAAAGTGCCGTATCCGTATTTTTCGAAGCCGTCATTGTTTCCAGCGGTTTTGCCGCTGGATTCCGACAGGCGCTTGTACGCCTCGTGCATGTTGTTGACAATCTGCTTCTTGTCGAGCAGGATGATGAGGTTCTCGGAGATGAAGCAAACGGCCTTCTCCTTCATCTGCTGGGGAATCCACACGCAGGCATTCTCAGCCACGCCGAACGAGCCGCGGACGACGCCGACGTCGGTGCCGTTGAGGTCGCGGGCACGCCCTACCTCGTCGGGGTTGCGCGTGGCGATGGTAATCTCCGGCAGGTTCGACGCTATCTCTTTGGCATCGGGGTATAGCTCGCGGATGAGCTCGTTGATGTCGCGGCCCTTCTCCACCTCGATGGCATTGCCGCCCACGCTCTTGGTCATGTTCATGAACTGCAATAGCGGGTCGGGGTAGGTGATGGCCTGGATGTCGCTGAGGTCGGGCATGTCGAACTTCTCGCGCACATTTGCCCGGTATTTCTTCAATATATCTTCTTTGCTACTCATAATTTTTTACTTTTTACTTTTCACTATTCCCTATTTCCTTAATCATTTCATGGAACGGTTTCTTGGGGAATTCCATCATCTTGTGACCTTCGGCCCAGGGGTTGAGGCTGCAGTTCATTAGCGGCGATGGGATGAGGTTGGCCCAGTGGGCAAGGCCGGTGGCGAAGTTGTAGAGGCCGGGCGAGCCATAAAGCATGGACATGCCGCGGCACATCAGCTTCTTCTGCGGGTTGGCGGTGCCGAAGTTATCCAGCTGCTGGCGCCACTGGTATATCTGGTCGCCGAGGTTCACCTTGACGGGGCATACCGTCTGGCACGAGTTGCACAGCGTGCAGGCGCTGACGTTGCCGCTATGCTTCTGCGGGTCGCGCAGCATGCCGAGGTTGATGCCGATGGGGCCGGGGATGAAGTAGCTGTAGCTGTAACCGCCTGAGCGTCGATATACGGGGCAGGTGTTCATGCACGAGCCGCAGCGGATGCACTTCAGCGACTCCCAATGCTCGGGGTTAGCAATCCACTCCGAGCGGCCGTTGTCGACGAGGATGATGTGCATGTGGTGGGCTGTGGGGCGAGCCTTCCTAAAATGACTCGTGTAGGTGGTGGTGGGCTGACCAGTACCCGCACGGCAGAGCATGCGCTGGAAGACGGCCAGGCACTCGTAGTTGGGTATCACCTTCTCCAGGCCGATGGCGGCGATGTGCAGCTTGGGGCAAGAGGTGGACATGTCGGCGTTGCCCTCGTTGGTGCAGACGACGATGTCGCCCGTCTCGGCAATACCGAAGTTGGCACCCGTCATACCGGCATCGGCGGTCAGGAACTCGTTGCGCAGCGATAGGCGAGCCCTATAGGTAAGGAACGTGGGGTCGTGGTTGCCCTTCTCGTTCGAGATGCCCTTCTCCTCGAACAGCTCGCCCACGTCGTCGTGGTTCAGGTGGATGGCTGGCATGACGATGTGGCTGGGAGCCTGCCCCTTCAGTTGGATGATGCGCTCGCCGAGGTCGGTCTCTACGACCTCGATGCCCTTGGCCTCCAGGTAGGGGTTCATGCCGCATTCCTCGGTGAGCATCGACTTCGACTTCACCATCTTCTTGACATCATGGTTCTTCAGGATGCCATAGACTATCTCGTTGAACTCCTGGGCATCCTTCGCCCAGTGTACCTCCACGCCGTTCTTCTCGGCATTGGTGGCAAACTGGTCCAGATACTCGTCCAGATGGGTGATGGTATGGCGCTTGATTTGTGACGCCTTTTCGCGCAGCTGTTCCCACTCGTCCAGTCCGTAGGCCATGTTGTCGCGCTTTGAGCGCACGGCCCAGAAGGTGGCGTCGTGCCAGTGGGCGTAAGTCTGGTTCTTCAGAAACTGTTTGGCTGCTTGGCTATGCTGTGTACTCATAATTATCAATTGTCAATTATCAATTATCAATTACTTTTACAGTCCTGCTGCTAAAATCTCTACTACATGTTTGAACTTGATGTTGAGGCCTTGCTTCTTGGCCACGCCGGCCATGTGCATCAGGCACGAGCAGTCGGGGCCGGTCACGTATTCGGCACCGGTCTGGATGTGGCGTTCCACCTTGTCACGGCCCATCTGTGCGCTGACGGCCGTCTCCTCGATGGAGAACATGCCGCCGAAACCGCAGCATTCGTCGGGGCGGTCGGGCTCAACGATGTCAATGCCATCGACCAGTTTCAGCAGGTCCTTGATTTTGTTGAACTTCGTAACATGCTGTTCGGAGGGACTGCTGAGTCCCAGCTCGCGCACGCCGTGGCACGAGTTGTGCAGGCTGACCTTGTGGGGGAACGTGCCCAGACGGCGGTTTACCTTCACCACGTCGTGCAGGAACTCTACGACGTCCATGCAGTGCTTGGCGGTCTGGCACTCGTGGTTCAGCAGTCGCGGGTAGTTCAGGCGGATAAAGGCCGTGCAGCTGACGCTGGGCGATACCACATAGTCAAACTCCTTGAACTTCTCTTCAAACTTCTCGGCCAGGGGGATAGCTTGTTTCTCGAATCCTGCATTGGCCATGGGCTGTCCGCAGCAGGTCTGCTTCTCGGGATATACCACGTCAAGTCCCAGGTGCTTCAGCAACTTCCAGGTTGCCATGCCCACCTCGGGATAGACGGCATCCACATAGCAGGGGATGAATAATCCAACTTTCATATCGTTTACTTTTTTTACTTTTTGCCTTTTTATTATTTTACCTTTTTTCTTTTTTACCTTTTTACCTTTAAATGACATGCAGTCCAAGGAATACCATCAGTCCGTTCATCAGTATCCAGAAGATGGCAAACGGCATGGTCTTGCGCATGATGTCACCGTCCTGACCCTCCATGTCGCAGGCGGCAGTGGCGATGGCGATGGACTGCGGCGAGAGCAGCTTGCCGCCCTCAGAACCGGCGCAGTTGGCAGCGGCTAACCAATTGGTCTCACTACCGCTGACACCAAAGAATGTGCCTTGGTTGACCAGTCCGAGGTCGCTGGCAGCAGTGGCCTGCAGCTTGCCGAAGAGGATGTTGGCATTGGTGGCCGAACCGGTGACGAAGGTTCCGATGGAGCCGATGAGCGGAGCGAAGAATGGGAAGGCGGCGCCGGTGAGCAGCACCAGGCCCTTGGCAATGTCGTTGGTCATGCCGGTATTGTTCATCAGCATGGCCATAGCCACGAGGCAGCAGATGGTGACGACGGTCTTCTGCAGGTTCAGCGTGGTCTTGGCCAGCAGCGTCATCAGTTTGCCGAAGCTCATACCCTGAATGAGTCCGCCGATGACGGCACCGAGGAATATCATCAGGCCGGCATTCGACAGCCAGCCGAACTTAAAGGTGTTGCCGATGACGGGCAAATCGAACTTGGTCACCAGCGTATTGTTGAGCAGCTCGTTGACGGGCGGCACAATCTTGCTCGAAATGAGGATGAAGAAGATGATGAGACCATAGACGCTCCATGCCTTGAGGGTCTTGGTGACCCCAAAGCGCACGTGCTCCACATGGACGGTGTCCTTCTCGGCCTCGTGGCGCAGGAAGAGCTTGTTGTAGATGAGCATGGCGATGATGGCGGCGACACTGCCGAGGATGGCGGGCGTCTCAGGGCCGATGAAGTGGGCGCAGCAGAACTGCACGACGATGGAGAACGTGCCGACGAAGAGGGCGATGGTCAGGTTCTTCACTATCTTTGTGCGGTCGGTCATCATCAGAATGAGGAATGGGGTGATGAAGAACATCAGCGAGAGCTGTAATATAATAAAGGTGGCAACCTCGCACAGCTCCTCGGGTGTGGCTATACCGCTGGCAGCCACCTGGTTGGCTAACGTCGTGGCGGGCAGACCGACGGCACCGAAGCCCACGGCTACCGTGTTGGCCACCAGACAGATGACGGCTGAGAACATTGGCTTGAAGCCCAGTCCGATGAGGATGGCTGCGGGAATGGCTACAGCGGTTCCGAAGCCGGCCATGCCTTCGAGCACGCCGCCCAAGCCCCACGTCAGCAGCAGCACCAGCAGGCCCTTGTCGGCAGTCATCTGGATAAACTGGGTCTTGATGGTCTCAATCTCCTTCGTCTCGCACAGGATGTTGTAGCTGAAGATGGCGCAGATGATAATCAGGATAATCGGGAAGCACGCTTTCAGGAAGCCCTCGACGACCGACCAGAGGGTGATGCCGTAGATGGACACGTCAGCATACTTCTCCGGGACGATATTCATGGAAGGAACGGCAAACAAGGCTAACAGGATGGTTACGACCAGTGTGACGATGGCACTCCTATAACCAGAAACCTTAAAGCCCATCATCAAGATAATGAGCAATAGGATGGGGATAACGGAAACTAATGCTGTCATAGGATTTTGTAGTTATTATATAAGTTTGGTTGCAAATATACAAAAAAAAATCCAAATAACGAACAATTGTGTTGATTATATTATTTTTTTTCGTAACTTTGCCATCAAAGATGGCGAACTTACTCCGTCTCGGCAAAAAAAGAATAAATTCTTTTGTTTTGCTCTCGACTTTTTCGTAACTTTGTGCCATAATAATTAAAAACCAGTCCTATGTTAAACGAATTTCTAAACGATTTGAAACGGCTGTTGCCGTCTGAACGTATCTATACCGACGAACTCCGTACGTTAGGATGGGGTACGGATGCTAGTTTCTACAGAATGATTCCGAAGGTCGTCGTGCGAAGCGACGGAGAAGAAGAGGTGTCTCAAATTGTCCGTTTGTGCAAACAGTACAAGCTGCCCTTTACCTTCCGCGCAGCGGGCACATCGCTGTCGGGCCAGAGCTGCACGGATAGTGTGCTGATAGTGGCAGGTAAGCATTGGGAGAAGTACGAGATAGGCCCTGACCAGGACACTATCCGCCTGCAGCCCGGCATCGTGGGAGGCAAGGTGAACGAATACTTGAAACCGTACGGACGTGTCTTCCCTCCCGACCCTGCCAGCATCGGATCGGCTATGGTGGGTGGCATCGTCGTCAACAACGCCTCGGGCATGAACTGCGGTGTGCATGCCAACAGCGACCGTATGCTCATCTCGGCACGCATCATCCTGACCGACGGAACGGTGCTTGATACGGGTGACGCAGCCAGCCGGGAGGCTTTCCGGCAGAGTCATCCCGAGTTCCTGGCTCGCATCGAAGCCCTGCGCGACAAGGTTCGTGCCGACAAGGAGCTTTGCGCGCGTATATTAAAAAAGTATAGCATCAAGAATGTGACGGGCCTGAATCTGCGCCCGCTCGTAGCCTACGACGACCCGTTTGACATCATAGCTCACTCCATGGTAGGTAGTGAGGGAACGCTGGCATTCTTGTCCGAGGTGACCATGAAGACGCTCTATGACTATCCCTACAAGGCATCGGCTATGGTGTACTTCCTGACCATGAAGGAGAGTTGCGAGGCTGTCGTGGCCATGAAGAAACTGAAGGCTGGCGACGAAGATCTGAAGATGAGTGCCGAGCAGCTGATGGTGAAGAGTGCCGAGATGCTTGACTATATGTCGCTCAACTCAGTGGACGACCCCGTGTTCCTGCAGTATAAGAAAGACGTGGATGCATGGAAGATAGAGGGCGTGGAGCCCGGCGACTACCACAACCTGACGGCTATCCTGACCGAGACAAAGGGCACCACGCACGAGCAGCTGTTGGAGAAAATCAAGAAAATTAAGGAGTGTCTGGGGCAGTTCCGCTTATACATCCCCGCAGAGTTCACGGAGGATCCTGCCGTCTATGGCAAGTACTGGGCTATTCGTAGCGGCATATTCCCCAGTGTTGGTGGTACGCGCCCCGTTGGAACCTCGTGTTTAATAGAAGACGTCGCTTTCCCCATTGAATGTCTGCCAGAGGCTACGGTGAAGCTGCAGAAACTTATTGCCGACCACGGATATACGGATGCCTGCATCTACGGCCATGCCTTCGAGGGCAACTATCACTTCATCCTGAACCAGAGCTTTGCCGACGAGCATGAGGTGGCTCGCTATGCCGAGATGATGCGCGACGTGGCCAAGCTGGTCGTCGAGGGATATGACGGCTCGCTGAAGGCTGAGCATGGTACGGGACGTAACATGGCGCCCTTCGTGAAGTACGAGTGGGGCGAGAGTGCCTACGAGGCCATGAAGGAACTCAAGGACATCTTCGATCCTGAGGGGCTGCTGAATCAGGGGGTTATCTTCAACGACGACCCGGACTGCTTCATCAAGTGTCTGAAGCCGCTGCCCGTGCTCGACTACGACTTCTCCAAGGTGCCGGACGGCGGACACTATCTCATGGATCCGTCGCTCTCAACGGCCAAGGAAACCGTCGAACAGGTGAAACGCACCAACAAGTGCATCGAGTGCGGATTCTGCGAGGTCAACTGCATGTCGTGCGGCCTCACCCTGTCGAGTCGTATGCGTATCGCTGTACAGCGCGAAATCCGTCACCTTACCCATGTGGTTGGTCTTGGCGGTGCTGCTGCCGCCGCCGCTCAGGAGCGTCTCGATACGCTGAAGCGCCAATATAAATACTATGGCGACCAGACCTGTGCTACCGACGGACTATGCTCTACATCGTGTCCCATGAAGATTAATACGGGTGAACTGACACATCTCATCCGACAGTTGGACATGAATGAGAGTCCCTTGGGCTATAAGATGGGCGAGTTTGCTGCCAACCACATGGCGGGCATCAAGAGCGGACTGCGCGTTGTGCTGGATGTAGCCCATCTGGGGCATATCACCCTTGGACCTACGATGATGACCAGCGTGTGCCGCACCATGAACAAGATGGGACTGCCCCTCTGGACGACGGCTATGCCGAAGAAGAAGCGCCAGCCCAAGCCCTCCGACCTCACGCAGTTCATTATCGAAAAGTCTCACCTCATTCACGACACCCATAATAATCCATCCACTCACGATAAAGTCGTCTACTTCCCCAGCTGTATCAACCAGACGATGGGCCAGTCGAAGAGCGGCGGCAAGATTCACCATCTCGTCGACGAGGTCATCCAGCTCATGGCGAAAGCTGGCTATGAGGTCATCTTCCCCGAAGGCATGGAAAAGATGTGCTGCGGACAAATCTGGGAGTCGAAGGGTATGCTCGACATTGCTGACCGCAAGAGCGCCGAACTCGAAGCCGCATTGTGGAAGGCCTCAGAAGAAGGCAAGTATCCCGTGCTTTGTGCCCAAAGTCCTTGCCTGCATCGCATGCGGAAGGTGATGAAGAAAATGAAGCTATACGAACCGGCTGAGTTTATCATGAAATATCTCGTGGACCGTCTCGACTTCCACCCGACGGACAAGCATATCGCCCTCCATCTGACATGCTCTACAAGGCAGATGGGCGTTGACAAGGACATGATAGCACTCGCCAAACTCTGTTCTAACAACGTCTTCCTCCCCGAAGGTGTAGGCTGCTGTGGATTCGCTGGCGACCGTGGCTTTACGTTCCCCGAACTGAACAAGTACGGTTTGCGTAAGCTCCGTCCGCAAATCGAGGCTAACCGCATTGAGGTGGGCTACTCCAACAGCCGCACATGTGAAATCGGACTCGAGACGAATACGGGCATCCCTTACATGAGCATCGTCTATCTCGTCAACGAGTGCACAACAGCAAAGAAGACCTAATTCAGGCCTTCTCTGTCGGCGACGGTTTTGCCGTCGCTACTGTCCAAAAAGTTCAGAAAACACAGGGAATCGCGCTGAGCTGACAATAAAGGGTACGGGCCATCCGCTCGTGCCCTTTGTCATTGGGGTGCAGACGGTCGGTAGCTGGATCGGCAAAATACTGTCCATACTCGTCTATCATCGGGTACAAACCGCTTATGCTGTTCATGTCTATCACTGGAACAGCCCAGATGTTGCCGGCATCCTTCACAGCCTGGACATACTCCTCAAGGTAAATGCCACACTGGTTGGTATAGTCCTCCGTGCATTGCCAGTTTTTCTCGTTGCGGTGGAACTGGGCACGATGGATGGGTGTCAGCAGCACAATCTGTTTAGTGGGGTACATCTGTTTCACCTTGTCTAAGGCGATGTTGATGCGACCGCGGTAGGTGTCAGCATCCATCGACATGTAACGGCGCTTGCGGTCGGTCATCTTTTTCGGCTGTCCATGACCGTACATCACCTGTTCGTCCTTTTCCTCGTACCATTCGCCAATGGGCACACCGTTATTATAGTCGTTAGTGCCGATAAAAATCAGAATGGCGTCTACAGAATCTCCGTGCTCTTCTCGCAATTTGTCCGCCTGGCGCGGTATGTCGTTCCACTGCCGGCCGCTGATAGCATAGACGTAAGGCGTGATGCCCAGCCAGTCCTGTAGGAAGTTCCAGTATTTCTTCTTCGACCCACTATTCTTCGGATCGGTAATCGAATCTCCGAAATAAGCCACTCGCTTCTGCATCCACGGATGAACCCATTGTTTCTCGGTTGGCGATGGTTTTGCCGTTGCCTCCTCCGCCATTGCCTCCTCCGCCGTCGTTTTTTGCGCGCTGACGGCTCCGCAGAGCAGAGCCGTCAGTAGTAATAGAGTTAGTCGTTGTCCCATTGGCTTAATATTCCATCATGGCAGGAAGTTCCTTGGCCTGATCAATCATCTTTTGTACCTCAACAACGGCCGGAACACGGTTAGTAAGGTTCTTAACAGCGTTCACTTCTTCTAACTTCTTCTGCAGGTTCTCGGCGACACGATGCTTCAGCTCCTTTACGGTGTCAACACCGCTGGCCTCTAACAACTCAGCAAACTGTGGACCTACGCCGTTGATGCGATATAGGTCACAATGGTTTGCCCACTTCAGAATCAACTTGCCGCTGATACCTGTCTCTTCTTCCAGTGCCTTGCGGCCTGCTGGCTTGGCACATTTTTCCAATAGTTCTACATCTGTCTTGATGCCTGCTGCGATGAGTTTCTCGGCGTAAACTTCGCCAACACCTTCGATGTCAATTACTTTGTAAGTCATTTTAATTCGGTTTAAGTTATCGATGCAGTGATGTGCACCTTGCACGCTGCAACCGCAAATGTACGAATATTTATTCGTCTTAACAAGTTTTTTATTCTTTTTTAATACAAACATTTGCACACTGACGAAATATTGCTTATCTTTGCGCCGTCTAATCGATAAAAAGAAAGGAAAAAAGACATGGATTATAAAGATTTGAATTTTCAGGGACTCACGGCTGAGCGTCAGTGGGAAGTATCGGAAGCCTTTCCTGTGTTAATGCGGAAAGTGTATGTGTGGATGACGATGGCACTTGTCATAACAGGACTGACTGCCTATGGAGTGGCTACGAGTCCGGGCATTCTGCAAGCCATTTATACTAACCAGATCTTGTTCTGGGGACTGATTATTGCAGAATTTGCACTCGTGATTGGTGTCAGTGCCGCTATCAATAAACTGTCATTGACGACGGCTACGCTGATGTTTATACTGTATTCCGTTATTAACGGAGCACTGATGTCCTACATTTTTCTGGCATATACGGCATCTTCTATAGCTACCGTATTCTTTATTACCGCTGGAACCTTCGCAGCCATGGCCATCATTGGCTATACCACGAAGACTGACCTGACATCGTTGGGAAAGATACTGATGATGGCGCTGATAGGTCTGATTATCGCCACTGTCGTCAACCTCTTCATCAAGAGTTCGGGCTTTACGCTCATATTGAGTTATGTTGGCGTCCTCATCTTCGTTGGTTTGACGGCATACGACTCGCAGAAGATTAAGCAGATGTTGCTGCAAGCTCCAGATGCCGGAGAAACTGCTCAGAAATTGGCACTGTTGGGCGCATTGTCGCTCTATCTCGACTTCATCAACCTTTTCCTGTATCTGTTGCGCATTTTCGGCAGAAGAGAGTAGTGCTTATATAATATAATAAGGTGTAAGGTTTTCGCATTGTCAACAAATGCGAAAACTTTTCATTTTATGGTGAAAAAAGTCTTGAAAA
>CAMHJQ010000023.1 GCA_946185485.1 uncultured Prevotellaceae bacterium | reverse complement strand
CGTAAACAGTATGACAAGCAGGGTGAAGAAATGAAATGGGGACGAATGGAATGAATAAGGTACGAATTACAGCCATTCGTCAGACTGTCTATCATCCCTCAATCTTTATCTCACTTATGGCATCAAGTGGGACTTTCTTCCCGTCTGTAAACTCGATGTGCTTTTCATATTCATCGATGCGCTTCACATTGCCCGTATAAGACTGATAGGAACCTCCAGCCTTATGTCTGTCTGGCACGAAATACTCGATGGTCACAGAAGGATGCTCTGGCAACATGGAAACAATCAATTCCATTTTGCGGTTCATTTCCTCATTGCCTGATTCACTCAAACCTAACCAGTCGTCCGTCAAACGGCCTGACTCCTGAATGGCTGCGTCGTAGCCAGTCAATGCGGCAAAGGGTGCAAACTGGGCTGCACGGTTCCACATCGACATCCTTGGATGACGCTTCGGCTCGTAGTGTGGCAGATTGATAATATCGTCGTAATCGTGAGTCATGCCTTGTGTCCTCCTATCTGTTCGTTACGTTCCTTGGCAGTGGCTCCCTCCTCGAAATTCAGGCCTCGGAGGATGGCGTTCTTGCCGAAACGCTGTTTGATTTTCAACTGTGCCTCCTGCATTCGGCGTTCTTTATCAAGCTTGGCTTGCTCTTCCTGCCGCTGTTTCTCCAGGGCCTCGTAGTCCGTGAAGAGATCAAGCTGCTGGGGAGCATTGGCCTGTGCCGCTACCGATGATTCTGATACCACATGGTTCGTTGTCAGGTTCAGCCTGCGGATGAGCAAATCAGGATTCACATGACGGTCAAACAACTCTGAAGCACCTTCCATGATGAGTCGCGAGGATGATGTGGGCCTCTCGAAGTTGAACGTGCCGTGAGCATGTTTCGGCACCTGTTTACCGTAGTAATTGGCGGTTATCTCACCATGATACTTCGTGCGGATTTCAGGACGAGTCAGACTCTCAGCATCATAACCAACAGTCAGCACCAGCTGGTCAGTCAGCAGCCGCTTCGATACCAAGTCGAGGGCCATTCCTTCAGCCATTTCCTGTATCACCACACGGGCTTTCTTGAAAGTATAAGGCTCCTGAAGAACTTGTCCGCTGCTGAAAGAGTTGGTCTCAGGACGATATGCCTTCACTGCCTCCATCGTACACGGTTCCCAGCCCCAGGCATGGTCTATCAGCAGTTCGGCATTCACGCCAAAGAGCCGGTAAAGCAGTCCCTCGTTCTGTATGGACATTTGGGCCAGCTTACCCATCGTGTCAATACCATAGACAGCCAGTTTCTCTGCTATGCCTCTGCCTACACGCCAGAACTTCGTGATAGGCTGGTAGTCCCACAACTCCTGACGATACGACATTTCATCAAGTTCTGCGATACGCACTCCGTCTTTGTCTGCAGGTGCTTTCTTGGCTACAATGTCCATTGCCACCTTTGCCAGATACATGTTTGTGCCGATGCCAGCCGTAGCCGTGATGCCGGTAGTGGCCAGCACGTCGCGGATCATCTTCATGGCTAGTTCATGCGCCGACAACTTATAGGTTCTCAGATAGGCCGTTACATCCATAAACACCTCGTCGATGCTATACACATGGATGTCCTCTGGGGCAATGTATTTCAGGTAGATGCCGTATATCCGGCTGCTCACCTCGATATAGTGCGCCATACGTGGCGGTGCAGCGATATAGTCGAGTTCGAGACTTGGATTGGCTTTCAGTTCCGGGTCGTTGTAGGATTTGCCTGTCATCCTCCATCCGACAGCCCTTTTGCGCTCGTTATTGACATCGCGCACTCTCTGAACCACCTCGAACAGTCGCGCACGACCACCGATGCCGTATGCTTTCAGTGACGGAGAAACAGCCAGACAGATGGTCTTCTCCGTCCTCGACACGTCAGCCACGACAAGGTTTGTGGCCAGCGGGTCAAGCCCCCTGTCCACACACTCCACCGAAGCGTAGAACGACTTCAGGTCGATGGCTATATATGTTCGCCGTTGCTCCTGCATCTTATAAACTATCCTAAAAGAACGGTGCAAAAACAGTGCAAACCGAGTGCAGAAAACTTGTTTTTTGCCGAGGTGCCGCCTGTTTTCGCAAATTTTTGTTTGCAAAGTTACGGAAAAAGCGGCAAAATCACTACATTTGCATCGTAATTGAAACAAAGTTTAAGTTTTGCATCCTGCTCCAGTCGCTTCACGAGTTTGTACGACAGGCAAAAGGCAAGAAAAGGAATAAAGAAGAATAAGGTATGGACAACATTGAAGAAAAAGGCAGAAAAGTGGCTATTGACATCGTAAAGGCAAATGTCTTTGCCGTAGTGATCATGGTGGTTTCGGCCATCCTGTTTCTGGTTCCATTCTTCCTGATATGGAAGGACAGGAAGCCGATAAGCGAACTTCTGGGAGGTTTCGGCGACTGGATTACTATACTGGTACTGATGTTCGTGGGCATCGTCGTGCATGAACTGATTCACGGCCTCACTTGGGCTTGCTTTGCCAAGAGCGGCTGGAAGAGCATCAGTTTCGGTGTGATGTGGAAACTGCTGACTCCCTACTGCCATTGCGACGAGCCGATGCACATCCCTGGCTATATGTGCGGAGCCATGATGCCATGTTTCATTCTGGGAGTCGTCCCTGCCGTTGCAGCCCTGTTCATCGGTAGCCTGCCCATGCTGGCCTGGGGAATATTCTTCATTGCCGCAGCTGCTGGCGACATCTGGATGACGTGGCTCTTGACGAAGGAGAACCCCAAGAGCCTGGTGCTTGACCATCCCTCTGAGGCAGGGTTCTATATCATCGACGAAGAGAAGTAAAATCAAGAATCATGAACGACATGACTATTCAAGACGCAATCTAAACGCTATGCCGAAGGAGAGAAACAAAGCAGACGGCTATCGTGAGAAGGCTTACGAGGGTGACACCAAGGCGATGAACAACCTGGGGGTCTGCTATGAGCGTGGCACTGGCGTAAAGGTCAATCTT
Organism: uncultured Prevotellaceae bacterium; assembly: GCA_946185485.1. GTDB lineage: Bacteria > Bacteroidota > Bacteroidia > Bacteroidales > Bacteroidaceae > Prevotella. The sequence goes on along the minus strand of CAMHJQ010000023.1, from coordinate 43,318 downwards.
GAGATGGCTTTCGAGTGGTATATGAAGGCTGCGGAGCAGGGCGATGTCTATGGTTGCTTCAACGTCGGCGAGTGCTATTATCACGGCAAGGGTGTGGAGCAGGATGCAGCACTGGCCTTTGAGTGGTACATGAAAGCCGCAGACAAAGGTGATATGCAGTCGCAGGTCAACGTGGCCAACGCCTACTACCTCGGCAACGGCACGGAGCAGGATCATCACAAAGCTTTCCTCTGGTATCGCGAGGCCGCTTTCCAAGGGCATATTCTCAGTCAGAAGAACGTGGGAGCTGCCTATTGGAACGGCGATGGTGTGGAGAAGAACTTGGAGGAATGTGTCTTTTGGTATGAGTTAGCCGCTAATGGTGGCGATGCCCAGGCACAGTTTGCCACAGGGTGGTTTCTGATGACTGGCACGGGCGTTCCCAAGGATGAGCGCAAGGGCTTGAAGTGGATTCACAAGGCAACGTTTCAAGGATTCCAGCCCGCTATCGACTACTGTAAGGAGCATGGATATAAGTGGTATTAAAGAACAGAACTAACAAATACGAATATGAAAAAGGTCATTGTTATATCAACGAGCCTGCGTCATGGCTCAAACAGCGACATGCTCGCTGAGAAGTTTGTGGAAGGTGCCAAAGCCGCCGGAAACGATGTAGAGAAGATTTCGCTTGTGGGCAAGAACATCCAGTTCTGCAAGGGCTGCTTGGGTTGCCAAAAACTTGGCCGTTGTGTCATCAAGGACGATGTGAACGACATCATGGCCAAGGTGCTGAAGGCTGATGTCGTCTGCTGGGCTACACCTATATACTATTACGAGATGAGCGGCCAGATGAAGACACTCATTGACCGCATGAACGCGATGTACGAGCAGGATTACCAGTTCCGTGATGTCTATCTGCTGACCACGGCTGCTGAAGACGAACCTGAGACACCCAAGCGTGCAGAGACGGGCTTGACGGGCTGGATAGACTGCTATCCGAAGAGCCGTCTGGCAGGAACGCTGTTCTGCGGTGGTGTGAATGACCCTCGTGAGATTGAGGGCAATCCAAAACTGCAAGAGGCTTTTGATTTAGGAAAGAGCATCGGCTCCCAAGGTCATCAGAGAGGATAAACTATGTGAGCTTTTACAAAAAGAAAAATAGTGGGAAATCAACAGAGAAGGAGAAACAATAAAGATTTGAACAATGCTCAGAGATTTCATTGCCATCGACTTCGAGACGGCCAATCAGCAGCCGTCAAGTGTTTGCTCCGTTGGAGTGGTCATGGTGCGTGACGGGCAGATAGTTGACTCGTTCTACAGTCTGATTCAGCCTGAGCCGAACTACTACAATTATTGGTGCCAACGGGTACATGGCATCTCGGAAAGTGATACAGAGGATGCGCCGGTGTTTTCCAAAGCATGGCAGCAGTTGGAGGAACGAATTGTTGAGATATTCTTTTCAGATCAAAATCTTGATAATGTAAGATACCAGATTGCCACTATCCCATTCGTGGCTCATAATGCCCGCTTTGATGAAGGCTGTCTGAAAGCTGTATTCAGAGTCTATCAGATGGACTATCCAGATTACCGCTTTTACGATACTCTCACAGCATCTCGCAGGCAATTTGGCCGTTCGCTGCCTAATCATCAGCTCCACACCGTAGCTGCTGCCTGTGGCTATAACCTCGAGAACCATCACCACGCTTTGGCTGATGCCGAAGCCTGTGCCGCTATCGCCCTATACATATTATAAATATGTCGCCACTTATCACATTTCTGCGCAATTTATCCCAGAAATTTGGCAACAGAGTTACTTTAAGAAAGCCTATAAAAAGAAAAAAGGCCAAGAATCTTGTGATTCTCAGCCTTTCTCTTTCAGTCGGGATTACTGGACTCGAACCAGCGACCTCGCGCCCCCCAGACGTGTGCGCTACCAACTGCGCTAAATCCCGATCCAAATATTCTGTCCCAATGGACAGCGTGTGCATTGCGATTTCTCGTAAGCGGGTGCAAAGGTACGACGATTTTTTGAATCTCGCAAATTTTTTAGTCACTTTTTAGTCAGAATATATATAATTTATGTTATTTCCTTGGCTAATCATCCAATAATTCGTACCTTTGAGGTAAACCTCGAAGGTACTCTCGTTCGAGAATACAAAAAAAACTTAATTTTTTTGTATTCTACTCACTAATTCGTACCTTTGCGAGTTAGATATATATATAATAAGGTAGAAACTACAGAATGACACAATATCAATTAACAGCGCCGGGACAGCTTCGCTATAACGTGACATTACCCGCATCGAAGAGCATCTCTAATCGTGCACTCATTATCCACGCCTTGTCGGGTGGTCAGGTAATCCCGGAAAATTTGTCGGACTGCGACGATACGGAAGTCATCATCAGGGCACTCCGCGAAAAGCCACACGACATCGACATCAAAGCCGCAGGTACGGCAATGCGCTTCATGACCGCCCTCCTGTCGGTGAGGGAAGACGAAGAACACCTGCTGACGGGTACAGAGCGCATGAAGCACCGCCCCATAGAGGTGCTGGTGGACGCGCTACGCGTCTTAGGTGCCGACATCACGTATGTCGGGGAGGAAGGCTATCCCCCACTCCTCATTCGCGGTCGGGCACTGGAAGGCGGACTGCTGGAGGTGCCTGGCAATATCAGTTCACAATATATCTCTGCTCTGCTGATGATTGGACCCACGCTGAAGGAAGGTCTGACGCTACGGCTGACCGGCAGCATCATCTCGCGCCCCTATATCGACCTGACACTTTGGATGATGCGCGAATTTGGCGCTGATGCCGAATGGAGCGACTACGAGACCATCATTGTCAAACCCGTACCATACAAAGAGCGTACCTACCTTATCGAGAACGACTGGAGCGCTGCCTCCTATTGGTTCGAGATGATGGCCCTGTCGAAAAGTGAAGATGACGAAATTCAGTTGGAAGGACTGATGGACGGCTCGAAACAGGGTGACTCGTCCGTACGCTACATCTTCAGTTTGTTAGGAGTCAAGAGCACCTTTGCAACGACACAGTCTGGCGTTCCCACCACAGTGACCCTGCGTCACTCCGGACGCTGCGTGCCCCGTCTGGAATACGATTTCAAAAACGCCCCCGATCTGGCGCAGACCTTCGTGGTATGCTGTGCCTTGATGGGTGTGCCATTCCATTTCCGCGGACTTTCAACGCTGAAAATCAAGGAGACCGACCGCATTGAAGCGCTCAAGAAGGAGATGCGCAAGCTGGGCTATGTCATCCACGATGCCAATAACAGCGAACTCATCTGGAATGGTGAACGCTGCGAGCCAAGCATAAATGCAGGCATTGATACCTATGAAGATCACCGTATGGCGTTGGCTTTTGCCCCTGCCTCACTGTGTATAGATCATCTGCGCATCAACAACCCACACGTAGTCACCAAGTCGTACCCACACTATTGGGATCATCTCATAGCTGCGGGGTTTGAAGTGGAGCGCGTAGAATTTAGTGTTTAACGTTTACTGCTGTCACATAGAGGTAATCTTAATATTCAAATTTCAAACATCCCAAATAGTGAGTTTCCTGCTAATAGTCATAATATCGCTGGTTGCCTTGGGCGTCGTTGCTGCCATCTTTTCCATGGATGGCAAGGATGAGCTTATCGTCACCAAAGAGGGCGACTGCGCCTCGTGCAGTAGCAGGAGCGACTGCAAGTTGGTAGAGCTGAAGGAAGACGTGAAACGGAAGAAGGAAGATAGAAGAAAGAAGGTGGAAGAACGGTGCACACACAGCTTGCCTTCTGCCGTTCTGTTTATACTCCTAACCTCTTCCCTCTTACTTCTCGGTGGTTGTTCTACGAAGAAGAATACGGCAAAGTCTCGCTGGTGGCAGTCATTCACCGCCCGCTATAACACCTATTTTAATGGTTCTCAGGCTTTCATTGAAGGCAATCTGGAGAAGGAAAACGGCAACAAAGACAACTATACCGAGCTGATACCCCTCTACACGGTTGGCAACAAGCAAAGCCGCGAGTTGGGCAAAGGTAATTTTACACGCGCCATCGAGAAGTCAGAGAAAGCCATCAAGCTGCATAGCATCAAGGTGCGCCCAGAATGGAACAAGAGTCGACGCAAGACCGCCAAAGACATAGAATGGCTGAACCGCCGCGAATACAACCCCTTCCTTTGGCGTGCCTGGCTGCTGATGGGTAAGTCGCAGTTCCAGCAGGGAGACTTTGAGGAGGCGGCAGCCACCTTCTCCTATATGACGCGTCTGTACCACTCGCAGCCAGCCATCATGGGGCGTGCCCGTGCCTGGCTGGCCAAGAGCTACACGGAGTTAGGGTGGCTCTACGATGCGGAGGACGTCATCACCAAGCAGCGCCGCGACTCCATGGACTGGCGTGCCGTCAAGGACTGGGACTACACTTACGCCGACTACTACATCCACACCCAGCGCTACAATGAGGCTGTCCCCTACCTACGCAAGGTCATCCGTCACGAGACACAACGCAAGCAGAAAGCCCGCGAGTGGTTCCTCATGGGACAGTTGCAGGCCCTGCTCGGACATCGGGAAGAAGCCTACAAGGCCTTCCGTCACGTGGTACGTTTGAATCCACCCTACGAACTGGAGTTCAATGCCCGCATTGCCCAGACAGAGGTGATGGCTTCCGGCAATGCCAAACGCATGATCAACAAACTGAAGCGCATGGCAGCCTCGGATAACAACAAAGACTATCTGGACCAGGTGTACTATGCCATCGGCAACATCTGGTTGGCCGAGCGCGACACGCTGCATGCCATTGAGGCCTACGAGGAAGGGTATAAGAAAGCTACCCGCAGCGGCATCGAGAAAGGCGTACTGCTGCTGACGCTGGGCAACCTCTACTGGGAACGCGAGAAATTTGCCGACGCCCAGCGCTGCTACGGCGAAGCTATCGGCCTGCTGGACAAGGACCGCAAGGACTACCAGCAGCTATCGGACCGCTCGAAGGTGCTCGACGAACTGGTGCCCCACACCAGCAGCATCGAGTTGCAGGACTCACTACAGCGACTGGCCAAGATGCCTGAGGAGCAGCGTAACAAGATTATCGACAAAATTATTGAAGACCTTAAGAAAAAAGAAAAGGAAGAGGAACGTGCCCGCGAGGAAGCTGAAGCTGAGGAGACGCTGCAGAAACAGTCTGCTGTCGGTAACCGCCAGCAGACGACAGCCAACAAACAGCCAACAACAAACAACCAACAGCAGGGAGCATGGTATTTCTATAATCCGCAGGCAGTCAGTCAGGGCAAGCAGACTTTCCAGCAGCAATGGGGCAAGCGCGAGAACCAAGACAACTGGCAGCGCGTCAACCAGACGGTGGTAAGCTTAGGAACTTCGGAAAGCCAGGAAGTTGTAGAGAATCAGGAGAATGCAGAGAACCCGGACAGTACAGGCAATCCAGACGATTCAAAGAAGAAAGACAACGCCTCTGACGAAGAGCAAGCAGCATCTGACGATGCTCAGGATCCGCACAAGCGCGAATACTATCTGGCACAGATACCCTTTACCGAGGAACAGTTAGCAGCCAGCCACGATGCCCTCAAGGACGGTCTCTATCATGCAGGCATCATCATCAAGGACAAACTCGACAACCTGCAGTTGGGCGAGAAGATGCTGACTCGCCTGACCAGAGATTATCCCGACTACGAGCACAACGATGTGGCATGGTATCACCTGTTCCTGCTCTACTCCAGACTGGGGCGTACCCAGGAAGCCGACCGCTGTCTGGCCATGCTCAAGAGCGACTACCCTGAAAGCGAGTGGACGACACTGCTGGATGATCCCAACTTCGTTGAGAACCAGCGCTTCGGCATCCATATCGAAGACTCCATCTATGCAGCTACCTACGATGCCTTCAAGGCCGACCGCCACGTCATCGTCAAGGCCAACACGCAGCTGTCAGCCAAGCGTTTCCCCAAAGGCCAGCACCGTCCGAAGTTCCTATTCATCGAGGGTCTGAGCCTGCTGAACGAGGGTGATGCCAAGGGCTGTGCAGAGAGGATGAAGCAGGTGGTGGAGCAATATCCGCAAAGCGAGGTCAGCGAACTGGCGGGCATGATTATCCGTGGCATCCAGCAGGGACGCCAGTTACATGGTGGACGCTTCGACATCGACGACATCTGGTCGCGCCGCGCCACCGACCTCACAGGCGACTCCACGCTCACCGACACCCTCGTCTTCGAGCGTAATGTCAACTACGTATTCCTGCTAGCCTACCAGCCGGACAGCGTCAACCAGAACCAGTTGCTCTACGAAATGGCGAAGTATAACTTCTCGAACTATCTGGTGCGCAACTTCGACATTGTCACAGACCAAGATCCGAACGGACTCTCCCGCATGCTCATCAGTGGTTTCCTCAGCTATGACGAGGCCCGCCAGTATGCCCGCCAGCTCTATAGTGACGAAGGTCCCATAACAGAGATGCTGAAGGCATGTCGCAGCCTCATCATCAGTGAACCCAACCTCCGACTGCTGGGTACTACCTACAGCTACCGCGACTACGAGGTATTCTTCGAAGAGCAGATAGAACCCGTCGAGATATCCAAGGACCCGCTGCTGGAGGAGCCAGACACCATCATCCAAAATCAGGATGAGGAGGAAGACACGAAGGATAATCCGCAACAGCAGAACAACAACGATGACGACGACCTCTTCAACGACGGTCCGAGACAACAGAACAACAATGTTGACGACATTTTCGACGAAGACTTCTGGCGGTAAAGAGAGACATAACAACGTAATAACGACATAACGTAATAACGACACATGAGCAATGGTTTATTACTCTGGGCTGACGACGAGATAGAACTGCTCCGCGCCCACCTGCTCTTTCTGGAAAAGAAGGGCTATGAAGTCGTGACGGTAAGCAATGGCACGGATGCCATTGAGGAATGCCGGCAACGCACCTTCGACCTGGTACTACTCGACGAGATGATGCCCGGCCTTAGCGGTCTGGAGACCTTGGAGCGCATCAAGGAAGTGTCGCCGCAGGTGCCTGTGGTGATGGTGACCAAGAGCGAGGAGGAGGACATTATGAATCAGGCTATCGGCCAGCAGATTGCCGATTACCTCATCAAGCCCGTCAACCCCAACCAGATACTGCTGACACTGAAGAAGAATATCCATCGCCGCGAGATTGTCACAGAAACCGTCCAGACAAACTATCAGCAACAGTTCCAGCAGATTGCCATGCAAATCATGGACTGCCGCACGTGGCAGGACTGGACGGACATCTATAAAAAGCTGGTGCGTTGGGAACTGGAACTCAGTGCCACCGACTCGCAGATGACCGACATGCTGGACATGCAGAAAAAAGAGGCGAACAACGGCTTTGCCAAATACATCAAGAAGAACTATATGGACTGGATGCAGGGCAGCGACCACCCTATGCTCTCCAACGAACTGTTCAAGACGGCCGTGTTCCCTGCGCTGAAGGAAGGTCAGAGGGTGTTTCTCGTCGTGCTCGACAACTTCCGCTACGACCAGTGGAAGATGCTGGAGCGCGAACTGGGCGACCTCTTTGAAATAGACGAGGACGTCTACTGCAGCATCTTGCCCACGGCCACGCAGTATGCCCGCAATGCCATTTTCTCCGGACTCATGCCCGTACAGATAGCACAGATGTTTCCCGACCTGTGGGTTGACGAGGACGAGGAGGAAGGCAAGAACCTGAATGAGGAGCCGCTCATCCAGACACAGCTGGAGCGCTTTCGCCGCCGCAACACTTTCTCATACCATAAGATCAACACATCTGCTGAAGCCGAGCGTTTCATGCAACAGCTGAACACACTGGAGCGCAACGACCTGAACGTCATTGTCTTCAACTTCATCGACATGCTCTCGCATGCCCGCACAGAGTCGAAGATGGTGCGTGAGCTGGCCAACAACGAGTCGGCATACCGCAGCATTACGCTCTCTTGGTTCCGCCATTCTGTCATCAAGGACCTGTTCCGGCAGCTGGCACAGACCAACTATCGCGTCATCCTCACTACCGACCATGGCAGCATACGCGCCAACAATCCCATCAAGATTGTGGGTGACCGAAATACCAACACCAACCTGCGCTACAAACTGGGCAAGAACCTGGCCTACGATGCCAAGGAGCTCTTTGTCATCAAAGACCCGCAGAAGGCCCATCTGCCCGCCCCCAACCTCTCGACGAGCTACGTCTTCGCCACAAGCGACGATTTCTTCGCCTACCCCAACAACTACAACTACTACGTCTCCTACTATCGCAATACCTTCCAGCACGGCGGCATCTCGATGGAAGAGATGATCATCCCCCTGATTACCCTGCAAAGCAAAAAGAAGTAAGATATGGAAATCATTATTAAGGATATAGAGCATATCCGCGAGGCGGCTCGCGAGTTTATTGAGAACATTGGCGAGGCTCGCGTCTTTGCCTTCTACGGCAAGATGGGAGCTGGCAAGACCACCTTCGTTAAAGCTATCTGCGAGGAGTTAGGCGTCGACGACGTCATCACCTCCCCCACCTTCGCCATCGTCAACGAGTACACTGCTGCCGAAGGAGACAGCATCTTCCACTTCGACTTCTACCGCATCAAGCGATTGGAAGAAGTCTACGACATGGGCTACGAGGACTATTTCTACTCAGGCGCACTCTGTTTCATCGAGTGGCCCGAACTGATAGAAGACATCCTGCCCGACGATGCCGTCCGTGTGAGCATTGCCGAGCAAGAAGACAACACAAGAAAGGTCTCCTTCTGAGAGAGACCTTTCTTGTGTTCAACCTTTTTTTATTTTTCACCTTTCCTCCTTTACAAGAGCGCCTCGAACTTCTCCTGCAGTTTAGCCTTGGACTGAGCACCGACAATCTTGTCTACTACCTGACCGCCCTTAAAGAAAAGGATAGTGGGGATGTTGCGGATGCCAAACTCCTGAGCCATCTCCTCGTTCTCTTCCACGTCGCACTTGCCGACGACGACACGGCCATCGTACTCCTCAGCCAACTCAGAGATGACGGGACCTACCATACGGCAGGGGCCACACCATGTTGCCCAGAAATCAACTACTAACGGCTGTTCGCCCATCCTCAGACTCTCGAAATTCTCGCTTGTGATTGTTACTTCCATAGTTCTAATTTACAATTTGATGTTTTACAATATATCTGTTCACTCAATAATCTACAAATACCATGCCAAACTTTAATTAATCTTATAGTCCAGTGCTCCAGTCTGTTCGATATACTGAATCAGCGAACTCCTGATGTCGATGCTCTTCGACGAACTCTGCAACAGCACATGCCGTTTACCCGACGTATCGTGCAGCAGGAAATACAGTTTCGTCTTGCCAGGACTGGAAGAGATGATTTCGCCCAGTTCCGTCACAATTTCATCGTTCAACAAGTCAGTATTCAACGAAATGGTGATGCGGTCGATGGCCCGTTCCTTCACTGATTGCAGCAGCTCGACATTGGTCACCTTCAGTTCTTTCTGGTCGCTGTAACTAAAGCGCTGAGCCATCTTGCCTGTGACGTAAACAGCTGCTCCTTCGGTAAACTTGCCGTTCAGGTTGTACCAGTCGTCACCAAAGAGCACCAGTTCGCCTGATCCGTCGAAGTCTTCAAGGGTAATGATGCCCCACGGCTTGTTGGTCTTAGCACTGAATCGTGCCTGCACGCCTGTGACGATACCGCCCAGAGTCACTTCCTCACGGTCAGTCAGCGCGGCCCCACGGTCTGCCAATTCGACACAACGGGTGTTACACAAGTTGTCGAGCACGATTTTGTATTCGTCCAACGGATGGGCGGAAAGATAGATGCCCACCAGTTCGCGCTCCTTATTTAGTCGCTCAATGTCGCTCCAACGCGACTCAGCCTTCAGCATCGGAGGCAGCTGGATTTCTATCTCGTCAAAACCGCCAAACAGCGAATTCTGCGCCTGCTGTTTCTCCGTCTGATAGTTCCATCCAAAGCGTACCAGGGTGTCAATGAACGACTCGCCCTTGGAGTTTTGGGCAAAGAAGTCTTCGCGGCGAATGCCAAAGGAATCGAAGGCTCCGCTTAATGCCAGCGATTCGAAAGCCTTACGGTTGACCTGACTGAAATTGATGCGCTTCACAAAGTCATAGATATCCTTGTAGAGCCCGTTTTTTTCACGCTCGTTGATAATGGCTTGTGCCACACCATCGCCCAGACCCTTGATGGCAGCCAGACCGAAGCGTATTTCACCATGATGGTTGACACCGAATTTCTCGTAAGACTCGTTGACGTCAGGACCCAGCGTAGCGATACCCATCGCCTTGCACTCGTCCATCAGCTTGGTGATTTCCGTTATCTGGTCACGACGACGGCTCATGATGGCCGCCATGAACTCAGCGGGATAGTTTGCCTTCAGATACGCTGTCTGGTAAGCCACCCACGAGTAGCAGGCGGCATGCGACTTGTTGAAGGCATAAGAAGCAAAGGCCTCCCAGTCAGCCCATATCTTCTCGAGCGTCTTCGGGTCGTGACCATTCTTCTTGCCACCCTCGATGAATTTGGGCTTCATGGCATCGACGATGTCCTTCTTCTTCTTACCCATCGCCTTACGCAGGGCATCGCTCTCACCTCGGGTGAAGTCGGCCAGCAGACGCGACAGCAACATCACCTGCTCCTGATAGACAGTAATGCCGTAGGTATCCTTCAGGTATTTCTCCATGACGGGAATGTCGTAAGTAATAGGTTCCTCGCCATGCTTGCGGCGGATGAACTGCGGGATGTAGCCCATAGGTCCCGGTCGGTAGAGGGCGTTCATGGCGATGAGGTCCTCAAAGACGGTGGGTTTCAGCTCGCGCAGGTATTTCTGCATGCCGTTCGACTCAAACTGGAACGTGCCGATGGTGCGTCCCTGCTGGTAGAGTTCAAAGGTCTTGGGGTCATCGATGGGGATATGGTCCAAGTCGACATCGATGCCACGTGTCTGCTTGATGACGGCACAGCACTCCTTCATCTCCGACAACGTCTTCAATCCGAGGAAGTCCATCTTGATAAGTCCCGTCGACTCAATGACATGTCCGTCATACTGTGTACAGTTGGTCTTCTGGTCCTTGAAGTCTGGATCGTCAGCGGTCGAGACAGGCACCCAGTCTGATATCGGGTCTCGGCAGATGATGAAGCCACAGGCATGGATACCCGTGCCGCGTACCGTCCCCTCCAGCATTTTGGCGTACTTGATGGTATTGCGCAGTGCCTGGTCGTTGGAAGCCTCAGCCTCCTGCAACTCCGGCACGGCCTTGATGGCATTGACCAAATTCATCTTTGGCGTCTTACCATCCACATCCGGCAAACGGTCGGGAATGGCTTTACACAAGGCATTGGTGACACTTAGGGGGACTTTTTCCACTCGGGCCACGTCCTTCAGAGAGTTCTTTGTAGCCATGGTGGCATACGTGATGATGTGGGCACAGTTCTCATGACCATACTTATCCTCCACCCACTTCAGCACACGGCCACGACCATCGTCATCGAAGTCGGTATCAATATCAGGCAGCGAGATACGATCGGGGTTCAGGAAACGCTCAAACAGCAGGTCATACTTCAGTGGATCTATCTTGGTGATACCCAAACAGTAAGCCACCACACTACCTGCCGCAGAACCACGTCCTGGTCCCACCATCACGCCCAGTTCGTCGCGAGCAGAGTTGATGAAGTCCTGCACAATGAGGAAGTAGCCAGGGAAGCCCATGGTCTTCATGATGTGCAACTCGAAACGAATGCGGTCGTCGACCTCCTTCGGAAGTGAAGAGTGAAGAATGAAGAGTGAAGAATTTGCTACCGCTACCTCTTTAGTCGTCATTTCCAAGGGCTTACCCTCATTATAACATTTGCCTGCTCCCTCGTAGGCCAGCTTGGCCAGGTAGTCAGCCTCAAACTTGATACGATACAGCTTGTCATAGCCACCCAGCTTCTTGATTTTCTTCTCGCCCTCCTCACGCGGCAAGGGATTCTCGCCGTTCTCGTCACGGGTGAACTCCTCAAAAAGCTGTTCCTCGCTGAACTTCTGTCGCCACTGTTCCTCCGTACCAAAGTCCTCCGGGATGGGGAAGAACGGCATGATAGGATCATGATCGATGCTGTAGATTTCTATCTTGTCGAGGATCTCGCAGGTATTGACAAGAGCCTCGGGGACATCGCTGAACACCTCGTTCATCTCCTCACGCGTCTTGAACCACTCCTGTTTGGAGTAAAGCATTCGCGTAGGGTCGTCCAAATCCTTGCCTGTCGAGAGACAGAGCAAGTGGTCGTGGGCTTCGGCATTCTCCTGGTCCACGAAATGGGCATCATTGGTGCAAACGAGCTTGATGCCGTACTCACGAGCCAGTTCGATGAGTACCTTATTGGCTTTCTGCTGCAGGGGGAATGTCTCGCGATTGGCACGGATGGTGGGGTCTTTGACCTCGTGACGCTGCAATTCCAGATAATAGTCGTCGCCAAACACACGATGATACCACTCAATAGCTTCGCGGGCACCGGCAATGTCACCGTTCAGGATTTTCTTGGGCACCTCGCCGGCGATACATGCCGAACAGACGATGAGCCCCTCGTGGTATTTCTCCAGGTCTTCGCGGTCGGTACGGGGGCGCATATAGAAGCCATCCACCCACGAACGGCTGACAAGCTTGATGAGGTTCTTGTAGCCTTTATAGTTCTTGGCCAGCACAATGAGGTGGTAACCGCCCTGATACCGCTTGTCGTCCTTCAACAATTTGCTGCCATAACGCGACACATACATTTCGCAGCCGAAGATGGGTACAAAAGGCGGCAGGCCCTCTTTCTTGCGTCCCTTGTTGATGCCTCCGACATAGTCATGGAATTCCTTGATGCCGAACATGTCGCCATGATCGGTAATGGCCATGCCTCGCATACCATTGCCTACGGCTTTGTCAACCAGCCGCTTGATGCTGGACTGACCGTCTAATATTGAATAATATGTATGAACATGAAGATGTACAAAATCTTCCATAATTGTTATTGATTGCAGTTTTGAGCGGTAAAGTTACGTCGAAAAGGCGAGATAACCAAAAAAATTCATAATTATTAATTGATAATTCATAAATATTACGTACCTTTGCAATGTAAAACAAATATATTACCCCCATGGGCGTAAGAATTAAGAAACTAAAAAAGATTAGAATACACCGCGAAGGGACGAATGAGTTAACGCTCAGCATGCTGACGCTATTGGCTATTGGTTCCCTTTTGTGGTTCTTTGTTGACAACCCGATTCCTTTCTGGCTATTCATTGTTGTCTTCGGTGCAGCTTGGCTGATGGCACTCAATTTCTACCGTTGTCCTATCCGCTACTTCAACGGAGACACCGAAAAGTTAGTAGTGGCACCTGCCGACGGCAAGATTGTAGTTGTTGAGGAAGCCGAAGAGAATGAGTATTTCCATGACAAGCGTCTTATGATTAGCATCTTCATGAGTCCGCTGAATGTTCATGCCAACTGGTTTCCAGTCGATGGCAAGGTCAAGTTCGTACACCACCAGAACGGCAACTACCACAAGGCCTGGCTGCCCAAGGCCAGCGAGGAGAACGAACATGCGGACATCATGATTACTACGCCCGACGGTGAGGACATCCTGGTACGCCAGATAGCTGGAGCCATGGCACGTCGCATCGTCACCTATGCTAAGCCCAATGAGGAGTGTTATATCGACGAGCACTTAGGATTCATCAAACTCGGTTCCCGTGTTGATGTCTATCTGCCGCTCACTGCCAAGGCCTGCGTCACCATCGGCCAGCCTACCACAGGTGACCAAACGGTCATTGCCAAACTGGCATAATCTTCAATCTTTCATTTTTAATAATGTTAAAGAAGCACATACCTAATACCATCACTTGCTGCAACCTCATATCGGGCTGCATTGCTACCTATTGGGCTTTTCAGGGCGAGTACCAGCTGGCACTGTTGTTTATCATCATCGGTGCAGTGTTCGATTTCTTCGACGGCATGTCGGCACGTCTGCTACACGTTTCATCGCCCATTGGCAAGGAGCTCGACTCATTGGCTGACGACATCACTTTCGGCTTTGCACCTTCAGCAATCGTTTTTAGTTTCCTTAATGGACAATGGATAATGGATAATGGACAATGTCTGGCAGAAGCAAATAATTATCCATTATCCATTATCAATTGTCAATTAATACCATATCTGGCATTCGTCATGGCAGCATTCTCTGCTCTGCGACTGGCCAAGTTCAATCTCGACGAACGCCAGGCATTGGGATTCATTGGACTCCCGACGCCTGCCAATGCCCTATTCTGGGGTTCGCTCATTGTAGGAGCAGGCGATTGGATGAAATCGGCTCCTTTCGTCAGTTCCAACCTAAGTCTTGTCATCTTGGCAGGTGTGGCCGTTAGTTGCTGGCTCCTCATTGCGGAGATTCCGATGTTCGCCCTAAAGTTCAAGACATGGGGTTGGAAAGGCAACGAAATCAAATACATCTTCCTCATCACCTGCATTCCCCTGTTGCTCCTGCTGGGAGTCAGCGGTCTGGCAGCCATCATAGCCTGGTACATCATCCTCTCCATCATAAATAACCTTATTAAAAACACTACTCACTAACCACTATTACAATCATGCTAAAAGGAGTCCTCGGCATCATCTTGTTTATATTCTTCCTCTTTGTCTTTGTCGCAATGCTCATTGGAGGTCGCGTCTTAAAGGCAATCAAAAACATGCGGAAAGCAGCAGAACAAGCTGCCGACAAGCAGGCCCAGCGCCAACGCTACGAGACAGGCCGGCAGCGCCAGCAATACAGTCAACGTCCCCAGAGTACGCAGAACTCACAGAATGCTCAGCAGACGTCGCAGCAGTTTGAAGAACCTCAGGATGAATACGTGCAACAAGAAGACGCCCGTCGCACACAAACGGCAACGGGCGAAACCATTATCGACCACCATCACGAGAAACGCGAAAGCCAGAAGATATTCGACGACGCTGATGGTGAATATACTGACTTTGTCGAGATTAAAAATTAGCTCAATTGTGCACTAACGTGCCAATCTCCTCACCGTCCATGACTTTCTTCAGGTTACCCACAACATCCATGTTGAAGACATAGATGGGCAGATTGTTGTCCTGACACATGCAGATGGCGGTCATGTCCATCACCTTCAGACCACGCGCAAGTACCTCTTTATATGTAATGGCATCAAACTTGGTGGCCGTCGGGTCCTTCTCCGGGTCGGCCGTATAGACACCGTCGACACGGGTGCCCTTCAGCATCACGTCAGCCTCAATCTCAATGCCACGCAGGCTGGAGCCGGTATCGGTAGTGAAATAGGGCGAACCCGTGCCGGCAGAGAAGATGCAGACATAGCCAGCCTCCATAGCCTCGATGGCCTTCCACTTGGTATAGAACTCACCAATAGGCTCCATGCGGATGGCCGTCAGCACCTTGTTTTTGACGCCGATGGCACCTAATGCCGAACTGAGTGCCAGCGAGTTGATGACCGTAGCACACATGCCCATCTGGTCGCCCTTCACACGGTCAAAGCCTTTTTGGCTTCCACTCAGTCCACGGAAGATGTTACCACCACCGATGACGATGCCAATCTGCACACCCATCTCGCTGACTTCCTTAATCTGGCGGGCATAGTCACTCAACCGCTCAGGGTCAATACCATAGCCCTGCTTACCCATCAGGCTCTCACCCGACAACTTCAATAGAATTCTCTTAAATCTTGCCATAATCTTGCTGTTTCGTTATTTGGAGTTTCATTATTTCGATGTTTCGAGGAGACTATATGCACATTTCATCGGCAAAGGTAAGAAAAAAAACACAATGTGGCAAGTAACATAAAAAAAACTTCATCTAACGATGATAATTCATGGAATCATTTGGGCGTTTGAGAAATAATGGTTACTTTTGCCAAGAAGAAATCATTCACATTCATGGCAGACTGGGAAATCATCCATATCAAAGAAACGGACTCCACCAATCGGTGGCTAAGGGAGGCTAACCTAAAGGAGCAGATGACCTGCGTTTGTGCAGATTACCAAACGGCTGGGCGCGGTTGCGGCACAAATAAGTGGGAGTCGGAGCGAGGGAAAAACCTGACGTTCTCCATGCTGATTCACCCTAAAGGCATACCTGCCACGCAGCAGTTCGATATCTCAATAGCGATTTCGTTAGCGATATGTGAGGCCTTGGATCGCTACATCGGTGACCTGAGCATTAAGTGGCCCAATGACATCTACTGGCGCAATGGCAAAATTGCCGGTATACTGATAGAACATACGCTTCAAGGTAACGTAATCAAAAAGAGCATCATTGGGGTCGGCCTGAATGTCAACCAGCGCGTGTTCCATAGTGATGCGCCCAACCCTGTGTCACTATGGCAGATATGCAAGCATGAGACCGACTGCAAACAACTACTATATGACATTCTTCACGCCTTTGAGAAATATCTGGGAAAGGACAATAGGGAGCAGTATCTGGGCATGCTTTATCGGCGTCACGGTTTCTATCCGTATTGCGACCAAGACGGTGCTTTCATGGCCGAGTTCGTGACCGTCGAATCTGATGGCCATCTGCTGCTGTGCGACGACGAAGGCCGCGAGCGCCGCTATGCCTTCAAGGAAGTCTGTTATGTCTGATAGCGATGCGAAGCATCGAAGCATCGAAGCATCGAAGCATCGAAACAACGAAACAACGAAACATCGAAACAACGAAATAACGAAATAAAAAAACAACCTATTTATGGAAATTGCAATCTTTAAATATTACTGGCTTGACACGTGGGTGCTTGCAAATGTAATTCAATTGGCCACGCAGGACTTCTGCATCCGCTTCTTGAACCACACCAACGACCCGTGTGGGCGGCTCTTCGACCAAATGACGATGGCAGCACGTTCTGTACCCGCCAACATTGCAGAGGGAAGCTCCCGCCATTCCACTTCACGAGAAACAGAGATGAAACTGGTTGACGTAGCGCGTGCCAGTCTTTCAGAACTTTTAAATGATTACCTTAACTGGTTATTGCGACAAGAGAAAACCCCATGGTCGAAAAAGTCTAATGAATACCACAGCATTAATTGTATCCAACTCGACCGCCCCACTTATAAAGATGATGTTCTGCATCTAAGCAGCATCCATATTCTGACCCAAAAACACAAATTTGACAATTGGATCAACAGCAGCAACTCGCTGGTTGTTGCCAACTGTCTGATTATTCTTTGCAACCGGCTCATTATGATGCTCCACCGCCAAATAGAGCATCTGTTAGAAGTCTTCAAGGAGGAAGGAGGTTTCACCGAAGGACTCACCGCTGAACGCTTGTCATACAAACAGCAGCAAAGCATCCACGCCAACGCTCCGTCTTGTCCGCTATGTGGAAAACCAATGATTAAGCGCATGGCCAAAAAAGGCATTCATTCAGGCCGTGAGTTCTGGAGTTGTAGCGCCTATCCGGCTTGTAACGGGACTTTAGACATTAAATAACATCGAGACATCGAAACATCGAGACATCGAAACATCGAAACATCGAAACATCGAAGTATCGAAACTTGAAATATTGAAACTTGAAATATTGAAATAATGATTGAACAACAACAGAAAGACGAAAAGTATATGCGGCGTGCACTACAGGAGGCACAGGCCGCCTTTGCCGAGGGCGAAATACCCATTGGGGCCGTTGTGGTCTGTCAGGACCACGTCATTGCCCGCGCCCATAACCTGACGGAAACACTGCACGACGTCACGGCTCATGCCGAGATGCAGGCCATCACCGCCGCAGCCAATGAATTAGGTGGGAAATACCTGACGGACTGTACCCTATACGTCACCGTAGAGCCCTGCACGATGTGTGCCGGAGCCTTGGGCTGGAGCCAGATTCCACGCATCGTCTATGGTTGTCGTGACGAGAAGCGCGGCTACACTATCTATGCGCCCCACGCCCTGCATCCCCGCTGTACAGTAACTGGCGGCATTCTGGAAGAAGAATGCCGCCAGCTGATGCAAGACTTTTTCAAGGGTAAGCGCTAAGGTGCCGTCTTACTGGACCACCACCTTGCGTCCCTTATAGATGAAGATTCCTTTCCGCTTGCCGTCCACACGCTGTCCTTGCAGGCTATAGTAATTGCCGTTGTTTACCGATGTGGAGCCGATAGTGCGGATAGCATCCGTTCCTCCGGGGTTATCCGGGTCTTCTGGGGTTTCCGGATCTTCCGGCTGAGGCGCATCAACTTCCTTAGGCGACTTCAACATATAGAACTCATTGATATCCTGACCATTGAAAGAATCGGTACCATAGAGAGCATAAATATCGTAATACTTATCCCGCACCTCAGTAGGAAGCGTGACTATTCGCAGCTGGAACATATTATACAATCTGACGCGCGTGTCGCCACTGACAGCCCACACTCCCTTATACTCTTCGGCATTACGTTCCAGTTGTACGGCTTTCAGCACCACATAGTCGCCATAGTCATCCTCCGTCAAGTCCTCCAATTTGACTTCCCGAGGTTCCACTTTCGCACCATGAGTGATAGTCAGGCCGCTGGCATTAGTCAAAGAGCCAACGCCCTCGAACTGTACCATTCCGTTGAACAGTCCCACACTGGCGAAGAGCGTACCGCTGACACGGTCATTCTGCTTCAGACCTAAATCCATATTTGAGAGTTTTACGCTGCCTGTGGCATCACGGAGATAAGCAGTCTTCTTATTAACATAAAGCACTTCGGCATCGGTGAGTTGTAGCACGAACTCCCTACCCTGTTCCAGCCGCTTTGCTTCGGCTACCGTCACGGGATCGAATGTGTCAACAATCACCTGACATTCTGCCGAAACGCCATTGTCGCCCATCACTGTGACCACACACTGGCCTGCACTAACACCTGTTACCAGCCCCTGACTATCAACCGTAGCTATCTCCTCGTCGCTCGACGTCCAAGTCAACGAACATTCAGCTCCGTCCGGTTCTGTCTTAGCCTCTAACTGTATGGTCATACCAACGCCTATGGTCACCAGATTATTGACGATAAGCTTCTTTAAGATAAGAGCATTGGCGATGTCAAAAGTGATGACGCCATCATCGGACATCTGGATGTCATACAGACCATACTTTGTATTCTTTCCACTGTACGACAAGAGGTTGGCTGGCTTTGTCGAGTTATCGAGTGTCGTCTTTCCCTGGCTGGGGAATACATCATACTGGGGAGTATTCATATTGTAACCATTGGCTCGGATGACCTCGTAGTAATTGTGGTCCGAGTAATTATTGACAGTATTATTCTCCCATACTGAAGAGCCCGGTTTCTCAACACGATGCACCAGCAGACCGCTACCAGGCAGATAGGAGTCCCATACAAAGTCAGCCTGCTGGCGGTTCTCAAACAGGAAGAACTCATCGCTGACCGCAGAATTAATACGGTATCCTTCACCACTGGTTGGCAGTGAATTCAGTGTATAGCTGCCCTCTTTGTCTATCGTCTGCGGCTCATCCATGAACCCCACCGAATAGCGTTCATAGAGTGAATAGCCCACAGGAGTGTCACCATTGTCAGCATAACAGCCACCAGCCATTACCGACCAGTCTCCTGGGTCATTGCTCTGGCCATTTTCCTCATAGTCGGCATCATAGAAATCGGGCAATCCCAGCACATGACTAAACTCATGAACGATGGTACCGATACCATCAATTCGTACTGTTGAGGGATAGGACGTATAGCCCATCAACTCTGTAGAGCTGGCATAGTCGTATAGTGTGACGCCGTCTTTTTCCATGCCGTAGCTTCCTGAGCTTCGTTGATAAACAACATAACGGTGAGGCCACCAGAGGCGGCTATCATTGCCACTATAGTTGGCACCGTTACCAGCAACAATAAAGTAAATCAGGTCTACCATGCCATCACCATCGCCGTCGTATTCGCTAAAGTCAACATCTTCATCAGCGGCATCAATAGCTGCTATGATGATAGGATCAACATTGTCAACTCCCCTTGGCGAGTACTGGCTGTAGTTGACCTTATAAGGGCCTACCACATCGAACTCCGGCTGAAAGCTACCGTAGGAATTGTCAGAGAAATAGTCGCGCACGCTTCCTGTCAGTGTCAGATCGTCGAAGCCAGAATAGCCTTCTTTGTTCACCATGTCATCGACAATATCCTTATAATCTTCTCGCGAGAACGACTTGTCTTTATACTCTACGAGAACTATTAATCCTTTGAATTTGCTATAGTCGTACTGCGAGGCACGTGCGCCTTGGGCACGGCGGCTGGCCAACTTTTGCCGTTGAATCTGCTGTATCTGGTGACACATCGTGGTAGCATGGTCCGACATGGCAGGAGCCAGGTTCTTCTCAATGCCCGTTAGGAAAACCTGCTCCTTGTCGTCACGCTCTGTCAAGTCGTGAGCGACCTGTGCCGTAGCCTTTAATTCTCCAGCATCCTTTTCAGCATATACAAAGAATCCACGATGGTCTTTTACAACAGTATAGCCATCGGTGGTTGTCTGATAATGACGCCACTCGTCACCATGCAGGCGTAAGGTGACATAGCTGCCATCAGGCTGTTTTACCCTCACTGTTCCCCGATGAGCAGGGACAGCCATCATTCCCAAGCACAGCATCACAGTCATAAAAAACAAACTAACTCTCTTCATATAAGAAATTGATTATACTTTTTCACATAGTAAATGAAATACAGTGCAAAGGTATTAAAAATATTCTGAACTCACAAACAAAAATAAAAAAATCAGGAGACAAGCCCTGCGGCTGCCTCCCGTTTTTACTATCTGCTTAAATGCTATTTACTCTGGATAAAACTCATCCCAGCCATAACCTAAGCTACCATCCGCTACAAAGAACTGAAGGCCAAGAACGACCACACCCTTATAATTGCCAGTATACATGAAGCAACCATAGTCAGGATCGAAAGCGAAACTGTCATCCTCCTGCCAGTAGCCTAAGTCACGTACACTGACAGTACCATAAGAACTGAAAGTGAACGGAGTGGTCTGGGCCTCAACGCGGAAGAACTGAAGCTTGTCATTCTGGTCTTCACCAGTCTTGTCAGTCAGGCGCAGCAAGAGTGATGCACCGAAGCCATACAGGTTCTTAAAGCGATAGAGTGTAGGATCAGACTCAAGCTTCTGGAACAGAACACCAGTCTTTTTCTCCTCAACACCCAGACGCTGCTGAGCCTTCTCACAGAAGTTATAGGTGCCCGTAGCGACATCCATCCAATTCGGACCACTGAATAGAATCTTCGTAGACGTCTTCTTCCCAGCACCTACGGCAACAGCCGTAATAGTGTAATCACCCTTCATGTCTGTTGCAACCACGTCGGCATATTTACCGCTATTTTGCTGGTCGGCCACCAATTTGCCTTCTGTTCCGTTGGCAACAACATATTCAGCATATTCAGCATCACTCATGGCGCGAGCCTCCTTGTCGGCGGTTTTCTCTGCCAGATAATATACATTCTCAGTCTGTTGGTTGACAGCCAAACGAAGTGCCAGATCGTTATCAGCGTCGTATGGCTCTTGGACAGTCGACTGATAGATGGCAACATGCGGAGCACCGTCGCCACCAGGGGCTACACCCTGCTCGTCCTCCTTACAAGCCGTAAAAGCCAGCAAGGTGAAGAGAGCTATCATGGAACTTTCAAAATATCTTTTCATATTCGTATGTTCTTTTTGATGTTTATTATTTCCAAAATAGTATTCTCATAGAATTTAGAAACCAAACTTCGGTGAGTTACCCTTAGGAGCAATCGGCGTGGGATTGTTGGTACAAGCCGGATTGTTGTTGGTTTCACTCTGTACAATACAAAGGTTCATCCAGTCGGGGGTTTTCTCTGAGTTCCACTGATAATTGTCAAGGTGATTAGTTCCCTCATAAGAACGGATGATACCCTTCTGCAGACGCTTGATGTCGAAGGTTGCGAAGCCCTCGCCCCACAGTTCTACACGGCGCTGCCACCATACCTCATTCTGGAATTCAGAGGTAGAATTGTTGTAGTAAGCCTCATTATGGTGACCATATTCATAGTTGGCATCACGGGTCTTTCCGAATGCTTCGAGCAAGGCTTTGCCACGAGCAACATCCTGCATACCAGCAGCCTCAGCTTCAATCAGTTTCATTTCCTCGACACGCATCAAGGGAACTGCAACGGTGAAGGCCTCATACTGATTGTCATGAATACCATCCTTCGGACGGAACTTCAAAGGCATGCAACCCACGGACTCACGGGCAGAAACGGCATAACCCGTATTATACACACCCAGAGGATCGTCTGTATATGGACTCAGGGCAGTAGTAATAGCGGCTGCACCTTCGGCTGTCTTGGGATTAGCGTTGCCAATAGCGTCATCGACAGCAGGATCTATCCAGCACATACGACGGAAGTCTGTAGCAGGAATGGTGCTGAAGAGATGGGCATCGATACGCTTCGGACCTACATAGTTGGCAGAATAGCCACACTCAGAAGCACTTACCTCGATAATCATCTGCGAACCCCAGCTTGAGTCGGCATCGTTATCAGTGATATTGGGGTCAGTAGAACGGAATGTCAAACCGAACATCCAAGCGTCATTAGGTTTGTTGAACCCATCTTTCTGCGACAGATACTGCTCCTTGGTCATCATGGTATAACCCTCCATGGCCTGCTTGGCATATTTCTCGGCGTTAGCCCAGTCCTCCATTGTCAGATAGGCACGAGCCTTCAGACCATAAACCACGCTCACGTCAGGAGTATATACATTATCACGTTTGTAGTCAGCTAACAATGTCTCAGCCTTATCCAAGTCGGCAAGGATGAAAGCCCACATAGCCTCATTAGTGGCACGGGGGTTAGCGGGTTCAGAAGTTGACTCTGTCACGATGGGCACAGTCTCAGCTTCTTTGTTCTTGGCATAGGTCTCAGGAGCATACATACGGGCCAGGTCCATGTAGAACATAGCACGCATAGCGTAGGCGATACCTGCCCCCGACTTCTTCTCATCAGCAGGTTCAGCGCCAGCCAGCGAGATAACGATATTACAGTTCTTGATCCACTTGTAATAGTAACGCCAAGGCAATTGGCAGATGGCATAGGTCGGGCCTAGGCCTGTACCGCATGTATACCATGTCGTGTACCATTCAGAACCACTCGATTCTGCAGCCATGTCCATACCCATCACGTCGCGCTGCAAAAAGAACGAGGGATAACCAAAGTCCCAGGGATAGTAGCTGCTGCCACCGTATGTGAACTGGCCATTGAGCGAACTGGTGATTGACGATACAAAGCTATCGAACGAACCAGGGGCACTCGCTGCCTGATCAGTTGTTACGTAGTTTGTCTGAGGGTCAATCTCCTTGATACAGCTGGTAGTGGCCAGTGTCAGAACGGCCATAGCAGCTGCCATGTATGACTTATATATTGTCTTCATAATCTTTCTTTATTTCTACTTGTTTCTTCATTTCTTTAGAATGACACCTGAATACCACCCATAATGGTACGCATCAGAGAGTAAGGAGTCAACGACTCGGTAGCACCGTAGTCATAACGTGGGTCAAGACCCTTGCGAGCACTCCAGAAACAGAGGTTCTCACCCGTTACATATACACGAACCTTGTCTAACGACAATTTAGAAGTAAGCTCCTTTGGCAGTGTATAACCCACTGCAAACGACTGGAAGTTCAGGTAAGCAGCAGAAGCCAGGAAACGGTCGCTGGTAGTTGCAGTGTACTTGTCACCATAGAAGAAGCGAGGAATATTGCTGCTGGTGCTATTAGGAGTCCATGACTTGAGCAGGTCAACATGGAAGGCGGAACCTGCATCGCCATCGTTTTCCCAGTTCTGCATCAAACCAGCATACTGTGTATCGTAAATCTTGCCACCAATCTGGAAGTCGAAGTTCAGCGACACGTCGAATCCGTAAACCTTCAGCATTGTGCCGAATCCACCGTATGCCTTAGGTAGCATCGACTCACCGGCATAACGTGTAGCCTCACCGATATTCGTGGTTGTACCAGACTTCTTGCTACCAGCCTTGGCAGTATTGTTGGTGATGGGGTTACCGTTTTCGTCGAGTTTACCACCTGCTGGCGACAAATCCTCGTCGTACCAGTAGAGAGCCTCACCCTTATCATTCACACCTGCATACGAATAGGTGAATGGGCAATAGAGCGAACCACCCTCTTCGTACCACATCTGAACAGAACCGTTGTTGGCGCCGCTGCTGACAGGAATCCAAGTCTCAGCAAAACCACCATTTACTTTTATCTTGTTCTCAGGGAGCTTCAGAATCTTCTCCTTATTATGAGTAATGTTGAAGTTGACATTCCAAGTAATATTCTTGTTACGGATAATGTCACCGCTCAATGTCAGTTCAACACCCTGACTGCGCTTGTCACCAATGTTGGCATAGTAACCTGTAGCACCAAAGCTCTCAGGAACAGAGAACCAGAACAACAGGTCGGTGGTCTTCTTGTTGTAATACTCAATGCTACCGATAAGGCGGCTCTTGAACAGCTCAAAGTCAACACCGATATTCAGAGCAGTCGTAGTCTCCCAGGTGATGTCTTTGTTACCAATACGCTGGAACGAAGGTGTCATGGAAGTTGTCGTAGAGGCAGAAAGCTTATAGATGTCTGTGTAAGACCAAGAGAATGGCAGACCATCGTTACCCGTCTGTCCTAATGAAACCTTCAGTTTCAACTGGTCTACCCAGTCAGCCTTGAAGAAGTTCTCCTTGTTGATGAGCCAGCCGGCACCAACGCTCCAGAAGGAACCCCAACGGTTGTCCTTAGCAAAGCGGCTGGAAGCATCGCGGCGGAACGAAGCATCAGCAAAATACTTCTCGTCAAAGTTATAGAGCAGACGGCCAAAGTAACCTTCTACGTTATACTCTGAAGTATAAGAACTTGACTTGTACTGATTGTTGGCAGCAGCATTGATTTCTTTTACGGCAGGGGTGAACAATCCCTGAGCCGTAGCCGACAGATAGGTAGTCTTCGAATCATACCACTCATGACCGAGGATAGCCTGAACAGAGTGGGAACCGAACAGCTTATTAAAGTTCAGAGTCTGAACATGGTTCTGACGGTAAGAGTCGTCTTGATTCTTGCCAATCTCACCATTTACACTAACCTTCGGGCCGTAAAGCTGGCTCTCGTAGTCAGAATAATTGGTATGTCCCCAAGTAATAGTGCTCGTAGCATTGAAGCGCAGCCAATCGGTGAAACGAATGTCTGCCATTGCAGTAGCGTTCAACTGGTTAAACTGGCTGTTGACATCATTATAAAGGTTGGAACCGAGAGGGTTACCTGTCTGCAAGAAAGCACGGGCATTGGGATAGTCCGTACCAGGACGTCCGTAGTCATACTGAGGATTGCCGTTGGCATCGGTACGGATGACAGGATTGCCGTTGGCATCCAGCACACGTACATAGATAGGATAGATAGGAGCAATACGAGTCGTATAGTAGCTCAAGTTAGTAGAGCCAAGTTGATACTCGTCATTGTTAGGATTGCTGACAGTCTTGCTGTTCACATAGCCAACGTTAACACCTACGCGGAGCCACTTGGTGAGGTCATAGTTGGCTTTCATACGGGCATTGAAGCGCTTGTAGCCTGAATTGTCGATGATACCATCCTCATCCAAGTAACCTGCAGAAATATAGTAGTCGCTCTTGTCTGTACCACCACTCATATTCACTTCATACTCCTGACGGAAACCAGTCTTGTAAGCGGCATCCGTCCAGTCATCGGGCTGATACCAATAGGTTTCACCACTCTTGGTTTTCTGAGCATAACCCAAGGTAGCATTAGGATTCAGCTTGCCATCCATGCCGATGAGCTGCTCGCCATCGGGTACGGTATAAACCTGATAACCCAGATACTTAATCATGGCACTGTTGGCAGCGACATTAGCATCAGCAGCCGACATTCCCTGCTCATAGAAGTAGTTGTTGTATAGTCCGGAATAAGCCAACTCGTAGTACTTACCAGGATCGGTAATCTTATCATACTCCTGAACGGCACGGCTGTTGGCACCCCAACGCATATTCACATTAATCTTCGGAGCCTGCTTGTTACCCTTCTTTGTAGTAATCAGAATAACACCAGCAGCACCACGAGCACCATACAAAGCAGCAGAAGCTGCATCCTTCAGGACAGAAACGGACTCAATGTCTTCCTGATTGATATTACTCAAAGATGCAGGATAAGGAGCGCCATCGACGATAATCAGAGGGTCGGTAGAAGCATACATCGAGGCAATACCACGGATGTTGATCTTACCCTGCTCTGAACCAGGAGCACCAGAGCCACCACGAATCTGAAGGCCAGGAACCGAACCAGCCAGTGCATTAGCGACATTCGTCGTCACGTGCTGGTCAAGCTCAGCAGCTCCCACCATAGAGGCAGAACCCGTGAACGACGATTTCTTCTGTGTGCCATAAGCCACCACAATCACTTCGTCCAATGCTTTGCTATCGCTGGTCAACACAATGCGCATGTTGGGACGGGCACTCACCTCGATGGGCTCCATACCAATGTAGGTGATGCGCAACGTGTTCTTACCGGCAGGACATGTCAGCGAAAACTTACCATTAGAGTCAGTAACGGTACCTAACTGAGTTCCCACAACGAGTACGGAAGCGCCAATAACTGGCTCTCCGTCCTCTTGAGATGTCACGGTACCATTAACCTTAGTCTGGGCCAAGGCTACTCCTACCATGAGGAACAGACTGGCCAGAAGCATTGTTAATCTTTGTTTCATAAATCTCATTTTAATAATTACTAAATATGTGTTTTGTTTATTTGCATTTATAACAAATGTGGCAAAAACTGGCCGCAAAATTAACAAATTGCTAACAAAACACCAAACAATTCAACAATTTTTTCTAAAAAAGTGAAAAATAATTAACGCAAAGCCCGTGTTATACAACAAAAATCCTCAAAAATCCAGCAAACACTAAAACCAGGCTTAGTCGTTGTTGCCAGATTTCTGAGGACTTTTGTCAACCCGCACAGCTATTTAGCGGATAACCATCTTTTTTCCGTTTTTGACCACAATGCCCTTATAGTCGCTGCTGACCTGCTGACCCTGCAGGTTGTAGAGACGGCCAACGGGGTTGTCGGCAGCGCGTATCATATCCACGGCTGTCGGTGCATCGACCTCTTCAATGGGCTTGGTAATCTCCAGTTCGTTGATGACCTGGCCGTTCAGGACATTCGTATCATAGATGGCAGTGATGTCGTAGTACTTGCCGTCAAGCTTTGTTTTCGAAGTGATGCCTGGGGCAATGCCAAGCTTTCCTGCCCACAGACGGGCGCGTATATCACCGCTATAGGCCCAATAGCCATTGTCGCGTTCCACTTGCACAGCCTTGACGGTCACCAAATCGGAATAGTCGGAGGAGGTCAGCTCGTCCAGCGTCACCTCGCGGGGCTGGGCCTCACTACCCTGCTGGATGGTCAGTGCACTGGCATTGGTCTGCTCACCCAGTCCGACGGCATGGTGGACATCGTTCTGTAATGCCGTCTTGACGAAGACGAAGCCGCTGACCTTATCGTTGGTCTGCAGGCCAAGATTGGCATCGGCAATCATGATGGCGCCTGAAGCATCGCGAAGATAAGTCGTCTCGACTTGGTCTTTCGTATGGGCAAAGAGCACCTCGGCATCCACCAGCTGCATCTTCACCGTCTCACCTTCCGGCATCTTCTTTACATCGTCAATGCTATAGTCCGGCATTTCGACAACCGTCACTTTACAAGTGGCCTTGATGCCATTATTGCTGGTGGCAGTAATGGTACACTGGCCTTCAGCCACGCCCGTCACCAGTCCCTGCTGGCTGACCGTGGCAACTTTCTCGTCGCTACTTGTCCAGGTCAGCGTATATTCCGCATTGGAGGGTTCCGGCGTCTCCCTCAGTTGCTGCGACATACCGACTGAGACTGTCAGCGTCTCGGACAGCGACAGGGCTGTCAGCTTATAGGTAGACACGTCGAACGTGATGATGCCGTTCTTCATCTCAATGTTTGTCAGTCCAAACTGATTGGCCTTGCCAGACCACGTCAGCAGATTGGCAGGCGACGTATTGTTCAGCAGCTGATGGACGGGGTTCCTACCAGTGCCGGGGAAAACGTCGGCGGAGGAGGCCCCACTCGCCTGAACGCCATGAGCCCTGACCACCTCGTAATAGTTATGGGCAGGATTTGCATTCACTGTATTATTCTCCCACACCCTCATGTTGGTCAGGTCCACACGGTGTACCAGCATACCGCTGCCCGGCAGGACTGCGTCCCACTTGGAGGCTGTCTGCTGGCGGTTCTCAAACAGGAAATACTCATCCTTAACGGGCGTATTCAATCGATAGCCCTTATAGCTGGTGGGGAGTGCTTCAAGCGTATAGCTGCCTTCCTTAGTGATTAGTTCCGGGTCATTATCCAAGAATCCTACCGCCCAGCGCTCAAACAGTGAATAGCCTACCGGCGTGCGGGAATAGTTCTTGTAACTGCCGCCTGACATCAGCGACCATTCTCCAGGATGGTCACTCTGACCATTCTCCTCATAATCAGTATCATAAAAATCTGGCAAGCCCAGAACATGGCTGAACTCGTGGCAGATGGTACCGATGCCGTCAATTGTCTTCTGCGACCAGGCTGTCAAACCATAAAGCTCCACCGAGCTGGCATAGTCTTCCAGCACCACGCCGTCGCGCTTGACGTCCTCCCAGTAGCGCTCTGGATCGATGAATATGGAGCGATGTGGCCACCACAGGCCTTTGTCATTACCATCGTAGTTGGCACCAAAACCGGCAAAAATAAAGAACACCAGGTCTGCCTTGCCGTCGCCGTCACCGTCATACTGGCTGAAGTCGACCTCGGCGTCGGCAGCATCGACAGCCGCCAGCGTAATCTTTGAAGACCGCCATGAGTCATAACCAGGTTCACCCCACTGGTAGCCACCCAGGCAGTCGTATTGGCTGTAATTAATGGTGACGGGACCAACCACGTCGAACTGCGGCTGAAACTTGCCGTTGCTGTTGTCGGAGAAATAGTCTCGGACACTACCCGTAAACTGCTCCTTATCGTAGCCCCTATAGTCTTCCTTGTTCACCATGTCGTCAAGAATCTGGGGATAGTCCTCGCGGGAGAACTCCTTGTCGTTGAACTGCACCAGGATAATCAGGCCCTTGAAATTGTTGTAGTTATAATTATACATCTGGGACCGGCGACTGACCAGTGTCTGCTGTTGGTGCAGCTGTACCCTGCTGCGCACCTGCTGTACCAGTTCCGGCATCGCCGGTGCCTGGTATTTCCTGACTGCCGACAGGTATTCGCGCTCAGAGACCGTACGGTCACCCTCGTCGTGAGCCACTCGGGTTGTAGCCTGCAGACGGCCATCCTTCTTCTCGGCATACACATAGTAGCCGCGGTCGTCCTGCACCACCGAGTAGCCGTCAGCAGTTGTATGGAAGTGACACCACTCGTCACCCACCAGACGTATCGTGACATACGTTCCATCGGGCTGTTGCACCTTACTCGTGCCAGGATAGGCCGGCACAGCCCACAGCGCCGCTGCACTCAGCAGCGTCGTCAATAATATGATTATTATTCTCTTCATCTGCAATCAGTAAAATTTAGACTGCAAAGGTACGAATAAACAAACAAAATGCCAAAGATTTTTGCAAAAAAAGCATAGTCCTCTTCCCCTCGCCATACCTCCCTAGGGCGCACGGAGCAGGAAAATTTCCTGCCCGTAGCAAGAAATTTTCCTGCTCCGTGCTCTAATTGGCTCCGCTACGGGCTTCATTCGGCAACACTACGGGTGGCATCCCGCACCGCTACGGGCTTCCCTCGTCGTAGCCCCTATGAGATTTCTGTCAGCCTTTCCAACACCCCGGATATCACAGCACAAAAAAGTCATCGGGAGAACCTAAGAAGTTCTCCCGATGATTAGTAAGATAGGTAACTGAAATAATTACTTGTTCATGAACTTGCGGCCGTTCTTGATGACGAGACCCTTGAAGCTGCTGTTGACGCGCTGACCAGCGAGGTTGAACATCTGGGCATTGCCCGTCTTCACCGTCTTGGTCGTCACGCTGATGCCAGTAGCCTCACCCTGGGTGACGGTGACTGCCAACTTTGCACCAGGCTGCATGAAAACGAGGTTTGCCTGACGGCTTGCAGTGCCAGCGGGAAGAGCTTCTGCCTTGAAAATCAAATCAACATTTGCCTCTTCCAGTGCTGTACCTTCTGTGTTCAACGTGAAATGATTATCTAGTTCAACGGTAAGCCACTCAGGAATATCTTCAGAAGTATAACCCTCTAAGCCCAAACCAGCAGTTAAGCTGCCATCTTCGTCTTGGAAAACAGACATCGGTTCAATATTAATCTTCGTTTCACCTCCTGCAGCAGGAATTATTACATTTGTATCGTCACTCGTTGCAAGATAGCCATAAGCAGCACCATCTAAACCAATAAACAAGGAAGTGTTCCATCCTGTCCATGAATACCAGTCCTCATCCGCATCACCGCTCAGAGTAAACCATGTCGATTTTTGCTGTGCCTCATACACACCTGCTTCACTTTGTGCACCCAATACTGCAGAGAACGTTCCATTATCCCATCCTTCAATAACTACAAAGAAAGGATCTTCTATGAATAGATAATCAACATCACTACTCATCCCAAATTCATCTTCAATTGACAAGGGGAAATATATTTCTGTCAAACCGCTTGTAGCAGCAAAATCCCCATTGATAGTTTCAGCGGTTGCAGTACCCGTTGCGATTAACTCGCCAAGGTCTCCATCTTCGGTAGCTTTATAAAGTTTGACATCCAGATTGAAATCGCTAGTATTTGACTTGAGAATAACAGGTAGTGTAATACCAGTAATATACAACGGGGCAGAAGGCTTACCCTGATAAGAAATAATCTTATGGAAACTATTCTCCTCGCCTGCCAAGTCTGGCGTTCCAAAATTACCAGAATAATATGCCAAGTCACCATCTGGATTAAAACGCGTCATAGTAGCATATGTTTTTGTGCTGCTTGAATAGTACCAAGACTGAGAGCCGCCACCATCTAATTCGAATGCTTCATACATTATTTCATCACCATTTAAGGCATGTCCATAACCATAGTTGAAGGTGGACGAATTATCGCCGTTAGAACCTACCAATGTAAAATCTGAATATGCTTTATCACGAGCCACTGTAAACTGGAAATTAGCATCTGAAGATGTCAGAGGAGTGGTTTCGTCTTCTGTAACCGACCATGCCCAAGAAGTGGCTTTTCCATCGGAAGTATTCAGAAGGGAAACAGGGGCATCAGCACCAGAAATTGCAATATTGGGAGTCCAATAACCTCCTGATACCGATTGGCCGACAAACAGGACTGCATTGTCAATATCGAACATGGTAGTTGGAGCAGCCCCGCCAAGGGTATACTTTACATTATAATAAATGACGGTATGAAAGACGTTGGATTCATTATTCTCGTTCTTGAACTTAACCTCATCAGTCATGAAGAAATAATATGCCATATATCCATCAACCGGTGTCAGCGAGCCATCATCCCCAAGAGTCATATGAATCGAGTTATCAGTAGATGATGTCAAAGGATTAATCAAGTAAACATATAACTTTATTTCTGTTCCATTATCGTTTGTATACCCGGACTCAGCCACTTTTTGGGCTGGTATGGCTACGTCGCCTTTTGAATCTACGGTATATGAAACAGGGATTTCAGTAGTATTTGTGAAAGGACTTGGAATAACATTCACCAAGCAGGGCTCATTTGTTTCCTCAAAAGTACTTGCTGACATTGTCCAATTCTCAGTCGAGTTCGTACGGTAATTCTTTCCTGAAGCATCGTAGCTTGAAGCTATTTGTCCCACACGACGTGTGTTTTTTGATGCTTTGTTTACTGATTCTCCAACGAAACTTAGTGATTTCTGGACATTTAATGTCGGCATCTGCAACTCAGCCTTTGAGTTTTTTCTTTGAAGCGTACGGCCAATTTTCTTTCCAGGAAGCATTTCAAATTTAGCCATCTGTTTTTCTTGCAAAACAGGCATTGTACGTGACATCACTTTTTTCTGTGCACTTACCGAGCCTGCTATTAATGCAGCTACGGCAAAAAGTAAAAATTTCTTCATAATCTTCTTACTTAAGTTAGTTAATAATGTTATAATTCTAATTTAATTTAAACGTTGTACCTCCACTGACAGCAGTAAATGTTCCACCTGTAGGAAGGAAATAGTCGTTAGGAGTTATGTCATACGTGCCGGCCAAAGTGGCAGCAAACGCACGGGCAAGGTTCTCCATATCAGGCGAACGCTTCACGATACTCTCCATATTCTTGTCTACTTTACTCTCAGAAGAATACTCTATCTTCATCTGACCATAACCCACACGAGTCAATGTCAAGGCGACACCTGCCGTGTTCGTCTTTGTCTTGGCGGCGTTCGTATAGAACGTCAGCACAAGGCCATTGACAGAAGCACTGCCTGAGGACTTTCCTATACCAATGCTCTCCAGGCTCCAAGCGGAGTTAAAGACCTTGGCGGCAGCATTCATCTGTTCAAAAAGGCCTTTCTGTTCAGCACTAAATAATTCTGGATCCATCTTCCAAACAGCAGAATGATTAGCCATGAAGCTGTCCCAGCAGGGAATGACCTTCACGGAGCCGTCCTCATTCTGGAGGCATGACTTGTCCTCGGCAAGGGTCAGCTCCTGGAACTTGGCGGTGCCGACGGTGTCCTGATGCTCCAGACGGAAGCCGTCGGGCGTATAGCAGCACGACACCCAGTGGGCACGCAACGGGTCGTTGATGCGCTCGGCAATGCGGAAATGGCCGCTTCGGGGGCTCAACATGTAGAGGGTGTCGGTGCCGTCGGTGAGGTAGTAGTTGGAGATGCTGGTATTTGTGATGTAGCTCTTCATCTGGTCCGTGGCACTGATATACTCCTCCCAAGAGGTGTCGCACTTCTTCAGACGGACTTCAGCACCATAGCGCTCACCGCGAAGAATGACTTCGTCGGCATGGTAGGACATGATGACGAAGTTGTGGTCGCCAGCCATACCGGCACCGTCCTTCACCAGCGAACCAGGGGCAGAAGCAGGGTCTACGGGGTCGACAAACGGGGTGAGCACATCGTTCCACGAATTGAAAGCCAGCACGGGACCGTCCTCGAGCAGCATCTCGTAGAGGCTGGTGGCTTCGGTATACTTGCCGGCGTTGCCGTCGCGCAGCATGCGGTGGTTGCTGGCCATCGTCACCTTGCCGCTGTTCTCGAAGCGGGCAAAGAGGTTGAAACCTTCGAAGCCTTCATCACCCGTATTGGCATAGTACTGCATGACCCAGCCTTGCGGGGCATTGACCAGAATGTTTTGCACAGAATCGATGGCATGCTCCACACGCAGTGAGGCACTCTCGTTGAAGTAGTCGTCCTCCTCGAAACGGCAGGAGGCGAGCCCGGCAACGACAGCACTGCATACCATGCCCACGATAAGGTAAGTCTTTATATCTTTCAGTTTCATAAACATCTTCTATTATAATGTCTGTTTTTTTTTTAATGCTTCATCTCTTACGCTCTAACTACTTCAGGTCGTAGATGACCACACTGCTATTGAGATAGTCGTTGATGCCGTTCTGGCGCTCACGAACCTCCTTGCGCAGGGTGAAGGCCTTCAGCCCCCAGCGGTCGGTGTACCACTCGGTGGCAATCTGAAGCTTCTTCAGCAGGGCATTGATACCCCTGACGCTCTCGTCGGTATCGACGGCAACCCAGGGCAGGAATTCGTTCTTGAACGACTTGAAAGTACGATAGGCCGTGTACTTATAGCCGGCCACGTAGGCCGTAGACTCCTTGTTGACCACCTGATAAGCCTCGCCCAGCAGACGGTGTACGTCAAGGACATAGCGGTTGGTATCGTCGTATTCGCCCGTCTCGGAGTTATACTGCTGCTCCTTATAGAGGGTGAAGTTGTTCCAGTGAGCGTTGGGGTCGTCCATGCCCTCAATGCCCAGCGAGTCGACGAGTGCCAGCACCTCTTCCTTGTCGCCGGCCTTGAGGCCCTTGGTGCAGGCATTGATGATGCGGTTCATCCAACGATAGTCGGTATCGGTGATGATGCACGAGAGGGTCTCCACAAAGTCCTCGTAGTTGGCTGACGAGGCATAGTGGGTGACGTAGCCTAACTGGTGGGTGGTGCATGAGTCGCGCTCCTGCCAGTCGATGGGGTCGTAGCTGCCCGACGTCACCTGTCCGAAGGTGATGGGGTACGACTTGGTCTGGTGCAGAATGTGCGAGAACTCATGGTGCATGGTGTGGAAATAGTTCTCGTTCAGCGTGATGACATCGTCGGGGGTGTAGACGACACCTTCCGACCAGGGCTTCATCTCGTTGATTTTGTAAAGGGTAATCTTCACGCCGCCCGATGCAGTACCGAGCACCTCGGTACCCGTCGTGGGGCTATAGCCAGAAGAACCGATGAAGTGGAAGATACGAGGACCGTACTGCTTCATGAAGTCCTCGCCGGCATACTTGGTGTAGACATCGTAGAACAAGTAGCGGATGAAGTGGGCCAGCAGTTGTGAGCGGTTGTACTCAGAGGGTGCCAGCTGGAAGTTCATGTCCGACGAGGTGAAGTTAAACTGGTACTGCACATCGACATTGTAGGGTATGAGGAAGTTGTCGTAGAGCCACTGGTCGAAGGGCTGCGTGGCAGCGTTCTGGTCGACCGCGGGAATGTCGGTGTCGAAGATAGACTCGGTGAAGTCGTCGCTGCTGCCGCACGACGAGAAGGTCAGCATGAGGCACATGGACAGGCCTGCCAGCATCAAGGAGCTGCGCCACACCTTATGGATAGATATATACTGTTTCATCTTTCAGGTCTTGTTTAGGATTATTGGGCCACTTGATAGCCTTTTATGCGAATATCGTCAGAATCGGTGAAGCCAAGGGCACGGTCGGAGGCGGGATAGCCGGCATCGACGGCATTATAGGGAATCTGCACCACACGGCGCTTGTCGTTCCACTGCAGGTAGTCGTGGGTGATAGCATCGTCCTGCGGGCCACGGTAGGCGTGGTGGACGGTGATGCCATAGCGCTTGATGTCGAACCAGCGCTGACCCTCGAACATCGTCTCGATACGACGGAAGTGAAGGATGCACTGCAGCACGCGGGTCTCCTCGTCGGTCAGCGTCTTGAACTCCGTGCTCATCTCCTGCGGATGGATATCGCTCAGGTAGATGTTGTTTTCGGGAGTTCCGGCATATTTGCGGTCGATGCCCGTCTGCGTCAGGGCATTGTCAATCTGCTTGGAAGCAGTCCAGAAGCCCAGGTCCTGAATGGCACCCTCGCGGTCGCCCAGATAGAGCTTGGCCTCGGCACGGCAGAGCAGTGTCTCCTCGGCGGTAA
Organism: uncultured Prevotellaceae bacterium; assembly: GCA_946185485.1. Classification (GTDB taxonomy): domain Bacteria; phylum Bacteroidota; class Bacteroidia; order Bacteroidales; family Bacteroidaceae; genus Prevotella. Next base: position 7,934 of record CAMHJQ010000023.1, on the reverse strand, counting down.
AGGGCTGGTAGATGATGTGCACATAGCCAATACCGGCAATCTTGTTGGTGTACTCGAAGTACTCATAGACGCGGAAGAGCCATGAACCGTACTCGGAGCCGGCACCCCAACGGTAGATTTTACCGTCGAAGGCAGGTACACGGCCACTCCAGTTCGGGCCGCCACCTTCATAGAGGATGTCCTTGGTCGCAGGAACTTTCTCAGCTGTGTTGCCGCTATTGATGGCATAACGGCAGGCAGAAAGCATACGGTCCTGCAGCGAGAAAGTGGTCAGCAGCAGGTAGTTGCAGGCAGCCTTCTCGTCATTATAGGCATTGAGCAGCGTATTGATGGTGTTAGCACTCATGGAAGCCCACTTGCGCAGCGAGCTGGCAGGATTGCTGCCCAGCGCCAGGTCGGCATACTTCAGGCAGTTCTTGTAGTCACGCTTGAACAGGTAGAAGCGGGCAGCAAAGGCGTATGCTGCATTGCGGTTGAAGTGATAGGCCGGAACGGTGTACTTGGAGTCGTCAATCAGGTCGATACCTTCGTTGATATCCTTCTCGATGAGTTGGTAGACCTCGCTGACCTTCTTGCGGTATTCGGGCTTGGCATAGTCCACGCGTACCACTTCCTCGACAGTGGTCACATAGGGCACGCCCCAGTCTTGGGCACTCTGCGTCTCGTCCTTATAGGCCTCGGCAAAGACGCTGACCAGTATAAAGTGGAAATAGGCACGCATGATATGTGCCTCGCCCCACCAGGCGGCTATCGACGGGTCGTGGGCGGGGTCGTCGCTCATCTCCTGCATAGCGGCTATGGCATGGTTGGCCGTAGCAATACCATAGTAATACTTGTCCCATATCTCCAGAGGTGTGTCGTCCTCGCCAGTGCTATAGCTGTTGATGTCCTCCCACTTATAGGCCTCTTCGTGGAACAGCGAGTAGGCATCGTTATGGGTGGCAGGCACCACCACGTTGTTGTCTACCAGGTTGTCGCCCATCAGCTCACAAATGACGGCAGGCACTGAACTGGGATAGCCCGAGGTCAGCAGGCGGCCCAGTTTCTCGGAGCTGTCAATCTTAATCCACCGGCTGTCAGGGTCCTCGTCCAACTTGTCGGCACAGGAAACGAAGAGCGAAGAATGAAGAATGAAGAATGCTGCGCCGAGCAACTTCACCATCATAGTCATGTTTCTTTTCCGTATATTATAATTTATCTTCATCATCTTGATATTCGTAAAATTCGTGTAATTCGTTGTTTAGAAACCTAACCTCACTGTAGCGGTGAACTGCTTGGAGATAGGCGATGCCACACCACCGGAGTTGATGAACTCAGGGTCCTGACCATTCAGCTTCTTGTCAGCATAGAGCAGACAGAGGTTGGTTGCGGCCAGCTTGATGGATGCAGAGTTCAGCAGACGGCTCTTCCTCAGCAGTCCCTGCGGGAAGGTATAGGTCAGCGCCAACTCCTTCAGACGTACAAAGTCACCCTTGGCAATACGCTCTGTAGAGTAGTTGTAGACGTTGTAGGCCGTGCTCATGGCCGTGCTGCCATAGCGGTCCACCTGGTTGAGCGAGGCAATGACGGGGATATTGGTCACGTTTTCGTCGCCAGCCTTCATCCAGCGGTTCTTGAACTCACGGGGCAGTGCTGACAGGTCACTGTATCCTGCCGAGAATACCGGGTCGAGACGTACGACGTTGCCGCCGCTGTAGGTGATGAACACGTCCAGGCTCAGCTTGCCCAGCTTCTGGTTGGTATAGGTGAAGGTATTGCTCAGCGAACCATACCACGTCGGGTCTTGGGGACCTTCATAGACGAGGAAGTTCTCCAAGTCCTTGGTTTCCTGGATGTTGACGTCGCCAATGGTCTTCTCTCCATTCTCGTTGTAGACCATCGGCAGACCCTCCTTGTTGAGTCCGGCAAACTGATAGCTCCAGATGGTACGTACGGGATAGCCCTCAAGCGTAGGAATCATGTAGGGGTTATTGGAATGCTGACCGACGATGAGGTAGTAGGCATTACAGGAGTTCTCCAGCGATGTCACCTTGTTCTTGGCCAGTGAATAGATGAGGTCAGTGGTCCACTTGAACTTCGGCGTCTGGATGTTAACCGTAGAGATGCCTACCTCAATACCGTGCGACTTCATGTCTGCCAGGTTAGCATACTTCTCCGTCTGTCCACCGGCACCCTGTGTGTAGACGAGACCTATCAGGTCGTAGTTGTTACGCCAATAGGCATCGAAGGTCAGGGCAATGCGGTCGTTGAGGAAACTCATATCGACACCGATGTTCCACTCATGCTTCTTCTCGAAGGTCAGCTCGGTATTGGCCAGATAGTCAATGTATATTTCCTTCTCGGCTGCTGAGGTGAAGGGACGCCAGGCATTACGCGTCTGGTAGATAACGGTGGCATTGTTTACCCATGTGGGACCCGTATCGGCAGTCAGTGAGTAGCTGCCACGCAGCTTCAACTGCGACAGCCAGTTCCTGGTGCTTTCCATCCAGGGCTCGTTGGTCATGTCGTAGGCCAGGGAGACGTTCCAGGTAGGCAGCCAGCGGCTCGACTTGATTTCGCCGAAACGGTTGGTACCCTCATAACGGAATGTGCCATTAACGGTATAGCGGCGGTCGTAGCTGTAGACAACCTGTCCGTAGTAGGCCAGCGTATTGGTCGTCGTCTCATACTCGCCGAAATAGTTGGTATTCTCCTCGTTCATCTGCTTCAGCCAGAGATACGGCGTATATACAATGCCACCCATCTCGAAGTTATAGCCCCAGCCGGTCCAGTTGGTGGCAGTACGCTTTACTGACGAGTACTCAGTACCTATCATGGCGTTCAGAGTATGCTTCTCATTATACACATCGCGATAGTCGGCCATGAAGCGGAAACTGTTAGAGCGCATGTTGTCGTCGTTCTGATACTTGATGCCGCCCTCGGGCAGGATAGACTCGGGCAATGCCTTCTCGTTGTCAGGGTCGGTATACAGCAAGGGGTTGCTGTCGCGGATGGTGGAGTTGTCGTCCTGTGCATCGACGCCGGCACGGTAGGCATTGGCCTGGTTGGAGTTGTCCATTACATTGTGCTGACGGCGCGAATGGCTCATACGGGTCGAGATAAGACCGTTGATGGTAACCGTCCGGATGGGCTTATACTCCAACTCAGCACGAAACATCAACTCATTCACATCATACTCCATATAGTTATTCCGCAACTCGTCGAAGATATTGAAGCCTGTATAGAAACGGGTGTACTTCGTATTGGGGTCCAGACAGCGGCTGGTATTCAACGCGAAGCTGAACGGGTTGATATCGAAATCACGGTTGACGGCACCAGTCACCACGTCAGTAGTCTGATTCAGCGAACCGGGAGCCTCCTGATTACGATGGCTGCCCTGAGCGGCCAGACGGGCGGTCAGGTTCTTCAGGATGTCGTAGGAGATATTGCCGTTGAAAGTATAACGGTCAACCTTATTACGATTGACATAATAGCCGGGGTCGTGCATCAACGACATAGAGAAGTAGCTCTGCATACGTTCAGTACCACCGGAAATGCTGACAGAGTGGTTCTGCTGGAAAGCGTTCGAGAACAACAGGTCGAACCAGTCGGTGTTGCGGAACTCCGCATCCTGCAGGTACTTGTTGCGGGCAGCCTCGGTATTCAGCAGACCGTACTGGCCGGTTGTGGTGTCATACTTGCGCAGCTGCTGGAACATATAGCCGTAGACACCGGTATTCTTGGCATTCACCATATTCTCCAGCTGCAGCCAGCCCTTGTCGGCCATCTCCTTGTAGACACCCATCATCTCCTGCGAGTTCATGATGTTGTAGTCGCGGTAGCTGGGTTTCAGACGTGTAGAGAACTCACCGGTATAGCTGACCGATGCACGTCCTGCAGCACCTTTCTTGGTGGTGATGACAATCACACCAGCCATGGCGCGGGCACCATAGATAGACGTTGCCGAGCCATCCTTCAGGATGGTAAACGACTCGATATCGTCAGAGTTCAGACCTGCCACAGCACTGGAAATCAGCGTCTTGGCATCGCCAGATGCCAGCTCGTCGGCACTGACGTCCACGTTATCTTCGTATATCACACCGTCGATAACCCACAGAGGTTTGGAGTTACCATAGATAGACGTTGCGCCACGAACGCGAATCTTAGGAGCTGCACCGAACGAACCGCTGACGTTCGTCACCTGCACACCAGCCACACGGCCTTCCAGCGAACGGCTGACATCAGCCATACCTGACAGCTTTGCCTTGTCGGCATCGACTTTCGACGAAGCACCGGTAAACAAACGCTTATCCTGCTTCATCATACCTACTGCCACAACCTCGCTCAAGGTCTGTGAGTCAGATGTCAACGTCACCTTCATGCCGTCCTTGGGTTTCACTGTCTCCGTCACCATACCGACATAGCTTATCACAAGCTTCTTGCCAGCAGGCACGGATATCGTAAAATGACCGTCCATATCGGTCTTGGTACCCTGCTTGGAACCTTGAATCATCACTGTGGCACCAATACACGGCTCACCGTTGTCTTCAAGGACAGTACCTGAAATCTTGTTCTGGGCAGTCGCCACCCCCATGCTGAGGATGAGACCAAACAAAATCAGTGTCAGCTTTCTTCTCATATTCACTATCTTGCTTTATTTATTAATTGATCTCTATTATAATAATGTTCGTGAACATTAATTAAATATGCTTGCGTAGATATTATCCACACTGGAAAATAATGTGCAAAGGTACGATTTCCTTTGCAAAACAAAAAATAAATTTATAAAAAATGCACAAATATACGCAATATTTTAACATCTTAAGACAAGAAAACGTCCTTTTGGCATCGAAAAGACGTTAAAACGTTGCATTATGTAAAATAACATGGGAAGGAAACCAACCGGTCTCCTTCCCACGCTATATTATTTCACCAGTATCACCAGATACTTGCTAGTCGACCAGAACTGTTGCGGGTCGGTAATGCGCATCACATATTGTTTGTTGGCATCTTGTGTCAGCGTATAGCTGGAAGCAGGATGGGCTGTCAACACTTTGGCAGAGCGCGAGTAGAGCTTGATTTCCTTGTCGACACGGATATCAATCTTCGTGAAGTAGCTCTGGTTGAAGTTAGAACGGAGCACCTCACCATCTTCGATGATGTGCTGTTCCTTCAGCTCCTTCTTCGTACCGAAGACAAACCATGCAGAGTTCAGTTGTTTATCCTGCGTAGCGATGGTCTTCGACTTCTGCGATGTCTCTTCCGTGAGATTGCTGACATTGTCAGAGAGGTTAGAAACCTGTTCCGTCAACTCGTCAATCTGGATATTCTTGGCCTGCAGCTCAGCCTGCAGCGCCTTCAACTGTCCGTCCTTCTCCTCCAGTTCACGGGTGAGGTTCTCCAGGGTACGACGCAACTGGTCGCCCTTTACCGAGCTCTGGCGCAGTTGGTTGCGCAACTTGTTGATAAGCTCGCGGTTCTGCTGCATGGTCTGCTGGATGAACTGCATGTTCTCGCGGATACGCTCGTTCATGCTGGCACCTTCACCCTGACGTGCCACATTGACTCTGTTCTCGGCAGCATTGATGGCCCGGAAGCCCTCTTCGATGTCGTTCATCGTAGCCATCATGTCGTTGATTTCATTGTCTTTCTGTTCAATGATACGGTTCAGCGAGTCGGCCTGGTGAGTAAGCAACAGGTCTTCATTCTTGGAGTTTTTCTGGTTGCAGGCGACAAGAGCCGTCATGCAAAGTACCATTACAAATAGTTTTTTCATAGCTTTTGTTTTTTATCTTCGTTATTCAGTTATCTTCTTATTTCCCGCCACGACGATGACGAACTCACCGCGGGGGACATGCTCCGTAAAGTGAGCGATGGTCTCTTCCAACGTGCCGCGCACACTCTCCTCGTGAACCTTGGAGATTTCGCGGCAGACGCTGACCTGACGGTCCGGACCAAACACCTCGGCAAACTGCTGCAGCGCCTTTAGCACGCGATAGGGCGACTCGTAGAACACCATCGTACGCTCCTCGTCACGCAGCGACTCTATCTTCGACTGGCGTCCCTTCTTCTGCGGCAGGAAGCCCTCGAAGCAGAACCGATCGCACGGCAGACCGCTTGACACCAAGGCCGGCACAAAGGCCGTAGCTCCAGGTAGTGTCTGCACCTCTATGCCTGCCTTGACGGCCTCGCGTACCAGGAAAAATCCCGGGTCGGAGATGCCCGGCGTGCCGGCATCGCTGATGAGTGCCACCGTCTGTCCTGCCTGCAGGCGTTCCACGACCGAGGCAGAGGTGCCGTGCTCGTTGAACTTATGGTGCGACAGCAAGTGCTGCTGAATCTGGAAATGCTTCAGCAGGATGCCCGACGTGCGGGTGTCCTCGGCCAGCACAAGGTCAGCCTCCTTGAGGATGCGGATGGCGCGTAGCGTCATGTCCTCCAGATTGCCCACCGGCGTGGGTACAATGTACAATATGCCCATTACAGCGGGCAAAGTTACGAAATATGCGAGAAAAAAGGAAAGAAAAGTCAACTTTTCTTTCCTTTAGCTAACGAAAGTAACAATTATTAATACGCCAGCACGTTCCACAGGTCTCGGATGCACTGTTCGGGGTTCCAACGGCCATCGAAAGTCCATGTGGCAGTGACCGCCCCTACGACAGTCACCAATGCCAATAAGCATAAAACGACTCTTTTCATGCAGTATTTGTTTTAGTTTAGTTTGCAATTAGGGGACAAAGATACAAAATATTTCTTAATTCATCATTCATTATTCTGTTTTTTTCGTACCTTTGCAGCCAACTTATCGGTTAACGAGAGCAAACATGAGTTATATAGAAGCTAAATTTGAAATAGTCAAATAGTAAAATAGTCAAATAGTAAATTGATATGATGACAGCCAACGAGATTCGCGATTCATTCAAGAAGTTTTTCGAGCAGAAGCAGCACGCCATCGTGCCCTCCGCTCCCATGGTGATTAAGGATGACCCCACGCTGATGTTCACCAACGCGGGTATGAACCAGTGGAAAGATATTATATTAGGTACACGCGACCCAGAGCCGCGACGCCGTGCCGACACCCAGAAGTGCCTGCGCGTTAGCGGCAAACACAACGACTTGGAGGAGGTGGGTCACGACACCTACCACCACACCATGTTCGAGATGCTGGGCAACTGGTCGTTTGGTGACTACTTCAAGGAGGGTGCCATCGACATGGCCTGGGAGTATTTGGTGGACGTGCTGAAGCTGAATCCCGAGGACTTGTATGTCACCGTCTTCGAGGGTTCTCCCGAAGAAAACATCCCCCGCGACGACGAGGCTGCCAAATACTGGGCCAAGCACGTCCCCGAGGACCACATCATCAATGGCAACAAGCACGACAACTTCTGGGAGATGGGCGACACGGGTCCCTGCGGTCCCTGCTCTGAAATCCATGTCGACAGCCGTACCCCTGAGCAGAAGGCTGCCAGCGGTAAGAGCGGACGGGAGCTCGTCAACCAGGACGACCCGCAGGTCATCGAAATATGGAACCTCGTCTTTATGCAGTTCAACCGCAAGGCGGACGGTTCACTGGAGAAGTTGTCCATGAACGTCATCGATACCGGCATGGGCTTCGAGCGACTGGTGCGCATGATGCAGGGCAAGCATTCGAACTACGATACCGATGTGTTCCAGCCTATCATCAAGGCTGAGCAGGACATCACGGGTCTGAAATATACCACCTTTGAGGAGGAGACCCTCCCCCAACCCCTCCCTGTAGGGAGGGGCGTAGATAGCTCTGAGGATAGTGGTAATAGCACCCCTCCCTCACAGGGAGGGGCCGGGGGAGAGTCTATCAACGTCGCCATGCGCGTCTGCGCTGACCACTTGCGTGCCGTCGCCTTCTCGATAGCTGACGGTCAGCTGCCGTCGAATGCCAAGGCCGGCTACGTCATCCGCCGCATCCTGCGCCGTGC
>CAMHJQ010000022.1 GCA_946185485.1 uncultured Prevotellaceae bacterium | reverse complement strand
AGTTCTCGATGCCGGCAGCCTTCAGATCCTCCATGCAAGCAGGAGCACCAGCCACAACAAACATCGCACGTCCATTCAAATACTTGAAAGCAGGGATAGCATACTCAGCATACTCGTCGTCACTAGAGCAGATGACGATGATGTCGGCCTTTGCCTCCAAAGCAGCATCAACACCCTCTTCAACGGTCTTGAATCCAAGGTTGTCAATGACCTTGTAACCAGCACAGGCCAAGAAGTTGCACGAGAACTGTGCACGAGCTTGACGCATGGCGAGGTTGCCGATGGTCAGCATGAAAGCAGTAGGCACCTTCGTTTCCTCGGTATGGATGCGCAGGTCCTCGAAGTCGGCAGCCAGACGAGTGCTATTGATAGCCTTGAAGGTAGGTTCGCAGTTCTCGTGTGCTGCTGTTCCACAGCAACAACCACAGCCCTGAGGACGTTTGCCCTCACTCTTCTCTGTAAAGTTGGGGAACTGGTTGGTACCCAACAGGAACTCCTTACGTTTAGCAGCATCACCATGACGCTTCACGTTAGTAGCGTTGATGTCATCCTGGATGGTTCCAGCCTTCACAGCAGCCAAGAAGCCACCCTCCTCTTCTACCTTCAGGAAGATCTTCCAGGCTTCCTGAGCCAATGCATCGGTAAGATGCTCGATATAGTAAGAACCTGCACCTGGGTCAACAATACGGTCGAAATGACTCTCCTCCTTGATAATCAACTGCTGGTTGCGAGCAATACGCTCCGAGAAATCAGTAGCCTCCTCGTAAGGAGCATCAAACGGGGTAACCACCATCGAGTGAACACTACCCAACGCAGCACTCATTGCCTCGGTCTGAGAACGCAGAAGATTCACATAGCTGTCGAACAAAGTCTGGTTATAAGTAGAGGTGGTAGCATTGATAATCATCTTGCAAGCGCAATCGCACTTTGGCTCGTACTGCTTCACAATCTGAGCCCAAAGCAGACGGGCAGCACGGAACTTGGCAATCTCCATGAAGTAGTTCTCGCTGACGCCCATATTGAACTTGATGCTCTTGGCGGCAAGGTCAACATCCACGCCAGCGTCCGTCAGCTGCTGCAGATACTCGTTACCCCAAGCCAGCGCATAGCCCAGTTCCTGGACGATGTAGGCTCCGGCATTGTTGAGGGCATCGGAGCTGACAGCGATGCAACGGAAGTTAGGATACTCCTTGAGCGTCTCCACCAGTTTGGGGGCAATCTCCAGCATAGGAGTGACATCCTTGCCTTTCATCACCATCTTCTGCATGGGGTCCCACTCGATAGAACCAACCACCTTCTCCTTGTCATAACCCTTCTTAGCAAAGAAGTCCACCAGGATTTCTGCCAGTTCCAGGGAATGCTTCGGACAGGTGGCGAAGTTCACCTCAATGATGTCACAGAGGATGCCATCGAGCAATGCCTCGACAGTTTCTTTCGAGACCATGTTGCCCGGCAGTTTGAAACCTAACGAGTCGATGCCCTTGTTCAGGATGTCGAGTGCCTTGGCATTGGCAGCCTTGGCATCCTCCACCACAATGTTCTGGCGGACATACCACGCATTGGAATCTTTCTTGTTACCACGCACAAACGGAAATTCTCCCGGCATTGAGTCGGGTGTTTTCAGGTTCGCAAGGTCTTCTCGACGATAAAAGGGCTGTACGTTGAAGCCCTCATTGGTTCTCCATACGAGTCGTTTCTGGAAGTCGGCACCTTTCAGGTCCACTTCAATCTTGTCCAGCCACTCCTGGGTGGTTGGAGCCTGAAACTCGCTGAAGAGTTTTTCTTTGTTAGCCATAATGTATTAATTATATAAGTTTGTTTTACGTTCTGATTTGCAAAGGTAACAACTTATTTTCGAAACAAAGAACTTTTTAATAATTATTTTATCTTTATACATTTTGCGTGCAATTCTAATCGGATTCTGACGAAACGTTGTATGAGGTCAAAGACAATGGTAGAGCGCCTTCGAAATGTGAAAGAAACGAAAAAAACAGTAGTTTTGAAAAAAAAAGTTTCATTTATTTGGCAATAAGGCTGAAATTGCGTACTTTTGAAGGAGATTTAAAAATGGAAGGCCATCTACTGACCTTCATGAATGAGAATCCTAAAACAAATAATAACAACAACAACCTAAAAAGGAACTATGAGTTATTTACGATTTGAAAAAGCTGTAATGACCAACTTGGAAGAGTCTTTGCGTCGTGAACTGCTTCGAACGAACCGCTCTGGTGCCTACAGTGCATCCACCCTGGTGGACTGTAATACACGTAAGTACCATGGTCTGCTCGTCGTTCCCGTACCTGAGCTTGACGACGAGAACCATGTACTGCTCTCGTCGCTCGACTGTACGGTTATCCAACACGGTGCCGAGTTCAACCTCGGACTCCACAAGTATCAGGGCAACAACTACAGCCCCAAGGGTCACAAGTACATCCGTGAGTTCGACTGTGATGTCGTGCCCACCACGCTCTATCGCGTCGGTGGCGTAGTGTTAAAGAAAGAAGTAGTGTTCCAGCATTATGAGGACCGCATCCTCATCCGCTACACGCTGGTGGATGCCCACTCGGCAACGACACTGCGCTTCCGTCCGTTCCTGGCATTCCGCTCCGTGCGTCAGTTCACTCATGAGAACACGACGGCATCGCGTGAATACCATCCCGTGGACCACGGCATCAAGACCTGTATGTATGCCGGCTATCCTGACCTCTACATGCAGTTCTCGAAGAAGAACGAGTTCATCTTCCAGCCCGACTGGTATCGCGGCGTGGAGTACCCCAAGGAGCAGGAGCGCGGCTACGCCTCCAACGAGGACTTGTACGTGCCCGGCTACTTCGAGATGGAAATCAAGAAGGGCGAAAGCATCGTCTTTGCCGGTTCTACCTCGGCCAGCAAGCCGGGACAGCTGAAGAAGATGTTCGACGACGAGGTGGAAGACCGCGTGCCTCGTGACAACTTCTACCACTGTCTGGTGACGGCTGCCCACCAGTTCCACTTCCGCGATCGCCGCAGTGGCACTATGGAGAAGATTGACAAGAAGGACGAGCGTTACTTGTTAGCAGGCTATCCTTGGTTCAAGTGTCGCGCGCGCGATACCTTTATATCATTACCTGGTCTGACGCTGTGCATCGGTGAGCAGGACTATTTCGAGATGGTCATGAAGACAGCCGAAAAGGCTCTGCGCGAATTTATGGCCGACAAGCCAATCTCTGGCAAGATTTACGAGATGGAACAGCCTGACGTACCCCTTTGGGCTGTTTGGGCCATCCAGCAGTACACGAAGGATGCCGGACGTGAGCAGGGCTACAAGATGTACGGCAACCTGGTCAAGGACATCGTGAAATACATCATGGCCGGCGGTCATCCCAACCTGCGTCTCGACGATAATGGACTGCTCTATGCCGACGGACGTGACAAGGCTGTCACCTGGATGAACTCCACCGCCAACGGGCGTCCCGTCGTGCCCCGATCAGGATACATTGTCGAGTTCAACGCCCTGTGGTACAACGCCATGAAGTTCTGTGCCATGCTGGAAACAGAGTTCGGCGACAAAAAGCTGGCCGCCAAACTGGAGGAACTGTCGGAAACGACCAAGGCATCGTTCATCGGTACCTTCCTCAACGAGTACGGCTATCTGCTGGACTATGTCGATGGCAACATGGTGGACTGGAGCGTACGCCCGAACATGATATTCCCCGTGGCCTTCGACTTCTCACCGCTGTCGCAGGATCAGAAGAAGAGCGTGCTTGACATCTGCACCCGCGAACTGCTGACGCCCAAGGGTTTGCGTTCACTGTCGCCCAAGAGCGGCGGCTACAACCCGATGTATGTCGGTCCGCAGACACAGCGCGACTACGCCTACCATCAGGGTACGGCATGGCCTTGGCTGGGCGGTTTCTACGTAGAGGCCTGCCTGAAACTCTATAAGCGCACCCGCCTGTCGTTCCTCGAGCGCCATATGGTGGGCTATGAAGACGAGATGAACTATCACGCGCTGGGAACCATCAGCGAGCTGTTCGACGGCAACCCGCCGTTCCACGGACGCGGCGCCATGTCCTTTGCCATGAACGTGGCAGAAATCCTGCGCTCGGTGAAACTCCTGGAAAAATACACTTATCAAAAATAAATAAGGAGGAGACGCTATGAAAGTATTAATGTTTGGATGGGAGTATCCTCCTCACGTATTCGGTGGACTGGCCACCGCCAACTATGGTATCTCGCAGGGTCTGCACGCCCAGGGCGACATGGACATCACGCTGTGTCTCCCCCACCCCTTCGGTGACGAAGACCGTTCTGCCTGCAACATTGTAGCCATGAATGCCGTGCCCATTGCCTGGCGCGACGTCACGGCCGACTATGTTCGCGAACGTGTGGGCAACATTATGGACCCAGACTTCTATTTCCGTCTGCGCGACCACCTGTATGCCGACTTCAACTACATGCACGTCAACGACCTTGGCGCCATGGAGTTTGCTGGCGGCTATCCCGGCAACCTGCACGAGGAAATCAATAACTACTCGATCATCGCCGGTGTCGTGGCACGTACCTTGGACTATGACATCATTCATGCTCACGACTGGCTAACCTATCCTGCAGGCATCCACGCCAAGCAGGTGAGTGGCAAGCCGTTATGCATCCACGTACACGCTACCGACTTCGACCGCAGCCGCGGCAAGGTGAACCCCACCGTTTACTCTATCGAGAAGAACGGTATGGACAATGCCGACTGTATCATGTGCGTGTCGGAGCTGACGCGCCAGACGGTCATCAACCAGTATCATCAGGATCCGCGCAAGTGCTTCACCGTGCACAATGCCGTCTATCCCCTGCCGCAGGAGTATCAGGACATTCCGCGTCCTGACCATACGGGCAAGGACAAGGTGGTGACCTTCCTCGGACGTATCACCATGCAGAAGGGACCTGAATACTTCGTCGAGGCTGCCAATATGGTCATCCGCCGCACGCGTAATGTGCGCTTCTGTATGGCTGGCTCTGGCGACATGATGGATGCCATGATTCATCTGGCAGCCGAGCGTGGCATTGCCGACCGTTTCCACTTCCCGGGATTCATGCGCGGCAAGCAGGTGTACGAGTGTCTGAAGGACTCCGATGTCTATGTCATGCCGTCCGTGTCTGAGCCTTTCGGCATCTCGCCCCTCGAGGCCATGCAGTGCGGCACTCCCTCTATCATCTCGAAACAGTCGGGATGCGCCGAGATTCTCACCAACTGCATCAAGGTTGACTACTGGGACATCCACGCCCTGGCCGATGCCATCTACTCTATCTGCGCCAATGAGTCGCTGTTCACCTACCTCAAGGAGGAAGGCAAGCGTGAGGTTGACCAGATTACGTGGGAGAAGGTCGGCGCCTGGATCCGCACACTCTATCTCCGCACATTAGGCTGGGAGAGTTAATTGGGCCATTTGACTATTGAACAATGGACAATTGAAATCCACGAACAAATAGTAAAAGAGTGAAATTATAAAACAGCAAAATAAGATTATGAAAACAATTTGTTTATATTTCGAGATACATCAGATTATCCATCTGAAGCGCTACCGTTTCTTCGACATCGGTACCGACCATTATTACTATGATGACTACGAGAACGAGCGTAGCATCACCGACATCGCCAACCGTTCCTACATGCCGGCACTGACTGCTATCGGCGACATGATCAAGGAGCACGGCCAGTATTTCAAGGTTGCCTTCTCACTCTCGGGTACGGGCATCGAGCAGCTGGAGTTCCACGCTCCGCAGGTCATCGCCAAGCTGCAGGAACTGAACCAGACGGGTTGCATCGAGTTCCTCGCCGAGCCTTACAGCCACGGTCTGTCATCGCTGGCCAACGAGGAGACCTTCGCCCTCGACGTGAAGAAGCAGGCTGCCAAGATTGAGGAGCTGTTCGGACAGAAGCCGACAGTAGCCCGCAACTCGTCACTTATCTACAGCGACGACATCGGCGGACAGATTGCCGCCATGGGCTTCAAGGGTATGCTCACCGAGGGTGCCAAGCACGTGCTCGGATGGAAGTCGCCCCACTACGTCTACAACTGCAACATCGCTCCCAACCTGAAGCTGTTGCTCCGCGACGTGGAGCTGTCTGACGACATCTCGCTGCGCTTCAACAATCCCGACTGGGAGGGCTATCCCCTGTTCGCCGACAACTATATCGACCGCATCGCCCGCTTCCCCGAGGAAGAGCAGATCATCAACATCTTCATGGAACTGTCGGCTCTGGGTATCGCACAGCCGCTCAGCTCAAATATCCTCGACTTCCTGAAGGCGCTGCCCGCTTGCGCCAAGGAGAAAGGCATCACCTTCTCTACGCCAACGGAAATCTGCATGAAGGTGCCCTCAATGGGAGCCATCGACGTGCCCGACACCCTCAGCTGGGTGGACGAGGAGCGAGACTGCTCGTGCTGGCTGGGCAACGCCATGCAGCGTGAGGCTTTCAACAAGCTCTACAGCGTCGCAGACCGTCTGCGCATTGCCGACGACCCGCGCATCAATCAGGACTGGGACTACCTGCAGGCTTCCAACAACTTCCGCTTCATGACCACCAAGCCCTCCAATGTGGGTCTCGACCGTGGCATATACAGCGGACCGTTTGATGCCTTCACCAACTACATGAACATCCTCGGTGACTTCATCAACAGAGTCAACGCCCTCTATCCCCCTGAGATTGAGAACGACGAGCTCAATGCCCTGCTCACCACCATCCGCAACCAGGGTGACGAGATTGAGATGAAGGACAAGGAGATTACCCGTCTGAAGGCCCGCCTCGAGAAGCTGGAACCGAAGGCGGAACCGGCCAAGAAGAAGGTTCCTGCAAAGAAGGCACCGGCCAAGAAGGCTCCCGCCAAGAAGGCAGCCGAGGCTCCTGCTGAGAAACCTGCTGAGTAATCGCAGGGCAAGCACCATAAAAAATGTCTCACGGGCTCTATCCCGCGAGACATTTTTTTGTTTCAAATCACAAATTTCAAACTTCAAACGGCAAGTACGGCAGTCCCCATACTTTAGCTACTGCCTCGTAGGTGCATTTCCCGTCCACCATGTTGACGCCGCGTGCCAACGAGCGGTCGTCTCGGCAGGCCTGCTGCCAGCCTTTGTCGGCTAACGCCAACGCATAGCGCAGCGTGGCATTGGTCAGCGCGATGGTCGACGTATTGGGTACGGCACCCGGGATGTTGGCCACGGCATAGTGCACGATGCCGTCAATGGTATAGACGGGTTCGCTGTGCGTGGTGGGGTGCGACGTCTCGAAGCAGCCGCCCTGATCGATGGCTACATCGACGAGCACCGTACCGGGTTCCATCAGCTTCAGCATGTCTTTGGTAATCAGCTTCGGAGCGGCATCGCCGGGAACGAGCACCGAACCGATGACGACATCTACTGTCGGCAGCTCCTGCCGGATGTTGTGCTCCGACGAGTACAGCGTATGCACGTTGACGGGCAACTCCGCCGCCAGCTGTTTCAGTCTGGGCAGCGAGATGTCGGTAATGGTGACGTTGGCACCCATGCCGGCAGCAATGCGCGCCGCAGCCTCGCCAACGGTACCGCCGCCTAACACCAGCACGTTGGCGGGTTTTACGCCGGGCACGCCGGCCATCAGCTTGCCCTTGCCGCCCTTCGTCTTCTGCAGGTAGTAGGCGCCGTTCTGGGCCGCCATGCGTCCAGCGACCTCACTCATGGGGATGAGCAGGGGCAACGAATGGTCGTCACGCTCCACAGTCTCGTAGGCTATACAGATGGCTCCGCTCTTCAGCATGGCGTGCGTCAGCTCTTCCTCGCAGGCGAAATGGAAATAGGTAAACACCACCTGTCCCTTGCGTACCAGCGGATATTCCGGCTCAATGGGTTCCTTGACCTTCACAATCATGTCAGCCTGCGCATAGACGTCCTCGATGGCAGGCAGAATCTGTGCACCGGCCTTCACGTAGGCTTCATCGCTGAAGCCGCTGCCCTCCCCTGCAGTATGCTGTACGCAGATCTGATGTCCGCGCCTGACTAACTCGGCCACGCCCGACGGCGTCATGCCAACCCGATTCTCGTTGTTCTTGATTTCCTTTGGGATTCCAACTTTCATAGCGTTTAGTTTTTTAGTTTGGAAATTTAATTTAAAAATAAAATCTTTACTCTTTAATCTTCCTGATTTTCCACCCGGTGGCAGCTACGAGGATACTCATCAGCGGCGAGAGGAAGTTGAAGAAGCAGTACGGCAGATAGGTCAGCGTCGCCACACCCAGCACCGTCGACTGTGTCATGCCGCAGGTGTTCCACGGTATCAGCACCGACGTCACCGTGGCGGCATCCTCCGTCGTACGGCTCAGCAGGCGGCTCTCGTAGCCCTCTTTCTTATAGACTTCCCTGTAGATGTCGGCATTCAGCACGATAGAGATAAACTGGTCGCCGGTGGTGATATTCAGGAAGATGCCCGTCCCTACCGTCGATGTCACCAGCGAGAAGCGGCTCCTCACCCAGCGCAGGATGACACCCGTGAGGCTCTCTATCATGCCGCTGGCCACCATGGCAGCCCCGAAGCACATGGCGCAGATAATCAGCCAGATGGTGTTCAGCATGCCCGCCATGCCTCTGGTAGAAACAAGTTCGTTCAGCGATGCCGACCCTGTGTCCACTGACGTTGCGCCATAGAAGGTGACGGCCAGTCCCCGCGTCAGTGCCAATGCCGACGGCTCACTGGCACCAGCCACCTCGCAGAGGATGTGCGGCTGTAGCAGCAGTGCCACCACGCCTGCCATCACCGACGAGGCAAACAGCACGATGAGCGACGGCACGCGCCTGACTATCATCACCCCCGTCAGCAGTGGCACTAACAGCGTCCACAACGAGATGTAAAATGTCCTCGCCAGTCCTTCGGTATATTCGTTCACCTGCACTTCCTGACTCATACCGCTGTATATACCCGCCAAGAAGAAGATAACCAGTGTAATGGTGAACGTCGGGATGGTCGTCAGCATCATGTAGCGGATATGTACGAAGAGGTCCGTACCCGTTGCCGACGACGCTAAGATGGTGGTATCGCTCAGCGGCGACATCTTATCGCCGAAATACGCTCCCGAGATGATGGCACCCGCCGACCATGCCTCCGATATGCCCAGGGCATGGCCGATGCCTAACAGTGCCACACCGATGGTTGCTATCGTCGTCCACGAACTGCCGGAGAGCAGCGACACCAGGGCACAGATGACACATGCCGACACCAGAAACAGTTGGGGCGCAATCAGTTGCACGCCATAATAGATAAAGATGGGCACGATGCCGCTGATCATCCACGACCCTCCCAGCATACCCACGCACAGCAGGATAAGCAGCGTGATGCTCACCTCGCCCAGCGTCTTCTTAATCTGCTGTTCGAACGTCTTCCACGGTATGCGGTAGACGGTCATCGACAGACTGACACACACTGCCATACCCATCAGCAGCGCTATCTGGCTGCCACCGTTCAGTGAGTCACTGCCAAACAACGCTATCACCACAGCCAGAAAACTGATGAGCACCGCCACCGGAATGATGGCCACCAAGGGATGTGGTATCTGTTTCATGCCACAAATATAGGCATTATTTTTCATTCAGCCAAATAATTTCGCGCCAGAATTACTTCATCCCCCTCATGTCAATTCAGGTTAAGAAAGTTCACACAGAGGGGCAGGCCCCCTGTGCACTCTGAAGATAACGGAAGCCACTCCCTCAGAAGGACCGGGCAGGAAATTTTCCTGCTCCGTGCAAAGAATGTTCCTGCTCCGAGCAAAGAATGTTCCTGCTCCGAGCATAAATTGCCTCTGCACGGCAGTTCAAAGGCAACTGCTATCTGCTTCGCTTGTTTTACAAGGACACTCGCCAGCGGCATAGTAGCGGCATAGTTTTTTCGAAATTCCCTAATATAGTGCACGCACAGAGGGTGTCAAGGGACAAGGGTGGAGCTTTTCGGACTATTATGTCAATTCCTGTAGGCTGGTGCCAGCCATCCTACAAAGAAAAAAGGAGACTTAAATATTCGAAAGCGAGATTTCATACTTAATTCTCCTTTTTCTCTCTTGTGATTCCGTCGGGATTCGAACCCGAGACCCACAGCTTAGAAGGCTGTTGCTCTATCCAGCTGAGCTACGGAACCCCAAAATGCGAAATTTCGGCTGCAAAGGTACTAAAAAAATATGAAACACCACGCAGATTCCAAAGAATTTTTCTTCTACTTCTGCTTTTTGCCGCGAATGACACACTTATCTCGTAATGCGAATCCAATCAGCATCCAACCAACCGCGGTCACTCTTGGGATTAGTTTCTGCGGCTACAAAGCCAAACTTGGCACCAATCCACTTGCCTTGCCGCATCTCGTACTGTCGTCCGCAGTCATTGAATTTCTTGCCGTTCTGACTCCAGGCAAAGCTGACCATCGGCTTTCCACCATGAGCCTGTCCTGCCTCAGCATTGCTGACAGTCACCCGCAGGTAGATATCCTCATGGATGCCGGGCTTGTAGTCTACCTTGTCCTCGGCAGTGGGTTTCAAGGTTGCCACCAGTTCCTCCTGCTGGGCATTACCCTTGTCGGCCTTTTCGCAGGTCAGCAATAGCAGTTGGAACTCCTTCCCTACCCGCTTCACCACCAGTGCCTGATAGCTGAGGCCCATCATGATGAGACCACCGAACTGGCCGTCAGCCTTCGATGTCATGCGCACCTTCGCTGTGACGGTAAACTGGTCGGAGGGAGTCTTCTGAAGCAGCATGTTGGGTACGAGCCAGAGGTTTTTGGAGGTTTCAGGCTGTTTGTAAGTGTAGATGCGGAAGGTTCCGAAAGCGGTAGGTACGCCGAACTTCTCGTCGTAGTTGGCCTGCCACTGCCACTGCTTGCCCATGGCGGGAGCATTGAACTCGTCGCTCTCAACAGGATTGACGATGACAGAGCTGGACGACTGAGGCTTTTTGAAAGTGGTGACAGGCTGCCCTTTTTTACCCATCATGGGCCAGCCGGTGCTCCAGTCAACAGGATTCAGGTGTACCACACGCCCGTAGGCTTCCTTGTCCTGGAAATGGATGAACCAGTCTTCACCATATTTATTATGTACCCAGGCTCCCTGGTGAGGACCGTTGATAGCGGTCTTGCCCTGCGCCAGCACAATCTTATGCTCGTATGGGCCGTATGGTGACTTAGACCGCATGGCCAACTGAAAGCCCTCGGGTACGCCGCCAGCCGGACACATAATCCAGTACCAGCCGTCGCGCTTGTAGAACTTAGGGCCTTCGCAAGTACGATTCTCTGTACCATTGCCATCAAAGACGATGACGGGCTGGCCAATGGGCCTCGTACCATCAGCCGACATCTCGCGGACGGTGAGCACCGAGGCAAACTTGGAGCGCGAGTTAGCCCAGCCATTCACCAGATAGCAACGGCCATCCTCGTCCCATAAAGGTGTGGTGTCAATATATCCCTCGCCAGGGATGACACAGACTGGCTGCTCCCACTCACCGGCAGGGTCACCATGCTTCGTCTTTACCATCATGACACCAAAGTCGGGATCGCCCCAGTAGATATAGTACTCACCATTGTGGTAGCGAATGCTGGGTGCCCATACGCCATTGCCGTGCTGGGGGATGTTGAAATGTTCAATGAGTTTGTTGTTGCCGGTATAGAGTTTTTTGAGTGCATAGTTGACGATTTCCCAGTTCACCAGGTCCTTCGAGTGCAAGATGGGAAGTCCGGGCGAACATTGGAACGATGACGCCGTCATGTAGTAGTCCTCGCCGGAGGGTCCCACGCAGACGTCAGGGTCGGAGTAGTCAGCATTGATGACGGGATTGGTGTAAGTGCCGTCGCCATTGTCGGGCGACCATACCTCTGATTTGTACTGGGCAGAGGCCATCATCGGCACGACTGCCAGCAACATGCTTAGTAATTCTTTCATAGTCGTTGTATTCGTAGTTTGTAATTGTCTTTTTCATATATGACGCGCATCACCTTGATGATGTCATCATTCTGCGGCGATATCGCTAATGCCACGTGGCCCATGGTGCGACGCAGGTTCATCTCGACACAGGGATGGAGGAGGCTCGGAACTTGGGACTTGGCACCCGAGGCTTTCACCACCATCATGTCGATGCCGAAAGGTCCGCGATAGTCCCCCAGTTCCAGCGTGGTGATGACAGCATCGCGTACATCGTCCAACAGCGACAGGGACACATAACGTCCTATCATTTCACGTTTTGTCTGCTCGGTGGCGAGGATGTTGCCGATGTAGGCTCCGTTGGCCGTATGGAACAGCGACAGACCGAGATAGCGGATGCCATCGTCGGTGGCCTCGAACTCCATGCCGAAATCCCTGACCTTCTGGTAAAAAGGTTCCACCATGACGCTGCCCTGCGAGGCGACGACATTGCGGAACCAGCCGGCCTGACAGGCAAAAGGCGTGCGCTCGACAGACAGGAAGCGCAGTCCGCGCCCGCTGGACGACCAGGGGGCTTTCATCACCACCTGTCCATAGCGCTGCAGCAGCTGCTCCACTTCCTGCGGTTCGCGGCACTCAAACGACTCACCCACAGTCCCCTCCTGCTGCAGCCTTGGCAGCAGCAGGGCAGCGGTACGACGATGCGACAGCTGCCGGACCAATTCCAAATACTCGTCCGACGGCAGCAGGCTTTCAGCGATGCCCTTTCGTTTCAGTGCTGCCCGCAAGGCCAAATCCCAGCCCCATGGTTCTATACGTGTTATCGGCTGTTTGAAAGTATGGCATTTGCTACTTGCAAACAAGATGTTTCTGCTTTGTAAATATGATGTTTGCAAGGCACAAGTAACACGTTTACTCAGGCGATTGTAGGCTTTCTGTGCCGACTCTTCGTGTTCCACCCACACGACATCCCCATCCTCTGCCCACAGAGCCGGCAGGAAACCGAGGTTTGCACGCAACTGACGCCCGGCATGGGGAGCGGTGAAATTGGCCAGATGGCTGGCCAGGGCAATATCGTGTTCGGGATTAAAGATGTGTAATGTCATCGTCGTATTGTTTTGGTCTGTTGGTGGCAGCGCTGTTATTTGCTGACACGCTGGTGCTTGATGATGCTGTAAGCAGCATAGAGTCCCAGTTCTCCGGCCTTCGACAGGTCGCTGACAGCCTCTTCCTGGCGTTTGGCGGCCATGTATACCAGTCCGCGGTTGTACCACGCTTCGGCCAAGTTGGGATCCAGCTCAATGCTACGGGTGTAATCCTCTATGGCATGCAGGTAGTCGTGACGCTCAGCATAGACATTGCCCCGGTTGTAGTAGAGGTAGGCATTTTCGCCATAGCGGATGGCATCGGTCAGGTCGCTAAGGACATTGGCCGTCAACATCTTCACGTCGGTACCTTGTGAAGCATTGAACTTATTCATCCGCGACTGACAGACAGCACGCTGCCAGTAGGCAATGGAGGAAGTGGAGTCGGTCTGCAGATAGGTGGAGAGGTCGTCAATGGCACTCTCGTAGTTCTGTATGACGCTATAGGCAATGGCCCGGCGCAGCAGCAGCGGCTGTGCCTGCTGAATGGTGCGCGTGCGGTCGATGTCAGCACTAAGGTTGTCAAGGCGTACAAAGTATCGCTGGGTGGCAGCTTCGCCGAGTGTCGGCAGGCTGCAGGCAATATGCAGCTGGCAGTCGGCAGGCAGCGTATGGTTGAGGGAATCCACCTGTCGATCGTAGGCGATATACTGCTTGACAGTGCTGAACTGTCGCTCGGTCGTCAGCATATACATCGGCATATAGTCCATACCGACGCGGCGGTTTTGGACACGTCCGCGATAATCGCTCTGATATTCGTGTCCAATCTCCTGTTCGTCGGCAACAGCCAGCTGGTTGTACTTCTCGATATCGTCATCGCTGCGCTTGCGCATCTGCTTCTTCGACAGTCGGGGCTGTTTGCCGTAGCGTTTGTCTATCTGCGCCTTCAGAATGCGGAACTCATCCAACTCGGCCTGCTTGGTCATGCCCAACTTCCTGTAGCACTGGGCACGCTGATGCAGACCCGTCCAGAAGTTAGGATATTGCTCGATGACCTTCGTGTAGTCGCGGATGGCAGCACGGGGATTACCCGTCTGCTCCAACAGCAGGGCACGGTTGTAGAGTGCCATGAGGTTGTCGGGTTCCAGGCGCAGCACGAAGTCGAAGTCGGTGATGGCGCGGTTGTCATCGCCCACCTGGGCACGCAGCAAACCGCGATTATAGTGTCCTAAGAAGTTGTTGGGTTCGAAGTCGAGGGCGGTATCATAGTCTGCCATAGCTCCGCGCAGGTTGCCCTGGTTGAAACGCGCCAAGGCACGGTTGATATAGAGGCCGGCATTCTTGGGCAACAGGTGGATGGCCTTGTCGAGGTATTCTTCCCCTTCCTTCCACTGGCTACGGGCCAGGCTGATGACAGCTCGCTGTGCCCACGTGTTACCATCGTAGGCATCGAGTTGCAGACTCTTGTCCAGCGATGAGATGGCTTGGGTCGTGTCCGTCTTCAGCAGATAGGCCTCAGCCTGCATGGCAAAGACACGGGCATTCTTGCTCCAGCGCACAGCCATGGTGTCGAGATCTGCCAGTGCCCCATCGTAGTCCTTCTGCTGGATGCGGCAGAGGGCGCGATTGTGCCATAGAGTCTGTCCCTCAGGGTCATAGCGAAGGGCGGCATTATAGTCCTCGATGGCAGCAGCATAGTTCTTCTGCTGGATGCGACAGAGCCCACGCAACTCATAGATGCCCGTCACATAGGGATTGCGGTGGATGGCTTCAGTGCAGTCGTTCTCTGCCCCGACGTAATCGTCCAGATAGTATTTGGCAATGCCGCGATAAAACCAAGGCTCGTAAAGATAGGGTCTGGCATTGATGACCTGGTTGAAGTACTGGATGGAGAGCACATAGTCCTCATAGTAGAGGGCCGAGCGTCCGATAGTTAGCAGACGGTTCGTATTGAACTGGGCAAAGGCTCGCTGTGAGCTAAATATAAAATAAAAAAGAAAAAAGAAAAAACTAACAAGCCGCATCCATCGCCACTTATTTGAGCAAAGATCTATCATCCTCAGACTTGTCATTTAGCTTCCTTTATGCTTTTTATTTTTTATATATTATTTAGCCCGCAAGGGCGCTTTTGTTTTGTAACCGCAACGGTAGCGGCCCAGCGTCAGCGATTTCAGCTTGCTCTTGATGAGCTGTTTACGCAAGGGAGAGATGTGGTCGATAAACATCTTGCCGTCCAGATGGTCGAACTCATGCTGCATGACACGGGCCAGATAACCTTCTATCCACTCGTCGTGATGCTGGAACTGCTCGTCGTCCCATTCCACATGGATACGGGTGGGGCGCACCACCTTCTCGTGGATGGCAGGCAGCGACAGGCATCCTTCCTCGGAAGTGTCGGTCTTGCTGTCGTCATATTCCACGATGTGTGGATTGATGTAGACCTGACGGAAACCCTTGTACTCGGGCATGTCTTCGCTGAGCACGTCCAGGTCGATGACTGACAGACGGATGGCACGGCCTATCTGGGGTGCAGCCAGTCCGATGCCATCGCTCTCAGCCAGCGTCTCCCACATGTCATCAATCAGCTGCTTCAGTTCTGGATAGTCGGGTGTGATATCCTCTGCCACCTTACGCAGGACAGGCTGCCCATATATATAAATAGGTAATATCATTGAGATTTGTCTATTTACGGTTTGACTATTTACAATTTGCGTGAACGCATATAATCCTCTAAGATAATGGTAGCACTGATCTCGTCCACCAGTGCCTTGTCCTGACGGGCTTTCTTCTTCAGGCCAGCATCCAGCATCACCTGATGAGCCAGCACCGAAGTGAAACGCTCGTCATAATATTCGATAGGGATGGATGGCATCGCCTTCTTCCAGCGGTTGACAAACTGCTGCACACGCGCCAGGTTCTCACTGGGCTGGCCGTTAGGCTGGCGGGGCTCACCGATGACAATGAGTTCTACCGGTTCACGTCCGACATACGCCGTCAGAAAGTCGAAGAGTTCATGAGTAGCAACAGTCGCCAACCCGCCAGCTATCAGCTGTAGCGGGTCGGTGACTGCCAGTCCGGTTCGTTTCTTACCGTAATCTATAGAAAGAATGCGTGCCACAACAGCTGCTTATTTCGCGTAGAGCAGCCAGGCACCGGGATACTGTGTCTGAAGGTTGTCACGGCTTGCAGCAGCCTCGGCTTTGGTGTCGAAGGTGGTAGCTACCACACGATACATAGCTGGCTGAACGGCAGAATTGAGCACAATCTGTGCGTTATAACCAGCAGCCCTCAGAGTCTGCTGCAGTCCCTCGGCATTGAAAATCTGCGAGAATGAACCGACCACAACGCTGAAGTTCTTCAGACCAGTTCCGTTCACCACAGTCACAGACTCCTGACGTACTTTCACGTTATCGGAGTTGTCAAGAACTCTCGTATTGTTAGCGGCTTTTTCCTGCAGGGGAACTACCACATTCTGCTCAGCAACTTCTTGTGACTGGGTAGCGCGCTCTGCAGCTTCGCGTTCCTGAGCCTTCAGATAACGCTGTCTGTAAGCACTTTCTTGTGACTTGCAACTTGTGAAAACCATGGCTGCGCAAATACCTGCGCAAAGTACAACATACTTGTTCATAATTTCAGTTCTTTATTGATGTAATTAAAGTAAATAATCCATTTGTTGCCGCGAAATTACAAAATATCGCGCAAATAGGGAGAAAAAAACTGCATAAAGTTTGTTAATTTGGAAAACTTTCCGTATATTTGCCTGCTGAAAAACGTTTAACTCAACAAAAAATACAATTATGAAGACATTAGGTTATTTAGGTGCATTCTTCGGCGGAACCATCGCTGGAGCAGTTTTAGGTCTGTTGATTGCTCCCGAAAAAGGAGCTGACACTCGTAGTAAAATTACTGATACCATCGATGATTTCATGAAAAAGCATAATATCAAGTTGAGCCGTAAGGAAGTCAGCGATCTCGTCGATGACATCGCAGAAGCCGCTCCCGAAGTTGAAGCGTAGAACGGTGAACATGCTCAGTAGTGACAAGAACGTCGAGACGATAGCTCAGCTGATAGAGATTGTCAAACATTACCTCGGGCTTCAGAAAGAATATCTGAAGCTTGACATCATAGACAAACTCGTACGTCTGCTGACAGCTATCGCCTTGTTTATTGTGTTCTTCCTTATTGTCATAGCTGTGGTGACGTACTGCTCGTTTGGCATCGCTTACTGGCTCTCCGAATATATTGGCTATGCAGCAGCATTCTTCACCATCGGATTCTTCCATTTCCTCATTCTGCTGCTGTTTGTGGCTTTCCGCAAACCGCTCATCCAAAAACCACTCATCCGTTTCTTGGCTAATTTGTTAATGAGTTGACGTCTATGTTTCCCATCAGAACTACCGAAAAGAAATATCACTCACTGGAGGAAATCCAGCAGCGCAAGGAAGAACTTGCCGCTGACATCCAGAAGGACAACGACAAGTTCGGAACCCTATGGAACGGACTCATCACCCCTCGTGAGGCTACCACAAAAGGTGAATGGGTGGCTGGACTCATTGCCAATAGCGTCACCGCCATTGACGCTTTTCTGTTGGTTCGTAAGCTGATGAAAAACTACGGACAGTTCTTCAGAAGAAAGAAACATTAAACGCCTATTCTTAACGCAAAGTAAGGAACATCAGGCATGGAATACCTGAAGATTTTTACGCAACTCATTGCTGCCGAGTTGCATTTACCAGAACCTGGCGTAGAGAACACGCTGAAACTTCTTGACGAGGGCTGCACCATTCCCTTTATCTCACGATATCGCAAGGAACGTACCGGCGGGCTGGACGAGGTGCAGATTGCTGCCATCAGCGACCGTGCTGAACAGTTGCAGGAGATAGCCAAGCGTAAGACCACCGTTGTGAACACCATTACCGAACAGGGCAAGATGACTGCTGAACTGCAAAAGCGCATCGACGACTGTTGGGAGATGACGACGCTGGAGGATATCTACCTGCCTTATAAGCCCAAGCGCCGCACACGTGCACAGATAGCCCGTGAGCAGGGTTTGGAGCCTCTGGCAACAATGCTGATGATGCAACGCGAACCCCATCCTGAACGTGCTGCACGTTCTCAATTATCAATTCTCAATTCTCAATTAAGCGTCGAAGACGCTCTTCGTGGTGCCCAGGACATCATTGCCGAACAAGTGAGTGAAGACGAGCGCAGCCGCAACACAGTACGCAGCGCCTTCCGACGTGAGGCCTTCATCGTGTCAAAAGCCGTCAAGAGCAAAAAGGATAATGACGAAGCCCAGAAATACAGCGACTACTTCGACTGGGAAGAACCGCTGAAGCGCTGCTCCAGCCACCGTCTGCTGGCCATGCGCCGCGGCGAGAGCGAGGGCATTCTCCGCGTTAGCATCACCATTGACGACGACGAGGCCGTCAACCGACTACAGCGTAGCTATGTCAGGGGACATGGTGCCTGTCAGCGTCTGGTGGCTGAAGCCGTGGAAGACGGATACAAGCGTCTGCTGTTGCCAAGCATCGAAACCGAGTTCAGTAACCTCAGTAAACAGCGTGCCGACGACGAGGCTATCCGCGTCTTTGCTGAGAATCTACGCCAACTGCTACTGTCGGCACCTCTGGGACAAAAGCGCGTCATGGGTATCGACCCGGGATTCCGCACAGGTTGTAAGGTGGTTTGTTTAGATGGCCAAGGCAACCTTTTGCACCATGAAGCCATCTTCCCCCACCCTCCGGTGAACCACCGCATGCAAGCCAGCATCCATCTACAGCAGATGATTGCCGACTACAAAATTGAAGCTATCGCCATTGGCAACGGAACCGCCAGTCGTGAGACCAAGGAGTTTGTGGAGGAAGCGTTTAGCAGCCAGAAACCCAAAGTATTTGTAGTCAGCGAGGACGGTGCTTCGGTCTATTCGGCATCGAAGGCGGCGCGTGATGAATTTCCCGACGAAGACGTCACCGTGCGCGGAGCTGTATCCATAGGCAGGAGACTGATGGACCCGCTGGCGGAACTGGTCAAGATAGACCCCAAGAGCATCGGTGTGGGACAATACCAGCACGACGTAGACCAAACTAAGCTCAAGCACTCGCTCGACCAGACGGTGGAGAGTTGTGTCAATCTGGTGGGTGTCAACCTCAACACCGCCTCACAACACCTGCTGACTTACGTCAGCGGACTAGGTCCGGCATTGGCACAGAACATTGTGGATTACCGCACGACACACGGAGCCTTCACCAGCCGTGCACAGTTAAAGAAAGTGCCCCGGTTGGGGCCTGCCGCCTACCAACAATGTGCAGGATTCCTACGCATTCCCGATGCAAAGAATCCATTAGATAATAGCGCCGTCCACCCCGAGAGCTATGCCGTGGTGGAACAGATGGCCAAGGACTGCCAGTGTACGGTAGCCGAACTGATAAGCCAGAAAGAAACCCGCGAACAGATAGATATCCGGCGCTATGTCACCGGCGACATCGGACTGCCCACGCTTACCGACATCATGAAGGAGCTGGAGAAACCTGGTCGCGACCCACGCGAACAAATTGAGGAGTTTGAGTTCGATGCCTCCGTACAGACCATTGACGACTTGCATGAGGGCATGGTGCTGCCCGGCATCGTGACCAACATCACTAATTTCGGTGCCTTTGTCGACATCGGTGTCCATCAGGACGGACTGGTACACGTCTCACAACTGGCCAACCGCTATGTCAGCGACCCCACGCAGGTGATCCGTCTGCACCAGCATGTCCGGGTACGCGTTATCGGCGTTGACGTACGCCGTCAACGCATATCACTATCCATGAAGAATGTTTAGTCGGTATAGGCATCATCGCCTATGAGTTCGCGGGCACCAATGGTCATCTTCCGCAAATCATAGTAGGAGCCGTTATAGATGTTGAAGTCAACATACCCCTTGATGCCCGGCAGGCGTCCCACATCGGTATGCTGCCAAAACTTCCAAGGGCCCTTGTACTCTACCTCCTCCACATAGTAATGGGCTATCCAATAGGGGTAAGGATCAAAGGCTGCATCGTCGAGGTATTTCATCTTAAATTTATAATAGGTATATATGATAGGTTTTACACCATAGTGCTGCTCCACGATTTGGAGCCATTGCAGGACACTTTTCTGGAAATCTTCGTCAGACTGCTTTTCGGGTTTGTATTCCACATCAAGCACAGGCGGCAGGTCGCCATTTTCCAACTCGACATTCCGGATAAAGAACTCAGCCTGGTCCTTGGCTGGCGAATGGACACTATAGAAGTGATAGGCTCCCCGTGTAAAGCCGTATTCACGAGCCTGGTAGAAATTGTCAATGAAGTTTTCGTCCACTCTGGTAGCACCCTCAGTAGCCTTAATCATAATGAAACGCACAGGGAACTTGTCGATGACCCCCTCATCTTTCAGTTGCTGCCAGTTGATTTTTCCCTGATGATGACTGATGTCGATACCGTGAATCTCATAGCCCTCGGGATAACTTATATCACCATAGAGAGCCCGGAAACGGAATCCAAAAGGGCTGACGAAAAAATAATAGAAGAAAAAGACATAGACAGCAACTATGATAGCACCTCCTGCCCACCATGCCCAACCAGGCAAGTGTTGCAGAAGACGAATAAAGACATTCGGACGCCGATGCGGCACAGGGCTTGTACGGCGTCCGGATGTCTGTCTTTTATGCGTGGTCCTCTTGGTGGGCATTAGTTACTTTGCCTGTTCAAGAGCCAGCGTTATGGTCGGCTGGTCGCAAACCTCCGTGGGTCCCCAGTACTGGATGGGGCCAGGATAGGTGTAGCAGGTCTCACGAGCCCACTTGTCACGCTGGGCAGCAAATGTCTTGAAGGGAGCACCGTCGAGTTCAACCAATGCCTTGCGGATAACGGGCTTCATCTCGCCATTACGACGTTCCATGTTCATCATCATGGTGATGGGCACACCACCGGCAATCCACTGGTCGGCAGGCTTGGTGGTATTCTTCACGATAGCCATATAGCCCGTCTTGCCATTGGCAATGAGCTGGGCTGCACTCGTACCCAGGGCGTAGCAGTAGTCAGCATCGTAGTTGGAAGGAGCAGCACAACGTCCCTCATAGCCGAAGAAGTGGTGCTGAGTACCAAACTTTCCTTTGTATGTACCAGCCTTCTTCATCTTCTCCAATTTCTGGGCAACCATCGTAGAGAGCAGCTTCTCGGTCTCAATGAGTGACACCTGCACATTGCCGTGAGGATCGCGGTCGAGAGCCAGCTGGCGGGCAACACCCGTGGGCAGCGAGTTGAAGACGGCTAAGTTCTCAGGTGTCAGATGAGCCTTGGCAAAGTCAATCTGCTCAGTACGTCCCATCTCCTTCACCTCTGGCAATGCCAATACGTCGTTAAGCTGGGCAATGAGCTTCTTGATGGCGGGAATGAACTCGATGACACCCTCAGGAATGATAACAGTACCGAAGTTGTTGCCGTCTGCAGCACGAGCAGCTACGGCATCAGCAATGTAAGTCACGATATCATCAAGACTCATGGCCTTGGCCTCTATCTCTTCCGAAATCAGACAGATGTTGGGCTGTGTCTGCAGGGCGCACTCCAGAGCAATGTGAGAAGCCGAACGACCCATCACCTTGATGAAGTGCCAGTACTTACGGGCTGAGTTACAGTCGCGCTCTATGTTACCAATGAGTTCTGAATAGGTCTTACAAGCGGTATCGAAACCGAAAGAGGTCTCAATCTGCTCGTTCTTCAGGTCACCGTCAATAGTCTTGGGACAACCGATAACCTGCACACCATAGTTCTTGGCAGCATAATACTCAGCCAGCACACAGGCGTTTGTGTTGGAGTCGTCACCACCGATAATGACGATAGCCTTGATATCGAGTTCGCGAATAATCTCAAGACCTTTCTCGAACTGGTCAACCTTTTCGAGTTTGGTACGGCCAGAACCAATCATGTCGAAACCACCCGTGTTACGATACTGGTCGATAATCTCCTTGGTGAGTTCCATGTAGTTGTGGTCAACCAAGCCGCCAGGACCCAGGATGAAGCCGTAGAGACGGTTTTCGGGGTTGAGCTTCTTGACCTGGTCGAAGAGACCGGTAATGACGTTGTGACCGCCAGGAGCCTGACCGCCAGAGAGGATGATACCCACGTTCAGCTTCTTGTTAATAGCCTCAGTAGCGGGTTCGAACTCTACGATGGGCATACCATAGGTATTGGGGAACAGTTTCTTGATTTCTTCCTGATCACCGACACTCTGGGTAGCCTTACCTTCTTTGATCTTCACAGCACCCTGCAGAGCCTTTGGCAGTTTGGGCTGATAAGCGGATCTCGCAATTTGCAATGCACTTTTTTCCATACTTTTTTATCAGTTAATTAGTGAATGATTTTACTTTTGGAATGCAAAAATAATCTTTTTCTGTGAGAAAAGAGAAAGAAATGAGCCTTTTTAAGTTTTTTTTTTGAAGAAAGTGTCGGAATATGGAAAATATTTTGTATCTTTGACCTTCGAAACAATAAACTTATACAAATAGGAGGAGTTTTTATGACAAACAAAAGAACATTAAAAAAGAGTATTAAGCTGATTTGTGAGGAATTATTCGCCGAGGCCATAGCCGCATCACTTTACAGAGGTGAGGAACATCAAAAAAACGCTGAAGCTGTACTGTTCAGCATCATTCGCATGCAAAACGACTTTACTGCCCGCATCTCGCATCCAGAGCCAGGAATGGCAGCCAAATCCTTTTACCGCAACTTGCGTGAGGATTTCATCGCTCAGACCAGCGAGCTCATCGACCAAATCAATAATCTGTAACAAAGAAATATGTGGAAATCATTTTGTAACTGGTTGCTGTGCAAACGCATGGGATGGACGATGGAAGTGACAGAGCCCATTCCTGATAAAGCCATCATTTGTCTGGCGCCGCATACCAGCAACTGGGACTTTCTGATAGGACAGCTATATAGCAGAGCCGTAGGTATGAGAAGCAACTTCTTGATGAAGAAAGAATGGTTTTTCTGGCCTCTTGGCCCCATCTTCCGCAATATGGGAGGTATACCCGTATGGCGTAGCAAGAAAACCAGCATGACGGACAATCTGGCTGCCACGGCCCGTCAGCTGAACCACTTCCTGCTATGTATCACCCCGGAAGGTACCCGTTCGGCCAATCCCGAATGGAAAAAAGGCTTTTACTATATTGCGCAAAAAGCAGAAATACCCATCCTGCTTTTTGGTGTCGACTATGAGAAAAAACTCATCCGTTGCAGCAAGACTGTAATTCCGAATGGCGATATCGATGCACAGATACGCGAAATCAAGTTGTACTTCAAAGACTTCAAGGGCAAGAAACCCGAGAACTTTGCTTTAGGTGAGGTATAAAAATGCGGAGACTCTCACTATACATATTTATATTATGTTTGGCAGCAGGTACCAGCCAGGCTCTGGCACAAACAGCAAAAGACGAAGCCAGGCTGAAAGAAAACCTGCAGAAATACTTCAGCAAATACAAGCCCAAAGGTACACGGCTCACCGAACAGCCCAGATTGACAGGCTGTCAGGTAGACAACAAAGCCCGTACGCTTGTCATCACAGCCGATGAATATTTTGCCGCCCAAGAATTCACGCCTGAGATTACAGCACACATCTACAAAAAGATTAAAGGCGAACTGCCTAAAGTATATCGCGACTACATGCTAACGGTCATGACCAACGGCATGACCATTGACGAACTGATACCCAACCGGCTATCGAAGAATGCCGACAAGTCTCGTCTGTGGGGCAACATCAATTATGATGGAGCACCGTGGGTCAAGAACATCTCGCAACCCCATAAGGTAACACACGGTCTGCAAGGCCGTCATCTTTCACTTTGGGCCAGTCACGGACGCTTTTACGACCAGAAGAAAGGTCTGTGGCGCTGGCAGCGTCCCAACCTGTTCGGTACGACGGAAGACCTCTTTACACAAACCATCGTCATTCCCTACCTCATTCCCATGCTGGAAAATGCCGGTGCTGTCGTCTTCACCCCACGTGAGCGTGACTGGCAGACGGAGGAGGTTATCGTAGACAACGACGGACCAAAACGCAACTACATCGAAGTTACCAATCACGGCAAGTGGCAACAGGCTCCTTATCAAGGTTTTGCTTTCCATCAAGGAACCTACAGCGACCAGGAGAACCCCTTCGAGGCTGGCACCGTTCGCATGACGAACACTACCAGCAGCAAGTCGCGCTATTCGGTGGCTACCTATCAGCCTGACTTCCGCAAGGCTGGCCGTTATGCCGTCTATGTCAGCTATCAGACGCTCCCCAACAGCGTTGACGATGCACTTTATACCGTATGGCATCGTGGCGAGTGTACCCAGTTCCGGGTCAACCAGCAGATGGGTGGCAGCACATGGGTATACTTGGGCACTTTCGACTTTGATGCTGGCTATAGCGAATTCAACCGTGTTACCCTCTCGAACCAAAGCGACCATCACGGAGTCGTGACAACCGATGCCGTCCGTTTTGGAGGCGGCATGGGCAACATCCAGCGTTTCGGCGAGACCAGCGGTATGCCCCGGGCACTGGAGGGAGCCCGCTACTATGCCCAATGGGCCGGCATGCCTTACTCCGTCTACAGCAGCAAGAACGGACAGGACGACTATGGTGATGACATCAATGTGCGTTCACACATGACCAACCTGTTAGGCGGTGGCTCTTGCTACATGCCCAACATAGAAGGGCGCAAGGTACCTATTGAATTGTCGCTGGCTATACATAGTGATGCCGGCTATGCCCGCGACGGCGTAGGAATCATCGGCTCATTATCCATCTGTACCACAGGATTCCACGACGGTAAACTCGATGCAGGGGTTTCACGTATGGCATCACGCGACCTGGCAGATGCACTCCTTTCCAATGAACTGCTGGATATCAAATATAAATATGGTAACTGGAGCAGACGCGAGCTTTTCGACCGTAATTACTCCGAGACACGTCTGCCCGAGGTGCCCAGCGCCATCCTCGAAACCATGTCACACCAGAATTTCCCGGATATGCGCTATGGTCAGGACCCCAACTTCCGTTTCACGCTTGCGCGATCTATCTACAAGACGCTGTTACGCTATGTCAACGACCAGCATGGCACATCCTATATGATAGCTCCCCTGGCTCCCAACCGCTTCCGCATCGAGTTCAAAGGCAAGGATGAAATACGTCTCAGCTGGGATGCCGTCAACGATCCACAGGAGCCAACGTCCAAGCCAACAGGCTATATTCTCTATACCGCCGTCGGACAAGCCGATTTCGACAATGGCACCTATATCCGTTCCAAGAACAGCTACGACATGCAGTTGGAACCTAACCTGCTCTATCATTTCAAGGTGGTAGCAGTCAACCGGGGTGGTTGCAGTTTCCCCACAGAGGTACTGTCAGCACAATATTCCCCGAAAGCCACAAAAACAATCCTCATTGTCAACGGTTTTCACCGTTTGTCATCTCCAGCCATCCGCAATACAGTTAACGAGCAGGGCTTCGACTTGAACGAAGACCCAGGAGTCACCTATGGTCCTACACTAGGCTGGGCGGGAAGACAGGTTAACTTCGACAGGAGTCAGATGGGCAACGAGGACGGAGGATTGGGGTTCTGTGGTAATGAGTTGGCTGGAAAGCTCATTGCAGGTAATGACTTCAACTATGTCAAGACACATGCTGAAGCTATCCGACAGGCCGGCAACTACAACATAGTCAGTTGTTCCAGCGAGGTATTGGAATCTATCAAGCTGAAGCCATCAACATATGCCATGATTGACCTTTTGTTAGGATTGGAGCGTGACGATGGACATAGTCTAAACTACTATAAAACATTTAACACAAACCTGCAACAGGACTTGCAAAAATACACGGTTCAGGGTGGATCACTATTGGTGAGCGGTGCCTATGTGGGCAGCGACATGATGAGCAACAGCGAGCAGAACTTTTTAGCCAATGTGCTGAAATGCCGCTTTGCCGGACAAAGCCTTTGCTCCGACAATCAGGTCAACGGTTTGGGCACAACCCTCCAATACTGGAAGCAACTCAATGCCCAGCACTACGCCGCTGTTTCTACAGACATTCTGCAGCCCATGGCTCCCGCCTTTACAGCCATGCAATATGCAGACGGGCAGGATGCTGCCGTAGCCTATAAGGGGAACGACTACCGGTCGTTTACCATGGGCTTCCCCTTTGAGTGTATTCTGGACGAACAGACCCGCAACTCCATCATGCGTGGAATCATCAACTATCTATTAAAATAAAATTAAAAACTATGTACAAGATTCAGACCAATTCAAGCGGTACACGTAGTATCGAAATTAGTGAAGAACATCTACAGACCATTGAACAGTACCAGTTCTTTCGCGACCTCATTGACTCCAACGGCTATGTTGACGAGCAGGTGCTGGATAAACTAAAACTCAACATCCGCGCCATGCTGGAGTCAGAAGCTGGCAAGGACAAGCGACTGCTCGACCTTTGCCTGGACGTCATCTATCATCCCAACATGAAGGCATACGGACTGCAGCAACTGGTATTGCTGTATATCAACTGGAAGGACCGCGGTAATGAAAACCTGGGTATGACGACACGTGCATTCCAGGGAACACCCTTTAATTAAGTTTGAAGTTTGAAAATTGAAGTTTATGAATAGTAACGAAAAAAAGAAAAAACCGGCACTTGCTCCTACCGAAAAAGCAAGCGGTAATAATAAACTTCAAAATTCAAACTTCAAACTTCAAAATTATCAGTTGACAGATTTTCTGCCAACGACGAAGAAGGAGTTGGAGCTACGAGGATGGGATGAGGTAGACATCATCCTGTTCTCGGGTGATGCCTATGTAGACCATCCCTCCTTTGGGGCTGCCGTCATTGGACGTACGCTGGAAGCGGCAGGCTATCGCGTAGCCATCATCCCACAACCCGACTGGCACGGCGACTACCGGGACTTTAAGAAGCTGGGACGTCCGCGTCTCTTCTTCGGTATTGCTCCCGGATGCATGGACTCAATGGTCAACAAGTATACTGCCAACCGCCGCCTGCGCTCTGAAGATGCCTACAGTCCTGACGGCAGGCACGACATGAGGCCGGAATATCCCACCATCGTCTATTCCAAGATACTTCGCGAGCTCTATCCCGACGTTCCAATCATTCTGGGAGGCATAGAAGCCTCTTTGCGCCGACTGACGCACTACGACTATTGGCAGGACAAGTTGCGCCCTAGCATTCTCTGCGACGCACCCGCAGACTTGATTGTATACGGTATGGGCGAAAAGCCTATCACAGAGCTGGCACGCCGAATTGAGGCTCATGAGTCTTTTGATGACATTCCCCAGACCGTCAGTCTCTTATCGACCTATACCTCGCAGTCGGACGACATCGTCCTCCACTCGCACGAAGAATGCCTGAAAGACAAGCGTTCGCAGGCAGAGAACTTCCGCCACATCGAGGAGCAGTCAAACATGATGCATGCCAAGCGCATCATCCAGGCTGTCGGTAACAAATACGTTGTTGTCAATCCCCCTTATCCTCCGATGACAACCGAAGAGTTGGACGCATCGTTCGACCTTCCCTACACACGACTGCCTCATCCCAAATATAAAGGAAAGGTTATTCCTGCGTACGAGATGATCAAGTTCAGCGTCAACATTCATCGCGGCTGTTTTGGCGGTTGTGCCTTCTGTACCATCTCGGCACATCAGGGCAAGTTCATCTCATGCCGCTCGAAAGAAAGTATACTCAAGGAGGTCAGGCAGGTAGTGAAGATGCCAGATTTCAAAGGTTACCTGTCAGACCTTGGCGGACCGTCAGCCAATATGTACGGCATGCATGGACACAACCTGAACATCTGCGAAAAGTGCAAACGACCCAGTTGTATCCATCCACAGATTTGCCCGAACCTCAACACCGACCACTCCAAGTTGCTGGAGGTCTACCATGCCGTCGATGCCTTGCCAGAAATCAAGAAAAGCTTTATCGGCAGCGGTGTGCGTTACGACCTGTTGTTGCACAGAAGTAAGGACGACACTGCCAACAAGGCAGCCATGGATTATACCCGTGAACTCATCACCCGCCATGTCAGCGGACGACTGAAGGTGGCTCCTGAACATACCAGCGACCATGTGTTGCACCTGATGCGTAAACCATCGTTCCAGCAGTTCTACGACTTCAAGCGCATCTTCGACCGCGTCAACCGGGAAGAAGGCCTGCATCAACAGATTATACCCTATTTCATCTCCAGCCATCCTGGATGTACGGAGGCGGACATGGCTGAACTGGCCATGCTAACCAAGCGCCTCGACTTCCAGCTGGAGCAGGTGCAGGACTTCACGCCAACCCCCATGACGGTCTCTACGGAGATGTGGTACACCGGCTATCACCCCTATACGCTGGAACCCGTACAGAGTGCGAAGAGCCAGCACGACAAACTGGCCCAGCGCCAGTACTTCTTCTGGTACAAGCCGGAAGAGCGCCGCAACATCGAACAAAGCCTGCGCCGTATTGGTCGCGCAGACCTCATCAAAGAACTATGTCCCTATGCAAATCCTCGAACAAACGCTCGTCGCGAAGAACCCAAAGAAGAAAAGCGAGGACGGCGTCGTCGTCACAAATGACTTCATTGCCGTCATCGACGGTTCCACGTCGAAGACCGACTATCGCCATAGCATTTTCCGCTCCAATGGCCGCTATGCCATGCAGCTGGTCAGCAGTTATATCACTCGCATGCCCAAGACCACGAGTTGTCAGCAGTTCATGTCAGGTGTCACGGCATACATCAGGAAGCATTACAAGAAGTCGATGCTGCCGCGGCTGACCGAGCATCCCGAGGAGCGGCTGACCTGTTCGGTCATCGTATTCAGCCGGGTCTGCCGCGAAATATGGATGATTGGTGACTGCCATTGTCTGCTTACACCACTCGACAGTCATCTTGCCCCTCTACCCCCCGAATACTACGACAATCCCAAGCCCTATGAGGCTGAGCTGGCAGCCATGCGCGCTGAAGAAGTGAAACGTCTGCTTGCCGACGGCAAGACCGAGGACGAACTATTACGTAACGACATTGCCCGTCCCGTCATCATCCCTCGTATGCTGGAAACCATGCGCCAGCAGAATGTCACGTATAGCGTCGTCGACGGCTTTCCCATCGACAGGCAGCATGTACGAACCATCACCCTCGACTTCCACCCCTGGGATATTGTATTAGCTTCTGACGGCTACCCCTTTCTCTGCCCCACGCTGGAAGAAAGCGAAAGTCGCCTTCGCGAGCAACGCGAAAGCGACCCTTTGAATATCGGACCGGCTTTTCAGGCCACCAAAGGTTTTCACCCCGATTTCAACTCCTTCGACGACCGTGCTTACATCCGCTTCAGGTGCTGACGGAAGAAGTTGACGCACTGACGGAACAGATGCTGGCGAGTATTGCCTCCGTAGATACTATGATTGCGGTTGGTATAGACTAACTGGCGGAAGTCCTTGTCGGCCTGGACCAATGCCTCCGTATACTCTGCCATATTGCGGAAGTGGACGTTATCGTCGGCCATACCATGACAAAGCAGCAATTCGCCATACAACTTATCGACGCGGGCTATCGGACAGTCATCATAGCCGACAGGGTTCTCCTTGGGGGTACGCATATAACGCTCCGTATAGATGGTGTCATAATAGCGCCATGACGTCGGTGGAGCGATGGCAATGCCGGCACAGAACACATCGCGGCCTTCCGACATGGCCATCAATGTGTTGAAACCGCCAAAGCTCCAGCCCCATATGGCGATATGTTCCTTGTCGACGTATGGCTGCTGCCCCAACCAGACAGCTGCCTCCACCTGATCCTTGGCCTCCAATTGTCCCAGTTTCTGATAGACACACTTCTCGAAGTCAGAGCCACGACCACCCGTTCCGCGATTGTCGACACAGACACAGATGTAGCCCTGCTGGCAAAGATACTGCTCCATGATGGCACCCTGCCCGGACATACCGATGTTCCAGGTATTCTTCACCTGCTGACTGCCAGGACCGCCATACTGATACATGACGACAGGATACTTTGCTGCAGCATTGAAGTTAGCTGGCTTCACCATCCAGCCGTTGAGCGTCACGCCCTCCGACGTGGTAAACGTGAACAGTTCACGTTTGCCCAGTTCGTAGTCCGACATTTTTGCCACCAACTCCTGGTTGTCAATAAGCGTCGTCAGCACCTTGCCACTATTGTCACAAAGCGTATAGGTCGTCGGCGTATTCATATCACTCCAAGTATGGATGAAATATTTATAGCCCTTGCTGAAATAGGCAGAACTCCACCCGGCTTTACCAGACAGACATACACGCTGGCCATTCTGACGTGCCACCCAGACACGCTGGTCAGCAGCACCATTCTCGTGAGAGGCGAAATAGGTAGTACCTGTTGCCTCGTCATAACCATAGACAGCCGACACATCGTAGTTGCCATCCTCAATCTGGCGCAACTGCTGACCATTCAGATTGTACAGATAGAGATGCATCCAGCCCGTGCGGTCGCTGGGGAGCAAGATGTGCTTGTCCGTTATCTGGATGCCGTCCAGCACCTCTTCTTTGACATATTTATCAGCCTTTTCCTCGATGATCTGTTTGCAGACTGTAGACAGCGGATTGCACATAAAGATGCGCAGGCAGTCCTGATGGCGGTTCAGGGTATAGACAGCCACCTGGGTGGCATCGCTGGTCATCTTCAGACGCGGCACATAGCCGTCGGCATCCAAAGGCAGTTGCAGCTGGCGCTTCTGGCGACTGCTGATGTCAAAACTCCAGACGCTCACCTTGGAGTTCTCCTCGCCGGCAATGGGATATTTATAGGTGTAAAAGCCTGGATATGCTGCATACTCCTGCTTCTCAGGTTTCAGCCCTTTGAAGAGTGGCATGGAATACTCACGCACCTGCGACTCGTCAAAACGCAGCCAGACGAGTTGCTTGCTGTCTGCCGTAAAGACCATGGCATCGTTATGGCCAAACTCCTCCTCGTTGACCCAATCAGGAATACCATTGATAATCTCATTCTGCTTGCCATCCTTCGTCACGGGAACCTCTGCATTGTCGTAAAGCAACTTGACCAGGAAGATGTTATTATCCCTGACAAAAGCTATCTGCAGGCCGTCCGGAGAAAAAAGGGGTGTCTGCTGGGGGC
Organism: uncultured Prevotellaceae bacterium; assembly: GCA_946185485.1. Classification (GTDB taxonomy): domain Bacteria; phylum Bacteroidota; class Bacteroidia; order Bacteroidales; family Bacteroidaceae; genus Prevotella. Next base: position 17,746 of record CAMHJQ010000022.1, on the reverse strand, counting down.
CATTGTCTGACAAGGGGACCAGACGATTGTTACGAATCGTATATATATAATAGGTGGCGCTAAAGGAATGGCGGTAGATGCTCTTGGTGTTAGTCTGAATGAGCAGCCGCTGACCGTCAGGACTCACGATATAGCCATCGATGCTCTCCAACTGCACACCTTTGGCGGTAGCTACGTCAAAGAGGACACCCTGTTCCTTGCCTGTCTTGAACGAATACCGGACGATGCGTTTTCCGTCAGCACTCATCTGGGCATACGACTCTCCGTCGGCCAATGCCTTGACCACAGCCATTGACTCACCACGGAATTCTCCACTGGTGATGTCTGCCAACTCAATTTTCTTGCTGGCAACAGCGGTCATCGTTGCCAACATAACCAATCCAATCATAAGTATTTTTTTCATCATGTATGATACTTTTATTATCAGTTTCGGGTGCAAAGATACTAATTTTTCCCTCTACTTCATCGTTTCTGAAAGAAAAAGTAATGTTTTTTTGGCTATTCCGAAAAAATGCTTTACTTTTGCATCCGGCAAAAATAAAACTATGGCATGAGGCAACTGAAAATCACTAAATCAATCACTAACCGCGAAAGTGAGGCGTTAGAGAAATACCTCTCCGAGATAGGTAAAGAGGATTTGCTCTCTGTTGACGAAGAGGTGGAGCTGGCACAGCGTATCCGCAAGGGAGACCGTAAGGCCCTGGAACGTCTGACCAAGGCTAACCTGCGCTTTGTGGTTTCGGTGGCCAAGCAATACCAGAATCAGGGGCTTTCGCTGGCCGACCTGATCAACGAAGGAAATGTAGGCCTGATCAAGGCCGCCGAGAAATATGACGAGACACGCGGCTTCAAGTTCATCTCGTATGCCGTGTGGTGGATTAGGCAATCTATCCTGCAGGCCATTGCCGACCAGAGCCGAATTGTGCGACTGCCACTCAACCAGGTGGGTTCGATGAACAAGATTAACCGCATTCTCAACAAATTCGAGCAGGAGAACGAGCGTCGTCCCTCAGTTGAGGAGATATCGGAGCGAACAGACCTGCCGGAGGAGAAGATCGACGAAGCCATCTTGGTTTCTGGGCGACAAGTGTCTATGGATGCTCCTTTCGTCGACGGTGAAGACAACTCGCTGTTGGACATTATGCCTAACAACGATGCGCCGATGGCAGACCGCCAGCTGCTGATAGAGTCGCTTAGGGCAGAGATTTCCAATGCGCTACAGCTGTTGAGCGAACGCGAGCGGAACATCATTACAGCTTTCTACGGGATAGGACAAGCGGAGATGACGCTGGAAGAGATTGGCAACAAATACGGCCTAACGCGTGAGCGCGTACGACAAATCAAGGAAAAGGCCATTCGCCGCTTAAGGAATAACACCAAGAGTAAAATATTAAAAGCATATTTAGGATAATGAAACTGATGAAGTACATCATCTTGTCAGCACTCCTGCTGGCAACTCTGGCTGTCGATGCCAAACCGTTGAAGACCAACAGTTTATATATGTTCGGTTTCTCTGCCTCGTTCAAGGACTCGGTGGTTTACGTTACCGATATCCAGCAGGTGGAAGGAGCATGGATTGACCACAAGACCAAGTTCCTGCTGGGCCGTGACCAGTATTCAATTCAGCTGAAGGAATACCTCGAGGAATCCATGCAGCAGAATGGCCGTATCTGCATGGTCATCTTCTCTACCAAGAAAAAGGAAGCTGAGAAGAAATTTCTGAAGCTCATGAAGAACTACAAGAAAGGCTATGACGTCCGCTACCTGAATGCTCCGCAATTTAAGTTCATACCGATAGATATGGGCGAAGAGCAATGAACGGCCACCAAATCATCAACGACCCGGTCTTCGGGTTTATCAAACTCAAGCGCGGACTGCTCTACGACATCGTGCAACATCCGCTCTTCCAGCGCCTTACACGCATCAACCAGTTAGGACTGGCATCGGTGGTCTACCCCGGTGCCCGTCATACTCGTTTCCAGCATTCACTGGGTGCCTTCTACCTCATGACGGAGGCCGTGAAGTCGCTCATAGAGAAGGGAGTCTACATCTTCGACTCGGAGGCTGAGGCCGTGCAGGCAGCCATCTTGATGCACGACATCGGACATGGCCCTTTCTCGCATGTTCTGGAGCACACACTCATCAGCGGCATCTCTCACGAGGACATCTCGCTGATGATGATGGAACGCATCAACCAGGACCTGAAAGGACAATTGTCGCTGGCCATCAGCATTTTCAAGGACGAATACCCGAACAAGATATTCCACCAGCTCATCTCCAGCCAACTGGACATGGACCGGCTGGACTACCTGCGCCGCGACTCGTTCTACACGGGAGTCTCGGAGGGAATCATCGGTTCAGACCGTATCATCAAGATGCTCAACGTGAAGGACGACCGACTCGTGGTAGACTCCAAGGGCATCTATTCGATAGAGAACTACTTGACGTCGCGCCGGCTGATGTACTGGCAGGTTTACCTCCACAAGACAGCGGTAGGCTATGAGAAGATTCTCGTCAACACGCTGATGCGCGCCCGCTACCTCATGCAACAAGGCGTCGACCTGTTTGCATCTCCTTCCCTTGCCTATTTCTTGAAAAGCGACGTCCACTTCGACGACCAAGCCCTACAGGTATATGCCGAGTTGGACGACTCCGACATCTGGAGCGCCATGAAAGCATGGAAGCATGCCGACGACCGGATTCTTTCCACCTTGGCTACCGACATGACCGACCGCCACCTGTTCAAGGTAGAGGTCACCGAGGAGCGGCCTTCCCAAGAGTACATAGACGGCATCGCCCACCGGATAGCCCAGCAGATGGATATCCCGCTGGTTGACACAAAGTACCTGATGACGCTGACCGAAATAGGCAAGGACATGTACAATCCGGAGGACGACAGCATCGGAATTCTATACAAGGACGGCACCGTCAAGGACATCGCAGATGCTTCAGAAATCTTAAATGTACAGCTACTTTCCAAAAAAATCCGTAAATATTACCTCTGTTATCAACGAATTTGAATAAAATTTGTTACCTTTGTGGCGTTTTTATAATATTTTGTTGACGATATGGAGTTTACTGCCAAACAAATAGCCGACTTTATCGGTGGTCGTGTGGAAGGTAACGAACAGGCTACTATCCATACTTTTACTAAAATCGAAGAAGGAAAAGAAGGAGCTATCACGTTCCTCTCGAACCCTAAATACACCCAGTACATCTACGACACAAAGGCATCAGTCGTCCTGGTGAACGAGGATTTGGAACTGGAGCATCCCGTGGAGCCCACGCTCATTCGCGTAAAAAATGCCTACGAGTGCGTGGCCAAGCTGATGCAGATGTATGCAGCAGCACAACCCAAGAAGACGGGCGTTGACTCGCTGGCCTTTGTGTCTCCCTCGGCAGAAATCGGCCAGGACGTCTATATAGGTCCCTTCACTTATGTCGGCGAGGGTGTCAAGATAGGCGACGGCACACGCATCTTCCCCAACGTCACCATCTATGACGGCTGCCAGATAGGTAAGAACGTCACCATCCATGCCGGTGCGGTCATCGGTGCCGACGGTTTTGGCTTCGCTCCCAATACCGAGGGGTACGAGAAAATTCCCCAACTGGGCATCGTCATCATCGAGGACGATGTGGAGATTGGTGCCAACACCTGCATCGACCGCTCGACCATGGGACATACTATTATCCACAAGGGCGTCAAGCTGGACAACCTCATTCAGGTGGCCCACAACTGCGAAATCGGCGAGAACACCGTGATGTCTGCCCAAGTAGGCATGGCTGGCTCGACAAAGATTGGAGCCTGGTGTATGGTTGGCGGACAGGCAGGTTTCTCCGGCCACATCCACGTTGCCGATAGGACCATAGTGGGTGCCCAGTGCGGTGTCATCGGCAATACCAAGGGCAACGGCGAGACCCTCATTGGTTCACCTGCCGTCAATCCCAAGATGTATTTCAAGGCCCGTGCCCTCGATGCCAAGCTGCCTGACATGTACCGCCAGATAGCAGCCCTGCAACGTGAGATAGAGGCTCTGAAGGAAAAGATTAATGGTTAAAAATTAGATATGAAACAGAAAACACTCAAAGGCAGTTTTTCCCTCTTTGGAAAAGGCCTGCATACTGGGCTGAACCTCACCGTCACTTTCAATCCCGCAGCCGAAAACACCGGATATAAGATTCAGCGCATCGACCTGGAGGGAGAGCCCGTCATCGAAGCCATCGCCGAGAATGTCGTCGACACCCAGCGAGGCACCGTGTTGGGCAAGGGCGATGCCCGTGTCTCCACCGTCGAGCATGGACTGGCAGCTCTCTATGCCCTGGGCATCGACAACTGTCTCATTCAGGTAAACGGCCCCGAGTTCCCCATCCTGGACGGCTCGTCTATCAAATACGTGGAAAAAATCTACGAAGTAGGTATCGAGGAACTGAATGCACCGAAAGACTACTACATCATCCGCAAGAAGATGGAGGTGAAGGACGAGAAGACGGGTTCGTGCATCACCATCCTGCCCGACGACGAGTTCTCCATCACAGCCATGTGTTCGTTTGAGTCGAAGTTCATCAACTCGCAGTTTGCCACCCTCGACAGGATTGACAAGTTCAGTACCGAGATAGCCGCTGCCCGCACCTTCGTCTTTGTCCGCGACATCGAGCCCCTGCTTCAGGCCAACCTCATCAAGGGCGGCGACATGGACAACGCCATCGTCATCTACGAGCGCCAAACCACACAGGAGCGCCTCAACATGCTCGCCGACATGCTGGGCGTAGAGCACCGCGACGCCAACGAACTGGGCTACATCCAGCACAAGCCGCTGGTATGGGAGAACGAGTGCACACGCCACAAGCTGCTCGACGTCATCGGCGACATGGCACTCATCGGCAAACCCATCAAGGGCCGCATCATTGCAACCCGCCCCGGACATACCGTTAACAACAAGTTTGCCCGCCAGATACGCAAGGACATCCGCAAGCATGAGATTCAGGCTCCCATCTACGATCCCAACGAAGAGCCCATCATGGATGTCAACCGCATCCGCGAGCTGCTGCCCCACCGCTATCCTATGCAGTTGGTCGACAAAGTCATCGCACTCGGTGCCAGCACCATCGTTGGCATCAAGAACGTCACCTCCAACGAGCCGTTCTTCACGGGACACTTCCCCGAAGAGCCCGTCATGCCAGGTGTGCTCCAGATAGAGGCTATGGCGCAATGTGGCGGCCTGCTCGTACTCAACACTCTGGAAGAGCCCGAGCGCTGGTCCACCTACTTCATGAAGATTGACGACGTCAAGTTCCGCCAGAAGGTGGTTCCCGGCGACACACTCATCTTCAAGGTCGACCTGCTGGCACCCGTCCGTCACGGCATCTCCTCCATGAAGGGTTACATCTTCGTGGGCGACCATGTGGTGGCCGAGGCAACCTTCACTGCCCAAATTGTTAAGAATAAATAACAGTCGTAGAAGAAATTTTAATCAAGACCAGTCCGTATGGAGAATGCCCCATTTTCTCTATACGGACTGTATATTTAAACAATTCTTTTCAAACACCCCTAATTGTGTGGGAGCACGGCAAAAATAATTAAAAATTGTTGCGCAAAAGTTTGTATGTTAAGAAAAATTGTCGTACTTTTGCAGTGTTATCCTGAAAACAATCTTTTTACCTTAAAAGGACTAATACCTATTGAAGATATGAAGCGGTTGCCTGTGAGGGTCGCCGCTTTATTTTCTTATGTAGAGGAAAGGTAAAAAAGATACGACGAAAGAGCGCATTCTTCTTTATGAAGAGTGCGCTTTATGGCAAACCTATTCCACAGCGTGGCCGTCATTGTTTTTACGGAGGATGCCAACGATGATTAGCAGATAACCGCTCAGGCACAGCATTGGTGCCACGACTATCCTGCGATGTGAAAAGATGTCGGGGGTGAACGACTGCTCAGTACTTCCCGGACCACACATCAAGAGATAGCCAGCGACGATGAGGAGACTGGCAACGATGATGATGCAACGAGGGGTTGTTGCGAAGAAACGTAAACGGTTATTCTTGACGTGACTGTTGGAGAAAGTTTTCATATTGTCTGATATATTGATGATAGATGTCTGTTCTTTCAAATTGTACGGCCAAAGCCAGGGTCTGCTGCATGGTCTGCAACCATGTTTTTTGGGTATACAGTGAACCTGTGCGACGTTGGGGAGTGATGGTTTCTATCCACGAAAGCCACTCCTCTGAACGGCGTAACAGGTTGTTGACGATGTCGTCACCCTGTATTGGCTGATTGGTCTGATAGTAACAACGGGCCATGGAAAGGGCTGCGTCAGTATAGGGAACATTTTCGTTGGGCATCTCCCGTTGCCATTTCCGGCATACTCCCAATGCCCGCTTGGTGTCATCCTGTTGCAGCAGTGAGTCAATAAGTATGCCCATGACGAGCTGATGGGTGTTGGCCAGATGCTTCACGTCTTCATCCACATAGATGCCCTTGGTGCTTAGACCGCCAAAACGGAAACGGTGCATTACGTTATCATAGAGCCGTTCAACGTCTATCCGCTGTCTTGCTGCCGTTGGAGACACGCGGTAGGCGAGGCCCTCCAGTACCAAGTGATTGCGGAGGAATGAAAGGTTGTCGGGCCCCATGCTGATGGAGAGATAGATGGGACGACTCCAGTCTTCGTGAGACAGCATCTCCAACACCATGAGCTCATTCTTATACAAGGCTGTCCTGCCTTTGAACGAGATGACCATGTCGCCAATGGTAATGCTGTCAGTTGGTTGGATAGGGATGAATTCGTGTACACCTTCTCGGTAGTCCTGGTGTTGCCAACTGATGGGCAGGGCTGGCGAGTCGTAGGCTGGCCGCTTCATCTGGTCGATATACCAGTCAGTCTGCAGGTATTCCATGTTGCAGTCGCGGGTGTCCGTCCTGACGCCCTCCACCTCTTGGTTGTACCAAAGCGGGAAAGTGTCGTTGTCGCCGTTGGTGAGGATGATGGGATGTCCTTCGCGCTGCATACTCTCCAGATAGTTCGCCCCGAAGTCGCGACAGGTGTAACGTCCTGAGCGGTCGTGGTCATCCCAGGTCTGACTGACCATCTGCACGGGAATGGCTATGCAGCAGACGGCTCCCATGATGGCAGCAGCGAGCGTTCGGCTCTTCAACAGCTTTCGGCACCCAGCCGTGAACAGCCCCACCCCAAGGCCTATCCAGATGGCAAAGGCATAAAAAGAACCAGCGTATGCGTAGTCTCGCTCCCGGGGTTGGAGCGGTGTCTGGTTGAGGTAAACGACGATGGCAAGCCCGGTCATGACGAACAGCAAAGTGACTATCCAAAGTTGCTGCCTTCCCTCGCGTCCTTTGCGCCATTGCCAGATGACGCCAGCCACACCCAGGAGCAGTGGCAAGGCATAGAACACATTATGCCCCTTGTTCTCTGCGAGGTCTGACGGCAGCCTTGACGTGTCGCATCCTAACAGCCAGTCGTCAATCCACTGGTACCCAGTCACCCAGTTGCCGTGTTCCACTTCACCGTGTCCTTGGATATTGTTCTGCCGTCCTACAAAGTTCCACAGGAAGTAACGCCAGTACATGAAGTTGACCTGATAGGAGATAAAGAAACGAAGGTTCTCGGCAAAGGTGGGCAGGTTGCCAGCTTTCTCGACACCGTTCATCCAATCCTCGTATGCCTTTGCATGCCTTTGTGAGTGCATGCGGGGGAAATACATGCTTTCCCGATACAGATATTTGACCTCGTGGCGTATGACTTCGTACTTCTGTTGAGTCGTATCAGCCGACGGACGGTATATGGGTTTCCCCTCCTCCTGCTTTGGTATCAGGTATTCACCTACGGGTTCCCGCTCCACTTCGCTGCTGTATGCAGGACCATAGAAGAGTGGCGTGTCTCCATATTGCTCGCGGTTCAGGTAACTGCCCAGGGCGAAAATGTTTCCTGGTGCATTTTCGCTCATCGGTGTATTGGCATTAGCCCGAATCAAGATGACACCATAGCTGCTGTAGCCTGCCAATATCATCAGAACACAGGCCAACGACAATTTGAGTATCCTCTGTCGTACCTTATAATATGCTATGACGAGTGTACTAGTCAGCAGAATGATGTAGGTGATGAGTCCAACGTTGTAAGGGGTGCCAAATACGTTGGTAAACAGCAGTTCGAACCAGCCGCCTATTCTAACCACACCCGGTATGAGCCCATAGAGAATCATGCCCACAAGCAGTCCTCCTGCGGCCAATGTCGACAATAGGCCTATCCACGTGCTACGCTTTGCCCGACGGAAATAGACGACGAACGACATGGCGGGCAGACAAAGCAGGCATAACAGATGGACTCCAATGGACAGACCGGTGATGTAGGCAATCAGGATGACCCATCTGTCACTGCGCGGACCGTCTGCCTCTGATTCCCAGACGAGAATCAGCCAGAACATCAAGGACGTCAGAAAAGAGGAGAAGGCATAGACCTCAGCCTCGACAGCCGAGAACCAGAAGGTATCGCTGAAGGTGTAAGCCAAGGCTCCCACTATACCACATGCCTCGATGATGATGACATTAGGGAAGGTGAGGGTAACGTCGTCAGGCCCAATCAGTTTCCGAGCAAGATGCGTGACGGTAAGAAACAGAAAGAGAATACAGCCGGCACTCAGAAGGGCAGACACCAGGTTGACCATCATGGCCACATGGGCGGTGTCGCTGACCAGTTGAGAGAAAAGGTTGGCTACCAGCATGAAGACTGGCGCACCGGGCGGATGACCGATTTCCAACTTATAGCCACAGGCAATAAATTCAGGACAGTCCCACAGGCTAGCTGTTGGCTCTATAGTCAGCCCGTAAACGACGGCAGCAATGGCAAACAGGAGCCATGCTATACAGGTGTTGATTTTGGAAAATGTTGTTTGTTGCATCATGCTTCGCTTGAATTTTCTGGCGAAGGTAGCAACAAAACGCTAAAGGCTCGAAAAAACTGCCTGACATTTGTCTGACATTTGCATATCAGAACAGATGTCAGGATTCTACCTGCTTGACTTTCAGTCTGTATGACTTACGGCGGTCGGATTCTATCTTGAGGTCGGAGTGTTGCTCAACGACGAGCTTTAGCCGACGAATAAGGGTGTAGAGTGTCTCGCTGGCATCGGGTTTCTTGGGCCAGAGGACATCACAGATCTGCGTCTTCGTCAATGAATGTGAGGGCGAATGAAAGAACATCTCCATCAGCTGATGCTGCATGGGGGTCAGCTGAACCTGATGGCCGTCGGCAGCATAGAAGCTACTATCCTCTTCTGAATAGGTCAGTCCGCCGAAGACAGTCCTACCTGTAATGGGCAACGCCAGCGGCACCACCCTCACCATTTGCCGACGACGATACCACATGAGCATGCCCCACAATCCGGTCAACACCCAAAGGATGGTTGCCGGCCTTTGGTCTGAAAGCCAAAATATAGTCGCTTCAGAGCAATGGGCGTATGCCTTGAACTGCCGTCCTTGGGTAGCAACTGCCAACGTAGCCTTGCCCCGAAGTTCTGTTATCCGCAAGTAGCTGTTGAAAGCTCGGATGGTGTCTTGACTGATGACATCGCTCTGCTGTTCCTGCATGGTGAGGGCAAGAGCCCGGTCCATATCCTCATTTACCTGTCGGCATGTTGAACGATAACTGCCCAGACTTGTCAGACTCGAAGTAATTATCAGCGCAAATAATACCAATTGTAATCGTCTCATCTGGAATAATGATAAGCGAGAAATGTATGCTATGAGGAATATCATTGGCCTGGCTCCGAAATGGAACCAGGCCAATGGATAACATGATGACGGCTTACTCCTCCTCGGGAGTGATGAGCTTGTAGCCCTTGCCGTGGATGTTGATAATCTCAATCTGCGGGTCTTCCTTCAGGTGCTTGCGCAGCTTGGTGATGTAGACGTCCATGGAGCGGGCATTGAAGTAGTTGTCGTCAATCCAGATGGTCTTCAAGGCAAAGTCGCGCTGCAGGATTTCGTTGGCATGCGAACAGAGCAGGGCCAACAGCTCGTTCTCCTTGGTGGTCAACTTAGTCTGCTGTTCACCGATGCAGAGCAGCTGCTTTTGGGTGTCAAAGGTGAACTGACCGATATGGTAGACTGAACTCTCGCGGTTCTTCTTGCCACGTACACGGCGTAGGATGGCCTCCACACGGAATACGAGTTCCTCCATGGAGAAGGGCTTGGTGATGTAGTCGTCGGCACCAATCTTGAAACCTTCCAGGATGTCTTCCTTGAGCGTCTTGGCGGTGAGGAAGATGATGGGAATGTCAGGGTTGGCCTGGCGAATCTCCTGTGCCAGCGTGAAACCGTCCTTCTTGGGCATCATCACGTCCAGCACGCAGATATCGAACTTGGTCTTGAGGAATGCCTTGTAGCCTGCCTCGCCATCGGGGCACAGTTCAGCAACATAGCCTTTGGCAGCCAGATACTCGCGCAACAGCATTCCGAGGTTCTCGTCGTCTTCGCAAAGAAGAATTTTCAGTTTTTCGTCCATAACCTAAAATATTAAAATGAATACTAATATGTTTCTTATTTTTTATATGATTGCTCTTTGATGATTACTTTTTTCCATCCTCTTCCAACACCGGTAGGCTGATGGTGAACTTGGTGCCCTTGCCGAGCTCGCTCTCTGCCTTGATAGTGCCCTGATGGAGGTCGATGATCTTCTTGACGTAGGCCAGTCCCAGACCAAAGCCCTTGACATCGTGCTTGTTGCCTGTATGCACGCGGTAGAACTTGTCAAATATCTTGCGTAGGTTCTCCTTCTTGATGCCCTGACCCGTATCGCGAATGGACAGACAGAGGCGGTTGTGCTCATTCCAGGTGCGGATGTAGATGTCCAGGGGTTCATCCTGCTTGCGGTATTTGACGGCATTGTCCATCAGGTTGGTAATGGCGTTCTGGAAGTGTACCTCGTCGACATAGATGGCCGAGTCGATAGCCTCAATCTGGGTGTATATCTTACCGCCAGTATGTTCCACGCGGAGGGTGAAGGTCTGGGCTATCTGCTCCACCATCTCGTTGAGGTCGAGTTCCTTCTGCTTGAAGGAGACGCTCTTCTTGTCGAACATCGACATCTGCAGTACCTTCTCCACGAGGAAGCGCAGACGCTTCGACTCGTCGGCAATGACGGTCCCCAGGTGCTTGGTCATCTGTTCGCTCTTGGGCACGCTGTCGTCGTTCATCATCTGTGCTGCCAGCGAGATGGAGGCGATAGGCGTCTTCAGCTCGTGCGTCATGTTGTTGATGAAGTCATTCTTGATTTCCGAATAGCGCTTCTGGCGGAAGATGACGACAATAGTAAAGAGGAAGGTGATGAGCAGCACGAGGGTGAAAATGATGCTGGGAATCATGAAACGCACCGACGAGAAGATGTAGCTACTCATGTCGGGGAAATGAATCTTGATGACGCCCATCTTCGACTGCGGGTCGTTGCGGAATAACAGTTGCGTATATGCATACCGTTCGCCTGCGTCCGTATAGTCGGGACAGCGGTAGACCTCACGACCGTCGGCGGTCGACACGGTGAGGTGATAAGGTATGTTGATGCCATTGTTGATCAACTCGTCACGTATCTCCTGATCGAGCATGCGGAAGTTAATGCGCTCCTTCAGAGGCTTGTCGCTAGCCGTATAGAGGATATTATACACCACTTCGTCGAGCAGAGCCTTCTGGTAGATATAGCGGTTGCGCACAATCTCCTGCATCGACTTGGCAGCATCGACCAGCGAGTTTTTGTCCTTGCGCAGAATCATGGCCTTAGGAATGGAGGCGGGCTTCATCTGGAACGCTTTCACTTGAAACGAGCTGTATACCGTGCCGTCGTCAGCAGCTACAGCAAACTGATGGCTGTGCTTGATGGTGCCTCCGATACCGTCGACCATCACCGAGTCCTGCTGGAAGGCGCGGCGCTCCGTCTCCTTGACGTCTTTCTCCAGATAGCGCTTCGTCTCGTTCAGCTCCGTATTGTGGGATGCCTGATAGAGGCTACGGTACACACTCTCGTCGAACTGCTCCTTCTTCATCTTCACCATCTCCTCGATATAGGAGAACTGAAGGAAGAGCAATGCCAGGAACGAAAATCCCATGATGACGGCTATGATCCAAATAGTAGACTTCTTCATGCTGCAAAGGTACGAATTTTACTGCATGAAGAAGTCTATTTAGTTAATTAATTCCGTTAATTTTAACGACTTTAACACCTATTCTTACATTTAATTATATATAAATAATTATCTAACAATCTGTTATAGCTTATCCAAATCCACAGACAAGCCGATACTGAAGGACGTTCCAGTGGTCAGCGGTGAACAATAATAATAGGACTTGGGTTTGTAGTTAAACAGGTTGTCGACGGCTGTGGTGACGGTGATGCCATGCCAGACGTGGTGCTGGAGCATGAGTTTCCAGATGGTGTAGCCCTGGTCGACATTCTGGCGGCCTGACTGCGGCTTGCCCTGATAGCGCCCTGAAAGTGCCGCGTCGAGGGCGTAGAGTGACGAAAAGCGGTGGTCGTAGCCCACTCTCCACGTCATGGAGTGTGAACGGGGCTGGTAGAAGTCGGAGTAATAGACCTTGCCGGTTTCTTTCATCCATGAATAGTTCAGCTTGAACGACAGTCCGCAATCCCAGATATGTCCCAAGCAGGCATCCACGCCCCAGACGGTGATGCCATCCTCGTTCCAGTAGAGTGCGCTTTCCATGCCCTCGCAGATGCCTCCGTCGATGGTGGTGATGCGCTTGTCGAAGATGTTGCAGTAGCCCATGAGGGTGAAATTGTAGCGTCCGTCGAGGAAGCCGCTGTTGCGGATGCTGTTGGTACGTTCGATGGCAATGTTGAAGTTGTGGCTCTTCTCGGGCTTCAGGTCGGGATTGCCCCTGAGCAGATAGCCCATGTTGCCCATGTCGAAGTGCATATACATCTCTTTGAGCGTAGGGGCACGGAAGCCGCTGGCATAGTTGGCACGGAAGGTCATCCACGGAAACTTGTAGACAACGGCAAGGCGCTGGGTGAACGCCTGCTGTGCAGAAGCGGAGTAGTAGTCGTAGCGCACGCTGCCCACAATGTTAAGCTGATTGGTGATGTTCCAGTCGAACTGCGCATAGCCGTCGATGTTGTCCTGCGAGTGGTTTGTGCCCGTAACAAACTGGTAGGTAGAGAGATAGTCGTTCATGTAGTCGGCACCGAGAATCAGCGTGTGCCTGCCAAAGGCATTGCTGAACAGCGCGTGGACGACATGCTGCCGGTTGGTGTAGTCGTGGTCGTGGGTGCGCGTGCCGTCAGGCATGAAGTTGGCCTTGTCGTACTGGTCGAAGGCGTACGACAGTTCCAGGTGGCGGTCGTGGTTCCAGGCATACTTGCCCTTCAGTCCGGCACTGTAACCGTTAAAGTGGTAGTCGTACGTGTCGCGCTCGCTGGTGCGGAAGAAATAGCCGCCACGGCCAATCAGCGTCAGTCGGTCGGTGGCACGCCACGTCAGCCGTTCCTTGACGTTGTAGGTCCGCTGGCCAAAGAGACGGCTTATGTTCGACTCGTCAATGAGTACCGACTCGTCGTAGGGCAGCCCCTGGGCCTTCTTCATCAGTTCCATGGCAATCTCCTCGGCAGAGTGTGCTTTGGGCAGGTCGACGGGATCAATCCTGCTATGCTGGAAATTCGTCTGCGAGTTCCATTTCGCCGTGTTGAAGGAAAAGCTGGCTCCGTTGCGCCATTCGTGACCGAAGGTGTTGTAGCGCGAGTTGGCGTTGGCCGTCCATGGGTCAAGGTTCTCGCGGCTGATGAGGTTGATGACACCGCCGACGGCATTCGAGCCGTAGAGGGCCGACGAAGCACCCTTGACAATCTCGATGCGCCCCACGTTGTCGAGGTTCATGCGGTTGTAGTCGACGTTGTCCACGGTCTCCCCCGCCATACGCTCGCCGTCAACCAGGAAGAGGACGGCATTGCCGCCAAAGCCGCTCATGTTGAGTGACGTTTCCTGAGTCATGGCAAGGCCAAACTCCAGGCCGGGAATCTCCTGTGTCAGCAGGTCCTGAATGTTGGTGGCATCGGTAATCTTGATGTCGTGGCGCGTGATGAGGCGCGTTACCACCGGTGCGTCCTTCAGCGCCTTTGGCGTGTGGGAGGCGGTGATGACGACGGGCTCCAGTTCTATGGAATCACGTATCGACGGCTGCGCAGACACACTAATAGCTGGCACAGCCAATGCCATGCCAGCCAGAAGAGATGTCTTGATGCGAGCGGCCATCACTTATTTGCGGATTCCTGTAAAGGTGGTCTCCATTGCCATCGGCATGTTGCCATATTTCAGCGAGTAGGTCACCACAACGTTCTTGTCGCTGAACATGAGGGCGACATTGCTCACGGTATAAGCCTTATCCTCGCCTTTGGCATTCTTCACCGTGCCGCTGTAAGAAGCGACTTTGCCGGTAATAGTATTGCCGTTCTGAGTCAGAGGAATGTTCTTCACAGGGAAGGCGGGAATAGTCATCATACCGCCCATACCCATTTCGGGAACAGTCATGTCAATGGATGTATCTGACACTTTGGTAAACTGATAGGTCTTGGTATCATTCGACGACTCGTCGCCCATCACGATAACAATCTCATTACCTGTATAGGAGCCTGCCACCTGAGTGGCAACGGGAACCTGAGGCTCGTCATCGTCGCTGCCACAAGAAGTGAAACCCATAACTACGGTTGCTGCGGCAACCAACATCATCATAAAACTTTTAATCTTCATAATTCTTTTTTACCTTTTTACTGTTTTACCTTTTTATTTTTTTAATTGCTGTGTTGTATAGTCATACTCTGAGCCGTAGCTGCTGTGGGGAATCGTGAAGACGGCAATCATCAGCAGTACGGCAAGGCCCACCAGCCACCTGTTGTACTTCCACTTCAGGGTGGCTAAGGCGGCAGCAAAGAAAAAGAAGGAAAGGAGGGTCTTGTTGTCGGTAAGGTCTGTTCCATATGGAAAACCTGTCCACCACGGTCCAAAAGCTGCATGCTGCACCAAGGGGCCGAAGATGAATCCGCCTACGAACAACGTTCCGACGGTGATTTTCAGCCACTTGGCATACACCCTGCCCGTCATCACCAGCAGGAACGTGTAAACGGCAAAGAGCATGGCACCGAACATCAGCAGGATGTGGGGAATGAGGATGCCGGCGGGCACATCGTTGCGGAACCGTATCACTACAGGCTCGTCGGCAGGGTAGTTCTTTCCGTCGGCGGTGATGTAATACTGCAGTTTACCTGCTACGGGCTGAACAGGCAGCGCTGCCTGCCACTTATTGTCTAAGTACTTGAAATCCACGGAGGTATATTCATCCTGCGTCGGATAGCGCCGGTAGTGTAGCGTGATGTTCCCGTGACTTTGAGGAATGTCGTTGAGCGTGATAATCTCATCGTGCTGCACGCCACTTCTAGGCAATTTCATCTTGTAACTCGCGTCATTCAATTCCATTACCACCTTCTTCGGGTGAGTAGGTCCTGTCATGCGCTGGTAAATGCTCAATACCAATGTGATGACGACAGCTATGGTCCAATATGCTGCCTTTTTCATCTTACGGGAGGGCTTAGGTGAACTTGAAAAACGATTGTCTCCTCATTTCTCAGCACTTTCACGGGAATGGTAGTGCCGGCAGTCAACTCCGACAGACGCTCCATGTATTCGTTGATGTCATTCACCGCCTTACCGTCAATCTCCTGGATGATGTCGCCACTCCTGATGCCAGCATTATGTGCGGGCTTTCCTGCCACCACGATGTCGGCACGCAGTCCGGGAATGGTGCTGGCTCCCATAACGTCGGGCATCAACCCTAACGTGACCTTGAATTTGGCATGCTTCATGGTTTGCGTGCTGGGAACATTGATATAATCGGGCGTATCGGGCATGGCTGATAGGCGGGTTATCAGCTCCTGCGTGTACTCCAGCGTCTGCTGCATGCCGTCATAGTTCAAGGTGTAGGGAACGTCAGCAGGGGTGTGATACTCCATGTGCCCACCCGTGGTGAGGAAGAATACAGGAATTTCCGCAGCCACGAATGATGCCTGGTCACTCGGACCATAGCCGTCAGGAATGCAGGTGATGTTGACGGCGGTATTCTCAGCGACCTGCTCCGCCAGAGCCTTGAAGCAGCTACTAGTTCCTGTTCCCGACACGCACATGGAATGATTGCGCATACGGCCCACCATATCGAGATTCACCATAGCAACAATACCTTTCTGATTCTCAGGAAGATTGATGCGCCGGTTATCCTCATGTTTCATCCAATCCAAAAAGAATTTGGAACCGACAAGACCTTGTTCCTCTGCACCGAAGAATGCGAAGATGATACTTCTTGGAGAGCCGGTCTTCTTGAAATATTTGGCCAGTTCGAGCACAACGGCATCACCGCTGGCATTGTCGTCGGCACCGGGATGAACGCCTAACGTATCGGGACGGCGGGAACCTGACCCCTGTCCTCCCATACCTAAATGATCATAATGCGATCCTACAACTATGAATTCATTCCGTAGCTTCTTGTCCTTTCCCGGAAGAACGGCCAGAATGTTATGGGTAGTCCGCTGCTCAGTCTTTCCGTATGTAAAGTCATGATAGAAGCCCTTCTTCTTTTTCCCCTTAACAACGGGGTTGAGTTTCAGCTGACGAAGCTTCTGGGTGATAAATTCCGAAGCAAGGGTATCACCGGCTGTGCCAGGATAACGGCCACCTAACTCTTGGGATGCCAAGTATTCCACCGCTTGTCGCATATCATCCTGCTTCTGGGCTTGCGTCTGTAACGTAAACGCAAAAGCCAAGGATAATAAATAGTATTTACTCTTCATAAATGGTTTCTGATTTCTTTTCAGGGTGCAAAGGTACGCCAAATCCCCTACCCCTGCAATCCACATTTATGGGGATTGTGATAAGCAACCTCTCAGCGCTACCAAATAAAAGGAGGCTGCCGTGAAGCAGCCTCCTCAAAGAAAGGATTCATATTGGAATTAGAGACTAAGGCTCTTCTTAATACCCTCAATCTTCTCCTCAGCAGCCTTAATACAGCGCTCGTAGTCGGCAGCACCCTGGAAGGAAGCATCCTTTACCTCGGTATAGAACTTAATCTTCGGCTCCGTGCCGGAAGGACGGACAGAGACCTTCGTACCGTCTTCGCAGAACCACTGGAGCACATTCGAGGTAGCAGGCATGTCAATCTTGTCGACAGTACCGTCAGCCTTCTTGGCCTCCAGTGTCTGGAAGTCCTTCCACAGACAAATCTTCGAACCGCCCAGATCCGTCGGAGGATTGTTGCGGAAGTTGGTCATCATCTGCTTGATTTCGTCGGCACCCGTCTTACCCGGACGTACCACATTGATGGTCACCTCCTTCGAGAAGCCATACTCCTTGTAGATATTCATCAGCAGATCATACAACGTCATGCCATTGTCGCGAGCCCAAGCGGCAATCTCGCAAATCAGACAAATAGATGCGGGGGAGTCCTTATCGCGAACCTTGTCGAACGGCAGGAATCCGAACGACTCCTCACCACCGCCGATGTACTTCTTCTTGCCCTCGTTGACACGAATCTCGTTAGCAATCCACTTGAATCCGGTGTAGCAGTCCATATACTCCACGTTGTTCTTCTTGGCAATCTCGGCAATAACCTCAGTAGTCACGATGGTCTTCACCAGGAACTCGTTGCCCTTCAGCTGGCCGAGCTTCTTCTTGTTGGCGATGATGTACC
>CAMHJQ010000021.1 GCA_946185485.1 uncultured Prevotellaceae bacterium | reverse complement strand
CAACGACCCCGAGATTACAAATCACGTGCTCTGGCCAACTGAGCTAAAGAGGCATGCTACTCAAGCATCCGCTAACCGATTTGGAGTCTTACTATCGGAAAGCGGATGCAAAGGTAGGCATTATTTTTGAATTACCAAAACTTTTCGCACTTTTTTTTATCTATTCCTTAATTTTTCCTTGAATTTCTGAAGTTGGACACGCATTGAGTCCACACAAAGGTCGCAACTTTCCTCAAAAGTATCACTCACCTTCTCCACAAACAGTGTCGTTCCAGGGACAGAAACTGTCATGCCGACTTCCTTGTTTTGGGCGGTGGCCGGTTTCACCACCTTACACTGAACCTCAACCTTCTGAATATCCTCAAATGTTTTTTCCAACTTGGCGACCTTCTTTTCAATGAACGCCTGCAACTTCTCAGTAGCGTCGAAGTGAATCGACTGAATCTTAATTTCCATAGTTACCTCCTGTTTTTAAAGGGTAAATAAATAAGGTTAAGCCCTTGGATGGGCATTCTCATAAGCTTTTTTCAGATGCTCAAATGTCGTATGGGTATATATCTCCGTGGCAGCCACACTCGTATGCCCCAGCAATTTTCTTACGCTCTCCAAATCTGCCCCATGATTGAGCATGGCCGTAGCGAAAGAATGGCGAAGGACGTGTGGCGAACGCTTTTTCAGCGAAGTCACCAGCGAGAGATGCTGATTGACCAGCGCGCGGACCTGCCAGCGACCGATACGTTCTCCCTTGTCGTTAAGGAATAGTGCAGAGCCATGTTGCGGCCACTGCTCGTCACGTCGGTGCAGATACTCCGTCAAGACATGTTCCAACTCCTCACCAAAAGGAATCAAGCGCTGTTTGTCGCGTTTACCCGTCACTTTCAGCTGATGCATGCCGAAGTCTACATCCTGATCGTTCAAGGCCACCAGTTCAGCCAAGCGGATACCCGTCTCATATAACAATATAATTATGGTACGCGCGCGAAAGCCCCCGAAGTCCCCTTTCCACATCTGCGGAATATCTATCAGCCGATTCATATCCACCTCCCGCACAAACTGCGGCAACGGCTTCTGTTTCCTCGGTCCCTTAACAACATTGGCAGGATCAGCGGTTACCTGTCCCCTGGCGAGAGCAAAACGAAAAAAGGAACGCACAGCACTCAAGCGGTTGTTCACCGTGGATGCCATGTCGCCTTTATCCATCAAACTCTCCATCCAGTCACGGATGATGTCCGAGTCTACCGACTCCCAAGAGAGATGACCTTCCAGATTTTTGAAGTACGATTCAAAGTCACGCAGACTCCGTTCGTAACTGCGTACGGTAAGTTCGGAGCGGTTCCGTTCGTAACGCAAGTAGTCCAAGAAATCGTCTATCATCATATTCGTCGCATCTCTATTTCGGCAACGAATTTACGAATTATTCTTGAAACCACCAAATATTTTCGTACTTTTTTACTCTTCGTTAGCGCGCAGCTTCTGTACGTAAATAGCGTGCTCCATCTTCAGGCGCTTCAGTACAGAGGGTTTGTCGAACTGCTGACGGGCACGAAGTTCCTTTACAACGCCAGTCTTCTCGAACTTTCTCTTAAACTTCTTAAGGGCCTTCTCAATGTTCTCGCCTTCTTTTACGGGTACAATAATCATTTGTTTTTTGGTTTTAATTCTATAATGTTAATACTATGTTATTTTCAGGCTTTCGGACACAGGTGCCACGAAAAGCGGGTGCAAAGTTACAACAATTTCCCCAAACCACCAAATAAATCCAGACTTATTTACTCAACGAGTGCGTTTAGACACACAAAGAGGCACTATGAGGGTCCTTATTTTACTATAACCGCATACCGAAGAAGGCACGTACATACCATTTGATATTATGTATGGCAAGTTCCGGCACCAGCTTCCGTCATCACGCCCCCGACTATGAGCGCCATCACTAAAACGACCCGTTTGATCCGCACAATCCGATGATCAGAATTCATACCCGAGATTCACGAAGAGATAGGGTGACTTCGTACGATTGCTATAGCCGAAAGTTGCGCCAGCAGGACCAAAAGGGGTATTATAATAGTAGGCAACCTGTCCACCCAACAGTGTATGGTAGTCCATGAGCTCCTCAAGTTGGTTAGCCTGCTGGGCAGCGGATGCGCGGAGCAGGACATAGCTACTACCGCCTATGTGAAGCTGACCTTGCAACTGGGCAGCCACAAACTGATTATCAACGTATTCCATATTGCCGATGCCGGCGAAGGGCATTTGCTGCTCGACATAGTGTCCAAACCAATCACCGCCAATGGTATTGCTGAATACTGGGGGTACGGTAGTACCGAAGAGCAGACGGCCATAGAGCATCGGCTGCAGGGTGAAATACTTACCAAAGGAGAACGACATGCGCCAGTTAGCGTTGACATCGCTCATACCGGGTTTGTCGTCGATCTTGGCGAAGTTGTCTGTCAAATAGGCATATTCAGCCTTGAAGCGGGCACCGCGGGTGGGGAAATGCCAATCGTCTTCGCTGTTGTACTCAACCCGGGCACGATAGCTATAAAAGCGTTCGTTTTCGGGTGATACCCAATCCGATGACTTCGCTCCAAGTCTGTTGCGGTAATGCATATAGTCCCAACGCAGTCCTATCTGCACATTGAAATGCCGGAAATCGAAGTTGACTGGCGTAAACTCTACCTGGAACTGGTTGTATCGAATGTTATAGTCTAGGTCACCATCAGAATAGACGTCCACGTCGTTGCGGCGGAAAGCATAGCTGAGCGTAGGGCGGGTAAAGCTGCGGGGATGGATGGTAAGGTCGCCGCTTATCATCAGGCGTTTACCCAACCTCAGCGTGACGTCAGTATTAACGGGTATCGACGTCCTTAACGGTATGTCAAGCCCCAGCTGTAAGGCAGCATATTCCTCGGTATCATAGCGTACACCTGCATGAAGCTGCGCCGACTTGCGAGGACCTGCCGAAAGAATAACGTGCACACCATCTGCCTCAGCCCATTCTTTCTCTTGCTTCGACCATACACCGCGAATGACCAAACGTTTCGCCCGTCCTTTCGGCAAGTTCTCAGGCACCAGACGACATTCAGCAGTCTGGTAGAACAAGTCCACTCGCATCGATGTGGTCAGTTGCTGTTCAAGACGAGCATCAATGCTGTCTATACGGTTCAGATGAAACTTCTGGCGCAGGAATCGCTCGTCCTGAGGCGACATATTCTCAAACGTGTAGCCCGAAATCTTGTGTTTCTCGGTCATCACCAGCGGTCGCATAGGATGTAATACTGCAGGACGGTATGATTCTCTGAGACCTATACGTTTCTTCAAGTCGATAATTTCGTCCCAGTGACGCATGGTTTCCTCTTCACCATAACGCACAAGCGAATCGATGGCTTCCGCTGAAAAACTGGCAGCAGTATAGTCACGGGGATCAATGTTAATATGCAGGTCGGTGAGGGCAATATTCTCCTCGTACTTGTTATTGA
Source organism: uncultured Prevotellaceae bacterium (assembly GCA_946185485.1). GTDB lineage: Bacteria > Bacteroidota > Bacteroidia > Bacteroidales > Bacteroidaceae > Prevotella. Next base: position 46,475 of record CAMHJQ010000021.1, on the reverse strand, counting down.
AGTCGTTATCAATAATTTGACCAAGAACACTCATAGTACCCGTGATGTCTTTTGCAGTTTTGGGTTTGCCAGATAGCGTGATGCCGATGACAACATCGGCCCCCATCTCGCGAGCCACATCAACGGGATAGTTGTTGCGCAGACAACCGTCGACGAGTACCATGTCACCCATCCTCACCGGCGAGAAAACTGCCGGGATGGCCATCGAGGCACGCATGGCCTGAGGTAGTCTTCCGCTATGGAATACTACCTCAGTATTGGTCACAATGTCGGTGGCCACACAAGCAAAAGGAATGGGCAGGTCTTCTGTAAAATTGAGCGAGTCAGTGAATCCCCTACAGAGCTGCTGAAACAACTCTGCCAGATTCTTACCCTTGATGAATCCACCGGAATTCACGTTGCGTTTTTTACCTAAGGCCATACCCGACGAGAAGATATAAGTATTCTGTTTCTTACGATCGCTGAGACTCTGGTTCCCCAGGTTCTCTTTGTCGGTAATGACATAGCTCCAATCCAGCACACGAACTATCGAATCAAGGGCGGTGGCATTATAGCCGATGCAGTAAAAACCGCCGACGATACTACCCATTGACGTACCAGTAACGATGTCAATAGGGATGCCTGCCTTCTCCAGCACCTTCAGAACACCGATATGAGCCATACCTTTGGCACCACCGCCACTCAACACGACAGCCACTTTTTTTCGATTGGCAGCAGTTCTATCATGATAGTGTGCACCTGCCGTGCCAAATGCCAACACTGCGACGAAAATCAACAGAATCCGTCTCATATCTTACTTCGCACCACCACCAAGGGCGATGTAGAGGGCTATGACAGCCTCGGCACCATTGTACATGTTCGTCACCTCGTTGAGCTGTGCGCTAAGCAGCGACTCCTGGGCGGTGAGAACTTCCAGATAGTTGGCCTTACCATTGTCCATCAGCTGGTGGGTGCCATAATATGCCTCGTTGAGCACGGCGACCTGACGGTGGTAGTACTGGTGCTTGTCGCGAGCGGCCTGACAGTCTGCCAGTGCCTCGTTGACTTGGTTACCGGCGTCGATGACGGTCTGCACGTATTTGCGCTGCACATCTTCCTCGGTGAGCTTCTGGATCTTGTAGTTCGCCTTGATGCTACCACGCTGGAAGATGGGTTGGGTGAGCTGTCCGATAGCATTCCACAGCAATTTGCCGGGATTGACGATGCCCATGCCGCCGCTGTTGGTCCAACCGGCTGCTCCCGACAGTGTGATGGTGGGGAAGAAGGCCGAGCGGGCAGCCTGCGTATTGTAGAAGGCTTCCTCCATGGAAGCGTTGGCCAGACGGATGTCGGGACGAGTCTCGAGCAATTCTGCCGACACGCCGATGTTGAGGAACTTGACATCAAACATGCGCTGACCGGTGTCGTTACCCGTTGCCTCGGGATGATGCAAGGCCGAGGAGCCCCATTTGGAGCGTGCGATGTGCTGCGGTGTGATGCACAGCAGCTTGCAGATGGCGTTCTCGGTAGAGCGGATGGTACGGCGTATGTCGACGAGCTGCGTCTTGACGCTTAGCCACGACGACTCGAGCTGGTTGACGGCAGTGCTGTAGGCCTGACCGTTCTCCCACAGGGCCTTCTCCGTCTCCAGCGAGGCACCCCACAGACTGTCGGTCTTCATCAGAATTTCCTGCTGCCGGTCGAGCATCTGCAGGATGAAATACTGCTGGGCCGTGGTGGCGACGAGGTTGGCACGCGTCGACTCCTCCATCAGCTGCGACTGCAGCAAGATGGCCTTGGCGGCACGTTTCTTGTTGGTGATGGAGCCAAACACGTCGATGTCCCACGACATCTGCATCTGCAGGTTATAGGTCTTCGTGGGCGCAGCACCGTCGAAGCTTGACAGCGTACCCTGCGGAGCCAGTGCGAATGCGGGCAGGTAGGCCAGACGGGCAGCCTGGAGCTGGGCCTGGCACTTCTCGATGGCGATACGCGCTGAGTTCAGGTCGGTGTTGTTGGCCAGTACCTGTTCGATAAGCTGTTGCAACAAAGGATCGGTGAAGAACTCGCGCCACGACATCTGGGCCAGCGATGTGTCGGTGCCGTGAGAACCAATGTCGTTGCCGAAGACGTTGGCGGGCGTCTCTGTTTTCTGCTCGTACTTATTATATATGCCGCAGCCCGTAAGTGTCATACCCACGGCTGCGACGGCGATGATATTCTTGATTTTCATAATTCTAATGCGGTAGCAAATTATTCACTATTCACTTTTCACTTCTTTGCCTTGGAACTTCTCGTGCAGTTTCTGGAACACGATGAAGAAGGCCGGTACGACGAAGAGCAGGGCAATGGTACCGATACTCATACCGCCAATGACACCAAGTGCGAGAGCACGGTTACCATTGGCACCGGCACCACCCGTGATTACGAGGGGCACCATACCGATAATCATCGTAGCTACGGTCATCAAAATAGGACGCAGACGCTCCTTACAGGCCTCGAAGGCTGCATCGACGATGCTCATGCCCTGGGCGCGGCGCTCGGTAGCGAACTCGGTAATCAGGATAGCCGTTTTGGCCAACAGACCAATCAGCATGATGACACCCGTCTGCAGGTAGATGTTGTTGTCCATGCCCGGCAGGCCCAGCTGGCTGCCAAAGAAGGCGAACACAAAGGCGCCCATCAGACCGAACGGCACGCTGAACAGCACGGCCCACGGTGTGAACCACGAGTTGTAGAGCGAAGCCAGAATGAGGTAGATGAGGATAGCGCAGATGACGTAGATGAGGGCCGTGGCATTAGAGTTGGCTGTCTCCTCCAATTCGCGCGACATGCCACTATACTCGTAGGTGGCCGTGGCGGGCATCTCTTCCTTGAACACCTCGGCAATGACCTTGTGGACGTCACCCTCGGTAAAACCGCTACCGGGCGTCACAAAGCAAGTAATGCTCTGGAGCAGGTTGAAGTGTTCGATATTGGAAGGGCCGACAATCTCCTTCAGTGTGACAAACTCAGACATGGGAGCCATCTTGCCGCCCTTCACCTGCATGAAGATGTTGTGCAGCGACTGCGGGTCGAGGCGATACTCGGGCGAGGCGGACGACATGATGCGATAGACCTTACCGAACTGGTTGAAATTGCCGATATAGGCACCACCGCAGAAAGCACCCAACGTGCTGAGAACTTCTTGCGGCGACACGCCGGCACGGTCGCACTGGGCTGCATCGACATCCACCTGATATTTCGGGAAACGCTCTGAATAGGTCGTCATGGCAGAGGCCACCTCTGGCCGCTCCGACAACTTGGTCAGGAAGTGCTCGGTTTGTTTGGCAAACTCCGACAGGTTGCCGTCGGTGGGGTCCTCGACAATTAATGAGACGTCGTTACTCGTACCGTAGCCGGGAATCTGCGGCATCTGGAAGGGCAGCACCCTCAGATTCTTGATGTCCTGGCAGTCATAATAGAAACGGCCGAGGACGAGGTCAATCAGATGATTCATGCCAGGACGGTCGTCCCAGTTCTTCAAGCGCACCACCATCGTGGCGTAGTTGGAACCGGCACCCGACAACATACCATAACCACAGGCAACGGCGTAGCTCTCCAATTCGGGAATCTTCTTGACTTTTTCTTCTACCTTTTTCACCATCTCGCGCGTCTGCTTTAGTGTGGCACCTTCAGGAGCCTGAATCTCGGCCAAGAACACACCTTGGTCCTCCTGAGGCACGAGACCAGAGGGAAGACTCTTCATGAAGAATACCAGCAGTACGGCGGCAGCAATCAGCAGACCCCATGAAAGGACGGGACGCTTGATGAATTTCTGGACAGCCTTACTATACTTATTATATATAGCGTTGTAGCTGACCTCGTAAGCCTTCTTGGTATAGTAGGTCAACCCCTTGCCTTCCTTCTTGCCTTCCGTGACGCGCATCATGATGGCGCAGAGGGCAGGGCAGAGCGTCAGGGCCGAGATACACGACAGACCGACGGACGAGGCAATGGTCACGCCGAACTGGGTGAAGAAGGTGCCTGAAGTACCTGGCATGAACATTACAGGCACGAACACGGCCATGAACACCAGCGTACATGATACAACGGCCACCGACACTTCGTTCATAGCCTGGCGGGTGGCCTCGCGGGCGTCGCTGATACCACCTTCCATCTTCGCCATGACGGCCTCCACCACCACGATGGCATCGTCCACCACCGTACCGATGGCGAGCACCAGTGCGAACAGCGTTAGAATGTTGAGCGAGAAACCTGCCAACGAGACGACAGCAAAGGTGCCCAGCAGCGACACGATAATTGATATAGAGGGAATAATAGTTGCCTTGAAATTCTGCAGGAAGAAGAACACCACGAGCACCACAAGGATGATGGCGATGACGAGCGTCTCGACCACATTGTGGATAGCGGCAAAGAGGAAGTCATCGCTGGTCATCAGGGTGACAAACTCCAGTCCGGCGGGCATCGTCGCCTTGGCCTCCTCAAACATCTTGTTGATGGCTGCGTTCACCTGAGTGGCGTTGGCACCAGGTGCGGCAAACACCATGAACATAGCACCTGGACGGTCCTGGATGTTCGACGTGAAGTTGTAGCTCATGGCACCAATCTGCACATCGGCCACGTCGCTCAAGTGGAGCATACCGCCACCGTTGGTGCGTAGCACAATGTCGTTAAACTCCTCAACGGTCTTCAGCGTACCCTTGTACTGCATGGAGTACTGGTAGGAGTTGCCCGACTTCTCGCCCAGCGTACCCACACCGGCCACAAAACTCTGTCCGCCGATGGCGGCAAAGATGTCGTTGGGGGTCAGCCCGTACTGAGCCATCACATCGGGCTTCAGCCAGATGCGCAAGGCGTAGGTGTTACCCATACTCTGTACGTTGCCTACACCAGTAATACGCATTAGTTTCGGCTTGATGTTGATATCCACGTAGTTCGACACGAAGTCCTCGTCGTATTTGCCGTCGGCACTCTTCACGGCGAAGATGCGCAGAATGTTGTTCTGACGCTTCTCTACCTTCACGCCGACCTTGGTAACCTCGGCAGGCAGCAGGGCCAGGGAACGGGTCACGCGGTTCTGCACGTTCACCGTCGCCATGTCTGGGTCGGTACCCTGCTTGAAGTAGACGTTGATTTCCGCCTCACCGTTCGACGATGCCTTTGAGGTAATGTAGGTCATGTCGTTCACACCGTTGATAGCCTCCTCAAGGGGCTGGATGACTGCCTTCATCACCGTGTTCTCGTCAGCACCGTCATAGCTGGTGGTGACTGACACCGTAGGGGGTGCAATGTCCGGGTACTGCTCCACAGGCAGCGTGCTCATCGAGATATAGCCCACCAGCGCTATCACAATCGAGATGGCACATGCCATCACGTATTTATTGATAAATATATTGTTTTTCATATTTCGAAATATCGATATTACGTTATAACGAAATTACTTTTCATTATTCACTTTTCCCTTCTTTTGGGAACAGCACTTTCTGGCCTTCCGTCACGTTGTTGGCACCGATGGTAACAATCTGGTCGCCCTCTTTCAGACCACTGGTCACGATGAAATCCTTGCCGTTGCCGGTATCCTCTGTCGTAACCTCGACGGCGGTTGCTGTACTGTCGGCTTTAACCTTATAGACTTGCGATTTGTCCTGTAGGCGCACTACAGCAAACTGCGGGATTACAATCACATTCTTCTCAGCGAAAGGCATAACAATCGTACCCTGAATGCCAGAATAGAGATGGCCGTCGGGGTTGGGGAATGATACTTTGCTGGTCAGCGAGCCAGTTGCATCATTCACTACACCCGTCAGACTGACGACGCGACCCTTGTGGGGATACTCCGTACCGTTCTTCATCACAAACGTGGCGGGGGGGAGATTAGCGATATACTTCTCTACCTCGCCGGCTTTCATGCCGTTCTGAACCATAGCTTCGATAACAGCCTCGTTCACCGAGAACTCTGCGTACATCGTCGTATTGCCGCTCAGTATGGTCAGTTCGGTCATGGGCGACACCTGGTCACCGACACGCACGGGAATTTCGCCGATAATACCGGGTACGGTTGCCGTGATGGTGCAGAAACCGAGGTTCACCTTCGCGCGGTTCACCGATGCACGGGCCTGAGCCACTGCAGCCTGCGCCTGCTTGTAGGAGTTATCAGCGTTGTCGAGCATGTAGCGGCTCACGATCTTCTTCTCAAACAAGTTCTTGTTCGACTCATACTCCAACTTGGCGCTGTTTTCCTGGGCCAGTGCAGCCTGAAGGTTGGCCTGCGCTGCCTCCAATTCGAGCCGTGCGTTACGCGAGTCAATAACAAAGAGCGTCTGCCCCTTCTTCACCTGCTCACCCTCGGTGACGGCAATCTTCATCAGCTGGCCGCTCACCTGTGGTGTTACCGTCACGTCGTTCTGACCCTTCATTCTGGCACTGAACCTGTAAGGCAGCTCAATGTCTGATTTCTTCACTGTCATTGTCTCGAACGATGAGTTCGTTTGCGTGGGCACGTCAAGTCCGCATGCCGTGAGTCCGACCATCGTGCCGAGCACCAAGGCCATTGTCATAACATTCTTTCTTTTCATATCATTAAATTAAAAAATATTACTATATTCATTTCCAGTAACCCAGTAATTACTTTGTTTTTTCTGCATATTCGGCCTGAGCTTTTTTCATCTGGGCAATAAAAGCCTTACTGCCCTGTAGGGCGCAGAAACCAACGCTGGCGACAGCACGACTTAAGTCGACGTCGCTCTGCCAGTGGGCACCTAAGATGACACGGCTGTCACAGTATTCCCAGCCACGCTTGTATATTTCATTGGCCCGAGCAGGAGCAATCTGCGCCAGAATCAGCGAGATACTCCAGCCGCGGAGACTATGCCCTGAGGGATAGCTGCCATCACCGCGTAAATCGTCCTCCTCATGCGAAGGCATAGGGTCTTTGTAGCGATCAAAGGGGCGTTGGCGTTGGTAGTGGGCCTTGACATCCACACGCATGGGGTCGGTGGTGGCGAGACTCGTCTCCAACAGTTTCCAGATTTCCGGTGTGGCACTCTCACTAATCTCCAGCCCGAAGGCCTCCTTCCACTGGGCATACATTTTAGTATGATCAAGCCATTCGGCATCAGCAATGGCCATAGCGAGGCGAGCGCTGTCCTGCCGCTGCTCCTTGCCCCAATTATAGCGTACCACATCGTTCGCAAACTCTGGGCTGTCGAAAGCCGGCGGTTCTGGCATAACCTTGATTAAATCAGGCAACTGGTCCAACTCTATATACGGTTGCACTTTATCCTCCTGAGCCATAGCATTCATGGTAGCCATAAATGCCATGAATACCCATAAGATTTTACTCATAGTCTTTTTTTTCATGTTGCAATGTCATAAATCGGCGACAAAGATAAAAAAAATAATCCGAAAGCGCTAAACTTTAGGGATTTTTTTTGCACCAGAAGGCAAAACAAAAACTAAAAATAGACGTTATGCTTTACCTTTTTATTTTTTTGACGCCAAAAACGGCTATAAGCTCTTAGCGGCTTTGCGGGCAGCTTTCTCAGCAGCCTTGCGTTCCTTTTCAGCAGCTTTACGTTCCTGCTTGGCTGCTTTCTCGGCAGCCTTACGCTCCTTCTCAGCAGCCTTCTCGGCAGCCTTTTCGGCATTTCGGGCAGCTTTTTCAGCTGCCTTTTGTTCCTTAATGACGGCCTTGGCCTCCTTTTTGGCAGCCTTCTCTTCTGCCCTGGCAGCCTTACGGGAGTCACGCACCAGCTTCAGCTGTGTCTTACGTTCTTCTCGGGAACGCTTGTCGGCATCGCTGGCCTTATGGAACTTCAGACTGGGCCTGATTTTCATTTTCTTCAAGTCGTTGGTATTGGTGAAAGAGAAGGAACATAAGACATCGATATAGCGGCCACGCATGTTGATCTGGCCTTGGGCAACGGCACCGTCGCTGACGATGTGTACTTCGGTATCATGAGTCTTGACGAAACGGTACGAAGCCTCTGAGACATGTGCATCTACCTTGCCGATGGGCAGTTTTCCTCCTAAGCGCTTGCGCATCAATGCGGTACGCGGTTTAGAGATGTCGAACATAAAGTCGGCCTTGGCAGCAGCCATACCCAGTTCCGGCATATCCAAGGCCACACCCAGTTCCAGCGAGTCTGTGCTGGCAGTACCTGTAACATACTTATTCTTCTCGTCGAGAGAGAACTGGAAATTCATGGCTCCCACGGCCGTATTCAGTCGTCCCACGAAGGACTCGCGTTTCCACACCACATCAAAGTATCCGGTATAGTCAATGCGTCCCAGATTATGGAGTTGCTTCATCATGAACTTCTTAACCGTAAACTGGTTGATGATTTTCTCCTTGCTGCCGCCGAGGGCCGTCATACGACTAACGTTGAAGTGAACGTGCAGTTTGTATTTGTCCTTGAGTCCGCTGATGTTACCGCCTGCATGTATCGTCAATTGTTTATCATCGGTATAGACGGTGACACTGCGGAACTGCATGTTGTCATCGTCACCACTCATGCGAGTTTGAAGGTTCAAAGGCAGTGTGAACTTGTCCAGCACAGGGGCAAAAGGCTTCGAGATATCGCGCAGCTGGGTACGTCCGGTTATCATCGACGTGCTGTACGACAGACGGCGTCCCTCCTTCTTGCTGGGTAGCTGGACGTCGGCATCGTCGAACTTCAAAACGGTATTGGCCAAGGCCACGGTAGCATTGCTGATGTGCAGGCTGCGCTTATTGCCCGCCACGCGGAGGTTGAGTTTGTGAACATCAAGGCCGGAACCGCGGTCGATGGCCTGACCGTTGGTGACGACAGCCACAAAGCTGTCCTTTGCCAGATGCTCCACGTTGATATACATCTGGGCGACAACGTCGAGATGACCGACATCGAAGGCGCCATGCTTTGGCTTGCCAACATTGGTGCGGGGCTTGTGGTTGTTAGTAGTAAAGCAGAGACTGTCGATGGTCAATTTCTTGCCCTGTTTCGTGCTAAGCATATCAATGACTTTTACACGCAGGCTGTTGTCAACAGGACCTTTCTTGCTCTTGCTAACCCACTGGGCACACAGTTCATTGATTTCAGCCACATCACGACCATTACCACTATCTTTATATACGAGGCGACCCAGATGGGCACGTTTGTCGTTGAAGCTCACACGGATGGACTCCAGCGTCACCTTCTTGACCTTGAAGGTAAGCTTATGAGCACGTTTCTTACCCTCCGGTTCCTCCTTTTTATGGGTAGCCTGCTGCGTACTGTCGCGCTTGAAAGCATCGATGACAAATTGGAAGTTGGCAGCCGAGTCAGGCGATTCCTTCAACAGGTTGGCCTCCAAACCACGGACAGCGGCCTCACGGACATAGATTTCCTTATGAAAGATATAGGACATCACGTTGAAGTCAACCTGCAGATGGTCGAGTTGAAGCATCTTCCGCTGCTGGCGGTCCTCAACGGTCAGCCCCTGAATCTGGGCGTCGAAGGTCATCAGGTCGATACCTATATGGTCGAGCTCTATCTTAGTTTCCAGCTTGTCGGTGAGCATTTGGACGACACGTTCCTTCATTTCGTCCTGAAACCACTCAGTATGGAACACGTAAAATGCCGTCACCAATACGGCTACCGCGAGGACAACCAGTGTACAAAGGGAACCGATAATCCATCTCAACGCCTTCTTCATGTCTACTTCAGTAATTGTTTGATCTTATCTTCAAGATCCTGTGGTTTCAAGTTTCGTTCAATGATAATGCCACGGTCGTTGACAAGGAGGTTGGCAGGGACGTCTTCAAGTCCCAGCTTAGCCAAAAGCGGTGTCTGCCACAAACGGCCGTCGCAAACGGTCTGCCAAGGCACGGAGTCACGTTCCAGACGGTATCTGACATCCTGTGGACGGGCATCCAGACAAATGGCCACGATGCCTAACTGACTACCATACTGCCGCTTGGCATGCCGCAGGCGAAACATCATATCGGTACTTTGGAAACTCCATGTAGCCCATACTGCAACCACGTTGAGTTTGGCTTTGAGCTGGTCCTGCGTCACTTTCCTACCATTGATATCTGTATCGGAGAATGCCGGCAAACGACTATTAACCTGACCATTGCGCAGGTTGGCCAGACGTTTCTGTATTTCCTCCAGTCGTGCATTGGCAGGCTGCTCCTTGACCATGAGAGCTACCAGTTCGGAAGCTTTACGAAAGTCTGGCTTGGCATCGAAGATGAAATAGCGCTGGACAAGGTAGTTGCTGATGATGGACTGCGGATGTTCGCGGATAAACGACTCGACAACTCTAGGAATCTCAGGGGGCATCGAGCGATTGATGGTCATACGTAACTTGGTCATTTCCTCGTTAGCCTCGGTTCCTTTGACAACTACTTCCTTCAGGTGCGAGGCATCACCCTTGATGGTGACTCCCTTAGCTGACTCGCCAAAGACGGGTATCTCGGAGTAATTGGGGAAGACAACAACGAAAGTGGCAGGATTACGTAAGTCCGTTTCGTAACTGAAACGGCCCTCGCGGACAGGGATGGTATCGATGCCGTCAATGCCGCCATCTGGGCTATATACCCAGAATTCACCCACATTCATATTGCGTAGACGTCCTTCTATGCGGAACTTGCCACTGTCTACGCCACAAGAACATAAAAGATATATAGGCAAAAAGGTAAAAAGGTAAAAGGGTAAAACCTTTCTTACCACACGTCTGACCGTATCAAGCACTATCACAGCCATTGCGTTTTTTACCTTTTTACCTTATCTGCCCTTTTTCTTTATTTTCCTACGTTGCGCAATTCGAGGTCGTTGTTGGAATAGGTCACCAGCGAGGGATCCTTCTGAACGGCCTGGCGCAGGAAGTAGCCAGCCATACCGTCATTACCCTGACGGGCGCAGACGATAGCCTGTAGATAGTCAGTGATGGCATCGCCGTTCTTGATGGCCTTCAGCGTTTGGGCAGCCTTGGCATAGTCCTTAGTGAGAAGTTGAGCCAGAGCAGCACTGTTGGAGATGACGTCTTTCATGTCCTGAGCAGCCAGGGCGTAGTTTCCTTGAGCTAAGTGCAGGTTACCAAGAGCCTCAGCGAGGTTATAAGCATTGGCAGCCTTGCCGATATAGTCCTCGGCATTTCTGAGGTCCCCATGCTGCAGCGCCAGCATACCTAAGTTGGCGTTGATTTCAGGCAGGTTGGGGTTAATGGCACGAGCCTTGACAAGGTCACTCTCTACCTCAGCGAAGTCACCCTTCTTCCATGCCAGCAAAGCGAGATTGTTATAGGCACGGGCATCCTTCGACCAGAGGGCAGCCGTCTGCTTGTAGATATTCTCCTTCTCAGCAGCATCGTCAGTCAAAGTAGCAGCATAAAGCATTTCCTCAAGACTCAGCTTGGTGGCGTCTGCTTTCAGCTGATCCTTAATCTGCTGGTCATCGCGGCCTACCGTCTCGTAGTTGATGGTCAGACGGGCACGGCGCAGTTCGGGCAGGATACCATCAGCAAGTTCACGGAAACCCTCGCTCATATTCTTAATCTGCTGCTCACGCTCCTCAGGATCCTGATACATCGACAGAACGCGCAGGATGACATCCTTGTCCTGGATATTGGAAGCGGCCACCAGCTGCTGGAAACCATCCCAGTCCTGAGCGGTGTAGGTTGCCTCTACAGGTTCTGTAAGGTTAGCCTGTTTCATCTGCTGTTTCACATAGCCTTCGGCATTCTGCTGGCGCTTGTTGGCGAGTTTCTCATTGAGCTGGAAGCCACCATCGGGAGAAGCATAGGCAGAGACTTCGACATTGTTGAGGTTCAGACCTTCTCGGTCAGCACTGATGCGCTTGAGCATGCTGACAAATTCCTGCACTGAGCCGGTCTTGAGCTCACTCTTGCGGAGCTCAGCCTGTTGAATGAGGAACTTGATGTTAGCCTCTTGCTTCTGGGCTACGATACGCTGAAAACCGTCCTGAGCCAGACTGCCTGCCGACTGCAGCAGCGTCTTGCGATAGAGTTCACTGGTAGCAATGACACCGTCAGCAACCTTTACTGCAGGCACCTTTACCTCCTTCTTGCCAATTTTAGCGTTAAAGGTCAAGTAGAGGTCACTCTTCTGCATGGCATCCTCATAGGGAAAAGTGGTCTTCATTGTGTAATGTCCGCCCAGCAAATAGGAGATGCGCTGGTCGTTGCCCATCACCTTCTCACCCTGGAATGTGGCAGCCTGCCCCTTGACAGCCTGCTGGACACCATTCTTCGTGAAGCGCAGCTCGGGTACCACCGTCACAACAGCTTTCTTGTTCATATACTTCTCAGGGAACGTACCGTTGATGGTGGCCGTCACCTGTCCAGCTTCCGTCTCCAACGGATTAGGATTTACCTTGAAGTTGTTACTCGAGAGTTCGCCCAGTTTGCCTGAGCATGACGTCATCAGCAACACAAGGGCTGCTGCCTGAATCAATCCTTTTGTCTTCATACTTGTTTGTTCTATATTAATAATGTCTCAAATATCCTGCAAAGGTAGTCATCTTAATCCGTACCACCGACACTTCACCTCGATTTTTATGTTTTATTTGCATAAAGAGAGGATTTTTTTTGTAAAAGCTACAGGACTTAAAGACTCTTCCCCAACAAATCATCATGAGAAAATCTTTAAGTCCTGTAACCCTTGCTAAGAGTGTGCCGCGAGCGGGACGCTCTCTTATGAGCCGCTCTTGCAAATGCAAGCGTCTTGTGCCGCGAGCGGGACGCTCTCTTATGAGCCGCTCTTGCAAATGCAAGCGTCTTGTGCCGCGAGCGGGACTCGAACCCGCACAGCCGTTATGGCCAAGGGATTTTAAGTCCCTCGTGTCTACCATTCCACCATCGCGGCAGCAGACTAATCAGCGTTAATCGGCTGCAAAGGTACGAATAAGCCATCAAAAAACAAAAGAAAAACGCAATTTTCTTTTGTTTTTAGAGCAAAAGAGGCGTACCGCATGGGCGTACTTCATTGTTTACGGCCTAGTCAGTGAGCTGACGGGGAAGGTAAAGTACGTGTCTGGGAAGGGTTCATCCTTCAGCGTGAAGTGCCACCACTCGGTGGGGAAAGGCTCGAAGCCGTGACGGAGCATCGCCGCACGGAGAATCATGCGGTTGCGGAACTGCTCGGCCGTGATGCTACGCCCCACAGGACTCTTACTGCCATCCCCTGTATATTCGCCCGTTTCCGGATTGCCACAGAAGTCGGGATGGCTCTCCGGCCCGAACCAGTCGAAGGTGCCGCCCATGTCAAGTTCCTTCTCCGCAGCCATGTCGAAGAGCGTCAGATCAAGGGTACTGCCACGGGAGTGGCCGCTCTTCTCACAAATGTATTGCTGGGGAAAAAGAACGTTCTTTTCGAGGTCAGGATAAAAGTAAGCCTTCATGCGGACGTCGGGGATATCCTCGGCCCATCGCACAAAATGGTCAACGGCCTTCTGCGGACGATAGGCATCGTAGATCTTTAGGCGATAGCCCTGACTGATGACGTCGTCGCTCACAGCACGGAGGCTGTCGGCAGCCTGCCTCGTCAGTAGCGCCGTCGGCTCCAGATAACCGTCGATGCGGTCGCCCACGAAGTTGTAGGTGCCAAAGTAACGGATTTCCAGGATGGCATCGGGCACGACATCGGTCAGCATCACAAACTGACTGGTGTCATCCGTTGCCCTGACTGCCGTCTCACCAGCACTACTCTTACGACAGCCGACAAGGACAACGAGTCCGCAAATCAAGAACAACAGTTTCTTCATAGGATTTCCGGTGAATCATTATTAGAACTTATAGCGCAGGCCAGCGAGGGCGAATCCCTGATTACCGACACCAAGCTCGGCAAAGCCACGAAATTGTTTACCAAACTCTACACCTAAGAGTGAGATTTGGAACATGAAGTAGGTGCCATTGTCATCATTCGACTTACCAGTGGAGAATTCTTTCTCCGTGCTGTTCAGGAAAGCAGCACCGGCGGCAGCTTTCGAATAGAGGCCAAAACTGTTCTTGTTGGTCCAATACCACTTGACAGCCGGCATTACCGAGAAGTAATTACGCTTGCGCTCACCCACCTTCTCATGACTGCCACCCCTCTTCAGAACGTCGCTATCCCATTTCGAATACGACAAGATGCCGCCGATAGCCAGCCGGGGATTGTTGAGGTGTAAAAAATACTCTGCTGAAATCGGACCCAAGATAAAACCGTCGTCATACTCGGTATCAGAGAATAATGCCAGGGCCAAACCTCCTCCGATGCCGTCGCCGAACTGGGACAGGCTACCGAAGCCGTAAGACAGGCTTATCTCGTTCTTCAAGTCCTCACACTGTGCATTCACATTCATTGCAAACATCAAGGCGGCTACGGCCAATAATAATACTTTCTTCATCGTTATATGTTTTAAATTTTATATTATGATTATCGCTTAGTGCCCACCGAGACATACCCGAAAGGGCCCGTCGTGGTGGCCAGGTACTTCTGCAACCCCACGTCGTCTTTCTCGCCATTCTGGATGATGCCACCGTTGTTGAGGTCGTACTGCTTCTGGCACTTTCCACAGGTAGCGATACCACTGGTACTCATCGTGACGGGAAACTTGGGATTGAGGGTGTTATTCTCGCGGCGGACACAGTTGGGGCACTGAACATCATAGGCCACAAATCCGCCGTATGGTTGGGTGTTGTAGGTTTGGAAACCCACAATGATGCCATTGTTGAGACCCAGCACAAAGCCAGCCATGCGCTCCATGTCACTCTCTATCTGCGATGTCACCTGCGAGCTTTGGTTGCTCTGGAAATTCAGGTAACGCCCGCCATTCGTCGATTCCCAAATACGGCAAAACACACCACGAGCATCAGGAGTCATTGCCGAGGACAGTGTGGGATCCAGATGCAGGCTGTTGTCATAGCCGAAGCGGCACGGCCACGTGCTGTATTCGCCCTCTGCATTGCATGCTGATAGCAGAAGAGCAATGATGAGAGGTAAGATGTATGTGAATAGCCTTCTCATTGTAACAGACGTTTTTCGGCGTTGAGGACTTTCTCAAAGGCAAAACCTTCGAGGACACTGTCCATCAGTGCGGCGATGCGGTCATTGCAGAGGTTGCCGATACTGCCCTCGTGGGTATGATGGATGTCCTTGTTGGGCCGGAACGTGCCGGCCTCGATTTCCAACCCCACCTGTTTGTAGGCGTCGCGGAAAGGCAGACCTTCCGCCGCGAGGCGATTCACCGTCTCCACAGAGAACATCGGATCGTACATCGGGTTGTCGAGAATGTCATCACACACCTCTATCTTATTGATAATGTAGGCAGCCATCTGCAGGCAGTCCTTCAGTTCATCGAAGGCTGGCAGGAAAACCTCCTTGATAATCTGCAGGTCGCGGAAATAGCCCACAGGCAGGTTGTTCATGATGAGCGTCACCTGCTGCGGCAATGCCTGCAGTTTGTTGCACTTGGCACGGATCAGTTCAAAGACGTCAGGGTTCTTCTTGTGCGGCATGATGCTACTGCCTGTGGTACACTCCTTCGGCAACTTCACGAAGGAAAAATTCTGCGAGTTAAACAGGCAGGCGTCAAAGGCCATTTTGGCTAACGTACCAGCGATGGTGGCAATGGCAAAGCCTACGTTGCGCTCCGTCTTGCCACGCCCCATCTGGGCATAGACCACGTTATAATCCATGGAATCGAAGCCCAGCAGGTCGGTGGTCATCTGTCGGTTTAGGGGGAACGACGAGCCGTAACCAGCAGCTGAGCCTAACGGGTTGCGGTTGGTCATCTTATAAGCGGCCTGCAGGAAGAGCATATCATCGGTCAGCGATTCGGCATAAGCACCAAACCACAAACCAAAGCTGCTGGGCATAGCCACCTGCAGATGGGTGTAGCCAGGCATCAGCACATCCTTGTATTGCTCACTTTTCTGGATGAGTTCATCGAACAGCACCCTTACGCCATCAGCCACCTCCATCAGTTCATGGCGGGTGAAGAGTTTCAGGTCCACAAGTACCTGGTCGTTACGACTGCGGCCGGAGTGGATCTTCTTACCCATATCGCCGAGCTTGCGCGTCAGCATCAGCTCCACCTGCGAGTGGACATCCTCGACACCGTCCTCGATGACGAACTCACCACGCTCGCATACGGCATAAATCTGCTTAAGTTCTGCCAGCAACAGCGGCAGTTCCTCCTTGCCTATAAGTCCTATCGACTCCAGCATGGTGATATGAGCCATCGAGCCCAACACGTCGTACTTGGCCAGATAGAGGTCCATCTCGCGGTCACGACCTACGGTGAAACGCTCAATCTCGGCATTCACCTCGAAATTCTTTTCCCACAACTTATTTGCCATATCTTTCATTTTTTGCAAGGACTACAGGACTTAAGGACTTTACTTATCACTCATCATTTCTCACTTAGTCCTGTTAGTCCTGTAGTCCTTGCTGAAATTATACAAAAGGAATTTGCGACAGGGCATCGGCGATTTTCTCCACACCGTCCTGCAACGGACCGCTGACCATTCCCTTCAACATGAAGGGGATGTCGGCCTTGACGGTGACCTTCATCTTGCTCTCCGTAGCGGTGACGGGCAGCACCTGTATCCACAGGTTGAAAGGCATGGGCGACTGCTCAGTCTCGAATTTCACACACTTGTTCTCCTCGCGCTCCACGATGCGCAGTTTGATGGTTCCCACGGGAGCCACGCTGACCTGCACGGAGTCGCTGTCAAACTGGAAGTCCTGTAACTTATCCTCAGGCACCCGGTCGCGCACACGCTCCAGGTTGCTGAGGTCACTGATATTTCGATAGACATCCTCTACAGGATAGGCTATCTGCTTGACGCTACTTTCAAATTTCGTCATATTATTGATAATGATGCTGATAATTAAACTCCCCAGACGCTGGGATCCTTACGCCATTCAGCCAAGACGGCCTTGTCGGCTTCAGAGATATAGCCCGTCTCAGCGGCCTGCTCCAAGACGGCATTGTAGTCGCTAAGGGTGACTAGTTTGACACCGGCCTCACGGAAAGCCTCTTCAGCGACGGGGAATCCGTAGGTGAACGATGCCACCATGCCGATGACTTCGACGCCATATTCGCGCAAGGCAGCAACAGCCTTCAGGCTGGAACCGCCTGTCGAGATGAGGTCCTCAACAACGATGACCTTTGCACCTTTTTTCAACTCGCCTTCCACTTGGTTGCCCATGCCGTGGTCTTTCGGTTTCGGACGCACGTAGGCGTATGGCAAGCCCAGTTCATCGGCCACAAGTGCACCCTGGGCGATGGCTCCCGTAGCAACACCAGCCACAGCCTCAGCCTCGGGGAAGTACTGCTGGATGGCATGGCAGAGTTCGAGTTTGACAAATGAGCGCACATCGGCAAAACCTAATGTTTTGCGGTTGTCTGTATAGATGGGGGATTTCCAACCCGAAGCCCAGGTAAAAGGCTCGTTGGGCTGCAACTTGATGGCCTTGATGTCCATCAGCTTTTGAGCAAACAGTTTCTTGATTGTATCCATATTTATGTCGTTTTTCGGCTGCAAAGTTACGAAGAAGTAAGCAAAAATCCAATTTTTATCTCCATATATTTGCCAGATTGAACAAAAAAGTGTACTTTTGCAAGCTAAAAGAAAGAAAAATCTAACAAAAAGACAATATATGGCAAAGAAACTATTATTGGGCGACGAGGCCATCGCACTGGGTGCCATCCACGCAGGACTGAGCGGGGTGTATGCCTATCCCGGCACGCCGTCGACAGAAATCACTGAGTTTATTCAAGGCAACCAGCTGGCCAAGGAGCGTGGCATCCACAGCCGCTGGAGCACCAACGAGAAAACGGCGATGGAGGCTGCCTTGGGTATGTCGTTTATGGGCAAGCGCGCCTTGGTATGTATGAAGCACGTAGGACTGAACGTCTGTGCCGACCCGTTTGTCAACAGTGGTATGACGGGCGTTAACGGCGGTGTCATCGTCTTAGTGGCCGACGACCCCTCCATGCACTCCTCACAAGACGAACAGGACTCGCGGTTCTATGGTAAGTTTGCCATGATTCCCACCTTCGAACCTTCCAACCAGCAGGAAGCCTACGACATGATGGAGACCGCCTTCGAGTTTTCTGAGCAGCAGAAGCTGCCGGTACTGATGCGTGTCACCACCCGTATGGCTCACAGCCGTGCCGTCGTGGAGTGTGCAGACGAGGCACGTCCGCAAAACGAGCTGAACTACAATGCCGTGGCTGCCAACTGGGTGCTGCTGCCTGCCAATGCCCGCAAGCGCAATGATGTGGTAACGGCCCAGCAGGCTCAACTGGAGGATGCTGCCGTCAACTCCACCTATAATATATATATAGAAGGTCACGACAAGTCGTTGGGCATCCTAACCAGCGGCATCGGCTTCAACTACGTCAACGAGTGCTTCCCCGAAGGTAGTCCCTACCCCATCCTGAAGATTTCGCAGTACCCGCTGCCCAAAAAGCTGGTGCGCCGACTGATGGAGGAGTGCGATCAGGTGCTCATCGTCGAGGAGGGCCAGCCCTTCATCGAGGACATCGTCCGCGGTGTGGCCGACCTGAAGAATATACACGGCAAGCTGGACGGCACACTGCCCCGCACTGGCGAGCTCAATCCCGACATTGTCAAAAAGGCCTTAGGCATGGAAGAAGGCCAGTGCTTCAATCCCTGTGCCGACGTAGCTCCCCGTCCCCCCGCACTCTGTCAGGGTTGCGGTCACCGTGACGTCTATGCCGCACTGAACGAGGTGCTCAAGGAGTACGATAATCCCCGTGTCTTCGGTGATATCGGGTGCTATACTTTAGGCTTCCTGCCGCCATTCCGCGCCATCCATTCGTGCGTTGATATGGGTGCTTCCATCACGATGGCCAAAGGTGCTTCCGACGCTGGTCAGTGGCCTGCCGTGGCCATTATCGGTGACTCGACATTCACGCACTCTGGTATGACAGGCTTGCTTGACGCCATCAACGAGAATGCCGACATCACCGTTATCATCTCCGACAACCTGACCACTGGCATGACGGGCGGACAGGACTCTGCCGGCACGAATAAGTTTGAGGCCATCTGCCGCGGTTTAGGACTGAGCGACGAACACCTGAAGGTGGTCGTTCCCCTGCCCAAGAACATGCCTGAGATTACGCAGATTATCCGTGACGAAATCAACTACCACGGCACCAGCGTCATCATTCCCCGCCGCGAGTGTATGCAGACGCTGCAGCGCCATTTGAAGCAGAAGAAAGCACAAAAGTGAAAAGTGAAGAATGACAAATTTGCTACCGATTGGTAGTGTTATAATATCGAAAAATATGAAAACAGACATCATATTATGCGGCGTAGGAGGACAGGGAATCCTCTCTATCGCTACCATCATCGGCGAGGCCGCCATGAATGAGAACCTCTATATCAAGCAGGCCGAGGTACACGGCATGAGCCAGCGTGGCGGCGACGTGCAGTCGAACCTGCGCATCTCGTCAGAGCCTATCGCCAGCGACCTCATCGCCAAGGGCAGCGCCGACGTCATCATCTCCATGGAACCCATGGAAGCCCTGCGCTATCTGCCCTATCTCTCGAAAGAAGGCTGGATCATCACCTCATCGACACCCTTTGTCAACATCCCCAACTATCCCGACATAGAGGTCATCAAGGCCGACCTCGACAAACTGCCCAACGTCATCACCCTCGACATCGAGCAGAAGGCCAAGGATGCCGGCGTGCCCCGCTCGGCCAACGTCATCCTGTTAGGTGCTGCCCAGAAGGCCCTCGGCATTGAGTACGGCAAGCTGGAAGATGCCATCCGCCGCGTCTTTGGCCGTAAGGGCGAAGCCATCGTCGAGGCCAACATCAAAGCACTCGCCATCGGTCGCGAAGCACAGAAATAATATGGAAACACCTATCAAGAAAGAAATCGTTGACGGACTGATTGCCAAGTTAGGCATTCAGGACTTTGCCAAGGCTACCATCCGTGAAGTGAAGCAGGTGGCTGCCATGGCTGAGAAAGAGAGTGGTGTAGAATTCATCAAGATGGAGATGGGCATCCCCGGACTGCCTGCCGCACAGGTGGGTGTCGATGCCCAGGTCAAGTCGCTGCAGGACGGCATCGCCCACTCCTACCCCGACATCCAGGGCTACCCCGAACTGAAAAAGCAGGCCTCGCGCTTCGTCAAGGCGTTCATCAATGTCGATATTGCTCCCGAGGGCTGTGTTCCCGTATGCGGCAGCATGCAGGGCACCTTTGCCTCGTTCCTGACCTGTTCACAGGCAGACAAGCAGAAGGACACCGTGCTGTTCATCGACCCCGGATTCCCCGTACAGAAGATGCAGCTGCAAGTGCAGGGTGTAAAGTACGAGACCTTCGATGTCTATGACTTCCGCGGCGAGAAGCTGGGTCCGAAGCTCGAAAGCTACCTGTCGAAAGGCAATATCTGCGCTATCGTCTATTCCAACCCCAACAATCCCGCTTGGATATGCATGACGGAGGATGAATTGCAGACCATCGGCACACTGGCCACCAAATATGACGCCATCGTGATGGAAGATCTCGCCTACTTCGCTATGGACTTCCGTCAGGACCTGAGCAAGCCCTTCGAGGCTCCCTACCAGCCCACCGTGGCCCACTATACGGACAATTACATTCTGCTCATCAGCGGTTCCAAGGCGTTCAGCTATGCAGGCGAGCGCATCGGCGTGACGTGCATCAGCAACAAGCTGTTCCATCGTCACTTTCCCGACCTGAGTTCACGCTACGAGGGACTGCCCTTCGGACTGGTGTTCTCAACCCGTATGCTGTATGCTTTGTCATCGGGCACAAGCCATTCGGCACAGTATGCTATGGCTGCCATGCTGAAGGCCGCCTGTGACGGCGAGTACAACTTCCGCAGTGAGGTGAAGGTGTATGGCGACCGCGCCCACAAGCTGAAGGAGATTTTCTGCAAGCACGGCTTCCACATCGTCTATGACCGTGACCTCGACAAGCCCATCGCCGACGGTTTTTATTTTACTATCGGATACAGGGGGATGACGAGTGGCGAACTGGCCCGCGAACTGATGTACTACGGCGTGTCGGCCATCTGCCTCATCACCACCGGCTCTCATCAGGAAGGCTTGCGCGTATGTACTTCTTTTATAGAAGACCACCAGTATGCCCAGCTTGACGAGCGCATGCAGATATTTGCAGCCAACAATCCCACATAAATCGTTAACAACACTTTCAACCTAAATAACATGACCAAAAAGAATTTACTGAAAAGTGCGTTTCTCGCGGTGTTGCTGGCCATCTTCAGCAGTACGGCGGCAATGGGACAAGAGAAGAAAGAGTCCAAAGGCATTGACTGGATGAAAGAGCTGAAGAGTCGTATCACCATCAACGGCTACATGCACGCTGGCTACGAGTACAACGACAAAGGCGGGAATACCAACAGTTCTTTCAATTTCAAGCGAGCCATCTTCTGGGGCAAAGCAATGATTACCGACCGATGGTCGTTCCTATTCATGCACAACTTTGCCCTATCGAAAGGAGTACTGGAGTTCTGGACCAACTATCGTTTGACGCGTGACAATGCGCTGAGCATCCGTATCGGTCAGTTCCAGCACCCTTTTTCTTTAGAGAGCCCACTATCACCAACTATGCTCGAACTCGTTGACGTCACCTCACAGGCTGTGACGAACCTGGCCAACGGCAACGAGGTACTACTAGGCCCGAACTACGGACGTGACCAGGGTGTCATGCTGTTGGGCGACCTGTTTAACGACCATTTCCACTACGAGCTGGCAGTGATGAACGGTCAGGGTATCAATACCTCAGACGGCAATTCCGACAAGGACGTCATTCTGAAGTTAGAATACCGTCCCAGCAAGGAGTGGCGCCTTGTAGCCTCCGGACAGAAAGGCCGCGGCCACGCTATCAACACCTGTGCATGGAACGACATTCAGGTGGGTGACGACTACCGCCGCGACCGTGTCAGCTTTGGTGGTGAAGCAAAGATTCCCACCCAACTGGGCCGTAAGTCGACCAGCGGCGGCATCTGTCTGCGCAGCGAGTTCTTGGCTGGCAAGGACGGCGACGTTGGCAGCCGCGGTGCCTATATCACGGGATCGGTTGCCCTAGGCAAGGGTATCGACGCCATCGCCTCGGTAGATTATTACGACCGTAACACGTCGGTCAGTGGCTGGCAACAGACCAACCTCCTTGGTGGTATGCAATACTGGTTCTATCCTAAGTGCCGCCTGCAGTTACAATACACACATAGTTTCTGCGGTCATCTGCTTGGCGATGACTACAACCGTATCCAGGCACAAGTACAGGTAGCATTCTGACTTTTGAAGTCTGAAATAACAAACATCAAATATCAAACATCAAATGATCATAAAAGTTCTTTTAACCATTATATTCTTCATCGTCATGCTGGGCGTGGGACTGTACAGTCGCAAACAGGCCAGCAGCGTCGATGGCTTTGTACTGGGCGGACGCTCGGTAGGTCCCTGGTTGACGGCGTTTGCCTTCGGCACCAGCTATTTCTCGGCAGTGGTCTTCGTAGGCTATGCCGGACAGTTCGGATGGAAATACGGTCTCTCGTCGGCATGGATCGGCATTGGCAATGCCATCATCGGCTCACTATTGGCCTGGATTATCCTGGGGCGCCGCACGAAACTGATGACACAGCACATTGAGTCGCGCACCATGCCCGACTTCTTCGGCACCCGCTTCGACAGTCAGGGATTGCGCGTCGTGGCCTCCGTCATTGCCTTCGTATTCCTCATCCCTTATACCGCCGGTGTCTATAGCGGCATATCCAGACTCTTCGAGATGGGCTTCAACATCCCCTACGAATACTGTGTGGTCATCATGTCTATCCTCACCGCTGTCTATGTCATACTGGGCGGCTACAAGGCGACGGCCATGAACGACTTCATACAGGGTCTCATCATGCTTTTTGGCATCATCGCCGTCATCGCAGCCGTGCTGAACGCACAAGGTGGTCTCAGCGCAGCGGTAGAAAAGCTGGCACAACTGCCGTCGGATGCCGACCCTGCCGTGAATGGCGGCTTCGCCTCGTGGTTCGGTCCCGATCCGTGGGGACTCCTCGGCGTAGTCATCCTGACATCGTTAGGCACCATGGGCCTGCCCCAGATGGTGGGTAAGTTCTACTCCATCACCGACGAGAGCGCCATCAAGCGCGGCACCGTCATCTCCACCATTTTCGCCTTCATCGTGGCTGGCGGCTGCTACTTCCTCGGTGGTTTCGGACGTCTCTATGACCCTGTCATCAACGAAGCGACAGGCAAGATTGCCTTCGACTCTATCGTTCCCGCCATGCTGGTTACCCTGCCCGACGCACTCATTGCACTCGTCGTGCTGCTGGTACTCTCGGCATCCATGTCGACACTGGCCTCACTGGTGCTGACATCCTCGTCGACGATGACCCTCGACCTCATCTACCGTGACAAGAAGTCACTGCCCGGCGAGGTAGAGGAAGGAACCATCGACGACGTGGTGGCCGAGAAGGTGGAGCGCCGCAAGGTGGTGGTGATGCGCGTACTCATCGTGTTCTTCATCGTCATCTCGCTGATGATAGCCCTCAACCCGCCGACGTTCATTGCCCAGCTCATGGGTATCTCATGGGGCGCCCTGGCAGGAGCCTTCCTTGCTCCCTTCATGCTGGGACTCTACTGGCGCGGTGTCACCACGGCCAGCGTTTGGGCCTGCTTCATCTGGGGTGTGGGACTGACGGTTATCAACATGCTGTTAGGCAACCCCATCAACCCCATCAACTGCGGTGCCATCGCCATGGTCGGCGGCTTCCCCGTTGTCTGCCTCGTCAGCCTAATGACTAAGAAAATGAACCGTCAGCTGGTTAACAAGATATTCGAATGCTATAACTAAACACTAAAAACTACTCAAGATTATGATTTGGAATCCAAACAAAGAATGCATGAGCCGCGACGAGATGAGCGCGCTCCAAGGCAAGAGACTACACAAAATAGTAGAGTACGTCTATCACAACGTGCCCTTCTACCGTAACAAACTCCAGGAGCTGGACATCCGCCCCGATGACATCCAGACCATCGAGGACATCAAGAAACTGCCCTTCACCACGAAGAAAGACCTACGCGACAACTACCCCTTCGGCCTGCAGGCTGCGCCGCAAAGTGAGATTATCCGTGTCCACGCCTCCAGCGGTACCACGGGCAATCCCACCATCGTGGGCTACACCCGCAAGGACATCGGTGTATGGAGCGAGTGTATGGCCCGCTGTCTGACAGCCTACGGCGTCACCCGTGACGACATCTTTTCTGTGGCCTACGGCTATGGCCTCTTTACGGGTGGTCTAGGTGCTCACTATGGCGTAGAGCATCTCGGCGCCAGCGTCATCCCTGCCAGTACGGGTAACACCGAGAAGCACCTGAAGCTCATCCGCGACCTGGGCATCACGGGCATTGCCTGTACGCCGTCGTATGCCCTCTACTTGGCTGAGACTATGGAGAAGTTGGGCATCCGGAAGGAAGACATCAAACTGCGCATCGGGGCTTTCGGTGCCGAACCGTGGACCGAGCAGATGCGTCAGGAGATAGAAGAGCGTCTGGGGCTGAAGGGCTATAACATCTACGGTCTCTCCGAGGTGATGGGGCCGTCAGTGAGCTACGAGTGCCAGCACCAGCACGGCTCACACATCAACGAAGACCACTTCTACCCAGAAATCATCAATCCCACGACCTTGGAGCCACTGCCTGCTGGACAGACCGGCGAACTGGTCTTCACCACCCTGACCAAGGAGGGTATGCCTGTACTGCGCTACCGCACCCGCGACCTTTGTACGCTGCTGCCCGGCACGTGCGACTGCGGCCGTACCAACATCCGCATGGGCCGTATCGAAGGCCGTTCGGACGATATGCTCATCATCCGAGGCATCAACGTCTTCCCGTCGCAGGTGGAGAGCGTCGTGCTCAGTATGCCGGAGTTTGCTCCGCGCTACATGCTCGTCGTCGACCGTGTCAAGAACCTCGACACGCTGCTGGTACAGGTAGAAATCCGTCAGGAGTACTTCACCGGTACCTTCGACACGCCGGCCGCTATCGACGCCTTGGAGAAGAAGCTCGCCTCGAAGCTTAAGAGCGTGCTCAGCATCTCGGCCAAGGTACAGCTCAAGGCTCCCGGCACCATCGAGCGCAGTCAGGGCAAGAGCGCTCACGTGATAGATAACCGCAAACTATAGACTCTCCACCTGCCCCTCCCTGTGAGGGAGGGGAGTAGATAGTACAAGTCCATGATGAGTTATAAAACTGCTTCACCTAACAGCTATGGTTTACTTAAAACCTACGCAAGGGAAAACAGGAAGAACGCCACTCTTGCAGAGGAGATTCTTTGGGATAGTTTGCGAAAGAATTCTCTGGAAATAAAATTTCTGCGCCAACATATCATTGGAGACTATATTGTGGATTTTGTGTCAACGCAGAACGGACTTATCATCGAAGTGGACGGAGGTTATCACTCAGAACCCCGTCAGCAAGAGAATGACAAACTAAGGGAAGAATATCTTGAAAGAATGGGTTAACATATCATCAGATTCAACAATGAAGAAGTGTTGTACGAGACAGAAAAAGTGATAGAGCAGATAATAGACTATTTTAAATAACTAAAAATGCAAAAGGAAAAATGAGACCAGAAGAAGTATCTACTCCCCTCCCTGACAGGGAGGGGCAGGGGGAGAGTCCTTATTTCAACCCTGAACGCGAGACGATGACGCGCGAGCAGATTGAGGCCTACCAGCTGGAGCGCCTCAAGGAAACTGTGCGCCATTGTCTGACCAACGAATTCTATCAGAAGAAGTTCAAGGAGGCTGGCATCACCGCTGACGACATCCAGACGCTGGACGACGTCCGCAAGATTCCCTTCACCACGAAGCAGGACCTCCGTGAGACCTACCCCTTCGGCATGGCCTGTGTACCCCTGAAAGACTGCGTGCGCCTGCACTCATCGTCAGGCACGACCGGCAACCCCACCGTCATCCTGCACACCAAGAAGGACCTTGACGAGTGGGCCAACCAGGTGGCCCGCAACCTGTGGATGGTAGGCCTGCGCCCCGATGACGTATTCCAGAACTCCTCCGGCTACGGCATGTTCACGGGCGGATTAGGTTTCCAGTATGGTGCCGAGAAGTTAGGCATGCTTACCGTACCTGCTGCCGCCGGTAACTCTTTGCGTCAGATCAAGTTCATCAAGGACTTCGGCACCACTGCCCTACACGCCATCCCGTCCTACGTCACCCGCCTCTACGAGGTGATGCAGCAGGAGGGTGTCGATCCGCGCCGCGACACCAAGCTGAAGGTGCTCGCTATCGGTGCCGAACCGCACTCCGACGAGCAGCGCAAGCGCATCGAGGAGATGATGGGCGTCAAGGCCTACAACTCGTTCGGTATGTCGGAAATGTGCGGTCCCGGCGTAGGCTTCGAATGCCCTGAACAGAACGGCCTGCACTTCTGGGAGGACTACTACATCGTCGAGATTGTCAACCCCGACACCTTAGAACCCGTACCCGACGGCGAGATTGGCGAGCTGGTGCTCACCACGCTGTGCCGTGAGGCCATGCCGCTGCTGCGCTACCGCACCCGCGACCTGACCCGAGTCTTGGGTCGTACATGCCCCTGTGGCCGCAACCACGTCCGCATCGACCGTATGCGTGGCCGCAGCGACGATATGATTGTGCTGCGCGGCGTCAACATCTTCCCCATCCAGATTGAGAAGATTCTGATGAAATTCCCCGAGGTGGGCACCAACTACCTCATCACGCTGACTACCGAGGACAACAACGACCAGATGACCGTCGAGGTCGAGGTCAACGAGGGCACCGACGACTACACGAAGCTGCAGGCACTGGCAGGCGAGTTGCGCCACCAGATAGGCGACGAAATTCTGCTGAAGCCCCGCATCCGTCTTGTCTCCAAGGGTACACTGCCCGTCAGCGATGGCAAGGCTGTCCGCGTCGTCGACAAGAGAAAAGTTTACCAATAAAAACAATATTATTATGACTATCCATCAGTTATCCATTTTCATCGAGAACCGTTCGGGCACGCTCATCAAGGTGCTGAAGATTCTCAAGGAGGCCAACATCCAGATTGTAGCCTCCACCATTGCCGACACGGCAGAGTATGGTATCTATCGTCTCATCTGTAGCGAACCCCTCCGCGCTTACGAGGAACTGAAGAACGGCGGCGTTGCCGTTGCCCTTTCCAACGTCTTTGCCCTGGAGCTGGACGATGTGCCCGGCCGTTGCGCCGACGCCGTAGAGACGTTCTCACGGACCGGCATCTCCATTGCCTATATGTACACCTTCCTGCTGAACGGCAAGGGTATCATGGTATTCCGCACCGAGAATGCCGAGGAAGCCGAGAAGGTCATCATCGACAACAAGCTCCGCTACATCGAGGAGCCCGACCTGTCGAAGATGGTGTAGTGGGGTGTTCTCATAATGACCAAAGCAACCGAGCTGACCACTGGTTAGCTCGGTTTTTTGTTGCCCGCCGGTGCCGATTTTATCCTCCACAAATCCCCAAATAATGCCTCCCGGAAATTCAATTTTCCGCGGTTCTTACTAAAAAATCCCGCGATTCTCAACTAAAAATCCCGCGATTTGATGAGAGAATCGCGGGATTTTTAGTTGAGAATCGCGGGAAAAAATTTTAGAATCGCGGGAAATTCATTATTCTGCCAAATCAATTCCACTAATCAGTAGCCTTTTAAAAAGGAAATCAGGCATTAAACAAGGGCATATCAAACGTTATAGTCTGACATGCCCCTATTGTACTAGAGCCAAAATGTGTTGTCATCGTAAATTAAAGCCAGACATCTACACTGAAATGATCCTCATAGTCATATACTGTGATTTTACTGATATTGTCTTTACCTTCGAAGGTTGTCACATCCTTCGTCTCACTCTTTAATGTAAAGCCTAATTTCTTAATATCCTGTATGGCATTTTTTTTGTTTCCTGTGCCATCAAAATAATAACTATAGAAATTAATTTCATTACTACCTGTCTGATAGGTAATGAAGGCTCCATATCCGAAGATAGGATTGTTACGATAGAGCAGCTTCATTCTAGCTACAATATCTTGGCCATCGGTCTTCTTCACTTCCCAGTCCGGGTGTGTCTGCTGAATAGTCTTCAAAGCACTTGCCAACGGCTGGTACTTGCTGTTGGTGGCCAGCGTGCCAGCGGGGTGCATGATGAGATCCTCCATGGTCACGCTCGACGAGGAAGCTGTATAAGAGGAGCTACTGCTGTAGGACGACGAGGAAGACGATGCGGTGCTAAGGGTGCTGTAGGCATTGGCGCTCTTATACCATATTTCTATGTATAGCTGTCCCGGATACTTCTGCGGCAGGCGCACCTCGTAGCTAATTTCGCCATTGCTGCCTCTGTACAGCTGCCACTGGTATTGCGAGTCGAAGCTGGGGTTGACGGAGAATCCCAGCGAGCGGATTCCCTCCACAAGTTTCTCCACCCACTGTTTGGCGTCGCTGAACGTCGAGAACCGCGAATCGTTGAAATCAATTTCAAACTTGGTCATGAAATCGTTGTTTGAGTAATTGCAGTGCATGTATTCTATCGCCCTGCCATTGACCATGGCGCCAGTGCCGTTGGGGCGGAGGTAGGTGATGGACGACTGGTGGTCAATGCGCCAGTTAGAGCCAATCAAACGGCCGAGTTTACTCTCCATCTTCGAACGGCTCAGACTGATGTCACTGCCGTCGAGGAAGAGCATCGGGTGGGTGAACAGATACTCGATAGTTGGACTTGACGTGGAGCCAGCAACGGAGGAGGAGGAAGATGATGAAGAAGAATAGGACGAGGAAGAACTACTGGTGGTCTGCTTGGTCTGAATCTTTTCCAGATTGCCGATGAGGGAGGCCGTCTTGCCTTCCTCGATGTTGACGGTGACGGTCTTGGGGGTATAGCCGCTCTTGCGGAGCTCTACCTGATGGTTGCCGACAAGTACACCGCGGAAGATGTCGGGCGAGGTGCCGAGGAGCTTGCCGTCCAGCCAGACTTCTGTCTCGACGGGCTGGTAGTTAACGTCGAGGCTGCTGGTGATGGGCACCAGGGCGGGCAGGGCCAGCGTGCGCTGCTCGCTTTCCTTGAGGGTGATGTTCTGGCGGTGGCTACGGTGGCTCTGCAGGCGTGCCTCTACGAGGTAGTCGCCGGCTGTGAGTTCACCCTGCCACGGAGCGGTACCACGCAGTTGGTCGTTGATGTAGATGTTGGAACCACTGGTAGGACAAGTGACATTGAGCGTGGCCTGCACGGACTTCAAAGTTATGGGCAGACTCTTCTTGCCATCACCGAGTTCAACTGTACCATTTTGCGGTGCGAAGCCCACGGCCTCGACACGATAGGTATGCTTCCCCATGGACAGTCGGCGGCTGACAGTGCCGTTATTGACCTGCTGCAGTTGTCCGTCGATATAGACAATACTGTGGGCAGGGGTGACAGTCATGACGAGGTAGCGCATGCCATCGTCAAATTCCTGACCTATGAGCTGTGGCATGATAAGGACCAGTTCGTAAGTCTGTTTGGCCTGCACCGACTTGATGCCGTAGTCCTGGAAAGTGACGGTGAGTGGCAGCACGTTGGGATGCTTGACACGCAACATCTGCGAACCACTGCTCATATAGACCCAATACTCGCCGGTCTTGAATTCCGGCTCGCCGATAACGTTACCCTCAAAGCGGGCACCGATGGCGGGAAGCTGCACCTTGATGAGGGCACAAGGGTCGCCGTTGACGTCCTTGCGTTCATACTGACTGGCGGAGATGTCCATGGATGCTGCTGTCATGGAAGATACCGTAAGATTTTGTGCCACGAGGGTCATGACAGCCCAGCAGAGCACGGAAAACAAGCATATACGTTTCATCTTGAATACCTTAATACTTATAGTTTTTGCATACAAAGGTAGTACAAATCAGACAAAACGCAAAGAAAAACGGCGTTTTATTTTGTATTTCGCTCGATTTGTACTACCTTTGCGGCCGATTTGAGCAAAATGCTCGTCAAGGGGTGCTCACGGGTGTGGGCTGAGATGATACCCTCCAAACCTGATACGGGTAATGCCGACGTAGGGATGACAGAGTAACAGAACCCCTTATTTTTAATGTATTAATAAATAAGGTAAAAAGAAAAATGAAAAGAAAGATGATGTTAGCGTTGCTGGCTATTGCGGCAACGGCTGGAGCTCAAAACACAAAAGCTTTGTACGACTCTACCCAGGTGGAACAGCTGCAGGAAGTCGTGGTCAAGGGTGTCCGTGCGCAGAAGAATGCTCCGTTTGCCATCAGCAACATCAAGAAGAAGGTATTGGGCGATTTCTCGAAGACGGGTAAGGAACTGCCGTTCCTGTTTTCACAGACGCCAGGCGTGATTGCCTGGAGCGAAAACGGTCTGGGAACGGGAACCACCTATATGCGCATCCGCGGTGCCGGCGACTCGCGTATCAACGTGACGCTGGACGGCGTGCCCCTGAACTCGCCCGAGGACCAGTGCGTGTTCTGGGCAAACATGAACTCCTACGGTTCGCTGTTAGGCTCCGTGCAGATTCAGCGTGGCGTGGGTACATCAACTAACGGCGACGGTGCCTTTGGCGGTACGGTAGCGCTCTCAAGTGCCACACCCTTACAGACGCCATCGCTTGAGATTTCATGCTCATACGGTTCGTTCAACACATGGAACTGGGGGGGAAAGTTCTCCACGGGTCTGCTGTGGAATCACCTGATTATCGACGGTGCCTATCATCAGACAACCACCGACGGCTATTTGCATGGAACCAAGGCTCGTTCGGGTTCCTACTATGGTGGCATCACCTACATCGCGTCGGACGATTTCGTCATCCGATACAAGAACATCGGCAACTTCGAACGCACGGGTCAGGCCTGGAACGGCGTCGTGGCTGGTGACAACGACCTCAGCCTGATGGATGGTTGCTATGACGACGGCTCATGGACCTACACCACTGCAACAGGCATCCATGGATATAAGGACATGTGGAACGTCGGGTTAGGTAAGTTCAACAATCTGTATGAACGGCTGGTGACTGACGAGAATACAGGTCTCTTTGTGCAGAATGCAGACGGCACCTATCAGACAGAGCGTTACAAGATGGCCGATGGCAGTTTGTGGGACAGGACAACGGATAACTTCTGGCAGAACCATAACATTCTGTCGGCTTCGTGGAAAATCAACGACCTGTGGAGCACCTCAGCGTCGCTGCACTACACCTACGGCTATGGCTACTACGAGGAATTCCGCTACCAGAACAAGCTGTCGAAGTACGGACTCACCCCCATCTTAAACGCCAAAGGCAAGGAGAAGAAGTTTGACTTCGTCCGTCAGAAGGGGCTAACCCAGCACACTTACGGACTTGTGTGGAACATCAACTACAAGAATGATGCATGGGACGTTGTAGGCGGATTGTCATTGCAAAACTACGACGGCAGTCACTTCGGCTATCTGACCTACTCGTCGGAGGAGGCGCTGAGCCAGAAGATACAGACGGAAGGCAAGTACCGCTATTACGATTCGCCAGCCCACAAGCTGGACGGCAGCGCCTTCGTCAAGGCCGCCTACCACATCAGCGAGCAGTGGGACGTGTTTGCTGACGTGCAATATCGTCATGTAGGTTTCAAGACCGATGGTTACAACGACAAATACTATACCGACGCCAACGGCATGCCCCAAAAGCACATGCTCGACATCAATAAGAAGTATGACTTCCTGAACCCCAAGGCAGGCATCTCATGGCAGAGCGGTCCCCACCGTGCCTATGGCTCTGTAGCCATCAGCCATCGTGAGCCTGAGCGCAACAACTTCACCGACAACTTCACGTACCCTGCTCCCAAAGCCGAGAAACTGACCGACTACGAGTTAGGGTACACGCTGAATGCCGACAAATGGCGCTTGGGCATCAACGGCTACTTCATGAACTACACCGACCAGTTTGTACAGACGGGAGAGGTAACGGACATCGGCGAGAACCTGACCACCAACATTAAGGACTCCTACCGCTTAGGCGTAGAGTTGCAGGCTGGCGTTGATGTGACCCAATGGCTCGCCATTGAGGGCAATGCCGCATTGAGCAAGAATGCCATCAAGGATTTCGACGAGAAAGTACAGGTGGACTGGGGCGACTATACCACTATCCACTACGACAACTCAACGCTGGCTTTCAGCCCTTCAACTATTCTCAACGGCTTTGTGAACTTCCATTATAAAGGCTGGCAGGCAGTGTGGCACACCAACTTTGTCTCGCGCCAGTATCTCGACAACACAGAGTGCAAGGACCGCTCGCTACCTTCCTATAGTGTGTCGAACGCCAATATCAGCTATACGCTGAAACCCAAGAAAGTGATGAAGGAGATAGTCTTCGGACTGAACATGAACAACATCTTCAATCGTCGTTATGCAGCCAGCGGCTGGGTCTATTCAGCCATCCTCAGCGACACCCATCCCAATGACAACCGCTATTACCAAATTGGTTTCATCCCCATGGCTGGTTTCACCATGATGGGTAACGTGACGATACGGTTTTAATCATTAAACATTGAACGACATGACATTCTTGGCAGCACACTGGCTCGACATCACCACCACCGTCCTCGGACTGGCGTATATAATCTTTGAATACAAGGCCAGCCTATGGATGTGGCTGGTGGGATTCCTCATGCAGGCACTGGGCATCGTGCTCTACTACCAGAAAGGACTCTATGCCGACTGCGGCATGGAGTTCTACTATCTGGCAATGACGATGTATGGCTGGTGGCGGTGGGTTTCCGGTGGAGGAAGTGGGCATAGTGGGGATGATGGGCAGAAGGCAATTGTCATTCGCCATTTCCCCAAGCGGCTGTTGCTGCCGTGGATGCTGATTATTGCCACCGTGTGGGCCGTCATCTACTGGGTGCTGGTCACCTTCACCAACAGCAATGTCCCTCTGGCAGACAGTTTCACGACGGCACTGAGCATCATCGGCATCTGGGCACTGGCACACAAGTATCTGGAGCAGTGGTTCATCTGGATAGCCGTCGACATCGTCACCTGCATACTTTACTTCTACAAGGACATCCCCTTCAAGGCTTCCCTCTACGGCCTGTATGTCATCATTGCCATCGCAGGCTACTTCAAATGGCGTCAACTGATGAAACAGGCGGAAAGCCTCTGAAAACAAAAATAGCGTCAAAAATCTGGAGCAATACCCGCAAGACAAGTGGTAATAGCAAATTAGCAACTATTTATTTTGATTTTCGCCCACTTATTCGTACCTTTGCACCCAAAATCAGAAAAAGGTATGAATATTGAAGCATTAATCAGCAAGGCTGCAGGCGAGGCCGTGAAGGCCCTCTATGGCATGGACGCCACAGAGAAGATGCTGCAGTTGCAGAAGACAAGAAGTGAGTTTGAGGGTAACCTGACGCTGGTGGTTTTTCCGTTCGTAAAGGCCGCCAAGAAGAGTCCTGAGCAGACGGGACAGGAGATTGGCGAGTATCTGGTTGCCAACTGTGCCGCTGTCGAGAAGTTCAACGTGGTAAAAGGCTTTCTGAACCTGAGCATCGGCGACGGTGCCTGGCTCTCGCTGTTGGAGGCCATCGACAAGGACGACCGTTTCGGTTTGAAGCAGGCCACTGAGGATTCCCCCCTCGTGATGATTGAGTACTCTTCGCCCAACACCAACAAGCCCCTGCACTTAGGCCATGTCCGCAATAACCTGCTGGGCTGGTCGCTGGCTCAGATTATGCAGGCCAACGGCAACAAGGTGGTGAAGACCAACATCGTCAACGACCGCGGCATCCACATCTGCAAGTCGATGCTGGCCTGGCTGAAGTGGGGCAATGGTGAGACGCCGGAAAGCTCAGGCAAGAAGGGCGACCACCTCATTGGCGACTACTATGTGGCTTTCGACAAGCACTACCGCGAGGAGGTGAAAGAACTCATGGCCCAAGGCATGGACGAGGAGAAGGCCAAGCAGGAGGCTCCGCTCATCAAGGAAGCTCACGAGATGCTGGTCAAGTGGGAGCAGAACGACCCCGAGGTGCGTGCCCTGTGGGAGAAGATGAACAGCTGGGTATATGCCGGATTCGACGAGACCTACAAGAAGATGGGCGTCGGCTTCGATAAGATTTACTACGAGTCGCAGACCTACCTCAAGGGTAAGGCCAAGGTGGAGGAAGGACTGGCCAAGGGACTCTTCGAGCGCCATGATGACGGCAGCGTGTGGGCCGACCTCACCAACGAGGGACTGGACCAGAAGCTGCTGCTGCGCTCCGACGGCACCTCAGTATATATGACGCAGGACATCGGCACCGCCGAGATGCGCTTCCAGGACTACCCCATCGACAAGATGATATACGTCGTGGGCAACGAGCAGAACTACCACTTCCAGGTGCTCTCCATCCTGCTGGACCGTCTGGGCTTCAAGTGGGGCAAGGAACTTGTCCACTTCTCCTACGGCATGGTGGAACTGCCCAATGGTAAGATGAAGAGCCGCGAGGGAACGGTGGTGGATGCCGACGACCTGATGGAACTGATGGTGGAGGATGCCTACAAGACCTCGATGGAGCTGGGCAAGTTTGACGACATGACCGAGGAGGAGCGCCGCGAGATTGCCCGCATCGTGGGCATGGGTGCCCTGAAGTACTTCATCCTGAAGGTGGACGCCCGCAAGAACATGCTCTTCAATCCCGAGGAGTCTATTGACTTCAATGGCAACACAGGCCCCTTCATCCAGTACACCTACGCCCGCATCCGCTCTATCCTCCGCAAGGCGCAGGATAATGGACAATGGACAATGGATAATGGACAATTAGCTGCGCCTTCTGAAGCGGAAGCCCAAAATTATCCATTATCAATTGTCAATTGTCAATTATCTCCAAAGGAGATTGAGTTGATTCAGAAGATGTCGGAGTTCGGCGCTGCTGTCGAGCAGGCCGGCAAGGACTACAGCCCCTCCGGCATTGCCAACTACTGCTACGAGCTGACGAAGGTCTTCAACCAGTTCTACCATGACTACAGCATCCTCAACGAGCCCGACGAGCAGAAGAAGGCCGTCCGCCTGATGCTGGCCAAGAACGTGGCCAAGATCATCAAGAACGCCATGGCGCTGCTCGGCATCGAAGTCCCCGAGCGAATGTAAATATTTCGCAAGGACTACAGGACTTAAGGACTTTCTAAAGCCGTATTAGTTCTGTTGCCCAATGCAAAAAATAAGTCCTTAAGTCCTGTAGTCCTTGCAAAAAAAATGATGCAGAACCCTCCCGACTACCGCCACGACACCATACTGCCCTTGCCCATAGAGGTAACGGCAGATGCGTGGGCTGTGGATGCGGCGTGCAGCGGCAATCCCGGCCCTATGGAGTATCAGGCCATCGACCTGGCTACGGGAGCCCGTGTCTTTCACTTTGGTCCCATGAGGGGCACGAATAATATTGGCGAGTTTTTGGCCATCGTCCATGCCCTGGCACTCATGCAGCAGCAGGGATTGCACAACAAAACCATCTATAGCGACTCCTACAACGCCATCTTGTGGGTCAACAAGCGGCAGTGCAAGACCAAATTAGAGCGCACCCCTGAGACGGAGAAGCTCTACCAGATTATTGCTCGTGCTGAGAACTGGCTGCGCACCCATCAGTGGCATAACCCCATCATCAAGTGGGAGACCCAGAAATGGGGCGAAGTTCCTGCCGACTTCGGCAGAAAGTAAGGTTCATTCCACCCCTGTTCCGGGCGGCGGGGGGATGATGATGATGAAGGGAGGAAGGAAGCCCGTAGCAGGCGCCATCGGAGCGCCGTGCAGGAAAATTCTTTGCCCGGAGCAAGAAATTTTCTTGCACGGCGCTCAAAAGTGCTCCGCTACGGGGTGCCTGAAGCGGAGGGTAAAGGAGGCTACCTTTCCGGGCTACTGTGCAGCACTATCAGGGTATGATCACCGTATGATTTCTTCTCATAAATCGTGGCTTCCGCCGGCAGTTGGGGGGCGGGAGTGCCGCCGCTGACGATCATGGGAGCCGTCTCAACACGTATCTCGTCCCAGAGTCCGGCGGCAATAAACGACTCGTGGGTCTGGCGGCCGCCCTCAACGATGAGCGACTGGATGCCATGCTGATAGAGGTCGTCCATCAGCTGGGGCAGCGGACGGTCGTGGGTCAGCACGAGGCGCTTGGGATTGGGGCCGTGCCAGTGGCGGACGGTCAGCTGGGGATGCTCGCGCACATCGGTGGTATGCCCCACCAGGATGGCATCCTCCTCGGCACGCAACTGGTGGCTGAGCATCTGCGTCTGTTCGTTGCTGATAAGCAGCGCCTGACCGTTGTCGTCGATGAAGCCGTTGGCAGTCTGCGCCCACTTCAGGATGATGTAAGGGCGGTGCTCGCGATGATAGGTGAAGAAGCGGCGGTTCAGCCACTGACACTCCTTCTCCAGCACGCCCACCGTCACCTCGATACCGGCATCCTGCAATTTCCTGACACCCCGGCCCTGCACCTCGGCAAAGGGGTCGATGCAGCCCACGACGACGCGTGGTACACCTTTCTTTATTATAAGGTCGGCACACGGCGGCGTCTTGCCATAGTGCGAACAGGGCTCCAGCGACACATAGATGGTGGCATCCTTCAACAGCGGCTCGTCCTCCGGACGGACAGCGGCAAAGGCATTGACCTCGGCATGGCCCTCGCCACAGCGCACATGGTAGCCCTCGCCGATGATCCTGCCATTTGCCACGATGACGGCACCCACCATGGGGTTGGGCCGGGCACCTTGAATGCCATTGGCTGCCAGCTGCAGGCAGCGGCGCATGTATTTTTCGTCTTCGCTCATTATTTTTTTACCTTTTTACTTTTTTACCTTTTTACTTTTTCGTACCTTTGCAGTATGACTTACAACGAATTATGGCGCCAGTTAGCGCACATCTACGACGACGGCGAGGCGAAAGCTATTGCCCGTATGGTCTATGAGGTGCGCTTCGGCCTCTCGCCATCAGACCTATTCATCGGCAAAGATACACAATTATCTGCAGACGACCAAAAAGTCTTAGCGGAAATTACACAGCGGCTCATGGCAGGAGAGCCGGTGCAGTATGCCATCGGGCTGGCCGAGTTTGGCGGCAGGATCTTTCACGTGGGGCCAGGCGTGCTCATTCCAAGACCCGAGACCTACGAACTGTGCCAATGGATTGTCAGCAGCGGACTACAGGACGAAAGGACTCTATACTCCATGGAAAAGTCCTCAAGTCCTGTAGTCCGTTGCAAGAAGATACTCGAAAAGTCCTCAAGCCCTGTAGTCCGTTGCAAAAAGATACTCGACATCGGGACAGGCAGCGGGTGCATTGCCTGCACGCTGGCGGCAGACATGCCCAATGCACAGGTCACGGCATGGGACATCAGCGAAGAGGCCCTGCGCACGGCAGCAGCGAATGCAGAAAGCATCGGCGTGACAGTGCGTTTCGAGAAGCGGGACATTCTGAACGTTATGCCAACGGTCTTGCAGCTTCCTTGTAACGAGTTCGACGCTATCGTGAGCAACCCGCCCTATATCTGCGAAAAAGAAAAGGACGGCATGGAACGGAATGTGCTGGACTACGAGCCTGCTCTGGCGCTCTTTGTGCCCGATGACGACCCACTGCTGTTCTATCGCGCCATTGCCCGCTACGGACTGACGGGACTGAAGCCCGGCGGTAGCCTCTATTTCGAGATAAACCCTCTCTACGCCGATGCCCTCCACGACCTGTTGAGTAGGATGTCGTGGCACGACATCGAAATAAAAGAAGACCAATTCGGCAAACAACGTTTTATCAAAGCAAGCAAATGAAGACTGAGAACGATGCCTACCTGACGCTGGCGGCACTTTGTGCACAGGCTGAGCACTGCCAGCACGAGATGCTGGAGAAGATGCGCCGTTGGGAGCTGCCCGACGAGGCCCAGGCCCGCGTGATGGAGCGCCTTGTCAAGGAGCGCTACGTCGACGACGAACGCTATGCCCGCGCCTTTGTCAAGGACAAGGTGCGCTACAACAAGTGGGGCCGCCGCAAGGTGGAACAGGCCCTGTGGCAGAAGCATATCGACGAGGACATCCGCCAGCGGGCGCTTGACGAGGTGGACGACGAGGAATACCTCACCGTCCTGCGCCCGCTGCTGCAACAGAAGCGCAAAAGCACCAAGGCGCAGAGCGACTATGAGCTGAACCAGAAGCTGATGCGCTTTGCCATAGGGCGCGGCTTCACGTTCGACATCATCCGACAGTGTATCGATGTAGAGGACGAGCCCGATGAAGATTAGCTGGTGGACAAGGATTCTCGACTTCGTCTCGCCCAGGCTGTGCGTGGTCTGCGGGCAGCGGCTGTCGCCCACCGAGCGGAGCATCTGCAGCACCTGTATGCTGCACCTGCCGCGAACCACCTACCAGTTTACGCCCGACGACAACCCGATGGTGCAGCTCTTCTGGCACCTGACGCCCATCCGCCATGCCGCTGCCCTGCTCTTCTACGAGCCACGCTCGGAAACAGCCCGCATCGTCTACGACCTGAAATACCACGACCGTCCCGACATAGGCGAAGACATGGGGCGGCTGATGGCCAACGAAATGCAAATAGCCCACTTTTTCGATGACGTCGACCTCCTGCTGCCCGTACCCCTTAGCCGCAAGCGCATGCGACAGCGCGGCTACAACCAGAGCGAACAACTGGCTATCGGTATCAGCGACATCACCCGACTACCCATTGTCACGAAAGCTGTACGGCGCAAACACTTCTATCGGAGCCAGACCCAGCTAAGCCGCCATGAGCGCCAGGAAAACGTGACAGACATGTTTGAGTTATGCGACGACAGGCAGTTGCAAAACCAGCATGTGCTACTCATAGACGACATCTGTACCACCGGTGCCACGCTGACAGCCTGTGCCGATGCCCTGAAGGATGTTCCCGGCATCCGTCTCAGCGTGCTCACCCTTGGATTCACGAAAACATAATGCCGTGCAATCGGTTGCACGGCCAACCACTTCTTTATTGCCTACTATTAATGGCCAATTATCAATTAATACGTATCTTTGCAGTATAAAAACTAATAACCCTATGATTATGAAACGTTTATTTATTTCCCTCATCACATTTATGGCTACACTGCCCATGCTGGCGCAGGGCTGGCCAGAACAGTACGAAGGCGTTATGCTGCAGGGCTTCTATTGGGATTCCTTCTCTCAGACAAAATGGACAAAACTGGAGAGTCAGGCTGATGAACTCTCACAGTATTTCAAACTGGTATGGATTCCACAAAGTGCACAGGCCGCCTCTAACCCCTCTATGGGCTACAATCCGCTCTATTGGTTCCCAGGGCATTACAACAGCTCCTTCGGCACTGAGGACGAGTTGCGTTCGATGATCAAGACTTTCAAGGCCAAAGGCATCGGCACCATTGCCGACATCGTCATCAACCATTGTGGCAACGTGTCCAACTGGGTAGACTTCCCTGCAGAGACCTATCAAGGGGTCACCTACCAGCTGAAGTCTACTGACATCTGTGCCGATGACGACGAGGGAGCCACCAAGAAGTGGGCTACCGCCAACGGCTACACGCTCAGCGAAAATGTTGACACTGGCGAAGACTTTCCCGGTCTCCGAGACCTGGACCACAAAAGCGAGAACGTCAAAAAGAACGTCAAGGCTTACCTGAGGATGCTGCTTGACGACCTTGGCTATACGGGATTCCGCTATGATGTTGCCAAAGGCTTCCTACCGGAGTACTTCGGTCAGTATAATGAGGATGCCCAGCCCAAGTTCTCCGTTGGAGAATGCTGGGATGGCACCAACAAGATAAAGAGTTGGATTGATGGAACGGGCAAGCGCAGTGCCGCCTTCGACTTCCAGTTCCGCTACACTGTCCGCAACGCCGTCAACAGCAACGACTGGCGCCGCCTGGGACAG
Source organism: uncultured Prevotellaceae bacterium (assembly GCA_946185485.1). Lineage (GTDB taxonomy): Bacteria > Bacteroidota > Bacteroidia > Bacteroidales > Bacteroidaceae > Prevotella. The sequence goes on along the minus strand of CAMHJQ010000021.1, from coordinate 6,569 downwards.
CAGAACGACGGCAACTGGCCGCTGGTCAGCAGCAACACCAGCAATGGTGCCTACCGCCGCTATGCCGTCACCTTCGTGGAGAATCACGACACGGAGAGGCGCAGCAATGCCGAACAGGACCCTCTGAAGAAAGACACGTTAGCCGCCAATGCCTACATGCTGGCCATGCACGGCACACCCTGCGTGTTCCTGAAGCACTGGATAGACTGCAAGCGCGACATCAAGGCCATGATTGACGTGCGCAATGCCGTAGGACTGCACAACCAGAGTTCTTGTTTCAATGCAGCCTCCGACAAGAGCTACTATGCTGTCATCTCGACGGGTAGCAAGGGAAGAATGATGGCTGCCGTCGGTTACGGTGCCGACAGCTATGTTCCCGCCAACGAGAATTTTGTCAAGGTGCTCTCGGGCTATCACTATGCCTATTATATGGAAAAGTCCATGGAGACGGCTTGGGTTGACCTGCCCTCCGGCGAGTATGAGGGACAGCAGCAGGCAATGCTGACCGCCGTCAGTGCCAATGCCGGTGCCCAGCTGGTATACACCACCGACGGCAGCACCCCGACGGCATCGAGCAAGAAGGTTACCAGCGGCACCAAGATAGCCATCGAGGGTAACGTCACACTGAAGGTCGGCCTACTCATCGGCGGCACCGTCAGCGGCATCGTGACCCGTACCTATACGCAGGCCGATCCCACTAAAAAGCGCACCATTACCGTCTATGTGAATACCGATAAAGTAAATTGGAATTATGTCAACTTCTGGTCGTGGGGCGGTGACGACAGCCATTCACCAACAAATAAGAACTGGCCCGGAGACAAGGTAACGACAACCACCAGCGTCGGCGGCAAAAACTGGTTTACTAAGCAGTATACCATCAATGGCGACGAAGACTTTGTGAATTTCGTGTTCAGCACGGGTTCTGGTTCGCCCCAGACTGTCGACGTTAATAACGTCACAACGGACAAGTTCTTCGAGGTTTCAGCAGATAAGGATGGTACGAAGCACAAGGTCAACGACGTCACCAGTACCTACACCGGCATAGAGCCCATCGTAGCAACGCCAGACCGCCGGCCAAATAAGATTTATACACTTGACGGCCGGCAGGTGACGACACCCAGCCGAGGCATCTACATCGTTAACGGCAAGAAAGTAGTGGTAAGATAAAGAAAAAGGTAGTGATCCAACGGTCACTACCTTTTTTCTTATCAAGCAATTGCTACTTAGTCTTTCGTCAGGGGAACGGTATAGACACGACCGTCACGCAGGACAAACACGAGAAATTGACCATCCTCTGATTCATGGATGTCTACAAACAAATCTTCCTTGCCATCCTTACCGTCAGTTCCATCTTTACCGTCAGCACAAACACCAGTATTGGTCCAAGTAATGCCGGAATCAGTGGATATTTCCCAATAGCGCGTAATGGGATTGATGCGGACTAAAGGTATGACAACAGCAGTGGCCTTACCATCCTGGCCATCCTCACCATCCTGGCCATCCTTACCGTCTTTACCGTCTATACCGTCTTTGCCATCTTTACCATCCGTGGCACCAACAGGCATCTTATTGCCATCACCATCCAACAGCCATTTACCATCCAAGGTCCAGTACCACTTGCCATCAGACTTGTCCTGTGCCACACCAATGTTCAAATCGGCTGATTTCCCGTCCCTGCCATCCTTACCGTCACGACCATGATGCAAAGTGACTGTCCGGCCGGTATTGAACGTTATCGTGTAAGTGCCATCCGTATTGTGAACGACATGGGTGACATAGCCGTTTTTTTCAATAGCAATGACCAACTCATTCAGTGCTGTCAGTTCGGTGTTCGCCTCCAGCACCATCTGCTCCAACACCTCAACTCGCTTACCCAGTTTCTGAAGATCCTGGGTATAATTATACTTGTCGCATGACGTCATGCCCATAGCCCATGCAGCCAAAAGGCAGAAACATGGCAAGAAGTTTCTGAAGTATTTCATAAGCACCAAGATATCATCAGTTAGTATATATGGGAATCTTATAGGTTCCCATCTTGGTTTCAATAACCATGAAGGCACCACCGGCGGTTTCCTCGGTATATATTCTCAGAATAAACGGGGTGGCATCCTGACCGTCCTTGCCGTCTTTACCGTCTTTACCTGTGGCGGAGGTACCGGTAGACACCCATGTGACACCGCCATCCAGAGAAATCTCCCAAATACCAGAATCGGAATTGATACGAACCAGTGGAGAAACAGCATCCTTACCGTCGTTGCCGTCCTTACCGTCCTTACCGTCCTCGCCATCCTTACCGTCTTTACCATCTTTGCCATCTTTACCGACGGCGCACATCCTTTCACCGTTTACCGTCAGCCACTCTCCATTGAGCACCCAGTACCACTGCCCATCAGTAGGATCCTGAGCGATAGAAATGTCCGGAGCCTGAGCGTCCTTACCATCCTTACCATCGATGCCGTCCATGATATAAAGAGGACCATTCTTGTAGAAATTGATGACATAGCCACCCTCCGTTTCACGGACACTGGTGATATAGTCACCTTCTTCCATAGCGGAGACAATAACCTGCATAGCTTCCAGATTATTGTTGATTTTCTTCACTAACTCCTCCAAAACGGTGACACGATAGTCCAAAGCATCAATCTCGTCCTGATAGTCAGTACACGAAGTTGTCAGCAAACCACCCAACAGTAGTAAAGCCGTAAGAAAAATGTTCTTAACACGTTTCATATCTTATTGGTATTATGTTATTTATTACTTGATGAAAAATTACCAGTTCTCAACAGGTACAGGGTTATCCGGATCATAGACATAACAGATACATACTCGGTTGTCTTCTGGAATATCAAAGGGCTGTACCCTATCACCCTTGGCAAAGCGGCGTATACGCCACTCTTCAATACCGGCATCCTGCAAATAGCGAGAAACTACCTGAGAGCGCTCAATAGACAAACGCATATTGATTTCCGGAGTTCCGGTATCCTTGTCAGCATAACCAGACAGACGGACAAATGCCTTAGGATGTGCATTCAGATACCGTAACAGACGGGTCAGCTTGGGAATCTGGTTTGCACGGATGATACTTTGATTAATCACGAACTGGATGTTGACATTGAAGGATATCTTCTCAACGGGAACATCGATGAACGAATCTTTCTTCTCGACAGGAGGTACAGGCTTTGCAACCCGTTCATAAAGCGGGTCTATCTTTCCATAGCGACTACCAAAGGTGAACTTCAAGCCTACCATAGCCGTGAAATGCCAGTCACGGTTATTGCCACGACCACGCTTCGAATTAAAGTGGTCAGGTAACATGTTGGCTGCCAATTCTGCTCCAATGGCCATATAATCAGCGACATGGTAATCAATGCCTAAACCTGCCCTCAGCACAGGGTTCCACCGTCTCTTCTCCCACAACTTCTGGAAATCAATACCATAGCGTTTGTCGGCCTCCACGGCATCATCATTATTATAGGTATAGGCCACACCGCCACCTACAAAAGCATAGGCATTGGTATTGCGATCAGGCTGCTCGCCAAGGAATAGCGTAGTAAGACTCAACTCAGCATCAATGGCAGCCTGTAAGAAATTCCAGTTATAGCGTGCCTCAGGATAGGCATAGCGGTTACGGGCCCACAAACCAGTCAGATTACCCTTGAAACCTAACAACTGCATCGGCTGATAACCTAACGAGAACTGCAATGATGGCGACAGCAACTGCGAGAACTCAGCCTCACCCACATCATAAGCTATACCACCCATTGTCCTTACATACCAATGAGGTACGAAATAGGTCATACCTGGTGCCAGTACACGGAGTTCGCCTTGCGACCCGCCATCGTCACTTTTCTTCTGCTGTACCTGTTGGGGAACAAGCATGCTGGCATCAACATTCTGTGAGAGCAAAGGATACCACAAAAATGCTAACATCAACCATAAAGTCATCTTTTTTGTTCTCATAGTGTTAATAATAAGTCACCATCGCATGGTAGGATAGATTATCACTGCCACACTTGGGGTTTATCGTAATATAATCATTTCGGCGACTAAATTAAAGAAAAATTTACAAACCGCCAAAAGAAATGACAAAAATATTCAAAAATAGAAAAAAAAAGTTCCTAAAACAACAATAATTGGCGCCAAATTTTTAAAAAAAATAAAAAAACGTCAACCTTTATAGATAAAAGCCCTGACTACAAACCAGCAGTGCAGCAGGAAGGTCTGCACATGGCCGTAGTGGCTGGCCATGACTCGGTAGCGCTCCAGAAGCGAGGCGCGGTGGTTCTGCGTAGTGGTACCCTCCTCGGTATAGTTGGCCACCACCAAATGGGCATTGCTGAGCGATAACCCCATGCGCTCCGTTTCCTTCATCACACGAATGCACCAGTCGACATCGGCCGAGAAACGGTAGCGCGTGTCGAACTGCACATTCTTGGCAATGTCCACACGGGCATAGAAAGCCTGATGGCACACCAGCATGCCCTGGCGGAATGAGCGCCACGTCAGCCGCTCGGGCGGTTGCAGGCGGCGAGGATGCAGGTAGCGGCCGTCATTGTCCACTACATCGGTATTGCCATACAGCACGCCAGGCAATTCATCGGCGGGCCGTTCACCCAACCGGCATCGGTGGAATATTTGCTCCAGCGTATCGGCCTGCGGAAAACTGTCACCGGCATTCATATAGACAATATAATCACCTGACGCCTGCGTCAGTCCCTTGTTCATCGCATCGTAGATGCCTCGGTCAGGCTCCGACTTGATAATGACCTGATGGCCATTGCCTGAAGCATCGCTCTGCGCTTTATAGCGCTCTGCCAGCAGCAGCGTACCGTCCTTCGAGGCCCCGTCGACTATCAGGTGCTCAATGCCTGGGTAGGTCTGACAGGCCACACTGTCAAGTGTCCGCTGAAGCACGGCCTCAGCTTGATAGGTAATGGTAACAACGGTAAATCGTATCATCGGTCGTTCTTTTTTACTGGTTGGCAGGCTGCCTCATACACGTCCAGATAACGTTTCGCCACACTCTGTTGCGAATAGCATCTGGCTACCTTCTGCACACAGTTGGCACTCAGTTCTTTGTAGTTCACCTCGGCCAACACATAATGAATCCCTCGCGCCAGGTCTTCGGCCTGCCGGAACTGAGCCACATAGCCATTCTGGAGGTGGTCTATCATCTCCGGGATGCCACCCGTCTGAAAGCCCACGCAAGGCACGCCGCAGGCCATCGCCTCCATCAGCGTATTAGGCAAGTTGTCCTCTAACGACGGCAACACAAAAACATCAGCAGCATTATATACCTGTACGATGCGCTGAGGTTGGCTGACATAGCCTAAGGGCTGGCCAGGTAATGCCAGTTGTACAGTAACATCTTCAGCATGACCACCCAAGATGGCAATGACGGTATCTTCGCAAAGGTCTGGATATCGCTCATCCAAGAGGCGGATAGCTTCGACAAAATAGCTCATGCCTTTACGCGGATCTGTAACACGCTGGGATACAAAGAGAATGACACGTTTAAAGGCTTGAAGCCCCAGGGCTTCCTTAGCCTTCCGTTTGTCCTGCGGACGGAATAAGTGTGTGTCAATGGTATTGGGAATGTTTGTAATCATTTGACCGCGGAGAAGCGCACTCTTTCGCGCCTCATCAGCCAGCCACTGACTGCAAGCGACATAACTAATGTGGTGACCGTCAAGCATCTTTTCCTTATGCTCCCAAACTTTATTGGCTAGTCCTTTCGGGCTTCCGCCAGGAAGTAGCGGACATCTGCCGCAAACGGTATGGAACTGCTGACAACCTCTTGTATAGTGACAGATAGCCGTGGCTGGCCAGATGTCGTGCATGGTCCATACTACAGGTTTGCCCGTGGCGAGGATGCGACGGATGTCTTTCAGTGACAGCATCCCCTGATTCACCCAGTGCAGATGGATGACGTCAGCCTCCCGGAACTCCGGCAGGCGTGTAATATCGGTTCCGCAGTTGGCAATATCCAATTCAAAGAGATGCTCGCGCTTCAGACGCAGGTGCAGCCATATCACCAGCCGCTCCCACAAGAAGTGCCACCTGAGATGCCAAGTCTGTGGCAGCGCACACACCGTCAACTGCTCCGTTTCCTTGTCGCGCACCAGCATTTTCGCCTTGACACCGTTGTTGTTCAGGGCTTCCATCAGCCGGTTGGCAGCTACGGCGGCTCCACCCGTCCGCTCACTTGTATTGACAATCAGTACTCGCATACCATGTTATGTTATATGGTGCAAAGGTACGAATAAGTGAGCGAACAACCAAATTTGCAACAAAAAAAATACCGCTACTCATCAACGAGCAGCGGCATTCAAAAAGCCTATGTTTAACTAAAAATCCTTTTCTTGTTGAATCCAGCCTTCTTGATGTCGGCTGGAGGTCTGCCTTGCGGCAGCATATCTAATAAATACTAACTTGTCGTTTAAAAAAGAAAGTTATGAGCGCCTCACGGCGACCACTGTTATCCTAACACATTTAAAACTTTCTTCTTACCAATAACTAAAAACCTAAAACTATAAATATTACTACTAACCTAAAACAATCTATTAACC
>CAMHJQ010000020.1 GCA_946185485.1 uncultured Prevotellaceae bacterium | reverse complement strand
AACTAAAAACCTAAAACTATAAATATTACTACTAACCTAAAACAATCTATTAACCAATTCTTGACTGCACTCAGTCAAGTGTCATCTTTTGTTTGACGATGCAAAGGTACGCACTTTTTTCATTCCTGCAATAACTTTGAAGCTATTTTGTCGAAAAAGTGCTCCATTCTTGACTTAAATCAAGCGTTGTGCACGTAAACAACAATTATTTACGCTTTTTCAGTCTTTTTCAATCAATGCCACAGCATATGCAGAAATGCCCTCCTGCCGTCCCGTGAAACCCAACTTCTCGGTAGTCGTTGCTTTGATGGAGATGGCATCTGCATCACAACCGATGACCTGGGCCATACATTGTTGCATTGCAGGGATATGGGGATTCATTTTGGGTCGCTCTGCACAGATGGTGGCATCTATATTAACAAGGTGGTACCCCTTTGTAGCTATCAACCCGATGGTCTTGGCCAGAATAACCTTACTGTCCATACCATCCGTATCGGCCGACGTATCGGGGAAATGATAGCCAATGTCGCGCATGTTCGCTGCTCCAAGGATGGCATCGCAAATGGCATGAATCAACACGTCGGCATCACTGTGTCCCAGCAATCCCATCTCATGTTCCAGTTTGATGCCACCCATCCACAGTTCGCGTCCTTTCACTAACTGGTGGACGTCATAGCCCATTCCTATTCTCAATCCTGTAGTAATCATAACTATGAATTATGAACTATGAACTCTATTTAAACAAATCCTTGATACCATCCATGTCGAAAGCCAGCGTAAAGCGCAGTGTCTGGTCGAGCGGATTGCTGCGCGCTGTCGAAATGACATATCCGACATCCAGCGAAAAGACATTCATGCGGAAACCACCACCAACGGTAAAATATTTGCGATTACCCTTGTTCTCACTCTCATGATGATAACCGGCACGGAGCGAGAACTGGTCGTGATAGATATACTCAGCACCTACGCTCCACTGTATCTCTTCCAATTCTTCCTTAAATCCTCCGGGAGCATCGTGGAAACTCTTGAAGATGCCAGAGATAGAACTTACATCATTGTATTCTGAAATGACGCGCTGCTCATAGTCTTCCTTTGACTCGCCATCTTCCTGCTTCGGCACCGTCGGTACCAGCAGTTTATTGGCATCGAAGGCTATTGAGAAACGATTGTACTCATCGACGGGCACCATCAGCGAGGTACCCAAACGCAGATTTGCGGGCAGGAAATTGGAGCGGTCATCACCGAAATAAGTAATCTTAGAACCTACGTTCTGGATGGTCATACCCAAACCCAGCTGACACTCGCGCTGTCCGATGTTCACATAATTATTATAATAGCAGGCCAAGTCGGCAGCAAAGGCAGAAGCAGGAGAGGCATCCTCCGTATAGTCGTAGCGCAAGTCACTATACAGCCATCGTATGGCGGTGGCTATGGAGAACTTCTCGCTGAGCATCAGCGAGGCGCCGACATCGAGCGACATCTCGTAGGGCTTCACCGTCATTGCATTTTCCTCCTGCGAGGTCATCACCTCGCCCAGCGAGAAGTAGCGCAGCGAACCGCTGATAGACGCATAGTCACCAATACGATAGTAACCAGCCAGATAGGCCAGGTCAATGTCGTTCACCAACTGGCGCAGCCACGGCGTATAGTTCAGTGACACACCGGCACGACTGATGCAGAACGGATACTTGGCAGGATTCCAGTACTGTGAGTTGACATCAGGGTCTGTGGCAGCTCCTACATCACCCATACCGGCAGAGCGGGCATCTGGGGCGATGGTCTGCGAGATGACGGCATGCTCAATAGGGTTGAACTGGCTCTTGGTGTCTTGAGCACTGGCGGTTCTTACCATCAGAACACATACTGCCGTCAGCATTATCTTCATGATAGTCTTCATATTCCTTTATTTATGTGTTAGTATTATCAGTTTCTTTGCTTTAGTGGCATAGCTGCTGCCATCGCTGCTGACACGCAGACGATAGAGATAGACGCCAGTCTGCAGCCTGCGGCCACCATCGACTGTCAAATCCCAGTCTATGTTATAGGCATCATCTGTCGACACGCCACTCTCACTATACGACCACAGATGGCGGCCAGAGATATCGAATACGTCAAGCACCACGTCAATGGCACTACCCGTACGGTCATGCAAGATACGGAACGACGTAGCCGTCGAGGCAGGGTTTTTCGTACATTCCACATCAAAGAATCGCGGCTCCAATCCCTTCACGACATTGAACGTCAGTTCTGCCGTCGAGGAATTGTTGAGCACGTCCCAGGCACGGAACAGCAATTTGTGCTGACCATACGAGAGTTCAGGAATGGAAAAGCCCACGTTACCATTGGTATAGCTGCCGAAGTCGTACTGGAAATATTCATTCAGCGAATAGGTCTTGGACATCTCACCGTCGATGATCAGTTCCAGGTCGTGCCCAATACCGCTGCCTGTAGCATTGATGCCATCTTCATCGTTCAACTGTGCCACAAAGTAGGGTGTTGGATTGACATTGCCGCCATTGACGAATTCCTCACTGTTCAGATAGCAATAGATGCTGGGGCCAATGCCGTCCTGGGGCACAAGACCGCCAGAGCCGAATGCCAGCTGGTCGGTAATACCGCTGGCCTTCTGTGTCTTGTCGTTACTGATGGCATAGAGATTGAGGAGTCCCGGCAGGTCGCTGTAGCTGATATCCTTAGGTACGGCAAAAGAGAATTTAAAGTTACCGTCCTTGACCTGGTCACTGCCGTTAAAGATGACATTCAGGCGGTCATTATAGGTAAAAGGCTCATCCGCTTCTGTCGGGTCATTGAGTTTACAGACGACTAACTGCTGTGCATCATGAACAACAGCCGTCAGCGTACCATCGAAGTCGGTTGCCGTCTGACCATCCGAACGGGTGATATGGCCGGTAACGGTAGCCGTTGAACCAGCACTCAAAGTCTGGATTTTCCCAGATGATGGTTGTATGTCGTTGATGGCATCCACCGTGATTCCCATCGTCGGCGCTGCAAGCCTCATGGCAGGGTCACCCAGCAAAGTATACTGTAGCTTATTCTGCGTACGGTCAGAAGAATAGGCAGGATCTCCATCGACATATCCCGTCTGGATACCTGTTTCTATCAGTTCATTCTTGGCACGGCGGACAGCTTCACCAATAGGTAGCATACGCTGTCCGTCCTTGCTCAGCACATGCCGTGTAAAAGCGAGGTTCATCAGTTTGTTATAATTCTGATAGACGATACGTGTCGTACCGAAGAAAGCCACGGCACCGCCTTTCCTGTTGAACATGGCCGTCTCACCGATGTTCTCCTCTTGCCCGTCAAAGGGCATGATATCACACGATGCCGTCATCCACAACGGCAGGTTCGTCGACGTATTCTCAAAGTCGCCTATACGCAGCACATATTCGTGCGAGATGGCATCGGCACGGCCGTGTCCGGAATAGTTCATCATCAGCGCACCCTGCTGCATTTGTTGCTTGATCAGCCGCGTCACGTCGGGATAGGAGTTACCCGTCGATGTAGTGACACGGGTGTAGGCATCCCACAGGATACGTTTCACCTGATAGGTCGGGTACAACAGTTCTACCATCCGTGCGACGCTGTCAGCATCTTCCATATGGCTATTCTGGTTGCCGTCGTCACCCATCATGCAAAGTACGTTCTGCCATGCACCGGCATGATCATTGTTGACATAGCCCACAATCTTGTCCACCACGACGGCAGCATCCGCAGAAGCACGTGCAGAAATACGTCCCACGGCAACATCGCTCTTGGCAACAAGCATGTTTCCGCCCTCGCCGTCATCCAACAGACCAAAATAGTCGTCAGTGACATAACAGTCTGTGGCACTGAAGGAGTTTTCGCTCTCATAGCACAACAGGAAGTCGTCAGGCGACTCCCCTGCCCAATCGCTGCTCAACATTCTGTTGTCCCAGGCAGCATCACCCATCAGCAACAAGTAGCGAGGCATGTCAGCATCTGTCTCGGCACGGTCGTACAGCATCTTTAAGTAACGGCGATAGGCATTCGCATCAGGCGTGCCACTGCTGAATTCATTGAATAGTTCATCAGCAGGGACAATACGCACACGCAAGCCATCATGCTGTTCATGCAAGGTCTTCAGCCTTTCTGCCTGTGCCAGCAACTTTTGTGTTGTGGGGATAATGATAACCATATCTACTGCCGTATCAGCATGGTGATCCTGGTTTACAATGGCATAGACCACATTCGGAACAGGGAAGTCACCACTGTTCAAGTCTGGGGCAGCAGCAGGCTCATCACCATGCAACGCGATATAGTCGAGCCGCATGGTGCTGTTGGAACCGCCTGTTTGCGTGATAGTCACCTTATTGGTAGACTGCAGGGCTATGTCAAATGTTTGGGTACTGATACGCATCGCATCGTAGGTACCAGATGGAGGAATGGACATACTTCCAACCTTGTCACCATTCACCAGAATGTCTGCCTTCGTATTATTACCTGTTCCCGTTGTATAGGCTGTCAAGGCGACTGTCATCCGTCCCGACTGTGCAGGGCCATTGAACGTCAGCGTATAGTCACGCGACGTGCCAGGCGTGAACGCACGACTGTCATACAGGTTCCGGCCTCCATGATACCATGCAAAGTCATCGACTTCATAGAGGACGTTATTGTCGTATGCCGAGGGATAGAACGAGGCCAGGAAAGCATCGGCATCCACCTTCAGCGGTTCGTCGTCATTCTCGGTCAGGAAGTAATAGCCATACGATGAATAGGGATTACGTATGCGGCGGTGGTTACTATCCCATGAGACAGGCCCCACGCCGTAAAACAGGCGACGACCGTTTACCTCGCAGGTCGGCACCTCTCTCAGGTCATCCGTGGCTGCCACATAGTCACCCGTTAACAGTTCCGGTTGCATGGCACCGCCATAACCGTATATCTTCACCTTATTAAAATTGGTAAAGCCCGCCTGACGGACTACCTCGTCGGTCAGTTGGTAGACGCCTGTAGACGGCACACTGATCTTCACCCACCGTCCAGTGGCCAACACGGAGTGTTCGACGTAGCGGGAGTCAAGGGTAACCGTAGAACGACGTATAGCATGTCGTTGTTTTCCTTTCACGTCTAACATAAAACTCACGAGCTTCTGGAATTGGCCGTCGCGGAACACTAACGGGACGAACGACACCACAAGCTCTCCCTGCTTGCGGTCAATACTGATCAATTGCGACACCTCAGGAAGAGCGGGTAGCGGCGCATTGGAGATTTGCCTATAGCGCTGGATGTCCTCCGCGCTCATCGGCACAAACTCCGGATACTGGATGGTCACATGATAGACGGAGTCGGCATAGCCGCTGGGCAGCGGCTGCTTATAAGTGAAGACCGGCAACAGCGTATCAATCCTAACCTCCTTGGCTGTCAGGTTAAAGAAATGCTGTGCCTGAACCGTCAGGCAAGCCAGCAACGTTACACCTATTATTATATATCTCCTAATAATCACTTACAATTAAATTCCAATACTTTTCTATCTTCCAGCCACCCTTCCAGATGGTCGTCTATGTGGACAGGCCCCACACCCACCGGCGTTCCCGTATAGAGCAGGTCGCCAGTCTTCAGCGTGAAGAACTGCGAGATATAGCTAATGAGCTCATCCACCTTGTAGAGCATGTCGCTCGTACAGCCCTCCTGCACCGTCTGACCATTGATGTCCAGATGGAAGTGCAGCGCCTGCACATCCCGGAACTTCACCGTTTCTACCCAGTCGCCGATGACTGCCGACCCATCGAATCCCTTGCATATCTCCCAGGGCTGGCCATTCTTGCGAGCCTCCCGCTGCCAGTCACGGGCCGTGAAATCGATACCCACGGTGACGGCGTCATAGTAACGGTGGGCAAAGCGTTCGGGGATGCTCTTGCCCAACCGACAGATACGTACCACCAACTCCGTCTCATAGTCCACCTGTTCTGACCAGTCGGGGATGAAAAAAGGCTTGTGATCCTTCAACAGCGCCGAGTCGGCCTTGGTGAATATAACGGGCCTCTCTGGTTTATATAACGCACCATCCAGCTCTTTATTGTGCTGGATATAGTTCATTCCTACTGCAAATATTTTCATTTTTCTTCTATTTTTGCTGCAAAATTACAAAAAAACTCTAAACTCTAAACTCTAAACACTAAACTTTTTGTACCTTTGCATCGCAATGAAGACCTTGTTCGCTTTCATATTGACTGCCGTAGCATTATGCGCCCAGGCCCAACCGACGACCGACCCGCGCTGCATTTCGATGATGAACATCCCAATGGAGGGCCTCATCGACAGCCTCAGCGTGTCACTGAAAGAGGCCGGCTTCTCCGAATGGGGCAAGTCTGACGACGGCGAGGACTATTATTACCGTGGAAGTTTCTATGGTTTCAGGGCTAAACTGATGGTTACGACGGCTCCCGAGACACATCTCGTACAGTCGGCATACGTCACCATCGGACCTTACAGCACACAACAAATGCTGGACAAGAACCTACAATACTTCCTCTACAAGATGCAAAAGGACAACGGTGACTTCAAGCAGCGCAACGATGCTTGGTACTACATCGACGATTTCGGCAGCATCAAGCTATCGGTCATCGACAACGACAACGGTTCCCGCGACATCGGCATTCTCTTCTTGTCTACAGCACCTTTCTACAAGGATGCCCTCTCCATGGGACTGCGGGGCGACGTACAAGAGGTGGTTACCGAGAATGCCGTGGCTGAGGACCAGTTTCTGCATTTCCACGGCAACGGACAGTTGGAAGAGCTCGACCTCGTCGAGCGTGAATACAATCGCCACGGCTACTTACTTCGGGCCAAGATGAAAGAACAGGATGGCTACAGCCTGGTGGAGTACACCTACGATGACAGCTATCGTCTTACCGGACGCACCTTGAAGAATGAAAAGGCCGGCATCAGCTATGTCAACGAATACAAATACAACGACCAGGACGAACCAGTAACCCAACAGCAGAAGGTGTTCGACAAAACCGGAGAGTGCATCATGACCATCAACATGCACAACAACTACCTGACCCGTGACGACTATGGAAACTGGACCAGTAACACCCTCACGCTGACCTATTGGGAGAAAGGAATGAAGACCCAGCAGTCTACCGTCCTCCAGCGGCGTACAATAGCATACTGGGAATAAACGATATGGCACAGAAGCAGATACAGGAGCAGAAACTGATACAGCAACAAAAGCTGGCACAGACCATTACCCAGCAGCAGCTATTGGCAACTCAACTCACCGAGTTGCCCGTTACCCAGTTGCTGGAACGTATCAACACGGAAATGAACGACAACCCCGCCCTGGAAACGTCTGCCGAAGAATCTCTAGACAATCTGGATCCTCTAGACCACCCTGACAACATAGACTCCCCCAAGGACTCCACCGATGACTATGAACAGGAAGAGCGCCAGTCGGCACTCGATGCTGCCTTGGAGTCTATTGGTCGCGACGACGAGGATTTACCTGTCTACCAAGGCGGGTACTCCAACCAGGAGGAACGCGAAGAGATGGTCTACGGACAGACCGTCTCGTTTTTCGACCAGATGAACGACCAGATGAACATGGCTTCACTCACCGAACAGGAACGCGACATCATGGAATACCTGATAGGATCGCTCGACGATGACGGTCTGTTACGCAAGTCGTTGGACAGCATCAGCGACGAACTGGCCATCTACCATAACATCGATGTCACCCCATACCAAATAGAGCAGGTACTCCACAAGTTACAGGACTTCGACCCTGCCGGTATCGGGGCACGTTCCTTGCAGGAATGTCTATTGCTACAGGTAGAGCGGCGCGAACCATCGCGTCTGAAGGAACTGATGACGCTGACACTGAACCATTATTTCGAACTGTTCACCAAGAAGCACTGGGATCGTCTCCGGCAGATACTGAAGTTGAGTGAGCTACAGGCTGATACTCTCATCAGCGAATTGCGCAAGCTCAACCCCAAGCCTGGGGCATCCATCAGCGAGACGGTAGGACGCTCGCTGCAGCAAATCACCCCCGACTTCATCATCGAGACTCACGACGACGGCACGGTCACCTTTACACTGAACAACAGCGAGGTGCCGGAACTACATATCTCGCAGTCGTTCACCGATACGCTACAGCAATATCAGAACGACAAGGAGCACATGTCCCGCCAAATGAAGGAGGCCCTGCTCTACACCAAGAAGAAGGTAGATGCTGCCCAGAATTTCATAGATGCCATCAACATCCGCCGCCATACGCTGACCGTGACCATGCAAGCCATCATCCAGTGGCAGCACCGCTTCTTCGAAGAAGGCGACGAAGCGCTCCTGCGTCCCATGATTCTTAAAGACATCGCTGAGCGCACGGGTCTGGATACCAGCACCATCTCCCGAGTCAGCAATTCCAAGTATGCCCAGACGCGCTGGGGTACCTTTCCACTACGCTACTTCTTCAGCGATGGCTATGTCACTACCGAGGGTAAGGAGCTGTCCACTCGTGAGATCAAGGCCGTTCTGCGCGAGATCATCGAGTCCGAAGACAAGCGCAAGCCGCTTAGCGACAGCCAGATAGAGTTGCTGCTTATTGAGCGTGGCTATCCCATAGCCCGCCGCACCATTGCCAAGTACCGCGAACAAATGGGTTTCCCCATCTCCCGTCTGAGAAAGTAATTATATGAAACGTCAGAAACAATTCATCCTCGCTGCCCGCATCATCAGTATGGTGTTTACGCCATTCTACCTCCCGCTGGTAGGACTGGCAGCACTCTTCACCTTCAGCTACCTCAGCATCTTCCCGTGGTCCTACAAGATTCAGGTAATGATACTCTGCTATCTCTTCACCATCCTCCTGCCCACGCTGCTCATACATCTGTATCGCCGCTACCAGGGATGGAGTCTCATCGAGCTCGGACATCGTGAACGACGCATGGTACCCTACATTCTGTCCATTGTGAGTTATTTTACCTGTGTCTATGTCATGGAACGTCTACACATGCCACACTTCATGGGCAGCATCATGGTAGCAGCACTGGCCGTACAGATTATCTGTGCCATCATCAATATCTGGTGGAAGATTTCCATCCATACGGCAGCCATCGGCGGTGTGGGGGGAGCGCTGTTTGCCTTCTCCTTTTACCTGGGGTTCAATCCCGTCTGGTGGTTCTGTCTGATATTCCTCATAGCAGGCCTGATGGGCACCTGCCGCATGATTCTGCGCCAGCACACCCTGGCACAGGTCGTCATCGGATTCTGGGTTGGCGTCGTCAGCGCCGCCCTGGCTATCTTTTTCCTTTGACCTGAGGAATGTCGAAACGCCGAAACATCGAAACATCGAAATAAAACAACAACTATGAAACCATTAGTAAGCATCATCATGGGCAGCACCAGTGACCTGCCCGTCATGCAAAAAGCCTGCCAGTTGCTGAACGACATGCAGGTACCGTTTGAAGTCAATGCCCTCTCGGCACATCGTACGCCGGAAGCAGTGGAAGAATTTGCCCGCAACGCGAAAGACCGCGGACTACGTGTCATCATTGCCGCTGCCGGCATGGCAGCCGCCCTGCCGGGCGTCATCGCCGCCTCCACCACCCTCCCCGTCATCGGCGTTCCCATCAAGGGTATGCTCGACGGGCTGGATGCCATGCTGAGCATCATCCAGATGCCGCCGGGCATCCCCGTCGCGACTGTCGGCGTCAATGGTGCCCAGAATGCGGCCATCCTCGCTGTCGAAATGCTGGCACTCAGCGATGAGGGCATTGCCCAACGCCTGGCCGACTACAAAGCGGGCCTCAAGGCCAAGATAGAGAAGGCCAATCGCGAATTATCTGAGGTAAAGTATGAGTACAAGACGAATTAGCAGTGTTGCCCACGTCGGCAACATCGCCATCGGCGGCGACAACCCCATCCGCATCCAGTCGATGACCACCACCAATACCAACGACACGGAGGCCAGCGTAGCCCAGGCCAAGCGCATCATCGATGCCGGTGGTGAACTGGTGCGCTTCACCACGCAGGGCACACGCGAGGCTGAGAACATGAAAAACATCTCAGCCCGCCTGAAGGCTGACGGCTACCCCCAGCCGCTGGTGGCTGACGTCCACTTCACGGCTCACGTCGCCGACATCGCCGCCCAGTACTGCGAGAAGGTACGCATCAACCCGGGCAATTATGTCGACCCGGGGCGCACCTTTAAGCACCTGGAGTACACCGACGAGGAGTATGCTGCCGAACTGCAGAAGATAGATGACCGCCTCGTGCCTTTTATCAATATCTGTAAGGAGTACCATACCGCTGTGCGCATCGGTGTCAACCACGGCTCGCTCAGCGACCGCATCATGTCGCGCTATGGTGACACACCGGAGGGCATCGTCGAGAGTTGTATGGAGTTCTTGCGTATCTTCCGCCGCGAGCAGTTCAGCGACGTCGTTATCAGCATCAAAGCCTCCAACACCGTAGTGATGGTACAGTCGGTGCGCTTGTTAGTCAAGGCCATGGATGCCGAGGACATGCACTACCCCCTGCACCTTGGCGTCACTGAGGCCGGCGAGGGCGAGGACGGTCGCATCAAGAGTGCCGTAGGCATCGGCGCCCTGCTCACCGAGGGCATCGGCGACACCATCCGCGTGTCACTCAGCGAGGAACCTGAGTGCGAGATTCCCGTTGCCCGCAAGCTGGTAGGTCTCATCCCCGAATGCACCCGTCTGCGCCAGGAAGCAGAGGCCAGCATCAAGGGCGACACCATCATCCTCACCGTCCCGGCGGTTGCGACTGAGTCGCAACAAACGGAAGCAGAAGCCTGGGAGACCTTCCAGTTGAAGGCTTCCATGGCTGTCGGCGCCCTGCTCATCGACCTCAAGGCCACGAAGCTGGAGATTCGCTGCCCGCAGTTCTCCTGCGAGCAACTCAATGCCCTCGCCGACTCTATCCTCCAGGCCGCCCGCATCAAGTTCACTAAGACGGAGTATATCTCCTGTCCCGGATGTGGGCGCACGCTCTACAATCTGCAGGACACCATCCGTCGTATCAAGGCAGCTACCAGTCACTTGGTAGGCCTGAAGATTGGTATCATGGGCTGTATCGTCAACGGCCCCGGCGAGATGGCCGATGCCGACTACGGCTATGTCGGAGCTGCCCGTGGAAAGATCAGTCTCTATCGCGGCAAGGTCTGCGTCGAGAAGAACATCCCCGAGGCGGAAGCCGTCGACCGCCTGCTGCAACTGATAGCAGAAGACAGCAAATAATGACAAACGACAACTTGGACAACTAAGACAACCTAATTCAACAGTCTAACTCTATGTTGAATAAAAAAAGTTGTCTTAGTTGTCCAAGTTGTCGTTATAATAAATAAGCTATCGTTATACTAAAGGAGTTGTATTACAATTTCTTCCGATAGCACCTGTGCTTGCGGTGGATACGGGACTCCAGATACTGCCACTGTGAGCGTACTCCTTCGTTAGTCTCCATCTGCTGCATGGCCTCAGCATACTCGAAATGATAGCGCTGAAACCATTGTATCAAGTCGTCAAAAATCAGCGAGTTGGCTCCTTTTTGGCGATACTCAGGCAATACGCCAATCAGCAACAGGTCAACGACCTTGGTCTTGTGCCATTTCAGCGTGCGCAGCAGGTGCCACCAGCCAAAGGGCAGCAGACGACCGTCGCGTGTCTTACGTAGGGCAGCAGTAAAGGAAGGGAATGTGATGCCGAATCCGACCAACTTATGATCAGGGGTGTTCCAGTCCTCAATGCCCGTAACCAGATTCAGGTCGGCTATCTTAATATAGTCATTCACCAGCTGGTTAATCTGTCGGTCGCTCAACTGTGAATAGCCATACAGGTCGTTATAGGTGATATTGATAATATCGAAAATCTCGTGTCCCTTACCGCCCTCCAGCAGTTCCTTGCGGGTAAACTTCTTCACATGCAGGTTATAACGTTTCGTAATCATCTCACCTATCTTATGGAATTTGTCGGGCACCACCTCGGGAACCTTCACCTTATACTCCATATAGTCGTTGTCCTTCTCGAAGCCCGCCAGCGACTCCAGGTGCTGCTGGTAGTAAGGGTAGTTGTAGTTGATATACATCGTGGCGTCTTCCTCAAAGCCCTCGATGAGCAGGCCCTCGCGGTCCATGTCGGTGAAGCCCAGCGGACCCACCATCTCTTTCATGCCACGCTCTCGGCCCCACCTTTCCACACATTCCATCAACGCCTTCGACACTTCCATGTCATCCACGAAGTCAAGCCAGCCGAAGCGTACCTGCTTGCGCTGCCAGCGCTCGTTGGCACGGTGGTTGATGATAGCAGCCACGCGTCCTACAGGCTTACCATCCCGATAGGCCATGAAATAGTCAGCCTCGCAACACTCGAAGGCGGCATTCTTATCACTGCTCAGCGTATTTATCTCCTCCGAATAGAGAAACGGCACTGCCCACGGACAGTCACGATACATATCATAGCGAAACTGAACGAACTCCTTTAGTCCCTTCAGTCCTTCCATACGACGGATGTCAATAGCGTTTTTCATATTGCCTGCAAAATTACAAAAAAAGTGACAACCCGCCAAACGGATTGTCACTTTTTTCGTAATTTCGTCTAATCAGAGAAATTCATGATTTTACTTGACGACAACCTTACGTCCGTTGTGGATGAAGATACCCTTTGCAGGCTTCTCAACGCGGACACCCTGGATGGTGTACCACTCACCCTCAGCAAACTTGTCAGAACTGATGCTCTGGATGCCAGTGGGATCCTCAACAGTGATGGTAACGGTTGACCAATCCTTAGCAACGCTGATCTTATAGACCTTACCTGCAGGAACAGGCTCCAGCACAAGAGTACCCTCAATCTTAAGCAGTGGCAGAGCCTCATTAAGCGATGCATCTACATCACCTGCACCAATAGCATAGCGATGGTTGGTGTTGAAGTCGGTCCAGTTCGGATCAGCCTCAGCCTCCTCAGCAGTCAGCTGCTTGTCTGCAAATGCAAACCACATCTTACCCTCCGGAGCAGTCTCGTACTCGTACGCCTGAGTCTCATTATTGAACGGAACGTCAATCATGTTGGTACGATCCCAATTACCTGTAATGAGGTACAACTTAGCAGGAGCATCCTTCTCGTAGGTAATCGTCCAGCGTGGGTCACCAACCTGTGTAGTGGGAGCCGTAGCACCCTCACCCAGTTTGAATACACCACCGAAGTCGGGAGTCTCAAGGCTTGTGAAGGCAATGACACCGGCAATGCTGTTAAACGCTGCATCAGCTATCTTCTCCTGAACCTTGGCCTCCTCAGCAGCACTGACATCAGCACCGTCGAAGTTGAAGATGTTGTTGCTGATGGTGTAAGTCTGGGCACTGTTGGCACCACCACCATTCAGGCCAACGACAAACTGGCCGCTCTTGCCGCTGTTGACAATGACGCTGTTCTCAACCTTGAACTCCATACCGGCAGTACTGTTGCGGCGCTGGCTGTTGGTCGTCTTGCCACAGGCAATGTTGTAGATGGTAGAGTTTGTAATAGCAAACAGCTGCTTGTCGCTACCCAGATCCTGGATAGAGCCATGGCCGCTCTGAGAACTGAACAGACCGCCATTCTGCTCGTTGGACGGATTGGCCCACAGAGTAGACTTGTCAATAATCAGCTCAGCAGCATTACCACCGCTATTGAAATCGAAGACGGTCTTCTTGGCAGTACCGTTGACACCGATGACACAGTTCTCAACCAACAGCTGCTTCATCAGATACTTCTGCTTGTTACCATAGATCAGCTGGTAGGGCAGACCGGTCACCGTCACATCCTTGATTGTAATGCCGTCAATGACGAGTGCATCCTTTTCGTTCAGTTCAGCACCCTCGGCAATCGTTGCCATCTGGATGAACGGAGTAGTCAGTGCGCTGGCGTCAATCGTGGCGCCGTTACCATTGATGGTTACAGAGGCGGGAGCAACAATAGAGGCACTGGTGGTATAGGCGCCACCGGCAGCCAGGTTGATCGTGATGTTGCCGACGTTCTTACCTTCAGCAGCAGCTGTCAAGGCAGCAGCAATGTCAGCACCGCTCTCGGGAGAAATCTCGATGTTAGCAGGCATCACTTTGTAGGTAATCGTCCAGCGTGGGTCACCAACCTGTGTAGTGGGAGCCGTAGCACCATCACCCAGTTTGAATACACCACCGAAGTCGGGAGTCTCAAGGCTTGTGAAGGCAATGACACCGGCAATGCTGTTAAACGCTGCATCAGCTATCTTCTCCTGAACCTTGGCCTCCTCAGCAGCACTGACATCAGCACCGTCGAAGTTGAAGATGTTGTTGCTGATGGTGTAAGTCTGGGCACTGTTGGCACCACCACCATTCAGGCCAACGACAAACTGGCCGCTCTTGCCGCTGTTGACAATGACGCTGTTCTCAACCTTGAACTCCATACCGGCAGTACTGTTGCGGCGCTGGCTGTTGGTCGTCTTGCCACAGGCAATGTTGTAGATGGTAGAGTTTGTAATAGCAAACAGCTGCTTGTCGCTACCCAGATCCTGGATAGAGCCATGGCCGCTCTGAGAACTGAACAGACCGCCATTCTGCTCGTTGGACGGATTGGCCCACAGAGTAGACTTGTCAATAATCAGCTCAGCAGCATTACCACCGCTATTGAAATCGAAGACGGTCTTCTTGGCAGTACCGTTGACACCGATGACACAGTTCTCAACCAACAGCTGCTTCATCAGATACTTCTGCTTGTTACCATAGATCAGCTGGTAGGGCAGACCGGTCACCGTCACATCCTTGATTGTAATGCCGTCAATGACGAGTGCATCCTTTTCGTTCAGTTCAGCACCCTCGGCAATCGTTGCCATCTGGATGAACGGAGTAGTCAGTGCGCTGGCGTCAATCGTGGCGCCGTTACCATTGATGGTTACAGAGGCGGGAGCAACAATAGAGGCACTGGTGGTATAGGCGCCACCGGCAGCCAGGTTGATCGTGATGTTGCCGACGTTCTTACCCTCAGTGGCAGCCGACAGTACAGCAGCAATGTCAGCACCGCTCTCGGGAGAAATCTCGATGTTATCGACAGGAATAGCCTCCTCAATGGAGATAGGCTGGAACTGGATATTATCATTGTATCGGCCAATAGCACCTATCATATTATAAGTCTTGCCTTCTTCCGGTGCAGCAATTTCCAGGCCGAACTGATTGTAGCCAACAGCAACAGCATCACCCTTGGTAATGTTCATGTTCTTCTTTTCATCAATCGTGTAATTAACACCCCTCAAGGCAACAACCATGTTGACATTCTCAGCCTTAACGTCACCCAAGCCAACAGTCTTATAACTCACCTCAACGGGATCGCCATCCTTCATCACCAGATTATCATCAGGAACAGCCTCAAACAACTCTTTGAAGATGCTCACCTGACCAGTCCAGTTGGCAGCAATCGTCTTACCGACTTCTGCAGCTGCGGTCTTCTCGCCCTTAGCGTCGTATATCAAACTTGAACCCTTAGCGTCCCTCACATAGACATACTTAGCTGTCGGCTTGGCAACAACCAGCACCTCACCAGTAAATGTAAATGCTGTTTTATCAGGAAGTACATTCAGGGCTGCCAGATCAGGAGCCGTAGAGCAGATGAAATCCTTGGAGGCAATCTCACTCTGACTGTCACCCTTGATGGCAATAGCCTTCACTGTGGCAGTTGCTTTCAGCACGAAAGGCTCTGCATACTTGGTACTCGCAGCAGTGGGCTCACTGCCATTGGTGGTGTAGAAAATCTCTGCACCTTCTGTCGTGCAAGCCAAAGTCACAGTTGTCTGCTCAGCAAATGGTGTCTCACCAGAAATCGTAGGAGCAGCAACGGCTGGTGCTGCAGCGCCAGAGATTTCAACACTCTTGATAAACAAACGACGTCCTGAAATAGTAATTTTTGACTCACTGGTACCATCACTGATATTATAAGTGAATTCCTTATACTCTTTATTTGTAACAGTTACCTCTTCGCCAGAAATAGTACCACCATCAGAAATGGACACCTTCATCTTATTGGTTCCTGCTCCCCATCCTGCAGCACTAATTTTTACAACTGCAGCACCATTGAGATTGGAAAGAGCAACTGTGGTCATTTTACCGTCGTTACTGGACGTACCCAACTTAATGCACTTATCGCCATAATAGGCATTGCTCAAATCAGATGTTTGCCATTTATTCTTAAATGCTTCAAAAGCAGCTTTGACAGCAGCATCCTCATGTTCTGCATTACTACTTTGAATCTTGATGGCAGCAATACCTCCTGTCCAATCTTCCCCAGAACCTCCCTTGAATGATTCACTACCCGTTACGTAGCTGAAATCATCAGAGAACACATCTCCTGCAGCCCTCTTGGCGGTATTAACTGCGACAGCAGCAATAGCCAAGAATGCCAAACACACAAGTGTAAGTTTTTTCTTCATAAGCGATTTGTTTTAAAGTTAATATTAATAAAGTATATACGTTTCGTAATTTGTTTTAAGGTGTTGCAAAAATACGCATTATTTCTGAATCCACCAAACATTTATTAGAAAAAGTTAATCCAAGTTGCTATGGTTGTCAGTAAAACATGGGGCATAAACTTGGAGAATTCCAGATTATTCATTATCTTTGCAGCAAATTGCTTGAGATGACGCCAGATGAAATAACGCCCCCCGAACTGCACCCACTGATAGCAGACGTGCCACCTCCCGCACACTTCACCTATCCTTTCTGCTACGAGCCGCACCCGCTGTGCCAATTAGCGGCTAAGGAGGTGCAGGCATATATCGCCTGCCATCCGGACATCCGCGAGGATGCCGACCGTGGGAAAATGTTCGGTGTGCTTATCGTTGAGAGGTCAGTGACGAGAGGTGAAAGGCCAAGCAACAGCGACAAAGTGCAGTTGGGCTTTCTGGCAGCGTATAGCGGTCTGCTGGCCGGACGCAACGATTGGCCCTATTTCGTGCCGCCAGTCTACGACGCCCAACAGCCCGATGGCTACTTCAAAACGAAGGAACGGGAAATATCGATGCTTCATCAGTCCTCTCTCTCTTCGGAGGTGGACAGGGGGAGGCTCCTCTCCCAGGAGTTGCAGCAATGGCTGTTCCACCAGTACCAGTTGCTGAATGCCCGTGGGGAGTCGAAAGACTTGGTGGACATCTGGCAGTCCTATTATAATAAGGAGAAGCTACGCCAGAAGTACCCGCTACCACCTGGCGGCACAGGCGACTGCTGTGCACCGAAACTGTTACAGTATGCCTACCAGCATGGCCTGAAACCCCTCTGCATGGCGGAGTTCTGGTGGGGACAGTCTACCAAGGAGGAGCTGCGCCAGCATCTGAACTACTATCCCGCCTGCCGTGGCAAGTGCAAACCCATCCTGACATGGATGCTGCAAGGGCTCGACGTCGACCCCTCCCCTGAGACGCTGGGTCTTCAGCGCATGGACATTCCCGTGGTCTACGAAGACGACCACCTGATAGTGGTCAACAAGCCCAGCGGCATGCTGTCCGTACCCGGCCTCATCGAGGAATACAGCGTAGAGAAGGTCATGCAACAGCGCTACCCCGGCAGCATTGTCGCCCACCGCTTAGACATGGGTACTAGCGGCCTGCTCATCGTATGCAAGAGCAAGGAAGCCTACCTCCCCCTGCAGGAGCAGTTCATCAAGCGCCAAGTGAAGAAGAAGTACATAGCGATGTTGGAGGAAAGAGGGAAGAGGGATGATGGAAGTGGGACTATCTCGCTACCGCTGCGTCCTGACCCCATGAATCGTCCGCGACAGGTGGTAGACCTGGAGCACGGCAAGCGAGCGGTGACTGATTACGAGTTTATGAGCCCTCATTTAGTAGCGCTCTATCCCCAGACAGGCCGCACCCACCAGTTGCGCATCCACTGTGCACACCCCGACGGTCTGGGCCGTCCCATTGTCGGCGACGAGCTCTACGGCACCAAGGGCAGCCGCCTGATGCTCCATGCCGCCGAGATATGGTTCGCACATCCAGTGACCGGCAAGCAGATGCATTTGATATCGCAGCCTACCTTTCAGACGAAAGACAAATCATAAATATCAAATTTCAAATTTCAAACTTCAAATTTCAAATAAACATGGTTAAGCACATTATTCTCTGGACATTGAATCCAGAACTCTCAGAAGAAGAGAAGAAGGCCGTCAAGGCTGGTATCAAGGAAGGTCTCGAAGGCCTGGTTGGCAAGGTTCCCGGACTCATCGATGTCAAGGTACACATTGACGGACGTCTGGCATCATCGAATGCTGACGTCATGCTTGACAGCACTCTGGAGAGCGAGGAAGCCCTGAAGGGCTATGCCGTTCATCCCGAACACGTCGCTGTCGCCAACGGCAAGGTACGTCCTTACACCGTCCAGCGCTCATGCCTCGACTTCGAGGTATAGTCAGCAGGGAATCTTCTGCAAACCGAAGAATTATGCCCTCAAGGCACGCATGGCGTTAAGCACAGCCAGCACAGTGACACCTACGTCGGCAAAGACCGCCATCCACATGGTGGCTATACCTACGGCAGCCAGCAACAGTACGGCCACCTTTACGCCAATGGCAAAGCCGATGTTCTGACGGGCTATGGCCAGCGTACGGCGGGCTATGCTGATGGCGGTAGCAATCTTCGACGGATGGTCGTCCATCAGCACCACGTCAGCAGCCTCAATGGCAGCGTCGCTACCCAGTCCGCCCATGGCTATTCCAACATCGGCACGGGCCAGCACAGGGGCATCGTTGATGCCATCGCCCACAAAAGCCACTTTTGAAGCGGTGAGTGGTGAGAGATGGGCAGCGAGCTGCTCTACCTTGTCGGCAGGCAGTAGTTCGGCATGGTATTCGTCGAGTGCCAGTTGCCGGGCTACACGGCATGCCACATCCTCGCGGTCGCCAGTCAGCATCACGGTTTTCTTCACACCCAGTGCCTTCAGCGCAGCAATAGCCTCCTGGCTGTCGTCCTTCACCACGTCGTTGATGACGATGTGGCCAGCATAGCTACCGTCTATGGCGACATGGATGATGGTGCCTGCATCGTCGTGACAGTCGTGCCACTTGGCACCTACGGCATCCATCATCTTCGTATTGCCTACACAGACTATCTGCTCACCCACTTTGGCACGGATACCCTTGCCTGCTACCTCTTCTACGTCACTTACCCCGCAACCGTCAGTGGCCTCGTCGGGGAAGGCGTCGCGGAGGGCGGCACCGATGGGATGCGTGCTGAAATGTTCCACATGGGCTGCCAGATGCAACAGCTGATGTTCGTCGCACTTGTCGGGATGGACGGCCTCAACGGCAAAACGGCCATGCGTCAGTGTACCCGTCTTGTCGAACACTACTGTATCCACCTTGCTGAGAATGTCAAGATAGTTGGCACCTTTCACCAGAATACCCTTCCGTGATGCTCCCCCAATACCTCCGAAGAAGGTGAGCGGAACGCTGATGACCAATGCACAGGGACAACTCACCACCAGAAACATCAGGGCACGGTAGAGCCACGTCACGAAACTGCCTCCCAACAAAGTGGGAATCGTAGCAATGGCAATGGCCAGGAATACCACGATGGGCGTATAGATGCGTGCAAACTTGGTGATGAACGTCTCGCTCTGCGACTTGTGCTCAGCAGCATCTTCGACCAAGTGGATAATCTTCGATACCGTGCTTTCACCGAAAGTCTTAGTAGTGCGCACACGCAGCACACCACTGAGATTAATACATCCCGATACCACCTCGTCGCCCTCTGTGACTTCGCGGGGCAGGCTCTCGCCCGTCAGTGCCATTGTGTTGAGCGATGACACGCCACTGAGTACAATGCCGTCCAATGGTACCTTTTCACCTGGCCTGACCACGATGGTGGTACCAATGGACACCTCCTCGGGGCTGACAGCAACCACACTGGTTTCTGACTGCTCTACATTCGCCACATCCGGCCGGATATCCATGAGGTGGGCTATGCTCTCCCGGCTCTTCCCCTCGGCATAACCCTCAAAGAGTTCGCCCACCTGGAAGAACAACATGACAAAAACCGCCTCGGCAAATTCCGTTTCAGCCCCTGGCAGGAAACCGATGCCAAGGGCGCCAATGGTCGCTACGGCCATCAGGAAGTGCTCGTTGAAAGGGTCGCCGCGCAGCAATCCCTCAGCAGCTTCCCTCAGCGTGCCCCACCCTATTAATAAATAAGGTATCAGATAGACCAGCAGCAGTTGCCACACTGCCAACCGCCAAGAATGCTCGACGACGACGGCGCCAATCAGCAGCAACAGCGTGACGGCAATCAGCCATAGCTGCCGGTGCGACCCATGCCCGTGATGATGCTCATGATGATGTCCGTGATGATGATCATGATGACATCCATGCTGACAATGATGATGATGTTCGTGTGCCATATCTTTTGATTTTATTCAATTCACGCCGCAAAAGTAAGGCAAATAAACCGCAACCTGGTTGCAAAGAGAGAAAAGCCACAGAAAAAGTTTGCGATTTCTGCAACTTATTAGTACCTTTGCCCCATGAAACTCAATCAGGAAATGTGCGAGAGCCTGTTGGAGGCTCATGCCATCAAACCCACCGCCAACCGCATCCTGGTGGCAAAGACACTGGCAGAGGCCGAACTGCCCATGTCGCTGTCAGAACTGGAATACAAGATACTGTCTATTGACAAGTCAGGAGTGTTCAGGGCACTCACGCTGTTTCGCGAGCACCACTTAGTACACGTCTTAGAAGATGGTGGCGACGGCGTGCGCTACGAGCTGTGCCACAGTCACGACGGACATGAGCACGACGACGACCAGCATATACACTTCTACTGTGAGCAGTGCCACCGCACCTTCTGTATCCACGACATTCCCATACCGCCGGTACCACTGCCTGAAGGCTACAGGCTGAGCAGCATCAACTATATGGCCAAAGGCATCTGTCCGGCGTGCGGCAAAAAGGCAAAATAAAAAAAGGCTGCGCCATCACGGATAGCGCAGCCCTTTTTTTATTTTGCCTTTTACTTCTTGTTCAGTGCCAAGTCGATAGCTACGGCGATAGCAACAGTAGCACCCACCATGGGGTTGTTACCAATGCCGAGGAAGCCCATCATCTCAACGTGAGCAGGAACAGAAGAAGAACCTGCGAACTGAGCGTCAGAGTGCATACGACCCATGGTGTCGGTCATACCGTAAGAAGCGGGACCAGCAGCCATGTTGTCTGGGTGCAGGGTACGACCCGTACCACCACCGGAAGCTACTGAGAAGTAGGGCTTGCCAGCCAGCGTGCGCTCCTTCTTATAGGTACCGGCAACGGGGTGCTGGAAGCGGGTGGGGTTGGTAGAGTTACCCGTGATGCTGACGTCAACGTTCTCATGCCACAGGATGGCAACACCCTCACGGACATCGTCGGCACCATAGCACTTCACCTTCAGGCGGCTGGGGTTCTTACCGTAGGGAACCTCGCGGACAATCTTCAGCTCAGAGGTGAAGTAGTCGAACTGCGTCTGCACGTAGGTGAAGCCGTTGATACGGCTGATGATCTGGGCAGCGTCCTTTCCAAGACCGTTCAGGATAACGCGGAGGGGCTTCTGGCGAACCTTGTTGGCCATCTCGGCAATCTTGATGGCACCCTCGGCAGCAGCGAACGACTCGTGACCAGCCAGGAAGGCAAAGCACTCAGTCTCCTCGCGGAGCAGACGGGCAGCCAGGTTACCATGACCAATACCTACCTTGCGGTCGTCGGCAACAGAACCGGGGATGCAGAACGACTGCAGACCGATACCGATAGCCTCGGCAGCGTCGGCAGCGGTCTTCACACCCTTCTTGATGGCGATAGCAGCACCGCAGACGTATGCCCACTTAGCATTCTCGAAGCAGATACGCTGGGTGTCCTCACACATCTGGTAGGGATCCACGCCTGCCTTCTCACAAATCTCATTGGCCTCTTCAATACTGTTGATGCCATTCTCCTTCAGTGCGGCCAGAACCTGGTTGATACGGCGCTCCTGACTCTCAAACTGTACTTTTCTTATCATAGGAATAATCGTTTTTACTTTTTTACCTTTTACTTTTTTACCTTTTATTCCTTACGTGGGTCAATAGCCTTTACTGCACCCTGCTCCTCAGTCGTACGACCATAAGAACCGGTGAACTTCTTGATAGCCTCGTTAGCGTCCATGCCGTTCTTCACAGCTTCCATCATCTTGCCCAGGTGAACATACTCGTAACCGCAAACCTCGTTGTTCTCATCCAGGAACTGCTTTGTGATGTAGCCCTCGGTGAGCTCCAGATAACGGGTACCCTTGGCCATCGTGCCATAGAGTGTACCAGTCTGCGAACGGAGACCCTTACCCAGATCCTCCAAACCAGCACCGATAGCCAGACCACCTTCAGAGAAGGCACTCTGTGTGCGGCCATAGACAATCTGCAGGAACAGTTCGCGCATGGCGGTGTTGATAGCGTCGCACACCAGGTCGGTGTTCAGTGCCTCAAGCAGCGTCTTGCCAGGCAGAATCTCGCTGGCCATGGCAGCAGAGTGGGTCATACCCGTGCAGCCGATGGTCTCAACCAGAGCCTCCTGAATGATACCGTCCTTCACGTTCAGGCTCAGTTTGCATGCACCCTGCTGGGGAGCGCACCAACCAATACCGTGTGTGTAACCCGAAATGTCCTTGATCTCCTTAGCCTGAATCCATTTGCCCTCCTCGGGAATGGGTGCAGGTCCGTGGTAAGCGCCCTTGCAGACGCTACACATGTTTTTGACTTCTGTTGAATAAATCATATAAGAAAATAAAATTAAGAAAAAATAAATTCTCCTGTATCTGTTTAATAATTTGCAAAGTTACTAAGATTATTTGATGATTGCAAACCACCTCACCTATATTTAAATACAATTAACAAAACGAGGATGTCTCTGGCCCCCCGAAAAAAAGTGCCGCCAAGGTGGCTACAAAGGCATAATTCCTTCATATTTGATGCATTTTCTTTCCATAAAGAGTTCATAATTTGCATAAAAGGAGGGTTTTGTGCATTTTTTTCGCAATATTTTTGCAATTTTAAAATACTTTTCGTAATTTTGCACCCAAATAGCGAGTTATTGGAACATCACAATTATTCACTTAATATATTAAGAAAAGTATGAAAGCAAAAATGTTTTTAGTAGCTGCTCTTGCCTTCGTAGGTATGAGCGCTATGGCTCAGCGTCAGGAGAAGGTTGTTGACCGTGTAGACCCCCGCACCGTGCAGGAGCTCGACCACGTGGAGACAACCAACAAGTTCAAGCCTTATTGGTATCTGGATCTGCAGGGCGGCGCCCAGTGGACCATCGGTGAGGCTAAGTTCAAGGATCTCATCTCGCCCAACGTACAGGTGGGTCTGGGTTACCAGTTCTCTAAAGTCATCGGTGCTCGCCTCGCCGTTAACGGCTGGCAGTCGAAGGGTGGTTTCGACAACCTCGACATCATGACCTACAAGTGGAAGTATGTGGCTGGCGGGCTTGACCTGACCTTCAACCTGTCGAACCTCGTTGCAGGATGGAACCCCAAGCGCTTCTTCAACCTGACCGCATTCATCGGCGGAGGTGCCAACATCGGTTTCGACAACGACGAGGCCAAGGACATCAACAACCGTACCATCAACGGCATCAACTACGAGATGCGCTATCTCTGGGACGGCACCAAGGTTCGCCCCTACGGACGCTTCGGCCTGCAGGCCATGTTCCGCCTGAGCGACGCCGTCAACCTGCTGGTTGAGGGTAACGCCAACGGTCTGAGCGACAAGTACAACTCTAAGTATGGCGACAACATCGACAAGTACGTCAACGCACTCATCGGTCTGCGCGTCAACCTCGGCAAGACCTACAACGAGGAGAAGCACGAGAGCTACCGCGACGTTGTTGTCTACGACACCATCTACAAGTATGTCACCGTCGAGGAGCCCAAGGCCGTCAAGGCAGCTCCCCTGCAGAAGGAGGTATTCTTCGTCATCAACAAGTATGACATCCGCGACGCCGAGGCTGGCAAGGTCAAGGAGATTGCAAACTACCTGAATGAGCACAAGGATGCTAAGGTCAACGTCGTAGGTTATGCCGATGCCGGTACTGGTAACGACAAGATCAACGACCGTCTGGCTGCCCAGCGTGCCGACGCAGTGGTTAAGGCCCTCATCGAGCAGTACGAGATTTCTGCTGACCGCATCAGCTACGACTCGAAGGGTGCTCGCGTTCAGCCGTTCGCTGAGAACGACCAGAACCGTGTGACCATCATGATTGCAGCTGAAGAGTAAGCAGTCATCATCACCAACAAATGACAACCACAATGGCTGTCCCTCAGTCCGAGGGGCAGCCATTTTTTATTTAACAGATACCAATTGCAAGGACCAAGACTTATGAAAAACATTGAAATCAGCTTGACGCTACCCAACAACTACCAAGACATTCGTATTCTACTCAACGGAACCGCCATGCGCCTCGTCCCAGACGACACCACCCAGCAGCCTGTTAACGGCACCACACTACGCACCCTGGCAGCACGCATCAACACAGAACTCAAGACCGATGGGAGGCAGCGGGCAGCAGAAATCTACCGCACAGCCGTCAACAGTTTCAGCCGCTTCCTGCCTGACGGAGACATCGACCTCCGGAACATTGACGAACACCTGATGCGTCGCTACCAGACATTTCTCATCAACCGGGACCTCAAACATAACACCATCGCCTTTTATATGCGAGTCATCCGCTCCATCTACCGACGTGCCGTCGACGAAGGACTCACAACCGACCGCCAACCTTTTACCCACGTCTTCACCACCATGACTCAGACCAACAAGCGTGCAATCAATATTGACGTCATTCGCCGCATCAGTCAGCTCAAAGGCCTCACGGAAAAGGAAGAATTGGCACGCGACCTCTTCCTCTTCTCATTCTACACCAGAGGCATGTCGTACGTCGACATGGCCTATCTCACACCCCACAATATCAGCGGCGGCATACTCACCTACCGTCGAAGGAAGAGCCGGCAGCAACTCAGCATCCGATGGGAGCCAGCCATGCAGGACATCGTCGACCGACATCCAAGCAGCAACCCAGACTACCTGTTGCCCATCATCAAAAACAGTAACGGCTGCGAACGCAGCCAGTATCGTGAGAGCTACCGTACCATAAACGCCCTACTCCGGCAAATAGGCAACCGCCTCAACTTGCCAGAGCCGCTCACCACCTATGTCACACGCCACTCATGGGCCAGCATTGCACGCACTTTGAACGCTCCCATCAGCGTCATCAGCGAGGGCATGGGTCACACGTCGGAGAGCACCACCAACATCTACCTGCGAACCTTGGACACCACCCAACTCGACAACCTCAACAGCAATATCATACGTTCTGTTAACATGCCTTAACCGTATCTCCGCGCAGGAGACACGGTTAAAAAGCATGAGAGAATAGAGAGAACGTACATTTTTTTTATTATTAATCAAAATTCAACAAACGTATGAACAAAACAAAGTTTTTTAGTTCGCTGCTTGTAGTAGCACTGATTGCTACCACGAGTGTGTTTACGTCTTGTAAGGATTATGATGACGACATCAAGAACTTACAGACGCAAATTGACAAGGCTGCTTTGAAGAGTGAGTTGGACGCTCTGCAGACTCAGTTGAATGGCGTGAAGACAACCGCTGAGAAGGGAGTTGCTGATGCTGCCAATGCGCTGAGTGCTGCTGGTGTGGCCAAGGACGCTGCTGATAAAGCACAGGCTGCTGCTGACAAGGCTGCAGAGGCTGCCGCTAAGGCTATTACTGACGCTGCCAATGCACAGAACACTGCCGATGTGGCAAAGGCTGCTGCTGAGGCTGCTCAGCTGACTGCTGATGCTGCTAAGGCACTGGGTGAAGCCGCTGCTACCAAGGAGGAGCTTGAGGCTGCCAAGAAGGAACTGGCTGCTGACGCTAAGAAAACTGCTGATGCACTTGACGCCCTCGCCAAGGCTGCAGCTACTAAGGCTGAGTTGAATGAGGCTGTCACAACCCTGACAGCACTTGCTGAAGCTGCCAAGGCTCTTGCTGAGGCTGCTGCTACTAAGACTGAGCTGAATGAGGCTGTTCAGAACCTGACAGCACTTATTGACAAAGCTGCCACCAAGGTAGAGTTGACTGCTGCAAAGACTGAGTTGGAGACCTTTGCTCAGACTGCTGCAAACCAGGCTAAGGAGGCCGCTATCAAAGAGTCTAAGGCCTATGCTGAGGAGCTCGCTGGACAGATTGAGGAAAAGATTGCTAACACTTTGAAGGATTATGCTACCAATGAGGCTCTGGCCACATTGACCGAAAATCTTAACAACAGTCTGGATGAACTGAAGAAAGAAATCATGGGAGCTTCAGATACAAACGTTGAGGCGTTGGCATTCGCTGTCGGTCAGTATGCTAAGCAGATTGACGTGCTGTTCTGCGCCATTACCAGCATTGAGTTGGTAGAATCTTATAGTGGTGGTCCTTTCTATCAGGGAAATACTCTTGCTTATTGGAGTGATCCTATTTATCTTGGTTTCTATCATGGTTCAGTTTCTGAGAATTCTGTTTTCGGTGACGAGGCCTATAAGAATGCTGACAAGCTGATTGAATACAAGGCTGGTGATGACATCAAGGATTATAATGGACTGATTGTCCGCGTTAATCCCGTCAATGCCGACCTGAGTACTGCTGACATCAAGCTGATTAACTCTAAGGGTGAGGATATCTCCGACATTCTTAAGGTTGCTGGCGTAATGCCACTTAACGATTACTTGATTTCTACTACTACCCGTGGTGCTAATATGAAGAGTGGTCTGTGGGCAGTGTTCTTCAATGTTGCTGACGGTGTAACCGAGGAGGCTTTCAACGAGAAAGTGATTTATAAGGATGAGTATGAGATTGAGCGTGAAATCCTGTTTGCTATTGCAGCCAACAACACTGTTTCAGATAATGCTGATCGTTATGCTGTATCTTCTTACGACATTAGACCTTGGTACGGAAAGTACGAGCCGGCTCTCAGCTTTACATTTGATGTAAACGGTGAAAGTGTTAATAATATCCGTAACCGTTGGACTGGCAACTACATAATACCTGAGATGCAGGGATATGATTCGCGTTATCCTGGTGTTCCCGAGCGCGCATGGGCTGATCCTACAAAGGATTATCCTACTCCTGCAACCGCTCCTATCATCAAGCAAGATGGTACTGGCAATACGGTCATTGACCGGAACAAATACTATTACGAGACGCGTCGTTATCCCCAGACTCTGTATCAGTTTGTCTATGCAGATGTGAACGAGCCGTTTGTTATCAGCAATATTAAAGGCTATTTTAAGAGTGATTATAACTATGCTCAGCAGATTGACCACTACTATGTCGTCTTCGATAAGGAGAATGCCGTTGAGTCTGTTCCCTCAGAGTGGAATGCTTGGAACAGCTACGAGGTTGAAGGTCTTGGTGTTATGACCGATGCTGACGAGAGCCTGACCATGATGATTACTTCTCAGAGTGCTCACGGTGATG
This sequence comes from uncultured Prevotellaceae bacterium, assembly GCA_946185485.1. GTDB lineage: Bacteria > Bacteroidota > Bacteroidia > Bacteroidales > Bacteroidaceae > Prevotella. The sequence goes on along the minus strand of CAMHJQ010000020.1, from coordinate 31,929 downwards.
TTGTAGGTTTCCGCGTCTACGCTGTTAACCGTGATGGTACGCTGGCTGACCCAGATGGTCGTGCATTCTATGTCTTCGTTGGCAAACCTGGCGATGATCAAAAGGCAGAAGCTGCAGACATTATCGCTACCAAAGTACAGCCCGAATCTGAGGAAATGGATGTAACCGGTTGGTTCCAGGATGGTAAGTATTACATGTTCACTACTCTCAATGAAGAGAATGAAAATACCAATCCTAAGTGGTACAATAATGGAAACGAAAGTGACTTCACAAACAACAACGTTATTCTGAATTTCTACAAGAAGAATGGTAGTAAGACCACTTACTATTTAGGTAATGGAAACTACATATCTGGATCAGATCTTAAGGATATGGTAAAGGTTACTTTCACTCCTAATACCACTATTGCTGGAATGCTGAATGACGAAACCTATACCGTTTATATCCGTAGATATGAGACCAATGTGCCTTCTGCTGAGACTTACTATCCGTATGCAACTCTGTCGATCACGAAGAAGCTGCCTACAGAAGCCCGCAATCCTGAGTTCCGTCCGAAGCAGGAAGGTGACTGGGACAATGGCAAGTGGACTACTAAGGATGGTTCTGGCAAGTTCATGGCTTATATGATTCCCAATACCTTTGGCTGGTCTGCTCCATGGGCTTATAATTTCAATGAGAGCTATGAAGTAGCTTCTTCTGACCGTAGCAATGGTTTCAAGGATTTGAACAACATCTTCTACAATTTGAACGACGATCGTGACCTCGAGTTCATCTTCCAGACTTCTCTGAAGAGTGGTAGTAAGAATGTTGACTTGGTAAATGCTAATAAGCAGGGTATTATCTATGGTAATCCTGGCAATTCTTCCATGCCTTATGTGCTTGACGTAGCCAAGAGTTACATCGATGCTAAGACTGAGCATAATGTGAAGGTTTCGACTCTCTACAAATATGTATCAACTTATTTTGATGAGGACGAAAATCTGCACTATGCTGAGACACATAAGGTTGCTGGTAATGATCTGACTGCTGTCTACGCTTGCTGGCACCACGCCACCCACGACATTGCATGGGCTGATAAAAAGACTCCGACTCTGCAGTGGAAAGCAGAAGGTGGTGACTTAACCAGCGAACTTAATGATCTTACCACCAAGAATAGTTATAACAATGACTATTTTGGTTTGACCATTGGTAAGTTGCTTGATAACAACTGGATTAAATATGTTGCCAACTCTGCTCAGTTGAATACTAAGGAGGATGGAACTGGTCAGGTGAATCCATATTTCAAGCCGACTGTTACTATTGGAAGTGGAACTCATACTGTTAAGTTTACTCAGAACAGTGTCCAGGTTGATTCTAATCCGACAGCTGATCACGATGAGTATCTTATCATGAAGTTCAAGGATGCATACGGTCATGAGTTCACTGCCGTTACGAAGGTTCCTGTGAAGAAAGCTGCTGCAGCTTCCCGTATGTTCAAGTAATCTGTATAGAAATTATAATCCGGAGGGGGATGTCTTATGGACGTCCCCCTTTTTAAAAATGCGTTATAGAATATGAAAAATATTTTTTATGCATCTGCAACTTTGTTATTATTGTCTATGGTTTTGGCAGGGTGCCATGAGGAGCTGAAAAACGTTCGTGGTGTGGTAAAGGGAATTCAGATATCAAAAGACACCTTGAAGGCAATGAGTATCAGTATCAACGAAAAAGGAGACACACTACTTTTCTCGCTTAATGATGCACGCCTGCAAAATGGCCTAATGATGCCCAAAGACTCAGTGATAGTCGACTATATCAATGGCCGTAATGATACGTTACGGGCACTTGTAGTCACTGTTATCCCGAATGTCCAACCAAGTCTGCCCGTACAGATAGACACGCTCGTTACTGCACCACAAAAGTAACCAACACAAGCAAAACATAAGATCCTAATATACATCTTAAACTAATATTAATCGACCAAGGGGGAGGCGTCTACATACGAGGGATGGCCTCTCCTTTTATTCTGATAAAAGCAATAGTGTAATATTTATAAAAAACTTTGGTGGTCTCAACGGAATTGCCTACCTTTGCAGTAAACAAAGTGATTATGAAAAGGAATATTTCTTTTATCCTTGCTGGAGTACTGCTAGTGGCTTTAGGCGGCTGTCAAGGGAAAAAGCAGAAGCAAGAAGACGTGGTGACGCTACCAACCATCACGTGGCTGACGGAGACGGAGCATGACTTCGGGACATACCACGAACGCGACACAGTGGCCTTTGACTTCGTCTATCGCAACGAAGGCCCTGGCGACTTCGTCATTGAGCGTCTGGAAGGCACCTGTGGCTGCACACGAGCCCATCATAGTCGTCAGAGCGTTGCCCCTGGACAGAATGACACCATTCACGTGACATACGATGGTAATGGATTTACACCAGGATATTTCATCAAGGGCGTGAATATCTATGCCGCTGGCAAGTTAGTAGACCGCTTGCAAATCAAAGGCGTCTACGAGCCTCAGGAAGAGCCACAAGCAGAGTAGATAAGGGATGATGCAAACGACATGTTTGCATACATGCATACATTAAAGGAGGGAGTTTCCGCGCTGGAAACTCCCTCCTTTAATCGTTGGTATTGACGTATAACTGTTTACTTCTTATCCTTAGCATCTTCGGGACGCTCGGGACGGGGAATCTGCTGCAGCGCAGGATTATGCTCGTAGTTACGAGTGTCAGAGATGTTATCCTTGGTGGTCAGATACCAGGTGCCGTCAATGCGTACTGGACGGAGATAGAACGATGTCTTGTTGGGGCGCTTGTCGTTCTCATCCTCCTTTTCAAAGAGCGTGATGTCGATGACAGCCTCGTTATCGTACAGATCACGAAGCACGATACGGTTGAGATCGTAGTCTTTTTTACCTGCAACATGCATCAATGCACTAGACTGACGCTTTACTGTCATAGCGTTGAGATCCTCAACATGATCAACGTTCAGGAATTTAATCATTTCCACCGCACCCTTCGTATCGCCTTCCCTAAGACGCATGGTGAACTGGTCTACCAGCTCCAATATGCGTACGGTATCCTGCTTCGTAAACACCATTTTCTGCTCCTCAGGCTGCTCCTGCTGCTCTTTGTTGCCAGAGCATGACGAGCACGATGTCAGTGACTGACCGACTAATACCATTCCTGCTGCAACGAGCAGGAAACTAAGAATCTTCTTCATTGTTTCTTTACCTTTTATTAATTTATATAACTGTAATCTACTGATTGCGGGTGCAAAGGTAGGCATTTCCGTTGAGACCACCAAAGTTTTTTATAAATTTTAAAGTCCGTGCAACGAAAGCGGGGCACCACTTTCTTGTGATGCCCCGCTTGGGTATTAATAGGCTACTTAGAACCTATTAGAGAATAGATAACTCTTAATTGTTATTGACAGTCGGGTTAATTGTGATGACAGCCCAAACAGTCTGCGTGTAGATACGGAGGGCACCCCATGGATACTCAACTGCGATAGGCACGTAGATGTGGAATGGCTTCACAACACCACCGTTGTTCGAGTAAGCAAGTACATCGTCGAAGCGAGTAGAAGCAGTCTTCTTGGCAGTACCAGCAACAGTATAGGTAGCTGCTTTAGCATCATCCTTCTTGATAATCTTCAGATACTGCAGAGAACCGTTGGTCAGAGCAGGAATATCCTCAACGCTGTAGAGAGCCTTGATCTTGTCTACATCGTTCACAGGATCGAGAGCTACACGCTTAGAGGGCTCGAGGTAAGCATCACTGCGAATCTCATTACGACGAACGTAGAGGTTGCTGATACCATAGTACTCGTAGGTAATATTACCCTCAGCGAAGTCACCCTTGTGCTCCTTACCGTCGAAGCCAGTACCGTCGATCTTCTCAGAACCGAACGTCTGCTTCAAACCATCGGGTACAACAGCGTATGTACGCCAGTCGCGGATGTAGAGGAGCTCCCAGATGTTGATGAACTCAGTAGCGTTCAGAGCGTCGGTCTTCTCCATCTGGTTAGCCCAGACGTTGATAGGACGCAGGAAGCGTACGTTGAAGAAGTTCTTACCGATGAGCGGAGTGTAGCAGTTCTCAGAGTGAACCAAAATCTCCACATAAGCGGCGAAGGTCTTCTTGTCGTGACCAGTCAGGTAGACATCCTTCTGCTTGTTACCCTTAGCATCGTACATACCGATGAGGTTCAGAATGTCGGTAGCAGCACCGTTCACAGAGTTAGCCACGTCAGTAGTAGCGGTGTAAGGAGCAATGATACCCTTAGAGAACTTATCAACATCACCACGACCGTAGTATGTCACAACACCAGTGATAGGATTGATGTAGCAAACCTTCTCATCAGCGGTCATAGTATCATTCTTCTTAGCCCAGATAGTAGACTTATCATTGCTCAGGTACAGGGTGTACTTGGTGCCAGAGATACCGTAGACAGTCCAATTACCGCTCTTATCAGCATCCAGGTCAACGGTGTTCTCATTCTTCTTCGGCAGACGGAACTGGAAGGTAACACTGATATTACCATCAGCAGTGAACTTGTTGAAGTGTGAACCGTCGTAGATGGTCGGGATAACTTCCTTCTTCAGCCAGTATTCCTTCACATCCTTAGAGAAATCGTAGAAACCAAGTTTATGCTGAATACCATTTGGCCAAGTGTAAGGATAGTTATGTGCATTCTCCTGAGGTGTAGGAACAGAAGCGTAAACCTCGATGGTGTCAGGAGTATTGTCGCGATAACCCTCCTTGTAGTCGTACCAGTGGTCGAGCACGCGGCGGTTGATGTCACCATAAGCGAAGTGGATCTTGTTAACAGCGAACTTCAGAGTTACCCAGATAGAAGCACCCGTGAACTTGTTGACGAAACGTACAACAGTAGAGAGTTCCTTCGTGCTCAGACCCTTAGAGTCGTAAGAAGCAGCAACCTTCTCAATCATCGTCTCGTAAGCCTTCTGAGTGTTCATGTTACCAGCATAACCCTCACAGATGTTCCAGATGAGGACGTTAGTCTGGCTATCCCAGTTCTGACCAGTTGTTGCATTGTCGTGCGGAGTGTACCATACACGGCCGAACCAGTTGGCAGTATTGGTATACTTACTCATATTCGTCAGGTTGTCGTCACCGTCAACCAGCTCATACTTGCCATCCTTCTTGTAGTAACGAGTAGCCATGAACTGATTTGCCTGAGCATCAGTATACAGGGCACCAGAAACCTCGCCAGCAGCAGGAGTGATGTGCGGCATGTACTCGTGACCACCGACATTCTCCAGATAGTAAGCCTTCTCGAACTCCTGCTTGGTCAGACCATTGGTACCGAGCTTAGCAAGAATCTTGTTCTCCATCTGAGACCAAGTCAGACGTACGCTGTCACCACAGTTCATGTAGATGTCACCGAAGTCGAACTCAACCTCCATGTCTTCCTTAGCCTGCTCAGCCTCAACGATGCGGAGCTTGATGTAACCGTAGCGAACGATGTTGCCATTAGCGTCAACCAGGTCGACACGTACCAGAGGCTCGCGGTCGATAACCTCACGAGTAGCGGTCTTACCCTTGATAGTGTTACCATTCTCGTCAACTGAACGGGGAGCGAAGACGCCATCACCCAGATACTCGATGTGAGCAGACTCAGAGGTCTTCTCGTTACCCACCATGTAGTCGATAGCCTTGAACTCGTAGTGGAGCTGGAGCATCTGCATAGTCTCATCGTCCATCACCTTGTCGAGAGAACTCTGACCATACTTAGCATAGCTGGTGTAGTTGTAGTGAGTCTCGATGAAGGGCTTCAGGTCAATCTTACCGTCATACTGTACGCTGTGAGTAGCGGGCATGGGGATAGCACCGTAACCCTCAGTGTCGCTGCAGCCGTCGTAACCAACGCTCTCATAGAGGTGGTTAGCACGAACAACACCATAGTACTCGAAGGCATTAGTAGCTGTCTCAGCATTCTTAACGAAGTGCTCACCACTGAACTTGGTATCACGGCCACCGATAATCTTTTCAGGCTTGTTATCAGCCAGAGCAATGATGTTCAGCTGTGCAGGAACAACAACTGCATAGTCAGAAGTAACGGTGGTGTCACCATTCTGGAGCTGCATAGCGATGAAGGGCAGCCAAGCCTCAGACTTACCTTCAAACAAACCATTGAAAGAAGTACCATAAGCATAGCCATCATTATAGGATACATTGTCATCCCAGTCGGGATCCTGTTGCACATATCCGTCACCAGTTGATACGGCAGTATTGTTGTAATGTGCCCAGTTAATAAACAGTGCATTTACAAGATCCCAGTTGATATCGAAGGGAACTGAGAGGAGACCATTCTTGTAGTAATTATTGGCCATATCAGCATCCCAAGGAGTAGCCTGAATTAAGTCATTGTAACCACCACGTGTATAGTGAGCAGCCAGATTACCGAAGAAATCAATCTTCCAGTCATTCAGATCAGCAGTAGAGGGATTGTAGTGATAAGTAGCCCAAGCACCCTGATTGAGAGTTTCGGTTGTGGGTTCAGCCTTCGGATCCGAAGAACTACGCTCAATCATCTCAACAGCATCCTGATAAGTCAGAGAGCCGCCATTGGGGTAAGCATATTCAAGTTTTGCACGATCAACATACCGGTAATAACCAGTAGGATAACGATCCTTATTCCAAGTAAAGGCAGACTCACTGGTATAAATCTTACCGTCGGTAGACTTGAAGCCCATAGTCTCCTTAACAGTAACATCAAGCGTACGATCACCCAGTGTACCACCAGTCACAGTATATTTGAAGGTGTAGGGCTGAGTAATTTCGCCGTAGAGGTTAGCATACAGAGCGGGAGACTCGATGGCCTCCAGACCTTCCCAGTAGAAGTCGGGCAGCAGAACCAGAGAGGTGAGCTGCTTGTCAATGAAAGCGTTGATAACGTTAACCTGATCCTGAACTTTGTTGATGGCCTCAGACAGCTTGGTCATGTCATCCTTCAGCGCCTTCTTCAGGTCCTCGAGGTTCTTGTCAGCCTCAGCCTTGGTGTAGTAGTTAGCCAGCTTAGCATCAACATCGTTGATCTTCTTGGTCAGCTCAGCATAATTGTCGCTGATCTTCTTGTTGATCTTCTCAATCTCACCGTTGATACCATCGATAGATTTCTGGAGAGCGGTAACGTCAACAGCGTGAAGAGCCTTCAGCTGCTCCTCCATCTCGGCCAGTCTCTTATCCATAGCTGTCTTGTAGGCATCGAAAGCCTCCTGCTGCTTCTGCAGGTTCTCCTTAACAGCATCAATGGCAATGCCGTTAGCCTTAGCGGTAGCCTCAACAGCACCAATCTTGGCAGTCAGCTCATCAACAGCCTTGTCGAAGTCACCCTTCAGAGCGGTGTACTTGGCAGCCAGCTCTTCCAGATCCTTCTTCTTAGCATACTCGTCAAGAGCAGCGTTGATGGCATCGATCTGTGTCTGCAGGGCAGCGTCCTTAGCGGTCAGAGCGTCGATAGACGACACCAACTTCTCAATAGCAGCAGCCTGCAACTCAACCTTAGAGTTCAAGGCGTTCAGATCAGAAGCGTTGGCCTTTGTGCTCAGGTCGCTCTGAAGCTGCTGAATAGCCTTCTGCAGCTCAGCATCCTTGGTATCCAAGCTCTGCTTCACTGTTTCCAGCTGACTTGTTAAGGATGATCTCAGAGACTCAAGGTCAGTCTGCATGGCGCGAGCATTAATCTGCTCCTGCAGGTTCTTGATGTCGTCATCATAATCCTTACAAGACGTGAACACACTCGTAGAAGCAAACAATGCAGCTACGAGCAGCGAACTAAAAAACTTTGTTTTGTTCATACGTTTGTTTAAATTTGATTAATAAATAAAAAAATATACGTTCTCTCTATTCTCTCATGCTTTTTAGCCGTGTCTCCTGCGCGGAGTCACGTTTTTGGGTGCAAATATAGACATATTTTTGCGATTCCGCAAGGATTTTTGCACATTTTTTTCGAAAAGTGCCAAAAAAAATGCCTTTTATCAGTGTTTCCCGTAAAAAAAAGTGTATTTTCACCATAAATTGTTATACGCGGCTACGGGCTCCAAGCGGTTCCGGCGTTTGGGCGACGCTGTGCCGAGGGGAACCCGTAGAAGAGCCGAAGGGAGCCCGTAGCAAGAAAATTTCCTGCTACGGGCGGGAAATTTTCTTGCTACGGGCTCCGTTGGGCGGTACAAGGAGTGGGAAACGAATGCGGAACTTGTATATACCTTATTATATATATAAAGGCGGAGGGTATTACCTCTCCGCCTAGTACCCAGACCCGGGCTCGAACCGGGATGGGTTGCCCCACTGGTGTTTGAGACCAGCGCGTCTACCGATTCCGCCATCTGGGCTTTTGCGGGTGCAAAGGTACGAATAAGCGAGCAAAAAACCAAAAGAAATACCATTTATTTTTGTTTTTTCGAGCGAAAGTACTTTCGAGACGCAGTCTCAAAGGTACGAATAAGCGAGCAAAAAACCAAAAGAAATACCATTTATTTTTGTTTTTTCGAGCGAAAGTACTTTCGAGACGCAGTCTCAAAGGTACGAATAAGCGAGCAAAAAACCAAAAGAAATGCCATTTTTTTTGAAAAGTTCTTTCGATATTTGTTTATACGAATTATTTTTCGTACCTTAGCAGACGAATCTAACAAACTAATAATACTAATGGGAATAAGCACCAAGAACTATTGCGTGATTCTGGCTGGTGGCAAAGGACACCGGCTATGGCCTTGCAGTCGCGAGAGCCGTCCGAAACAGTTTGTCGACTTTTTCGGCATTGGCCGCACACAGTTGCAGCAGACCTTCGACCGCTTTGCCCGGATTCTGCCTAAAGAGAACATCTTCGTTTGCACAAACCGCGAGTATGCCCCCATCGTGCGGGAACAGTTAGAGGACCTGCACGAGGAGAACCTGATGGTGGAACCCGTCAACCGTGGCACGGCTCCGAGCGTGGCATGGGCTGACATGCGGATTTGCCGCCGCGACCCAGAAGCCAACGTGGTGATTACGCCGTCCGACCAGTTTGTGCAGGACGAGGAAGCCTTCTACCAGAACATAGACGAGGCATTCTATTTCGTGAGCCACAGGAACAGCCTGCTGGTGCTGGGTGTCCAGCCTACCCGTCCCGAACCAGGCTACGGCTACATACAGAAGGGCGAGCTCATCATACCTGAGCGGGCTCCCATTCCGAAAATCAGCGAAGTGAAGTCGTTTGTGGAAAAGCCCGAACGCGACTTCGCCCAGATGTTCATGGAGTCAGGGGAGTTTCTATGGAACACGGGAGTCATCCTGTCCAGTGCTAGCTACCTGAACAGGTGCTTCCGCCGGCTGTTCCCCGACGTGTTGGAGCAATTTGACAGTACGGTGTCCAGCTACACCATTGAACAGGAGATGGCTTTCGTCAACGAATACTACCCGAGCTACCCGAACCTGAGCATCGACCAGGGCGTGCTGGAGAAATGCGAGAATGTCTGCGTGATGCGTTGCGACTTCGGCTGGGCTGACCTTGGCACATGGCATTCCATCTATGAATGCATGAGCCGGACAGGCGACGACAACGTGGTGGTGAACTCAGAGGTGATGATAGAGGACTCGCACAACAATGTCATCAAGCTGCCAAAAGGTCGGCTGGGCGTCATCAGTGGACTGGACGGATACATCGTAGCCGAAGAGGGCAACGTGCTGCTCATCTGCAAGAAGGGCGACTCATCGGCCTTGGTACGGAAGTACGTGAATGAGGTGAAGATCAAGTACGGGGATGAGTTTGTGTAGGTTGGTTGAGAGTTGAGAGATTAGAGATTAGAGTTTAGAGTGATGACGGTTGGGATAGACGCGAAGCGGATTGTCAGGAACGGCACGGGACTGGGCAGCTACGGACGGACGCTGGTGAACGACCTGCTGCGCCTGGACGACGGAACGACGACGGAACGACGGCAGAGTGACAGCGGCAGACTGGCACTGCGGCTGTATGCGCCGGACGAGGGACGGCAGGAACTGCGGAAGCAGGTGAAGGTAGAAGCGGCGGAGGCGGCAGCAGGAACGGCGGAGGTTGCGGCAGGAACGGCGGAGGCGGCGGCAGGAACGGCGGAGGTTGCGGCAGCAGGAACGGCGGAGGCGGCGGCAGGAACGGCGGAGGTTGCGGCAAAACCGCAACCTACAGAGAAGGCGGCAAAGACGACAGCGGTGTGGTGCTTTTCGGGACGGAAGAGCGCACTGGCGAAGGCTTGGTGGCGGTCGCGAGGCATCGTGAAGGACCTGGTGCGCGACGGCGTGCAGGTGTACCACGGACTGTCGGGCGAACTGCCGACAGGACTGAAGAAAGCAGGCATCCGCGGCGTGGTGACCATCCATGACCTCATCTTCCTACGACATCCCGAATACTACCACTGGTGGGACGTGCAGCTGTATGCCTGGAAGTTCCGGCAGACGCTGAAAGAGGCTGACCGCATCATAGCGATCAGCGAACGGACACGTCAGGACATCATCGAACTGGGCGGCGCAGAGTATGCCGACCGCATCAGCGTCATCTACCAGAGCTTTTCACCGAAGTTTACATCAACGGCGACAGCAGAACAGAAGACCGCCGTACGGCAGCGCTGGCAGTTGCCGGCACGCTACATACTGAACGTAGGTACCATCGAACGGCGGAAGAACGTGCTGTTAGCTGCCGAGGCCTTGGAGCTGTTGCCCCAGGATGTTCACCTGGTGGTGGTCGGCCGGCAGACGGACTATGCCCGGGAGTTGCCGCAGAGCGAGCGCATCCATCTGCTGAGCGGCGTCTCGGACGAGGACCTGGCCGTCATCTACCAGCTGGCCGAGGTTTTTGTCTATCCATCGCGCTACGAGGGTTTCGGCATCCCCATCATCGAAGCCATCGCTGCCGGACTGCCCGTGGTGGCCTGTACGGGGTCGTGCTTAGAGGAAGCCGGCGGTCCGCACTGCCGCTATGTGGGTCCGGACGATGTCATCGGCATGGCGGAGGCACTGAAGATGTCGCTGAAGGGAGCACCGGAACGAGAAGAATGCATCCGCAAGAGCCGCGAGTACATACGGCGCTTCGAGGGCAGCGACGTTGCTGCACAAGTCAGGAGGGTTTATGGTTGAGGGTTTAGAGTTTAGAGTTTAGAGATTAGAGATTAGAGTTTAGAGATTAGAGTTGAGGGTTTAGAGTTGAGGGTTTAGAGTTTAGAGTTTAGAGATTAGAAGGTATAGCGGAGTTGGAGGAGAAGGTCGGTCTGGGAGGAGGCGTCAATCTGCTGAAGACCCGAAGAGATGACGGCACGGTCGAAATAGTCGGTCGTGCCGATTTTGATGGCTGTCATAAACCGCTTAGTGATGTCGGCACGGGCCATGAAGGCATAGCGCAGACCATGACCGTAGTAGGCGGGAAAGGAGAAGTCGTGGAGCACGGAGGGCTCGTAGCGGTAGAGGCGCGAGTCGTAGTCGTCGGTATGGAACCAGGCAATGCTGGCGGTGATGCGGAACCAGCGGTGCTGCCAGGCGGCCTGCTGGGAGAGCAGGATGCCGGAAGAGGCAGAAGCCTCAGCGGCGCTACCGGCAGCAGGGAGATAGACACCATCGGCCTGGGTAATCAAGGTGAGAGCAGCAGAGCCGTTGGCGGAACCGCCGGACACCTGGCCGACGGAGACGGTGGCCTGGAGGCGAAGGCGGTGCTCGGGGTGGTTGAGGAGGACGGTATGGTCGGCATCGTCACGCTGACGGAGCCGATAGCGGTAGCGGCCTTCCAGGCCTATATATTTAAATAAGGTACGCACGCGCAAAGTGAAATCCAAGGCATCGCTGGCTGCTCCAACCTGATAGCGGAGCCAAGGGAAGTGGGCGTAGTCGGCGTATGCCTGGACATAGAGCGACCGCGAAGGCTGCCAGGAGACACCAGCATAGACACCATGTTCGTTCTGTACTGCCCCACCCTCTGCAAAGGCGTAACCGTGGAAGGCGGTATAGCGGCGGTCAAAGTAGCGGTGGAGAAACATCAGCGACAACTGGTCGGTAGTCTTGACGCTCAGCACATGGAGGGTTGCTAGCGCGGCATCGCCATTGACAGCCGTCTCGCCGGAGAACGACAGGCGGCTGTTGACATAGCCATAGGCCAACGAGGCATTGAAGAAGTGGGAGCCCGTCATGGCATAGCGGCGGTAGGCAGCCGACGTAGGCGGCTGCAGGGGTCGTGAGAAATGGGAGGAGAGGACGGTGAGCGTGAGGAAGGAGCGCGAAGAACGGGAGAAGTCACGGGCTGTGCGTGACGACAAGGCAATGCTGGCACCGACATCGGTGAGGTAGGTGTTGTGCTTGCGGTCGAGTTCAGAAGCCGTACGATGGTAGCCATCGGTGAGCACGGTACGTACGGTGCCGTCACTGTCGTTGAGAGTGGCATCGAGTGGCCGATAGGATGCAAAGGCCGTCAGGCGGAGACCGTCCGTGAGACGGATGGTTGCTGCTGCACCACGCAGATAGCCCTGCGACGAACGAGAGGTATGGGCCGACAAGCCCTGGGCACTGCGCCCCAAGGACTGCAGCGATGCCAGTTTGCCGAGGTGGAAACCACTGTTGATGACCAACCCCATGCCCAATTGCACACGGTAGGTGCCGACGTTCAGCTGTTCAAGGCGTCCCTGATGGCGCAGCTGGAAATAATAGGCATAGTGGTCGTAACCCAGTGTATTCTTGTTGGCAAAGAAGGGTTCGCCGGCATCCTGGGCACCTGTAATGCCGAACTTCAGGCGGTCGCGGGAGACAAACTGGTAGCGCAGGTCGTGGCGGTAGGGATAGCCCAGATAGCCGTCATCGTCGCCACGGCGGCGGTAGAAGGGGATGCGTACCGTTGCCATGAGGGTGTGACGACCGTCAGCAAGGAGGAAGGGAAGCCCAGTGGCAAAACCACTGGGAACAAAACTGGAGGAAGAGCCGGGCGCAGCGGGCGCGGAGCCACCGACAGTAACGAAGTGGACGAGCAGACGGCGCGTATCAGCATCGAGTGCGGGCAGCATCTGCAGTTCGCTCAGCGAGCGCATGGGACCGTAGCGGTTGACATATTCCAGGATGGCCTCAATATGCTGGTCGGTGAGGAAGGGCAGTCGACGGAGGTCTTCGCGGGAAACGTGATTGATGTCGAGCTTCGACTCGGCGAGGTCGGTAAGCAGTTCCAGGACATCATCGGCGTCGGCACCGTCTCCATCACCCTCCACGGTGAGCCACTGACGGATGTCCTGCCGCCAGTCGGTCTGGGCACCGGCAGGGGGCACCACCAGGAGGAGCAGTAGTATGAACAAGAGACGAAAAGCACTCAACATGAAACCATTCATCAATATGTAAACGACAAACTACAAAGATAGACATTGCAAAGATAATAAAAAAAAGACACATGGGAGACAAAAACTGTCAAAAAAGCGCGGAATTCTTTGCCATTTCAGATATAATCCGTACTTTTGCGGCCGAAAAATGAAGCAAAGTCTGACGATAGTGGCAGTGCTGCTGGTGTGGTGCATGACATGCACGGCACAAGAAGCAGACAAACGCGGGGTGGACATGGACAGTCCTACCTTCGTGCCTACGGTGAAGGTTGGTAAGGTTCTGGAGGCCGGCGACAGCATCCAGTATATGGAGATGAACAACGTGTATGTGTTTCCGCCCATGACCTTCGACAACCAGCGGCAGGCCGAGGCTTTCATGAGGCTGGTCAAAAACGTAAAGATTGTGCTGCCCATCGCCAAGGAGGCACGTCTCATCATGATGGAGACAGCAGAATACCTGGAGACGCTGCCCACCGAAGAGGCCCGCAAGGCTCACATGAAGCGCGTGGAACAGAGCATCATGAAGACCTACAAGCCGAAAATGAAGAAGCTGACCTACTCACAGGGCAAGCTACTCATCAAGCTGATACACCGCGAGAGCAATTCGTCAGGCTATGAATTGATACAAGCCTTCCTCGGTCCCATCAAGGCTGGTTTCTACCAGGTGTTTGCCTGGACCTTCGGTGCCTCGCTGAAGAAGACCTACGATGCCGAAGGCATTGACCGTCTGACAGAGCGCGTCGTGCTGATGGTGGAGGCAGGACAGATATAAAATCCGCAGTTTACTATTTCGTATAAATCAACTGGACGAGGGTTTGGCCGACGGCACGAAGGGTGTTGCGGTCGATATGCTGCATGTCGTCGCTAACGGTATGCCACGTGGGACCGAACGAGCTCTGGCGGCAGTCGGGATAATGGTTGATGATATCGACGCACGGAATACCAGCCTTCTCGTTGACAGGGACGTGGTCGTCGGTGACATATCCCATCTCCTTGTTGATGAAGTTGCTGCCATAGCCAGCAGCAGCGGCGGCCTGCCATACCTTATCTACGATAGTGGATGCATGCTCCAGTGAATAGCCCTCACGATAGAATTTAGCACCCTGGCCGCCAACCATGTCAAGAAGAATACCGTAGTCGTAGGACTTGGAGTTGTTGGCTGACCAATACTGAGAGCCGAGGGCCCAGGAGTCGGCGTCAGCAGCATCGCTCCACTGTGGGACGCCCCAGTCTTCGGCATCGAAGCAGACGAAGTCGACGGCAACCGCTGCGGAGTCGTGCTGCTGCAACAGGCGTGCCAGCTCCAGCATGACGGCAACGCCGGAAGCACCGTCGTTGGCAGCCATCACGGGCTTATGCCAGTTGGCGGAGTCGGGGTCGTTATCGGCCCAGGGGCGGCTGTCCCAGTGGGCGCAGATGAGGATGCGGGACTTGGAGGCGGAGGGGGGTGTGGCGATGATGTTGGTGGCATGGAGGACGGTGCCGTCGTAGCCGCGCAGGTCAGCCTGCTGGAGCGTCACGTCATAGCCATATTGCTGGAACTGCTGCTGAATCCAGGAAGCACAACGGTCGTGGGCCTCGCTATTCATGATGCGCGGACCGAAGGCACACTGGGCGGCACAGAAGGCGTATGCCGAGTCGGCATTGAACTCAACGGTGACAGCCGGCGCCGTTACCTGCTGGCTCTTCTTGGTGGTGCAGCACGAAAAAGCCAACAGCAAAAAAGCAAAGTATAGTATCCTATTCATTTTTCGATATTTCGATGTTACGATATAACGTCATCACGCCATCACGCCGTTACGACATTGCATAACCTGCGACATGACGCGGAGGAAGTTGCCGCCCCAGATCTTCTGGATGTCACGCTCGCTATAGCGGCGGGCCAGGAGCTGGCGGGTGAAGTTGACGAGGTCGGAGGAACTGGCCAAGCCACGGATGCCCCCGTCACCGTCGAAGTCGGTACCGATGCCGACATGGTCGATGCCCATCACCTGTATGGCATGTTCCAGATGGCGCATGGCGTCGATGACGGTAGCCTCGCCGTCCTTGACCAGAAAACCGTTATACATCGTAATCTGCATAACGCCGCCTTTGGCAGCCAAGGCACGCATCTGGGCATCAGTGAGGTTACGCGGATGGTCGCAGAGCGCCCTACAACTGGAATGGCTGCATACAATCGGCTCGCTGCTGATGTCGAGGGCATCGTAGAAGCTCTTCTCAGCGGCATGGCTGAGGTCTACCATGATGCCCAGGCGGTTCATCTCACGGATGACCTGCTGTCCGAATTGGCTGACGCCGTGATGGGTGTTGCAGCCACGTGCAGAGTCGCAGATGTCGTTGTCGCCATTGTGGCAGAGCGTCATATAGACAATGCCACGCTGGGCGAAGTGGTTCAGGTTCTGCAGCTGTCCGTTGAGGGCCAGACCGTTCTCGATGCCGAGCATGATGCTGCGGCGTCCCTGCCGCTTGTCGGCATAGAGGTCGGCGGGTGTACGGGCAATGCTGAGGTAGCGCTTGTTCTTATCCACCAACTCCTCAATCTTGTCGAAGATGAGGTCGGCATACTCCATCGGTCCGCTGACATCGAAATCCACCTTCGAGGAAAACGTCTCCCCTAACTGTGGCTGCGGCAAATAGGCCACCATGATGGTGGCATCCTGACGGCCCTCCGTCATCTTGTGCAGGTCGACGAGGATGCGTTCGTCGCGGCTGCCGAAGTCTACCCCCTGCGGGAAGAACATCGGTGTGTCGCAATGGGTGTCGAGGGTCAGTATGCGACTGTGCATGTCGCAGGCCTCACGGTAGTGGGCCGCCTGACGGACGAGCCACCCGAAAAGCGGCATACCATCGTCGCCGCCCAGACACTCCGGATGCCACTGGACGCCCATGATGCTCTTGAACTCACGGCTCTCAATGGCCTCGATGATACCGTCGGGCGCCTTGGCGGTAACGCGAAAGCGTGGTCCTGGGTCGCTGACGGCCTGGTGGTGGAAGGAGTTGACGTATAACATTGAACATTGAACATTGAACATTGAACAATGCTGCGCATCACTATATATATTATATAAGATGGAGTCGGGGTCCACGGTGACGCTGTGGGTGGGTTCGGAGCGGTGAGCATCCTGCGAATGCTTGATCTTTGCGCTGTCACAGATGTCCTGTGCCACCTTGCCACCCAATGCCACGGCCAGGGTCTGAATGCCACGGCAGATGCCGAGAATGGGAATCTGCCGGTTGTAGGCCAACTGGGTGATGAGCAGTTCAGGGATGTCGCGCTCACTATTGATGCTCCCTAACTTGGGTGAGGGCTCCTCGCCGACCAGCAAGGGGTTGATGTCGCCGCCACCGCTGAGCAACAGGCCGTCGACATGGTCGAGGGTGTTGATGATGGCATCGGTATCAGCCAGTGGGGGCACAATGACCGGCACGCCGCCGGCACGCTGCACTGACTTGTAGTAGCCCTCGGCCAGCTTGCACGTCTGGTCGTCGTAGTTGCCCGTAATGGCAATGACTGGTTTGCGGGCAGCTTCGGGGAAAGCAGCATAGGCCGTCGCAAGCTGCGACTGCCAGTCGAAACGGTTAGCCATCGGCATTATTCTTCAAAATTAACGGGAATCTCGCGCTTGATGCTCTGTTCAAGGGATATCAGCGTCTCGGTGGCCACCACGCCGGGGATGTCCTGCAGGCGACCATTGAGCAGATGCATCAGCTGTTCGTTGTCGCGGGCATAGAGCTTCACCAGCATGGTATAGGGACCGGTGGTGAAGTGGCACTCAACGACCTCGGGGATATGCTGCAGGCACTCGACGACCTCCTTATACATGGATCCGCGCTCCAAGGTGATACCTACGTATGTACAAGTGCTATAGCCAAGACTCTTCGGGTTGACATCAAAGCCGCTGCCTATGATGACCTCGCCCTCGATGAGGTGCTGCACACGCTGGTGGATGGCAGCACGGGAGACGTTACACTCGGCAGCCACGTCCTTAAAAGGAATACGCGCATTCTTGGACAGAATACTCAGAATCTTCTTGTCAAGATTATCTATCTTTTCCATCTTATTTGACAGGGTTGTTTGGTTACTACATTACAAAAAGTAAGCAAAAGTACGCTTTTTTATTGAATTGCGCAACTTTTTAAACGGAAAAAGTGAAAAAACATGTACTTTTTGTAACTCGCAGGGCTGTCGGGGCTATAATTTACGTATCAGCGTCAGTCCGTCACGCAACGGAAGGATGACGCGCTCGACCCGCGAATCCTGGCGCAGCCAGTCGTTAAACTCCCTGATGCCGCGGGTCTGCGGGTCCTTGTCGTAGGCAGCATCCACGACATGACCATCCCACAGGGTATTGTCGGCCAAGATGAAGCCCCCCGGCCTCAGCACAGACAGCGCCATCTCGCAGGTCTGGCGGTAGGTGCGCTTGTCGCCGTCGATGAACACCAGGTCGAAGGTGACGCCCAGTTGCGGTGCCTCGGTAATGGCATCACCGATGATGAAGCGTATCTTGTCGGCCACCGGCGACTGCTCAATCCACGGCCGCGTGAAATCCTCCTGTTCGTCGTTAATCTCGAAGGTGTAGACCATGCCGCCCTCGTCCAGCCCTTCGGCCATGCAGATGGCGGAATAGCCGCTGAAGGTGCCCACCTCGAGGATGTTCTTAGGACGCAACATCGTGACCAGCATCTTCAGCAGCCGTCCCTGCAGATGGCCCGAGGCCATGCGGCCGTGCAGCATGTGGATGTTGGTAGCTCGCCAAAGCCGATATAGGTATTCCGGCTCCGGGTCAATGTGCTGGAGGATGTAGTCGTCGAGGGCCAATGGTAGTTGAGAGTTTAGAGATGAGGGTTGAGAGAAGAGAGTTGAGAGAAGAGAGTTGAGAGTTGAGAGTTGAGAGTCTAAAGATTATGGTTCAACGCTTCGACGGCGAGGCGGTAGGAGTCGAGGCCGAAGCCGCAGATGACACCCTTGCAGGCTGCCGAGATGAAGGAATGGTGGCGGAACTCTTCACGCTGATGGACATTGGAGATGTGCACCTCGATGACGGGGCACTTCAGCGAGCGGATGCAGTCGTGGAGAGCCACCGACGTATGGGTATAGGCTCCGGCATTGAGCACGATGCCGTCGTAACTGAAGCCCACCTCCTGCATCTTGTTGATGAGCTCGCCCTCGACATTGCTCTGGTAATAGTCGATGGTGATGTCGGGATACTGTGCCCGCAATTGCGGCAGATACTGGTCGAAGGAGGACGTGCCGTAGATGCCCGGCTCACGGGTGCCGAGGAGGTTCAGATTGGGACCATTGATGATTTGGATTTTCATATTTCAAAGATTTTTTGTAATTTTGCAGGCAAAAGTACAAAATAAAATGCAAACGGGCAAGAAAACAGCCGCAAATATGGTCAAAGCCTACCACCGCTACATGAAACTGCAGCGTGGGTTCTCTCGTCATACCCAGGAAGCCTACGAGCGCGACCTGCTGAAACTGCTGAACTATTTAGAGGCAGAGGACAAGGACCTGCTGGATGTTCAACTGGCAGACCTGCAACATTTTGCTGCCTCGCTGCACGACATCGGCATCGGGCCGCGCTCACAGTGCCGCATCCTTAGCGGTGTGCGGTCGTTCTACCGTTTCCTGCAGTTGGACGGCTACCGCGACGACGACCCGTCGGAACTGTTGGAGTCGCCCGTATTGGGTGCACATCTGCCCGAGGTGCTGTCGCCGGATGAGGTCGACGCTTTGGAAAACAGCATCGACCTGTCGAAATGGGAAGGACACCGCAACCGCGCCATCATCGAAGTGCTGTTTTCTTGTGGTCTGCGTGTCAGCGAACTCGTCAACCTGAAGCTGAGCAATCTCTATCTGGAAGAAAGGTACATCCGCGTCTTCGGCAAAGGGGCGAAAGAGCGGCTGGTGCCCATCTCACCCAAGGCCATCCAAGAGCTGCAAGACTGGTATCTTGTCCGCAATCTCATGACCATCAAGGCGGGCGAGGAGGACTATGTCTTCCTGAACCGGCGCGGCGCCCACCTGACACGCACCATGATTCTCATCATGATCAAGCAGCAGGCCGTTGCGGCAGGCATTCAGAAAACCATCTCGCCGCACACGCTGCGCCATTCCTTTGCCACAGCCCTGCTGGAAGGCGGTGCCGACCTCCGCGCCATCCAGGCCATGCTGGGCCACGAACATATCGGCACTACGGAAATCTACACCCATATCGACATGTCGACGCTGCGCCAGCAAATCCTGGAGCACCACCCCCGAAATATGAAAAGGCAGTAAGATCACTGCTCACTGCCTTTTCTTTTCTCTCATAAAGACTGCCCTAATAGGCATGCTCGTCATGGACGAAGATGGTCCTGACGGTCATCCAGATAATGCGCAAGTCGAGCCAGACACTCCAGTTCTCGATAAACCACCTTTTACAAGATTCTTTGTTTTTTCTTGCGCGTTTCAAATTAAATGAGTATCTTTGTACCAAATATTGTAAAACATCATATGACAGGAAGAATCATTATCTGCTGCCTGCTATTTTCTTTGAGTGCATCAGCGCAGGTACAGAATACGACTGACAGCGTAAATACACAGGAAATATCGGTTCGGCCCGATAGTGCCAAGACTTTGATGGGACGGCTTCGCCAACTGCAGCAATTTCTGGACAATAAAGCAAAGAAAAAAGTCGACCCGCACTATATCGAAGTCCCTGACAAGCCTTGGAGGGTCATTCTCCGCTACAAAGAGACCATGGTGGATGTGGACTACGACAACGCCATAGAATTCCCTGAATACAACGAGACTGCTGACTGGCAGTTGAGCATTGAGCCTCCTATATCATCCTCCGTCGGTATCTGGGTGGGCTACCGAGGCACGGGTATATCCCTTTCCCAGTCGCTCGTCAAGAATGCTGGACGCAATTTCACCATCAGCTCGACAGGAGCCAGGTATGGGTTCAACTTCCGACTGAGACGGTTCAACACCAGCGAAACAGCCTTCCAAGCAACGACCTACAAGGACGGGAAGGCAGAAGAAGAGCCCTATAACACGGCACTGAATACGTCTGCTCCTATATGGGTTCGTTCTGTCTATATTAATGGATACTATGTATTCAACGGACGTCGCTACTCCCAAGCTGCCGCCTACAACCAGTCTGTCATCCAGCGCCGTTCAGCAGGATCGTTACTTCTCGGCGCTACCTGGTACCAGTCGTCATACGACTATTCGGACTACCAGAACATCGTGTTGATGCTCCTAAGCCACAACGTGGGCAAGATCAAAGTCCATCAGGCCAACATCGGCGTCGGCTATGGCTACAACTGGGTGCCCCTGCGCGGCCTTGTCGTCAACGCCATGGCCATGCCCACCCTCAGCGTCTATAACCGCGTGAAAGCCTATAAATTCGACTGTAACTACAGCCTGCCTCTTCCCCAAGCTCCGGAAGACGACTACGGGAAATGGAACAAAGACACCAGGAGGTGGGAAAACGGTGCCACACACAAGCCCATAAGCATCAGCGAAGAAGAAGACAATATCGTACTCGACCAATTTGACTTTTGGGAAATCGAGCCTGAGACGACCTATAGTGCCCTACGGCTCAACCTTGACCTGCGAATCGGCATTGCCTACAACTGGAGCAATTATTTCATTGGACTCCAGGCGCAGTTCAACAATTTCACTTATAAGACAGACCAGAGCAAGGTCAACATCTACGACGCATACGCTCGAGTTTCCTTGGGCGTGAGACTATAAATACATTTTTGCTTCCTCGCCAAGCCATGCCAGGCCTCGAAGCATTAGAGAAAAAACAAGGTGTGCAAATGATTTATATTTGCACACCTTATTGATTATCAGAGGACTTCGTTTGAAATCAATACCTAATATTAATACTCATCCTCGTTGAAATTTAAAGCACATACTGAGTACCAACGAGTTACAATGCTCTGTGCCATTATTGTGCCACGAATTCTAGACATAAGATCAAAGATTATGCAAGGAGCTTCTTTACAATCTCAGAGATGACTCGGCCATCCGCCTTTCCTGCCAACTGTTTGCTGGCTGTGCCCATTACCTTTCCCATCTCCTTCATGCTTGTGGCCCCCACTTCAGCAATAATCTTCTTCACCTCTGACTCAATCTCCTCTTGGGAAAGTTGTTTCGGCAGATAACTCTCAAGTACTTCTACCTGTGCCAACTCTGCATCAGCCAAGTCCTGACGTCCTGCCTGTGTGTAGGTTGCCGCAGTCTCCTTGCCCTGCTTGGCCAGTTTTGAGATAATCTTCAATGCATCAGCATCAGCCAATGTATCGTTGGCTCCAGGAGCCGTCTTTGCTTCCAGGAACACTTTCTTAATGTTGCGAAGCGTCTCCAGACGCACTTTGTCGCGAGCCTTCATCGCAGACTTGATGTCCTCGCTAATCTGATCGAATAATGCCATAATATCGTTATTATTATCAATCAATACGTTTTTATGCTGCAAAAATAATCATTTTCCATCTGAACAACTCACACTTCTATAAAGTTTTAGTTTTATTTAGCGATTAAATTATTAATGTGCATCGCGTACCTTATATATAATATCATAAGAGATCCTCGCCGAAGAAGATGAGTATCATCTTTCTACAGGAAGAAGAATATCATATTATCAAGATAGCAATGAAATATAAGATTATGGTGTCATAGTCAGTCATAGTATTCTATTTGCAGTTCCTGACCGACATCAAACTCACGGTCATCATCATAGAAGTAAACCAGTCGCAGGCCACGATACACTGACGGAACCTTCAGGACTTCCAACAGGTGCCACTTGGGCTTACCGAAGTCATAGGAAGAGCGGTCAAGAACGATTCTGTTCGATGTATAATCGAAATGATAGTAGCCACCACCTAAACATGAATCACCTGGCTTCAACAGGTCTTTATGCTGATTAACCATGCCAAGGCGAAAGTAACCATCCATTGTTATAATAAACTTCGGTAATGCCATATCTCTAAAAAGTAGTTAATGTCGTATTTCAATTCTTCCAGGTCGAGGAACTTTTCCATATTCCTTTAATGCTGTTACTATGAGTTCCCTTTGAGCCATAAAAGAATTGTAAGCTGTCTTTACCAAGTCCCAATTCAATGTCATCAGTCCAATACCCAGGCATTTCTTCAACGTCGGACAGAAAGCATTACGGTTGGTACGCATATAGTCTTTGATGATTTCTTCGTCATTGACACCATAGGATCTTAACAAGGCCATACTGACAATACCCGTCCTATCCTTGCCAGCAGTACAATGAAAGAGCGTACAGATGCCTTTCCTCGCATTATCCTTCAATGTCCAGACAGCTTTTTCCAATTGGCTTCGGGAGTATTCATCTGTCACGATGTCTGTATAGAGAGCCTTGAAGTCTGGTATCATCTCCTTCAGCTTCTCAGGATGCTTGCGTAAGTTCTTGATGATGGTCATCGGGTCTGAACCTGTCTCGTGGGTAATGCCGATAGCCGCATCACTCAATAGGGGAATTTGCAGATACTCAATTCCTTCAGGTAATGGGTCTGGAAATTCAGCCGACTCTACTGGTGTCCTGAGGTCGATGACACACTTGACACCATACTTATTACAGAGTCCGACACATTCTTCGGGTGTTAGGATACTGAGCTTCCCACTACGCAAGAAAAACCCTTTGGGGACGATACCGCCACCAACACCACCAAGATCTCGCAGGTTCAGTTTTCTCTTCATCTTTATGTAAGCAACATCACAAGGACACTGATAATAGTTACTATAGTTGTGAATATACGGAATCCCTTCTCTGGCAGAAATTTCACGAGTCGAATACCAAGAAATGCTCCAATCAGAACAAACGGAATGGCACAAGCATCAATAGTCAGCGTAGCAAGGTTGATGTTATGCCAAGCCCAATCACTCTGTATGTATGCTGAGATATCTATCATTCAAGAAGTCCTGATACCATATCACCATGACGTTTTTCATCATTCTTCACGCTCTCCACATCTGGAAAGTCTGCTATCAAATGTTCATAACCAACAGCCGCCTTGTACTCTCCGTCAGCTATGAGTTTGTAAAGCCGCTTCTTTCTTAAAAGATAATAGAGAATTGGCATTATACGAGCCATCGTTTTCTTCGGCTTCAAACCTTCTTTCGTATAGGCATGGAAAACACTTGCATGTCTGCCTTCTTCCTTTGCCAACTGAAGGAAAGTCTCTCGTTCTTTGTCGGTCTTAACTACTTTAGCTAGACTCTGGTACATCAGCACAGCATCTAGTTCGCCTTGCTGACTACGCAATAATTCTTTGTATTGTTCTTGTGTCATACCACTTGTTCATTACCCATGCAAAACCTTTCGCCGTTCTCTTTTCTGAATCGATGAAATGGTTGCCTGGATTCCATTCTAGTATTGTTTTGTCAATCTGCTCTGTTAACAGCTCATTTAACTTACGTATAGCATTGCCTACTTGAGCCATCACAGGATTCTTTGTCTTTTCCTCCTTATCCCCAAGACTGAGATAGATGGATTTTGCAAATGGTTCATTATCTGTAGCATATTCAATCCACTTGGGGAACCAGACCGATGGAGAAGCAGCAACTATCCCCTCAAACTTGTCTATCTGATAGGATGCCCATAGTGTGAATAATCCTGCCAGGGAATAACCGCCAAGTATTACATGAGGTATTTCCTCTTGAACCAAAGGCAATAGTTGGCTTACGATAAAATTCAAGGTATCAGTAGCCCCATTGCCAAAAGGAATCTTACCGAATACTGGAGGTGCCGGCCAAGGTGTGAGTTCCTTATTCCAGTCCTTTATCATAAACACAACAAGGGAAAATGGCTTTCCGGATAGTCTTTTTATTATCTCTACTTCCTGATCCAGTACCTCCAAGTCATGTTCGTCTATAGGCTGAACCAACAAGAATTCAGCATTGGAATCTTTGTATAGACGGCATTCCCTCCCTGATATGTCAACTACTGTACCTTTCATTGATGTGCTGACCTTGTGCTTATCTTATACTCACTAACAATTCTCGTCTAACATTTCAACACATTTGTCACGGGCTGCACTCTCACTGCCAAGCCAACTGAGACAGGCATCAAGGTTTGGGAAAGTCTGGATAGTCACGGACTTTTGGGTATCACCATCTACAGGATTCCAATAGAACACAGTGCCTGAAAGTTCAATAGTCCCGTCATCACCAAGCCTTGCATATAAGTTCATGCAGTCAAATAAGTAGTCCTCGTTGGAGGCCGCAGGATAATTGGGACTGACCACACAAGATGTAGTTCTTCCCATTCTCTTGCAATCTTCCAGTTTTGCTATGAGTGAGGAAATCTGCATCCCACAGCACATTTTCATATTAAACAACCAAAGATGACCGTGTGACATATTAGTGATTTTGTGGTTCCAGATAGTTTACTTTGTCATACCCCAGCAACGACTTCAATCTCAACTAATGCTCCTTTTGGCAAAGTCTTTACAGCAACGGCAGACCTTGCAGGATATGGCTCTGTGAAAAACTCTGCATAAACAGCGTTCATATCAGCAAAGTCGTTCATATCAGCCATGAATACTGTTGTTTTCACTACATTGTGCATTGTCAGACCTGCCTCTTCCAGAATAGCCTTCACGTTGAGCAAAGACTGGCGGGTTTGTTCCTTGATACCTCCCTCAACAAAACTTCCAGTAGCAGGATTGATGGGTATCTGTCCAGAGGTATAAATGAGATTGCCAACTTGTATTGCCTGACTATAAGGTCCTATTGCCGAAGGTGCCTTTGTTGTACTGATTACTTTTTTCATCTTCTTATGATGTTTTGTTTATTTGCATATTTGTTCAATGTCCTTACGCTTCTTTTCCTTCGGATCTTCAGCAGGATAGCCAATGGGAATCAGTACGGCAGCTTCTTCATTCTCTCCCAAGCCAAAGGACTTCTTGCACAATTCTGCATCAAAGTTACATACCCAACATGTACCAAGTCCCTGTTCTGTAGCCGCTAGACAAAGATGCTCTACCGCAATAGCTACATCGATATCGCCATGATGCTTTCCGTCAGAGCGTATCCACTCCTCGTCGTGGAGAATAGAGCAGATGATGTACATTGGAGCCGTCTGGAACCATTCGCGGTTGTAGCACTTCTGAAGTTTCTCCTTATCGGCTTCGTTCCTGACTATACGGAACTTCCAAGGCTGCCTGTTCACAGCGGATGGGGCAAACCGGACACACTCCATGATGTAATCCAGCTTATCCTGTTCAACACTCGTAGACTGATAGCTCCTACAACTATATCTCGCTTTTACTAATTCTAATAAGTTCATATTATCCAAGTTTTGAAATGAATCTTTCTTTGTCAACGATGGATCTCAGGTGTGTACCCTCTCCAAGCAATGTTTCACCAGAATAAGCAACCACCTTAAACTCTATCTTCTTGCCGTCAACTTTGGTTACTTCGGCTGTTGCAGACACCTTATCTCCTATCCTCGAGGGTCTGAGGTGTGAAGATTCTATATGACCACCAACTGTCGTACAATCTTCTGGCAATTCATCAGCAACGGCAAGCATGGCAGCGTTTTCCATCAATGCCATCATAGCAGGAGTAGCAAGGACAGGCATATCTCCAGACCCCATCTGAATAGCGGTCACCGCATCACCTACAATCAATTCGCTAGTATGTTTCAGTCCAACTTCCAACATATTATTCAATAACTATCATTCTCATTTCGATGTCATCAACAGGTCTATCTGCACGTCCAGTAGCAGTCCCTTGTATCATTTCAACCACATCAAGCCCTTCTTCGACTTCACCAAATACAGTGTATTGACCGTCAAGATGGGGTGTACCGCCAACAGTAGAGTATATCTTCAACTGGTCATCGGTCAAGCCAGTTTTTCCTACCTTACTCTCAGCTTCCGCAGCCAGTTTGTCTTGCAATTCCTGAAGCCCCTCACGATTCCTGTCACGACGCATCTGCATAATCTCAGCACGATGTTCAGCAGCTAACGAATTAAACGCATCTTGAACTTTCTGCATCCTCAACTGTTTGGAGAACTGACGAAGCTGCCCTTCATTATACACCTGGCCCCAGACAATATAAAATTGAGACCCGCTACTACGACGCTCTGGATTAACTTCGTCACCTTGTCTCGCAGCAGCCAAAGCACCACGTTTATGGAAAAGTCCGTCCTTGATTTCTGCCTCAAGCGTATAGTCCGGACCTCCTACTCCAAGCATCTTTCCAGCAGGTGCTCCCTTAGAATCTGGATCACCACCCTGAATCATAAAGTCCTTTATCACTCGATGGAACAGTGTGCCATCGTAATAACCTTCCTTCGCCAACTTCAGAAAGTTGTCGCGATGTATAGGAGTCTCATCATATAGGCGAACTACGATGTCGCCAAGCATAGTCTGTATTTTTACTTTCATTTTTCAATCTTAATTCATAAAGTATCGTAATAGTGAGTGCAAAAATAAGAAAAAGTGGGGATTTATCCGTACCTTTGCCAATAGTTTTAATATGTTTTGTGAAATGACCCTAAAAGAAGCAATAGAAGCCCGTCATAGTTTCATACCTAGACATCACAGTTTTGTATCATTCTGAAACAAAAGAAGTTCAAATCTTCGATAGTCAGGAATAAAATGACTACCTTTGCGCTATGGTTAGAAAAAGGATAGAAGAACTGCTCACTGAATTGAGCGTAGGGATATACGAGAAAGAGAGTGAACTGTCACTTTCTATGTTGGCGGCACTTGCAGGAGAAAGTATTATCTTATTAGGTCCTCCAGGTGTTGCAAAGTCAATGATAGCCAGACGACTGAAATCTGCATTCAAGAACTCAAGTTCGTTTGAGTATCTTATGTCGCGATTCAGTACGCCTGATGAGATATTCGGCCCAGTCAGCATCAGCAAGTTGAAGGACTCAGACAAATATGAGCGCAGTATTGACGGCTATCTCCCAACCGCTGATGTTGTATTCCTTGACGAAATATGGAAAGCCGGTCCTGCTATACAGAATACCCTATTGACTGTTATCAACGAGAAGTTGTTTCGCAATGGAGATAAGGAGATTTCACTGCCACTGAAGTTGCTCATCGCAGCAAGCAATGAACTTCCGGCACAAGGTGAAGGACTTGAAGCATTATGGGATCGTTTCATCATCAGAATCGAATGTTCGAACATCAAGCAGGAGCGGAACTTCTTCGCAATGTTGACAGACAGCAACTCAGAAGCAGAGATAGTTGTGAGCCAAAAGTTGCAGATCACTTCTGATGAGTATAATGAATGGAGTAAGGCAATTGATACTATCGAAGTTTCACAGGACGTTCTGAAATCCATTGGTGTCATCCGAAAGGCTATAGGCAGTGTACCAGTCAGTTCTTCCGATGAACATCATAATGTCTATGTCAGCGACAGGCGATGGAAGAAGATTGTCCGACTGCTCAGAACCTCAGCATTCATCCACGACAGGACATCAGTCTCTCCAGCAGACCTGGTTCCCATATACAACTGTCTTTGGCAAGAGCCAGATGAAGCCGAAGGTATCAGGCATATTGTTATTCAGTCACTGTTCTCAGAATTCTCTGCCCATCTTGCAGACATCAAGTTAGCATTGGAAGCAGACATCAGAGTGAGCCGACAGCACAGAGCAACTGCAAAAGCAAGGAAGCAGATGGCCACCACTGACCAACGGAAGAAGATATACGACAACTACTACTATCATGTTCTTGACCATGATACAGGCAACACCTACATCTTCATTACCGACTATCAGAACATGCGGTGGGCAACGAAGGAGAATGCTGGACAGTTAGGTGTTATCTACCGTGATCCCAAGAAGCCGGAACGTTCTATCATCAGGTCATTCGATGGTTCTGACTTCCCCAAAGGCGCCAGACAAGCATATCTCACCCGCGATGACAAAAGGCTCTACATCGACGGCGTACAATTCTACATCGAAGAACTTGAGCGGGATGAACAACAAGTAATGCCCACAGAAAAGGGAAAGTTGTCAGACCGCGATTTCTACCAGGAAATCGAGCAGCTTGGTACTCAGATTAAGCAACGCGAAGAGCAACTATTGGACAACATCCTGACTTCCTCTGCAGACAAAGAGACTATCAAGGATGTTGTTAAGAAACTTATGACAGAGATTGCCTACACCAGACAAGACACAGAAAAACTTGAAGCATAGAAGGTATGGTGGAAGTATCTGAGGTTGACTACTGGATGGAGAAGATATACAGAAAGCGTCTCTCTCCATCGTTCTACTTGAGCCTAGTCGAGCAATTCGTCAAGACGGGAGAAGTCGTAGAGATTGAATCTACCGTACAAGTTGACCAGCCCTGGAAGATGTATTACGATCCTGTACTCCATTATCTTCACGGCATCATGAGCGACCCCATCATCCAATACCGTGTCCTCTCCAGCAAGATTGCGGGGAAGATTTTCTACGAAACTGTCGGACGTTTTGTGCTGGAGTGCCTTCATAGCGAGCAATTCCTCAATCAGATTGCCACCGGCGAGAGAAGTGAGATGCAAAAGATGATGGAATGGTCTATGCAGAAAAAGAAAGATAGTTGGCAGACTTTGTTACAATCTGTCAACGAGAAGTACAAAGATGACGGCTTCGACCTGGACTTCATGAAAAGGAAGTTCAAGTACAATGGTTGGCAAAAACCGGAGAACTGGGAACTACTAAAACGCGAATGGAGTGGTGCTATAGATGAAAGAAACAGAAAAGAGCAAACAAAAAAGATTGAAGCTAAGGCAGGTGGAATTGCCGGAGGTCTGAAAGTAAAACTCGACGCAATAGAGAATCGGATGCGCAACCAGGGTTATTCTGAAGATATGGCTTTACAGGCTTGGGAGATGATGGACGGGCAGTGGACAGAATCCGAATTTGAGAAGCGGCTTTGCATAGTTGAGATTCAGAACAGGTATCCCGAAATCGGCGATGTGGCAAAGCGAATGGGACGTCTGCCCGATGAAGACGGGAAAGACAGGCTCACTGTACAGTCAGGTAGTTCTCATAAGATAGAACATTCCAGTGGCAGTGATATTGAGGGAGTAACAATTGGTCGCGATTTGAATGCGCTAATGCCTCTGGAACTGGCTCAGTATTCTGATACAGAAATGGAAAGCTTGTTCCTACGAAAGTATCTCACAAGTCAGTTACAGATATTCCGTTATAAGTCTGAGATAACCAAACCTTCAAGTAAATTACGTTCCGAAAGAGCATCCCGACGTGGACCAATGATAGTATGCGTTGACTCGTCAGCAAGCATGTACGGAGTTCCGCAGAGGATAGAAGCTTCATTACTATCCAAGTTGGAGCAGACAGCCGAGCAATTGAACCGCGACTGTTTCTTGATAGATTTCTCTGTTGATGTACGCCCCATCGAACTTCGTTCCCGCAGAAAGAAACGGGCAATGGAGCGCATTGGCATGAAGTCTGAAGACAATGAAAACTTCGCCAAGGGTTACTTCCCGTTTCTTGGTGGAGGAACTGATGCTCAGAAGATGCTAAACCTTGCTTTCTATCTGTTGGACAATGGTGAAGACCGCTATATGAATGCTGACGTCCTTTGGATAACCGACTTCCTCATACCCAGGACTACGGAGGAACTGATGAATAAGTTCAAGGACTATCAGAAGACTGGCACCAAGTTCTATGGCTTCAAGATTGGTCAGGGAGAGACCAATTGGGACAAGTACTTCGATAAAGTCTATGAAATACATTACAAGCAGCCGAGAAGGTACTAGTCTGACGGCTTGCGTTTGTATGCACCAGTTCTAAGTAGTTCACGTGCTTGCTCTGGGGTTATGTTTTTATACTTTTCCTTGATTCTACGAAAGACTTCCTTTGCTTCAACATAACCATGAGCCTTATACCAGCCAAGGTCAACACTGTAGCCTGCATATTTCTCGTCATCCATTTCAGAGGAATCAACTTCAATCTGATCCCCTTCCTCGTTTATCAAGTGCCATTTACTCATAACTTATTCGATTATTACATTTTTTTAATAAAGTTCTTAATCATCTGGTTCTCGTACCAACACAATTTTGATTTTTTCTTTCAGACCATTTTGGAATTCTTCAAACGGAACAGCATCAAGACGTGCTATTAGTTCTTTAGTACTCATTCCCCCTTTGCGTTAAATTCATTAGACTCTGATTCTGTTAGTAAAATGGATTTTTCATATATTTTTCTATATCATGAGCGTCTTCGTAAATTTCCTTTACATCCCTTTTGAGTATTGTGCCAAGTTCCTGGACAGTGATCCATTTACTGCCCTTAGGAATACGAGGTAATTGGTTTATGTCATATCCTTCTACTATAGTTTTCTTACTCATATTATCCTTTCTTTCGTTTCATCACTTTACCACCTCAAAAATGTGTCTTCGATAGGAATAGCATCATTTTGTTTAGCCCAGTCTTCAACAGTCATATTATCTACGACCACATAAGTAAGTCCGTTAATAATTTTCGTTTTTTTCGTGAGACCTATTTTCATTCAGCAAGTCACGTCTTGATGCGTAATATTCATCAAGCCCTTCTAATAACTCTGCTCTCCTTTGTTCTGTCACATTTCTTAAATATTTTTGCAAATATTGTCATTTCTTTGAATAAAAATCAGCATTTTCATTTTTGAGAATTATTCTCATTTCTTCTACTGTAACCCACTCACTACGAGGAGCCAATTTCTGCAACTTAACGTTGGCATATTTTTCGTTAAGTTCATTACGTTCTTTTTCTGTTATTGATTTATTATGTTCCATTTTATGATTGGTCAAATTCTTTTTTATCGTATATTTTTTCCACACTATTGATTATATCGTCAAAGCACTCATCAACCGTCATCCACTCAGAACGAGGTGGAGCATCAGGTAAATTACTATACTTTATCTGAAGTACTTTCTGCTCTTCAACAGTAGTATATTTGCTATAGTTACAATTCTTCATAATATCGTTAGCCATTAATATTCTCCATTCGTTATGTTTTGTTCATTCAACTTCTATTATTTTGTTAACCACTTTATTGTAGCATTTGCAAAGTTAAAGCATTGCGTTGAGTTTTAAAAGGATTTAATTCAGTAAAGTACGAAACTATTCATATATGGTAGGAATTTCATACCAACGGAGCCAACTTTCATACCTAATTATCTATAGCCTTTGGTAAGTTCTTTAGTAAAACGCTAACTTTGCATCATCAAAAAAGTAATTAAGCTATGAGCAGAAGTTATAGAAGAGATAAGTATGTTAAGTGGTTGCAAAAAACCATGAACAAAAATAGAAATCCTCAGCATCATATCTGGCTAAAGGGCAATTATAAACTAAACCGCTTTATGCAGTTGTACTGCCCTAGTGCCTATGGTATTGATTTAATGGGAACCTTCAATGGCCACAAGACCAACCCAGACGGCCGTCACATAGTGAGTGGTATTGTTCGTATGAAGTTGAAAGAAGCAGCAAGACAAGAGATCGAGAGCGAGATTAAACTTTATAATAACAATTTATGAAAATACAATACGCATCAGATCTCCATCTGGAGTTTGCAGACAACTGGAGATACCTAAGAGAGCCTCCTTCCGCTACAATGCCTACCCCGAGGAGATAGACTACAGTATCAGCCG
>CAMHJQ010000019.1 GCA_946185485.1 uncultured Prevotellaceae bacterium | reverse complement strand
AATGTGGACCGTACTTTTGTCAACATCGAGGGTGGTAGAGTCTATGGTTCCATCTTTGGCGGTGGTGAGGATGGTCACGTATTCCAGAATGTAATCGTGAACATCGGTAAGGATGGTGAAGCCGGCCCGATAATTGGCACATCGGGTACCTCGTACGTAGATGGTAATGTGTTCGGTGGTGGCCGTGGCTTCGGTGGTGAGGCGCTGACAGCCGGTAATATCGGTGGTTCTATCGAACTGAACATCAAGAGCGGTAAGATACTCGGCTCCGTTTATGGCGGTGGTCGTATGGGGTCGGTAGGATATGGTCTCTATCTAGTGGATGAAGTGATTACGGAAGATGAACAGACAATCAAGCCCTACGGTATCTTGCGTCCAAACGACAAGTACGACGGCTCTTATCCGAACCCAAGTACGCAAGATGCTTCTGCTTATTACGATAAAGGTCGTGGCTATATCACCATCAACATTAGTGGCGGTACCATTGGTAACGACTATGAATACATCTACAATCCGACTGATGAGCAGAAGGCAGCGATACCAAACACCACTTTCGACTATCAGAACCATCTGCAATACACTAAGGGTGGTAATGTGTTCACGGGCGGTATGGGACGACTCTATGCCCTGGATAATACAACATTGCTCCCATTGTGGCCAAAACTCGGTAAGTGTAAGAGCACTACACTGAACATGACCGGTGGTACTGTGAAAAGCAGTATCTATGGCGGTGGCGAGATTGGTGCTGTGGCTGAGAATGCGACGGTGAATGTCAATGGTGGTACTGTAGGTACGAAGGTCGTTGATTCGGAAGATGCTACTAAGTATTACTACTTCGGCAGCGTGTTCGGTGGTGGTAAGGGTAGTGTCGATAATATCACTTATCCAAGTACTACTCCGGAAGAGGAACAGATTCCTATCAGTGAGGCCGGAACAACAGGAGGCGATGTGGAGGTTCATCTGAATAAAACTGTTGCATCTGATAATAGCAAAAAGGGTGCTGTCGTCAGTCAGGTATTCGGTTGCAACGATATGAACGGTTCGCCTAAGGGCAACGTCACCGTACACGTCTATGCTACGCAGAATGCAGACAAAGACAATATTAGCACCAAATACGATAGAAAAACCGATAATTATGACGTAGAAGCTGTCTACGGCGGTGGTAATCTGGCTGCCTATGAGCCTGAAGGTGGCAAGACCACGACGAAGTCTACCAAGGTCATCATCGATGGTTGTGGACTGACCAGTATTCAGACAGTCTATGGCGGAGGTAATGCAGCTTCTACACCTGCCACCAATGTGGAGGTTAATGGTACCTATGAGATTGAAGAACTCTTCGGTGGTGGTAATGGTAAGGACAAATTGCCTGATGGAAGACCGAACCCGGGTGCCAACGTGGGTTATAAGAACTATACGGTTTACCAGAAAGACGGGGACAACTGGATTGCCAAGGATAGCCTTGATTATGATACGAAAGACGAACGAACAGCAGAAGGCAGTGCTATCGTCTATGGCACAGGTCAGGCTTCCATCAATGTCTATGGTGGTACGATACACCGTGTCTTTGGCGGTTCTAACACCAAGGGTAATGTGCGCCAGGCGGCTGTCACCTTGCTGGACGAAAACAGCGTATGTGAATTCTGCGTGGATGAGGCCTACGGTGGTGGCAAGAGTGCTCCGATGGATGCTGAGGCTAAACTGCTGATGGCTTGTATCCCAGGACTGCAGGCTGCCTATGGTGGTGCTGAGGCTGCCGCTATTAAGGGTAACGTCACATTGAATATCACCAATGGTACCTTCGACCGTGTGTTTGGCGGCAATAACCTCAGTGGTACTATCGACGGTTCCATTACTGTGAACATCCAGGAGGTGGGCTGTCGTCCTATCATCATCGGTGAGCTCTATGGCGGTGGTAACCAGGCTGCCTACTCTGTCTATGGCTATGATGCTGACGGCAAAGCACAGGAATCCGGTACTCAGCACTACGTTGATCCACAGGTCAACGTGATGTCGTTCACCAGCATCGGTAAAGTCTTTGGCGGTGGCTTTGGCGACGGTGCCACGATGGTGGGCAATCCGACGGTGAGCGTCAATGAGGTCTATGGCAAATACTATAATGACGACAAGTCTATTGTCCCTGAGAATGCGGAAACGCCCAATCATTACCCCATCCCGTCACATGAGAAGGGTAAGATGGGTGCTATCAGCGAGGTATTCGGTGGTGGCAACGCAGCCAAGGTGATGGGTAACACCACCGTGAATGTCGCCACGCTTCCTGAGGTCTATATCGTGAAGCAGGTGACCGCAGGTGCTGCTTTGCCAACAGACTGCTACATCCGCAACGATGACGGAACCTACTCTGAAGCCTCAGGCAATGCCTCCGCAAACGTCACCTACTACGAAAAGAAGGAGGTCCTCGGTGTCGACATCCGTGGCAACGTCTACGGCGGCGGTAACAATGCTGAGGTCACAGGTAATACCAATGTGAACATCGGTAAGAAGGAAGAGGGCGAATAACTTATTGGCGCTTGAAGTATAAAACATTCATGAGCAAACCGACACCGTTGCCCAACAATACGCCAACGGTGTCGGCATAGAAGTCGAGCCACTCGCCGGAGCGGGTGGTGGTACAGTAGGCTTGCAGCAACTCCATCACACCGCCTAATGCTATCATGCCTAACAAGGGCCATAGCAGCAGTTTCCTCTTGTTCAGCTGCTGATGGTGGTGCAGGTACTCCCACCAGATGACGCCGCAGGTACCGCCGTACATCACCAAATGTGTCCACTTGTCAATGAACTGCACATTGTCGAACGGCGTCTCGGGGAAAAAGGGCATCAGCGACAGGAACCAGATCAGCGCGATACACAGCAGTGAAAGGGGGTAGCGCCTGACTATGGATAGCGCAATGGGCAATATAAAAAGGGGTTTCTTCATAATTCTTGTCGTTTGGACTGCAAAAGTACAAAGAAAATAGGAATAACTCTAAACTTTTTCGTACTTTTGCAGCCAGATTATGGAAAAGCAGGAAATGACAAAACTCGAAAGGGCGAATTTCGGAAGTCGCCTGGGCGTCATATTGGCCACGGCGGGAAGCGCCGTAGGACTCGGCAATGTGTGGCGATTCCCCTATATGGCGGGAGAAAACGGCGGTGCCGTATTTATCATCATCTATGTGGCATGCGTACTGCTGCTGGGAATACCATGCATGATCAGCGAGTTCATCATCGGACGCCACGGACAGTGCAACACGGCAAGGGCATTCCACAAACTGGCAGAAGGCAACGGATGGTCACTCATCGGATACATGGGTGTACTGACCGGATTCCTCATCACAGGATACTATGCCGTCGTGGCGGGATGGTGCATACAGTATGTATGGGCATCGCTGGCAGGATACATGACGGGATCACCCGACTACTTCCAGCAGTATTTCAACGAATTTTCTGCCGACCCCGTCAAGCCTGTACTCTGGACGGTCGTCATCCTGGCTATCACCTACCTCATCATCGAGCACGGTGTGCGCAACGGCATCGAACGGGCGTCGAAGGCCATGATGCCAACGCTGTTCCTGCTACTGCTGGTCATCGTCGTCGCCTCCTGCATGCTGCCTGACGCCAACAAGGGCATCGAGTTCCTCTTTTACCCGGACTTCTCCAAAATCAACAGTGACGTCTTCCTGGCTGCCCTCGGACAGTCGTTCTACTCGCTGAGCATTGCCATGGGGTGCCTATGCACGTATGCCAGCTATTTCTCCAAACAGACCAACCTCACCAAGTCGGCCATACAGATAGGCGTTATCGACAGCATGGTGGCCATCTTGGCTGGCCTGATGATATTCCCGGCAGCATTCTCGGTGGGCGTCAGCCCCGACAGCGGTCCCTCGCTCATCTTCATCACCCTGCCCAACGTCTTTTCACAGGCGTTTGCCGCCATGCCGGTCTTAGGATACATCATCTCGTTACTCTTCTTTGTGCTGTTGTCCCTGGCTGCACTGACGTCGCTGATGTCGCTACATGAGGTGTCCACGGCCTTCTTCCAGGAAGAGCTGGATATCTCCCGCAAGAAGGCGGCACTCATCGTCACCGTCGCCACGGCCATCATCGGAGCCATCTGCTCGCTGTCATTGGGGGCAGTGGACACCACACTGACATTCCTCGGAGAAACACTCTTCGACTGGTTCGACTTCATCACCGGACAGATATTCCTGCCGATGGTGGGATTCCTCACCTGCATCTTCATCGGATGGTTCGTACCCCATAAGGTGGTACGTGACGAGTTCACCAACCAGGGGACTCTACGGGGACAGTTCTTCCATTTCTATCTCTTCATGGTGAAATATGTCTGTCCACTAGGCATACTCTTCATCTTCCTACATCAGTTGGGACTACTGAACTGACAAAAGTGAGAGAGCGATGAATACGGAAAGAGGCAACTTTGGCAGCAAGCTGGGTGTTGTGCTGGCAACGGCAGGCAGTGCCGTTGGACTGGGCAACGTGTGGCGATTCCCCTATATGGCGGGAGAAAACGGCGGCGCTGCCTTCATCATCATCTACATAGCATGCATCTTCCTGCTGGGCATCCCTGGCATGCTCAACGAATTCATCGTGGGACGTCATGCGCAGGCCAACGCTGCACGGGCTTTCGACGTCCTGTCCAACGGACGGCCATGGAAGCTCGTTGGCTATCTCGGCATTCTTACCTCCACCATCATCCTGGGGTTCTATGCCGTGGTGGCAGGCTGGTGCCTGCAATACCTCTATGCCTCCATCGCCGGCGAGATAAACGGTAATGCGGAATTTGTCAGAGACTACTTCGTCAGCTTCTCGTCGTCACCCGTCAAGCCGGTCCTCTGGGGCGTAGGCTTCGTGCTGCTGACGCATCTTGTAGTGATTCGTGGAGTGCGTAGCGGTATTGAACGGGTGTCAAAGCTGTTGATGCCCATCTTGATTCTATTGCTGATATTTCTGATGATTGTCTCGTGCCTGCTGCCTGGAGCCATCGAAGGTGTCAAGTTCCTGCTGATGCCCGACTTCTCCAAAATCAATAGCCTCGTCTTCCTCGATGCACTGGGGCAGGCGTTCTTCTCGCTGTCCTTAGGAACGGCTGTCCTGTGTACTTACGCCAGCTATTTCTCAAAGGAGACGGACCTCTTGGGTTCCGCACGGCAGATTGCCATACTCGACACCCTGATAGCCATCTTGTCAGGACTCATCATCTTCCCGGCAGCGGCCTCGGTGGGGGTCAGCCCCGACAGTGGGCCATCGCTCATCTTCATCACCCTGCCAAACGTCTTTTCACAAGCTTTTGCCGCCATGCCCGTCGCGGGCTACGTCGTCAGCGTGATGTTCTATGCGCTGCTCGTCTTTGCCGCCCTGACGTCCACCATCTCCATGCATGAGATAGGCACGGCATTCTTCTCTGAGGAAATGAACTGGTCACGCAAGCGCTCAGCATGCGTCATCACCACCGTCTGTTCCGTCATCTGTGTGTTCTGTGCGCTGTCGACAGGTGCATGGCCTGACTTACAGGTGTGGGGCTCCTCGCTCATGGAGTTCTGCGACCAGTTGACGGCCAACGTGCTGCTGCCGCTGGGGAGCATGCTGACGTGCTTCTTTGTGGGATGGTACATCCCGAAACAGGTAGTACATGACGAGCTCACCAATGGAGGAACACTCAGAAACCGGTTTGTCGGTGTCTACCTGTTTGCCGTACGCTACGTCTGTCCCATCTGCATCTCGCTGATATTCCTCCACCAACTGGGTGTCCTATGAACCGTAGCGACCGGAAGATAGCCTCCGCAGCCATTGCCATAGCAACACTGGCATTCATCGCCCTCTACTTCTTCGGCAGCGATGACGGGCACACCACGTCATCGGCAGACAGCATCCCATCGGTCCGTGACTCGTCTGCAGCACGTCGTACACAGACCTCCAGACATACACCGTATCAAGTGGAGAACGACCGTCTGGCAGAACGTTTCG
Source organism: uncultured Prevotellaceae bacterium (assembly GCA_946185485.1). GTDB lineage: Bacteria > Bacteroidota > Bacteroidia > Bacteroidales > Bacteroidaceae > Prevotella. The sequence goes on along the minus strand of CAMHJQ010000019.1, from coordinate 54,624 downwards.
CCTTTGACCCTAACACTGCCGACTCCACGCAACTGCTGCGACTCGGCCTGCAACCCTGGCAGGTGCGCAACATCTACAAATATCGTTCCCGGGGTGGCATCTACCGCCGCAAGGAGGACTTTGCCCGTCTCTATGGCCTCACCGTCAAGCAGTACCGCGAACTGGAACCTTACATCCGCATCTCGCCCGACTACCTGCCCGCCTCGACGCTGGTAGACAAACGCCAGCAGCGCGACTCGTCGCACTCCGTACGCGACACCCTGCACAGTCCTGCCGCCTTGCGCTATCCCGTCAAAATCAAATCCGGCGAACACATCGAACTGAATACCACCGACACTGCCCAACTGATGAGGGTGCCCGGCATTGGCTCCTACTATGCCCGGCAAATCGTTCGCCACGGCAGTAGGCTGGGCGGCTACGTCAGCATCGACCAGCTGGACGAGATAGAGAACTTCCCGCAGGATGCCAAACAGTATTTCACCGTGCATGCCAGTCCCCAGAAGCTGAACGTCAACAGGCTCACGCTCCAGCAACTGCGCCAGCACCCTTACATCAACTACTACCAGGCCAAGGCCATCGTCGACTACCGCCGCCTGCACGGCAAGCTGAACAGTCTCAACGACCTCCGTCTCTCCACCGACTTCCCGCCCGAAGCCATCCGGCGCCTCGAGCCCTACGTAGAATATTAGGGAAAAACTTTGGGCGTTTACAAAAAAAAACGTATCTTTGCAAGCGGTATGGACTATACGCTGAATTGCAACGGAAGATTACTGTCTTTGGCAGAGCCGCAGGTGATGGGCATTCTCAATGCTACACCTGACTCCTTCTATGCTGCCAGCAGGCAACAGACGGAGCACGACATCGCAAACCGGACACAGCAGATACTCACCGAAGGCGCCAGCATCATCGATGTGGGGGCCTGCTCGACACGCCCCGGCAGCAAGGCGGTCAGCGAGGCAGAGGAGATGGCACGGCTGCGGACGGCACTGGCCATTGTACGGCGCGAGGCTCCCGAGGCTGTCGTGAGCGTCGACACCTTCCGTCCTGACGTGGCGCGGATGGTGGTCGAGGAGTTTGGCGCAGACATCATCAACGACGTTGGCGGGTCAGTCGACACACCACCATCCACAGGCATTGCAACGCCACACTCCCAAAGCGAAAACACCCAGATGTTCCGCATGGTCAGCCGCCTGGGCGTTCCTTATATCTATATGTCGTGGAAGAGCAATGTGCGCGACATCCTGCTGGACTGCGCCAAGGCCACCGACACACTGAGGTCGATGGGACAGAAGGACATCATCCTCGACCCGGGCTTTGGTTTCGGGAAGACGCTGGAGGAGAACTATGCCGTCATGAACGGCCTGGAGCAGATGCAGATGACGGGACTGCCCATACTGGTGGGCATCTCGCGGAAGTCGATGATCAACCGCCTGCTGGACATCCAGCCCGAGCAGGCGCTGAACGGCACAACCGCGCTGAACACGCTGGCACTGCTGAAGGGGGCGTCCATCCTGAGGGTCCACGACGTCCGCGAGGCGGTGGAGTGCGTAAGGATAGTGGCGGCTTCGTGCTGCAACAACTCGCAGCCCACAATCAATAGTTAATCGTCAATTCGTAAATTCTAATACGGTGTTTTTTGAATTCGGAATAAAAGATATTATCGACATTGTCCTGATGGCCTTGATGCTGTTCTACGCTTATAGGCTCATGAAGGAGTCGCGCTCCCTGAATGTCTTCATGGGCATTCTGGTGTTTGTCGTACTATGGCTGCTGGTGTCGCAGGTGTTGGAGATGAAACTGATGGGAGCTATCATGGACAAGTTGGTGTCAGTAGGTGTCATCGTGCTGATTGTGCTCTTTCAGGACGATATCCGGAAGTTCCTATACAATCTGGGAGCCCACCAGCGCATGAAAGCCATCCGTAAGTTGTTCAATACCGGTGACAAGAAGCAGGGAACGGAGAAAATCAAGCAAATCATCATGCCCATTGTCATGTCCTGCATGTCCATGAGCAAGAAAAAGGTTGGAGCACTCATTGTCATCCAGCGCAACACCCCTCTCGACGACATCATCATCACAGGTGAGCGCATCAATGCTGCCGTCAACCAGCGACTCATCGAGAACATCTTTTTCAAGAACTCTCCACTCCACGACGGTGCCATGGTCATTGGCAACCAGCAGATTGTGGCTGCCGGCTGCATCCTGCCCGTCAGCCACGACCTGAACATCCCCAAGGAACTGGGTTTGCGACACCGTGCAGCCTTAGGCATCAGCCACGAAAGCGACTGCATCGCCATCGTTGTCTCTGAGGAAACGGGAGGCATCAGCGTAGCCATGAACGGCGAATTCCAGTTGCGCCTGACGGCCGAGAAACTGGAAAGCATCCTGACACAGGAAATGGCGTAAACGTAAACGCTTAAAAATTGATAATGGATAATCGATAATTGATAATTAATTCGTATCTTTGCACACCAATTAAAATAGTATCATTTAAATCAATAAACAAACTATGGATTTATTAAGTCAAATCGTAGCGCGTGCTAAGAGTAACAAGCAGCGCATCGTGCTCCCCGAGGCTGAGGAGGAGCGTACACTGTGTGCAGCCGACAAGGCTTTGGCTGACGAACTCGCTGACATCATCCTCATTGGCAACCCCGCCAAGGTAGAGGCTTTGGCCAAGGAGAAGGGGCTCACCAACATCGGTAAGGCTACCCTCATCGACCCGGAGAACTATGAGAAGAGCGAGGAGCTGGCCGAGAAACTGGCTGAGATTCGCAAGTCGAAGGGCATGACCATCGAGGAAGCTCGCAAACTCATCAAGAATCCGCTGTATCTCGGATGCATGATTATCAAGACCGAGGGTGCTGACGGTCAGATCAGCGGTGCGCTGTCAACGACTGGCGACACGCTGCGTCCTGCCCTGCAGATCATCAAGTGCCAGCCCGGCATTACCTGCGTCAGCGGTGGCCTGCTGCTCATCTCGAAGCAGAAGCAGTATGGTGAGGATGGCGTGCTCGTAGTGGGTGACGTGGCTGTAACGCCCATGCCTGATGCTGCTCAGCTCTCTCAGATTGCCGTTTGTACTGCCCAGACAGCCAAGTCAGTTGCCGGCTTCGCAGAGCCTCGCGTGGCTATGCTGAGTTTCTCAACGAAGGGATCCGCCAAGCATGAGGTCTGTGACAAGGTGATCGAGGCTACTCGTCTGGCCAAGGAGATGGCTCCTGACCTGAAGATTGACGGTGAGTTGCAGGCTGATGCAGCACTCGTTCCTTCTGTAGGTGCCAAGAAGGCCCCCGGTTCTGACATCGCCGGTAAGGCAAATGTACTCGTATTCCCCAACCTCGAGGTAGGAAACATTGGCTATAAGATGGTTCAGCGCTTAGGTGACGCTATCGCCATCGGCCCAATCCTTCAGGGTATCGCCCGTCCTGTGAACGACCTCTCCCGTGGCTGTTCTGTCGACGACATCTACTACATGATTGCCATCACAGCTTGCCAGGCAATGGACGCTAAGAAATAAATTGTGAGAAAGGAATAAAAAAGTAACTATGAAGATTTTAGTTCTAAACTGTGGCAGCAGTTCTATTAAATATGCATTGTATAACATGGACGATAAGTCCGTGATGACCAGTGGCGGTGCTGAGCGTGTGGGCTTGGACGGTGCCTTTGTGAAGGTAAAGCTGGCCAATGGCGAGAAGAAGCAGATCATGCACGACATTCCCGAGCATACCGAGGGTGTGAAATTCATTTTCTCGTTGCTCACCGATCCTGAGATTGGTGTCATCAAGAGTCTCGATGAGATTGACGCTGTCGGTCACCGTATGGTGCATGGTGGCGAGAAGTTCAATAAGTCCGTCATCCTCACCGATGAGGTGCTGAAGGCTTTCGAGGAGTGCTCTGACCTGGCTCCCCTGCACAACCCTGCCAACCTGAAGGGTGTGAACGCTGTGAAGGAACTGATGCCTGGCCTGCCTCAGGTGGGCGTATTCGACACCGCCTTCCATCAGACCATGCCCCCGAAGGCTTATATGTACGCCATCCCTTACGAGCTCTACGAGAAGTACGGCATCCGCCGTTACGGCTTCCACGGCACCTCTCACCGCTATGTCAGTGCTCGTGCCTGCGAGTTCCTGGGCATTCCCGCCGAGGGCACCAAGATGGTAACCTGCCACATTGGTAATGGTGGCTCTATTGCTGCTGTGGTCGATGGCAAGTGTATAGACACCTCGATGGGTCTCACCCCGTTGGAGGGTCTCGTCATGGGTACCCGTTCTGGTGACATCGACGGTGGTGCTGTGACCTTCATCGAGAAGAAGCTTGGCCTGGATGCTGACGGCATGTCGAACCTGCTGAACAAGAAGAGCGGCGTAGCCGGCATTACCGGTGGCTCCAGCGATATGCGCGACGTGGAGAATGCTGCCAAGGCTGGCGACCCGAAGGCCAAGTTGGCTCAGGACATGTATTTCTATCGTATCAAGAAGTACATCGGTGCCTATGCTGCTGCCATGGGTGGCCTGGACGTCATCGTCTTCACTGCCGGTGTTGGCGAGAACCAGATCAGCATGCGTTCTGAGGTTTGCAAGGGCTTGGAGTTCCTGGGTGTCAAGTTCGACGAGTCGAAGAACAACGTCCGTGGCGAGGAGGCTGTCATCTCCGCAGACGATTCCAAGGTCAAGGTTGTCGTCATCCCCACCGACGAGGAGCTGATGATTGCTACCGACACGATGAACCTGCTGTAAATCCAGTATTATACCAATAAAAAACGAATGAGGGTGTGTTATCACATCCTCATTTTTTATTGTAAGTTTCGCATTCGCTCAAACTCCTACGGTAGCGGCGTGCCGTAAGCGTCGCGGGTCATGTAGACGGCCAGCATGTCGCGCCAGAGCTTGCGGGCGGACATATAGACGAGTCCGTCGTAGGGTCCGCGTGGTCCCCAGGAGTTTTTCAGGACGTAGTAAGGACGTTTCTTCTCGTCGCGGGCCATCCCGACGATGGCCATGGCGTGGCCCTTGCTCTCCCAGCAGACGGGATGGCGGTGGCGCAGGGCATGGTCTACATGGCGGCGCAACGTGTCGAGCGGGACGTTCAGCAGGCGGTTGCCCTCCCAGTTGTCGGGGGCATCGACCGCCACCTTTTTATAATAGGGGGAGTCGGGCTGGCAGGTCAGCGCGAGGTATTCGTCGGGGGCGCATACGGAGTGGGCAAACTCCAGCGGCGTATAGCGCACGCCACCCATGAACACCCACTGCGGCGTGGGCAGTTCGTCAGTGGCATCGTCGGGCAGCACGTCGTAGCCCACGATGCCGTCACGCTGGATGATGTTGAGCAGTGTCTGGCACATGGCACGCTGGGAGGAGCCACGCTCTCTCTTCAGCATACGTCCGACGTAGACAGCAGAGAGGTTGACGCTGTCGCCCCGCACAATGTGCTCGGTCTCGATGGTCGCCAGCATGGCGTAGGCCCAGCACAGCTCCGACTCCCCCTGGTTCTTGACGGGTGTCATGGGCAGCAGCACTTCATGCAAAAACGTGTGTTGCGGCTCTTTCCTACCACAACACACGAGCACGCCCACCAGGGCAGCATATATCACCTTCCTAATCATTTCCCATTTCTTTCATTCCTTTCATTTCTTTCATTTCCTTCATTTCCTTCATTTCTCACTGAGAATGATGAGCATGAGCAGGCCTTCGGCACTGCCCTTGGTGATGACGTACTGCGTGCCCTTGCTGAGGGCAATAGGCTCCATTTCGTAGTACTTGCCTTCAGTGTTCTCGGTGCCGCCGACGGTGGTCTTCTCGCCGTTAATCGTTACGTCGCGTCCACTCTTGGCGGTGGCAAGGATGAGCGTCATCATGTAGTCTTGTGCCGGCGTGAAGGTGACGGTGCCCTTGCTGTTCAGCTTGAGGCCTTTCTTGTAATAGGTGCCGTCGTAGGTAATCTTGCCGTCGCCGTATTCGCTGCTACCGACGCTGAAGAGACTGTTAGAGGGTGCTGAGTCGAAGCTGCAGACAATGTAACCTCCGGAAACCTCGCCGCCACCAGGCTCATCACCACCGCCACCGGGCTCATCACCGCCGCCACCGGGTTCATCACCGCCGGGTTCATCACCGCCGCTTGCATTGTCATCGCCGAAAATTCCTACCAAACTGGTCTTATACTCGTTGAGAGCTTTCTTCAGTTTTGTGTTCACACCGTAGTCGGTGTCGTCGGTGGCATTGTTGAAGGTCCAGCTGAAGTCGCCGTGGTTCATGCGTCCGCTGCCGTAGTAGCTGCTGACGGCTCTGGGAACGTCCGCAGGCGAGTCGGGCGAGTAGTCGTACATGATGGAACCGTCGGTGTCGAAGTTGTTGTAGCTGTTGCTTCCGCTGAACGACCGTACCTCGGCGGGTACCTTGTCGGAGGCATTGCTGACTTCATAGCAGTCGAAGTGTACCTGCGTGTCGACGCCCAGGCTTGCAGCACTGACCATCTGACCTTTGGTGAGAAGGGTGGTGGCGCCATAGGGCCAGTATGATGTGGTTGAGCCGGTGATGACGTTGTTGTAAGCCTTAATCATGCCACCCGACTCCTTGCTGAAGGTACCGTAGTTGTTGGGGTCGTACTTGCTGCTGCCGGCATACACATCGTTGCCCTGAAGCGAAATCATCATCGGGAACTTGGCGTTGCGGAAGTAGTTGCGCTCAACGAACAGGCTGCTGCCCATGGTGGAGCCAGCACCGTACTTCGATACGCCGTCGTAATAGTTGTTGTAGATGTGTATAGTTTTTACGCGCACACGGGGCATGCGGCTGTCGGCATGGTCGAACCAGTTGTGGTGGTAGGTGGCGTAGTCGGCTGTAGTCTCGCCGCTGAGGCCGCACAGCGATGCCTTACCACAGTCCCAGAAGTGGTTGTTGTCGAAAGTGCAGTAACTCGTACCCTTCTTCAGGTCGATGGTGCCGTCGCCCTTCGCCTGGTCGCTGTCGCTGCCGGCATTGCCATAGAACAGGTCCGTGTTGTGAACCCAGATACGCACACACTGCGTAAACTCGAAGCAGTCGTCGGCATGGTTCATGATGGCCAGGTTGCGCACTTCAATGCTGCCGGCACGGTTGAAACGGAAGCCGATGCCGTTCATGGTGGCGTCGTCACCGATACCTTCGTAAGTGACGTGCTGCTCGTCGCCGAAGGTCTTGCCTTTCAGGTTCAGACAGCTCTTCTCACCCATCAGTTGTTCGCTGTTGACGCTGCCCACCTTGATTTCGCCAATGAAGCGTATACAGAATGGTCGTGTCTCTTTGCCCTTCTCCAAGGCCTGCATGATGCTGCCCAGCCCGGTGCGTGTCTCCAGCGTCTTGCCGCCGGTGTTCATGGTGCACTGGATGGTGTTGAAATTGCTGTTGGTCACATAGAGCACGACGGCATTGGACTTCAGCGTGCCGTCGTTGTTGTAAGCGCCGACGCCAGCACTCCGGCCCTTGAAGGCAAAGCCCTCGCGGATGTAGTTGCGTACCTGCATGCCAGTGGCCTGGCTGGCAGTGCCTGCCATCTCTTGGCCGTTGTCGTCGACGGCCACCACCTTCATGCTGTAGGTGCCGGCCTTCAGACCCACCACGTCGGCACGGCCGTAGCTGCCGTAGTTGCGCACCAGCTGGCCGTCTATCTGGGTGTAGTCGTCGTATTGTCCGCCCTTGACGTAGACATGGTACGACTTAGCGCCCTCCATCAGGTTGAACTTGATGTAGGCTGACTCCTGCCAGCCGCGGGCCTCGGTCATCTGTACAGCACCCTCGGTGTTGTCTATCTGTCCCTCGCCGCCGGCATCAGCAGCCTTGACGAACGCAATGTTGCTGACATTGCCGTCGTAGGTATAGCTGCCAGCAGGCAGGTTGACGGTCAAGCGGTTGCCGTCGAAGCTGAGGTCGGTCAGGGCAGCCGTGTTGTAGTACTTCACGCTGTTGTCGCTCAGCGTCAGCACGGCCTGGTTTTTGGTGTCATCCTGATTGACGGAGTAATCCTGAGCCTGCGAATAGAGGCCCAGGTTTACCGTCGTTGTCATTAGTAGAATGGTTATAAGTCGTTTCATAGTTTGTTTTTAAATCTCTAACATCTTATATGTTATCTCACGATAATTTTCTTGCCGTCAATGATGTAGACCCCTTTGGTCAGGCGGGCGGCACTCTTGCCTACCAGCTGTCCGTTCAGGTTGTAGACCTCCTTGCCCTCCAGTCCGGCTTTCGTCGTGATGGCCGTGCGCTCCGAGATGCTGGTGGGGGGCACACTGCTGAAGTCGATGGTGACGGTCTCCATGTCTGCCATGTCGGCCGTCGTGCCGTCCTTGTAGTGGAGGATGATATGGCTGCCCTCGAAAGTCACCTTCGTCAGTTGCGAGGCATCGACTTTCTGCACGTCGTCAGCCATGGTGGCGGCGGTACAGGCGAGGAGGCATGCCATGAGAAAAATCTGCTTCATCATTGTCGTATTTCTTTTCATCTTCAGTATGACGATGCAAAGATAACGTAAATAAGTGGAACAAACAACAATATTCCCCAACTTTTCCCCGCAAACGTTTACATCTTTCGGAAAGAATCTTTCTCCTTTCTTCTTAATAATTTGATTTTTAATATTTAATCTTTAATTTATTTCGTACCTTTGCAGCCATGAACGAGAAGATAACCGATTTCGAGATCATGGCGCCTGTGGGCAGCCGCGACTCCTTAGCTGCCGCCCTGAAGGCTGGGGCGGGCAGTGTGTACTTCGGCGTGGAGCAGCTCAACATGCGCTCGCATTCCGCCAACCACTTCACCATCGACGACCTGCGCGACATTGCCGCCATCTGCCGTGAGGCGGGCGTAAAATCGTACCTGACGGTGAACACCATCATCTATGGCGAGGATATCCCGACGATGCACCAGATTATAGATGCCGCCAAGGAGGCGGAGATTACCGCCGTCATCGCCTGCGACATCGCCGTCATGCAGTACTGCCGGCAGGTGGGTGTGGAGGTGCACCTGTCCACACAGCTCAACATCAGCAACATCGAGGCGCTGAAGTTCTATGCCCAGTTTGCCGACGTGGTGGTGCTGGCACGCGAGCTGACGCTCGACCAGGTGGCCGACATCTACCGCCAGATAGAGGAGCAGCATGTCTGCGGACCCTCGGGACAGCCAGTGCGCATAGAAATGTTCTGCCACGGTGCCTTGTGCATGGCCGTCAGCGGCAAGTGCTACATGAGCCTCGACAATACGGGACGCTCCGCCAACCGGGGGGCGTGTATGCAGATATGCCGCCGCTCGTATGTCGTCACCGACCGCGAGACGGGCACCGAACTGGAGATAGACAACAAGTACATCATGTCGCCCAAGGACCTGAAAACCATCCGTTTCATCGACAAAATGATGAAGAGTGGCGTCCGCGTCTTCAAGATTGAGGGGCGTGCCCGCGGTCCCGAGTACGTGCTCACCGTGGTGCAGTGCTACAAGGAGGCCATCCAGAGCGTCCTCGACGGCTCCTTCACGGAAGACAAGAAGGATGCGTGGGACGAGCGGCTGGCCACGGTTTTCAACCGCGGCTTCTGGGACGGCTACTACTTGGGGCAGCAGTTAGGCGAATGGAATAAAAACTACGGTTCCAACGCGACTGAGCGCAAGCAGTACATCGGCAAGGGCGTCAAATATTTCTCGAAGTTGGGCGTGGCAGAGTTCACCGTCGAGGCCGACACCTTCTCCGTAGGCGACAAGATGCTCATCACAGGCCCCACCACCGGGGCACTGTACGTCGTAGCTGACGAAATCCACGACGACGTACAGTCGGTTCAGACAGCTCAGCAGGGTACCCGCGTCAGCATCAAGGTGCCCGAGAAGGTGCGCCCCAGCGACAAGCTGTTCAAGATTATCCCTGCCCCGCAGGAGTAATTTTACCCGTTACGCTTGTTCATGTAGATAACCACACCGGCTATCACCAGGATAATGACTGCTATGATGTGTAACCAATCCATAAGTGTTATCGCTTTTTAGAACCAATTCATTAATGTACGCAGGTAGGCGGTCAGCTCGGCAGCCATCTTTTCGTGCTGCCAGATGCTGGGATGCCAGTCGGCACCATACTTCAGCGAGCCGTCGGCAGGGGTGAAGTCGAAGCGGTAAACCTCCTTGTCGCCCTGCTTGTGGGCTTCCTCGACGGCCTCGTTCATCAGCTGTCTGGCGATGTCCAGTTCCTTGCCGTTGAGCATGGAGCCGCAGAGGAAGACAATCTTTGCCTTGGGGTTGTGGCTGCGCACCTGTTGGCGGAACTTTTTGTAGGCTGCGCCGAGCAGTTTCACGTCGTAGTTGTTCGTCGACAGGTCGTTGGTGCCTAGGTTGATGCACACCACCTGCGGCTGGTAGCGGCTGAAGTCCCACTTCTCGGAGCGGTCGTAGAGGTTGGTGTACTCGTATTCCGTGGTCATCACGTTCTCCGGCGTACCCGTCTTGGCCCCGCCGTAGCAGCGGTAGACACCGATGCCTGAGCGGGCCACGACGTAAGCCTGGGCACCGAGGGCACGGCAGCATATCTGGGCATAGCTCAGGTAGTGGTTCTCCGTCTCGTTCTCAAAGGGGTCGTTCTTGTCGATGCTCTCGTTGCCATAGCCGCAGGTGATGCTGTTGCCCACAAATTCGATGGTGCGGTCGGGGAGGGCAGGCGGCGGCAGCAGGTGGGCACCGCGGTCGAGGATGAAGCCACGGAAGTCGGGTTTCAGCATAAAGCCCTCGATGATATACATCAGTCGCAGCTCGTGCTCACCCTGGGGCAGTGCCGTGGCGATGTTCACCACGGAGTCGCGTTCACTCATCAGGGTGACCTTGAAAGGCTCGGCACCGTCCACCTGTGCCATGAAGTGGCCGCTCAGGGGCTTGGCCCACAGCTTCAGGCTGGTGCCGGTAAAGCGGATGTTGATCTGGATGCCGGGGAAGGTGAAGCGTGGCCGCTCGGGATTGTCGAAGCAGATACGCCCGATGTACTGGATGTTCTTGTCAGTGGGTTTGACGACGGTTCCCTGCAAGGGGAGGGTGGTGCTGGCCTGCACGACCAGGGTGGTCAGAGTCAGGAAAAAAGCCGTGATGATTCGTTTCATAAGTTTTGAGTTTTTGTTATTTGCCTGCAAAGGTACGTTTTTTTTTCGTAACTAAGCCAACTTTTCTTGGCTGTTTCAAATAAAATACGTAATTTTGTCCACAAAATAAGGATTGTCTATGCTGAAAAGGTTATTGTTCATCATGACGCTGGCGCCTCTGTTGGTGGGATGTCAGGCTGTCGGTGCTCAGAAGAGCATCGTGATTCTCTATGAGAACGACGTGCATTGCGGTATCGACGGCTATACGAAGATGGCCGGTCTGCGCGATGCCATCAACCGCTCGGACACGGCTTACGCTGCTGCCGTCTGCGTGGGCGACTTCCTGCAGGGCAATACCACGGGAGCCATCTCCAAGGGTGGCTATATTGCCGACATCATGCAGCTGATGGGCTATGACGCCCTGACCTTGGGCAACCACGAGTTCGACTTCGGTGTGCCCCGCATGTTGGAACTGATAGGGCAGATAGGTGCCCCTGTGACGTGTGTCAACTTCTACGAAGCCGGTGCCAGGCAGTCCTACTACGCCCCTTATGTCATCCGCCAGTACGGCAACAAGAAGGTAGCGTATGTCGGTGCCCTCACGCCGGAGACGATGCTGCTGGAGGGCTATGCCTTCTACGACACCAACGGCGTGCTGATCTACGACCTGAAGCAGGATGACTTCTACAAGCTGGTCCAGCAGGCCGTGGACAAGGCCCGTGGCGAGGGTGCCGACTACGTGGTGCTGCTCTCGCATATCGGAGAGACACCGCAGTCGATGGGTTTCAGCTCCCACCGTCTGGTGAACAAGACCCGGGGTATCGACGTGGTGCTCGACGGACATTCGCACGAAATCATCGAGGGTGCCAGCGTCAAGAACCTCGACGGCAAGGAAATCCTGGTCACGCAGACGGGTACGCAGTTTGCCAATGTAGGCAAGTTGCTCATCACACCCGACGGACGCATCACGACACACCTCATCAAGACCAAGGAGATTCCGTATGAGGACGCCAGGATTACCGCCGCTACCGACAGCATCCGCCAGAAGGTGAAGGCGGTGACCTCGAAGGTGGTGGGACATTCGGACTATTTGCTGCTGGTGAGCGACGAGAACGACCAGTGGGTGGTGCGCGGCAAGGAGACGAATGCCGGCGACCTGGTGGCCGATGCCTACCGACATGCCATGAAGGCCGATATCGGCATGGAGAACGGCGGCGGCATCCGCAACAACATCATGGCGGGTGACATCACCTACGGCGACGTTATCGGTATGCTGCCCTACGACAATACCCTGCGACGCATCTCGGTGACTGCTGCGCAGCTGAAGGAGATGCTGACGCGCTGTACGGCCTCCGTGCCCACGCTGGACGGCCACTTCCCGCAGTGCTCCGGCCTGCGCTTCACCGTCCACAGCAAGAGCCATACCGTCAGCGACATCGAGATCCTGCAGCCCGACGGCAGCTATGCCCCCATCGACATGCACCGTACCTATAGCGTGGCACTGACGAACTACAACCATGAGGGCGGTGGTTTCTTCGAGGTGTTCAAGAAGTGCCCGGTGCTCCAGGAGAGCACATTGCGCTACTACGAGGCGCTGTCGGACTATATCAGTCAGGTGCTTGGCGGCAATACCGGCAAGGCCTACGCCCAGCCGCAGGGACGTATCAAGATAGTTAAGGATTAAGAATCATACATGATGGATCAGGATTTTGACATCAGACAAGAGCAGCTGAGCTCCAGCGAGAAGGAGTTTGAGAACGCCCTGCGACCGCTGTCGTTCAACGACTTCAGCGGACAGCAGCAGGTGGTGGAGAACCTGGAGGTGTTCGTCGAGGCTGCCAAATATCGCGGGGAACCGCTGGACCATGTACTGCTGCACGGTCCTCCTGGACTGGGTAAGACGACGCTGTCGAACATCATCGCCAACGAGTTAGGCGTGGGTTTCAAGATTACCTCGGGTCCCGTGCTCGACAAACCGGGTGACCTGGCGGGCATCCTGACGTCGCTGGAGAAGAACGACGTGCTGTTCATCGACGAGATTCACCGTCTGTCGCCCGTCGTCGAGGAGTACCTCTACTCGGCCATGGAGGACTACCGCATCGACATCATGATAGACAAGGGGCCGTCGGCGCGAAGCATCCAGATAGACCTGAACCCCTTTACGCTGGTGGGGGCAACCACGCGCAGCGGCCTGCTGACGGCTCCGCTGCGGGCCCGCTTCGGCATCAACATGCACCTGCAGTACTACGACCCGGAGACCCTGCAGCGCATCATCGAGCGCTCGGCAAGCATCTTACGCGTACCTATTACTACAGATGCCTCGCTGGAGATAGCCCGTCGCTCACGCGGCACGCCCCGTATCGCCAATGCCCTGCTGCGCCGAGTCCGCGACTTTGCCCAGGTGAAGGGCACGGGCAGGATAGACTCCGACATCACAAAAGTTGCGTTGAAAGCGCTGAATATCGACCAGTACGGCCTCGATGAAATCGACAACCGCATCCTGCTGACCATCATCGACAAGTTCCGGGGCGGTCCAGTGGGCATCACCACCATCGCCACCGCCGTCGGCGAGGACAGCGGCACCTTGGAGGAGGTGTACGAGCCGTTCCTCATCATGGAGGGCTTCATCAAGCGCACGCCCCGTGGCCGCATGGTGACGGAGCTGGCCTACAAGCACTTCGGCCGCAATCCCTACGCCGGCAACATCATGGAACCGACGCTCTTTGAGTAATTGACAATTAATAATGGATAATGGATAATTGATAATTATGACGACGGGAATATTCGTTGGAAGCTTCAATCCTTTTACCGTAGGTCACGATTCCATCGTGACCAGAGCCCTGCCGCTGTTCGACCGCCTGGTCATCGGCGTCGTGGGCGACCAGGTGCATAAGCCCGACATGCCGTCGGCCGAGGAGCGCATCCGCGCCATCGCCGACCTCTACCGCGACGAGCCGCGCATCTCCGTGAAGACTTACTACGGCCTGGCCGTGGACTTCGCCAAGTCAGAAGGCGCCCGTTTCATCGTGAAAGGTGTGCGCTCGGTGAAGGATTTTGAGTACGAGCGCGAGCAGGCTGAGATCAACCGCCTGCTCAGTGGCGTCGAAACCATCCTGCTCTATGCCGAGCCGCAATATTCATCGGTTTCATCGACAATGGTGCGCGAACTGCAGCACTTTGGTGTCGACGTCAGTGCCTTTCTCCCGAAAAGAGGATTTAGCAACGGACTACATGACAGTACGACTCATTAAATGGCTGAAAAGTCCTATAGTCCTGTAGTCCGCTGCAAAAAACAATACAGCAATGATTACCTATTCTTCAGAAAACGTAAAATTCCCCGGCATCAAGCGCCGTGAGACGACGGCGTGGATTCGCCGTGTGGCTGCCACCTACGGCAAGAAGGTCGGCGAGGTGGGCTACCTGTTCTGTGACGACGAGCACATCCTCGACGTCAACCGCGAGTACCTCGGTCACGACTACTATACCGACATCATCACCTTCGACTATTGCGAGGGCGACACGCTGAACGGCGACCTGGTCATCTCGCTGGACACCATCCGCTCCAATGCCGAACTCTTCCACAAGGAGTATGACGAGGAACTGCACCGTGTCATCATCCACGGCATTCTGCACCTCTGCGGCATCAACGACAAAGGCCCCGGCGAGCGCGAACAGATGGAAGCCGCGGAAAACAAGGCCTTATCCTTACGTTGACTACAACAGCTTCTTTTTGTTTTTTACGACAACAGGTGTCTTTTGTTTTTAACGACAACTTGGACAACTTGGACAACTTTTGTTATTTTTGTTTTTAACGACAACTTGGACAACTTTTATTATCCTGACCCCGCAGACGGCGTTGCCGTCGTAGGCAATAAATGTTGTCTTAGTTGTCCAAGTTGTCGTTTAATAATAAAAAGGTTGTCGTTTACAATAGTGCCTTGATGTCCTCCAGGCTGTTGGCCACTTCGATGTAGTCACGCCATTGCTGGCGGATGCCGCCGTGTGCCTGCAGACCGTCGAGCATGGCGACGAGGCTGTCCCAGTAGCCCTTCATGTTGTAGAGTATGACGCGCTTCTGGTGGTAGCCGATGGTGGCTGACGCCGCGATGGTGAACACTTCGTCGAGGGTTCCGATGCCGCCCGGCAGGGCGATGAAGACGTCGCCCTGGTCCTGCATCAGCTGCTTGCGGTCGCTGAGGTTGTCGCACAAGAGTTCCACCTCCACATGGTCCGAGATGCGCCCGCTCTTCTCCACTATCTGCGGAATCACCCCGATGGTGCGCCCGCCGGCCTCGTGTACCGCCTTGGCCACGCACTCCATCAACCCACAGTTCACACCGCCATACACCAGCGTATGGCCTTCTTTCGCCAGCCAC
Source organism: uncultured Prevotellaceae bacterium (assembly GCA_946185485.1). GTDB lineage: Bacteria > Bacteroidota > Bacteroidia > Bacteroidales > Bacteroidaceae > Prevotella. The sequence goes on along the minus strand of CAMHJQ010000019.1, from coordinate 39,174 downwards.
TGCCCCAACTCCTTCGTCAACGTGAAGAAATCGGGGTCAAGCTGCTGGTTTGCCGAACAAAAAACACATGCTTTCATAATTTTTTTTAAATTTGTTGCAAAGATATGAAAAAATCTTCATACCTTTGCAGCGGAAACACAAAAAAATAGGAGAAGATTGGGCCGTATTTCCTTAAAGTTGGTTGGATTTACCCCACCCCTTCAAGATCGGATTAACATATTTTACATATTTTTAATTCTGCAAATTCCTATTATTCGGTGATTATTTCCTATCTTTGCAGCGATTAGCGATTGAATTAACATTAAGTAATATTAAATTAGACTAAATTATGGACGAAAGACTTAACCATAAACCGTCTGTCGAAATGCCTTGGACCAAGTACTATGCTCCAGGCTACAAGGAGGTATTGGATGCAAAGTTGCCACAAGTTAGCTTGTGGAAATTCCTGGAAGAGAAATTGCTGAAGGATGGTGACCGTTATGATGCATTCCACTATTTCGGTAATCATATCAAGCGTAGCGAAGTAGTAGAAGAGGTACACCTGTGGGCGCGCGTGATGAAAGGCATGGGTGTCAAGGCTGGCGACGAAGTCGTGTTGTTTGGCCCCGCATTCCCCGAAACCAACTATGTGCTCTTTGCTATCAACATGATTGGTGCTGTGGCTATTCTGCCTAACATGTTTTCAGCCAAGGAGATGATCAAGGAGACGCTCTGCAAGGCCCGCGTAGCCTTCGTCTTCATCGGCATGCTCGATAAGCTGGACGAGGCATTGCAAGACAGCCAGTTCGAGAAGGTGGTGCTGATGGACGTGACCCGCTCCATGGGCTTCCCCTACAAGCAGATGCTGGGTGTTTGCAACTGGTGGAAGAATTACCGCCTGACACGCAGCAGCTCGAAATATATGATGACCTCCGAGGCCATCAGCCGCTATGGCAACTATGAGGGTGAGCTGGAAACCACTGTCGATCCTGAAAAGATCAGCATGGTTTTTGCTTCAAGTGGTACGACGCTCATCAGCTCGGCAAAGCTCATCGCCGTGTCCAACGGGGCCATGCTCAGGATGTTCCGCGATACCTTTGCTTTCAATGCTGATGGCGAGACACTCAAGGAGGGATTCAAGGCTTACTGCTACCTGCCGCCGTTTGCCGCCACAGCTTTCTATATCCTGATGATTGCTCCGCTGTATTTAAACATGGTGGTCTATCTGGATCCGCGTCTGACCCAGGAACTCTTCACCAAGGCCATGTTCAAGCACCGTCCTCAGGTGACGCTGGTGCCTGGTCCTCTGTGGGAAGGATTCTTCAGACACATCGAGAAGCTCAAGGCAAAGGGTCAGAAACCCGACCTGAGCTTCCTGCGCTTCCCCATCATGGGTGGCGAGGGCTGCACGCCGGAGTCGTTGCGCTGGATTGATAACTTGATGCGCGAGTGCGGCAGTCCGACATCGCTGGTTTCGGGCTATGGCATGAGCGAGGTGTTCTCCGTGGCCACGGTGGACAACGTGTTTAAGAAGGAGCCGCGCAACTACGACAAGTATGTCGTCAGCGTGGGTATCCCCTTCCCGGGTGTCACCGTGGGCGTGTTCGACAAGGACGGCAACGAGCTGTCGTATGGTGAAAAGGGTGAGATGTGGATCAAGTCGCCCTCTATGGCTTCCGGCTACTATGGTAACGAGGAGCTGACACGTGCGACGTTCCAGGACGGCTGGGTACACAGCAATGACTTGGCTGAGATTGACGAAAACGGTATGGTATATATCTACGGCCGCATGAAGCAGCATGTAGTGGCTCCTAATGGAGAAACCGTCTATCTGTTCCATATCGCCAACGAGATTCGTCAGGATCCTGCCATCAAGGAAACCATGGCATGCATTGTCAATGGCGATACCAAGCATAATTACGTCGCCCTGCACCTGATTAAGAACCCAGACTGCAAGGAGACGGATCTGCAGATACTGACACGTATTGACAACCACATGAATGAGTGGCTGCCTAAGGGCTTCCACATCTCTGGCTACAAGTTCCATAAGGTGAAGTTCCGCAGTATCTTGGTTGGTAAGTTAGACCATAAGTACTACGAGGAACAGCTGGAAGACTACAAACTGCCGGTCGACGGTAAACTGAAGGAAGTGTCGTTTACCCACCTCGCTAAATAGAAACTAAAAAGAGCCTCTATGCTAAAGGTGGGAAACAGGTTTAACAGCATCATGTGTATGCTGACGGTCATACTGCTACTGTGTGGTAGCAGTACGCTGTTGTCATGCTCCAGTGATGACGATCAGGATAAAGACCTCGTAGAATCTCAGGACAAAGGCAAGACTCCGAAAGAAGCTTCCAATGCCACTCTGACCGATAGCGAGCAGGAGCCTCTGGGAGATGAGGTCGAGTACCTGACCGACGACTACTCCTATGGCGACGCCAGGATTACCGAGAAGGTCACCTATGCACGCTATTCCGGTATGGTGAACTACAACTTCATCTATCCTTCCAAGGATCCCTTCGGCAATCCTGTCATGCTCTCAGGTACCATCAGCATGGGCGAGGAAGTGTCACCGGACGTGATGGGACGCGGTATCGTGCTCTACAACCACTATACGGTGAACAAGGCCTCGGAGTGCCCAACGCAAGGAGACTTGCTCTTGCAATACCTGATGCTGAAGTATCTGCTGCCCAGTAGCCGACTCATCATGGTCTCGGCCGATTACTATGGCTTTGGCTCGACCTCCGATAAGAACCAGGCCTACTGTCTGGGAGGCAACAATGCACGGGCATCGGTCGACGCCCTGATAGCTGCCCGCCAGCTGCTGAAGCAAGAGGGCTTCCAGTGGGACGAGAACGAACTGCTGAACATGGGCTATTCGCAGGGTGGACAGACGGCAATGGCCGTCGTGAAGCTGCTGACCGAGGAGCACCCCGACATCCGCATCACCCGCACGCTGGCTGGCGGCGGTCCCTACGACATGGTGGCCACGTACCAGAATTTCGTTTCCACGCGCCAGGATGACATGCCTTCCACCATTATCGGTGTGCTGCTGGCTTTCAACGAGTTTTATAAGTTGGACAATCCTCGGAGCAGTATGTTCGTGGAGCCTACCCTGAGCCACATCGACGAATGGGTGCTGAGCAAGCAATACGGTTCCCTGGAGATAGATGCCTTGGTAGATACAACCGATTTGAATGCCATCATCACCCCACCGCTCTTCGACCTCAACTCGGACATCTCGCGTGGGCTGACGGAGGCTCTCGACAAAGAAAACCTTTGCAAGGGCTGGACGCCGCGAAAGGATGAGGACATCCTGCTGATACACCACAAGAACGATGGCATCGTCCCCGTGGTGAACGCCGAGCACCTCTATGCATTCCTGAAAGAACAGGGTGTGGAGAATGTGGAAATGCAAACGACCAATTTCGGGCAGTACTTGTATTTGCTCGCCCCCTATGCTCGCCTCATCGGCCTTGGTGACCTCGTCAACTCCAAAGGTTTGCTCAGTCACGGCGGCGGAGCCCTGGTGTTCCTGTACCTTTCTACCACATGGTTGCGCGAGCACTATGGTTATACTGACATCAAGGAAATTACATTATAAACAAGATTATTTTTATACTATGAAAAAAAAGGTGTTTTATCTGCTCGTTGCATGCCTGTTAGGAGGTACAGCAACAGTCTCGGCTCAGAAAACCGTGAAGAAGATGGTGAATGTCGAGAATGGCAAGGAGGTGAAGAAGATTACCTTCAATTGCGAGGAAATTACCATCAATTATGCTGATGGTACTGATGAACCGGAGGTAGACGCTGCCCACCTTCGTCGTATTGAAATCCCCGTTGGCCCTACTGGCATCAACGGTGTTGAGAAGAAAACCCAGGCTAACGGCTGGTACACCATGGATGGCCGTCGCCTGCAGAGCGCTCCGAAGGACAAGGGCGTCTATGTGGTGAAGAAGGGTGACAAAGTTCGTAAAACCATTAAAAAGTAAGGAGGATCTGCTATGAAGAAGATTTTACTCGCATTGGTGGCCCTGTTTGCCACTATCGCCGTTGAGGCCAAGATCATCAAGATTACGCGCCCCTACAGCGATCCGAAGGTTTATACTTCTACCCAACTGTCGTCCATCGACTTCAACGAGGATGGTACCATTAGTGTCTATGACTACAACGGAGCGTTGATAGCTACGCTGAATCCTGACTTCGACGAACTGACCATTGATGATGAGCCCGTCATCTATGAGTATACAGCCAAGGAGATGGTGACTGACTTGGGAGGTTGGATTAGCGGACTCGTTGAGAGCGGAGCGATGGGTTCTGGTGATATGGATATGAGTAAGCTCATGCCGATTATTGAGCAGATTCCCGTCTATAGGCGCTGGGTGCGTCAGCTGATGTACTATTACCCCTCTGTCGACCCCTACGGTGATCCTATCACCCTGAGCGGTTGCATCACCATCCCCTTGGACATTTGGTCTGGTAGGGAGAAGAGTGAGGGCATTCTGCTGTTCAACCATTTCACCATTAGCAAGAATGAGGAATGTCCTACCGCTGGCAACACATTCTATGAGTCGTACGTCATGTGTAATCCTGTGAACCCCAACTATATCATGGTTACCCCCGACCTCTATGGATTTGGTGCCACCAAGCGCTTCCCGCAGGCTTTCGTCCAGGGTGACCTCAACGGCCGTGGTACCATCGACGGTCTGCTGGCAGCCAAGCGCCTGTTAGAGGAGAAGGGCATCAACTATGGTCCACTGACCTTCAACGCTGGTTATTCAGGCGGTGGTTCCGAAGCATTGTCCGCTTTGAAGACTCGTGATATGCAGTATGCTGATCAAGTCAGTTTTGACAAGACCTTTGTCGGTGGCGCACCCGCTGATCTCGCAGGTACTTTCAGAAAAATCGTTGAAATGGGAAAGGTTGGCCTCAACGTGGTCATGCCCCTGGTGATGGTTGCCACCAACGAGACGCAGCAGATGGGTCTTCCCTACAATGAACTGTTCCAGGAACCCCTTGCCAGCCAGATTGGTGAACTTATCCTGTCAAAGAAATATGATTCGACTGAAATTGAGACGGTGTTATATGGTCAGGAGTTGAAAGATTATGTTCAACCCGAGTACTTGGATCTCACCACTCCCCAGAGCCAAAATATGCTGTCTGTATTGGAGCCATTGACCATGAGTAACGGTTGGACACCAGACCCCTCACAGAACATTTATCTCTTCCACTTTAAGGATGATGACACGGTGCCTGTTGAGAACTCCACCGACCTCGTTCCCCTCCTGATGGCTAACGGTTTCACCCCCAGCACCATTCCTGGACAGACCAACTTAGAGACCAATCTGACTATTACCTCTAATATAACTATGAGTCATTTCTTGGGCTTATTCCCCTTCATCATCCAGACCGTAGCTGAGTTAGCTTCTTGGCCGCTCATGTATACCAACGGTCAGCTGAATCCTGAGTACCAGAATATTGATTTCAGCGACATGACGAATCCCGCTGCTCTCCTGAACATGCTTGAAGCCATGGGCTTCGATGTCCGTAGCATGGTCAATCAGGTGATTGCCGGTCTGGTTGCGAATGGCCAGGAAGTAACAGTAGAGAATGTCATCGCTGGCTTGAATGCTGTGATGGCAGAGAATGGCATTAGCCTCGTAGACCTTACCACTATGCTGAATGGTACTGGTATTGACTTCTCGGCTATGCTTAACACTGTTGTGGAGTACCTGATTAATGAGTACTATAACGGTGATGTGTTAAAGGCCCCTGCAGCCCAACTGCAGACTCCTATGGATCAGTATAAGCAGCAGATGAATGAGTGGCTGACTCCTGTTATCAATGCCTTTAATAAGTAAATCCTTACAACGGTCAGGTTTCTGACAATAGCAATAAATCAATCCGATTCCCTGTTCCTGAGAAGGAGCAGGGAATTTTTTTGCCCGTTGATGATGGCGCAATCAAAATTCGCCCTGTTGCTACCAACGGTGTGGTTCAGGATTTCTTTTTGCGGGGCTTGCGGATGGCCCAGCCTTCCTCGCTGAAGTCAGGCTCTTCGCCCTTCAGGTCCCGGGAGTGAGGACGCTTCTCGCCCTTAGAACGCATGGCGTCGGGATTCAGGAACTGAAGCCAATCGGACTTTTGGTGGGATTTGGCGGGAGCTGTGGGTGAGGCGGGAGACTTTCGAGAAGCGGAGCGGTTCGCAGCGGGACGCTTGCCCAGACCACCCTCTTCGGCACCGTTGCAGCGCACGTCACGGCCCTTGTAGTGCTGGCCGTTGACGTACTTGATGACACGGGGCGCATCCTCCTCCGGCACTTCGAAGTAGGACATGGTGGACAGCAGGTCGATATGTCCGACCTCCACGTGACCGCGGACGTTTTTATTGAGGAACTGCATCAGCTCGCCAGAATAGAAACCATCTTTCTTGCCGAGGTTGATGAACAGCTTGCGGAACGACCCTTCCCCCTGCCCCTCCCTGTGAGGGAGGGGAGTAGTATGCTTCTTCCCTTGTTTACCGTCTTTGGACATTTTACGCCCCTCCCTCCCAGGGAGGGGTTGGGGGAGAGTCTGAATCTCCGGCGCGTCGGCATAGTAGGCCAGGAAGCGGCCAAACTCCATGGAGACAATCTTCTTGATGATGTCGTCCTTGTCGATGTACTCGAAGTAGCGGCTGATGTCCTGCATGAAGGGCGCTATCTGCTCCTCGTCGACGTCGGCCTTCACTATCTGGTCCATCACCTTGTAGAGCTGCTTCTTGCAGATTTCCTCGGCCGAGGGGATGGTGCCCCGCTCGAACTGCTTGCCTATCTCGCGCTCGATGGCGCGTATCTTGTGTTTTTCGCGCACGTGGACGATGCTCAGGCTGGTACCCTTCTTGCCGGCACGGCCTGTGCGCCCTGAGCGGTGGGTGTAGTTCTCTATGTCGTCGGGCAGTCCGTAGTTGATGACGTGCGTCAGGTCGTCCACGTCCAGTCCGCGTGCTGCTACGTCGGTGGCCACCAACAGCTGCACCGTGTGCTGGCGGAACTTCTGCATGGTCAGGTCGCGCTGCTGCTGCGAGAGGTCGCCGTGCAGCGACTCGGCATTGTAGCCGTCGTGTATCAGTTTGTCGGCCACCTCCTGCGTCTCTATCTTCGTGCGGCAGAAGATGATGGCGAAGATGCGGGGGTAGAAGTCCACGAGGCGCTTCAGGGCCAGGTACTTGTCCTTGGCGTTCACCATGTAGTAGATGTGGTTGACGTGCTCGGCACCCTCGTTGCGCGAGCCCACCACAATCTCCTTGTAGTCGTGCAGGTAGCCCTTTGCGATGCGCTCTATCTCGCGGCTCATGGTGGCCGAGAAGAGCAGCGTGTTGCGGTCCTCGGGCACGCCCTCGAGGATGGCGTCGATGCTCTCCGAGAAACCCATGTTCAGCATCTCGTCGGCCTCGTCGAGCACCACGTTGCGCACGTCGTCGAGCACGGCCACGCCGCGCTTCATCAGGTCGATGAGTCGGCCCGGCGTCGCCACGATGACCTGTACGCCCTTGCGCAGGGCACGTATCTGTTGTTCTATCGAGGCACCGCCATAGACGGCCTCGATGTGGATGCCGTCCAGGTATTTGGCAAAGTCGCGCATGTCGTCGGCAATCTGCAGGCACAGTTCTCGCGTCGGTGCCAGGATGAGTGCCAGTGGCAGTCCCCTGCCTATCTCGCCCATCTGCGGGCGCGGCATGTCTGCAATGCGCTGCAGCACGGGTATGCCGAATGCCGCCGTCTTGCCCGTACCCGTCTGGGCCAGTGCGATGACGTCGTTCACTGGCCCTTGGTCAGCGTTTGGCGTTGTGAATTCGTTACCTAAAAGATAAGGTATTACTTCCTCCTGTACAGGCATGGGCTGTACAAATCCCATCTCCTCAATGGCGCGGCGAATCCCTTCGCAGACGCCCAATTCTTCAAATGTCTTCAATGAAATCTATATTTATCGCCTGCAAAGGTACGACTTTTTTTTGAATGCACCATTATCCTTGGGCAAAAAAGTGTGTGTGTCAAAATGAAGTAACAAGTAAAACCTGGGAACGGTTTGTAGTCCGGTCCCAGGTCTCTGTAGTTGTATAGTCAGATCAATCGCCGTCTTCGGGGTTGCGGAAGTCCTCGATGGTGGTGCGTACCTGCACGCTGCGCTGTTCGCCCTCCACGGTACGCTCTACAGCCTCCACGACGTACTTCACCGAGGGTGCCACGCGCTCGTTGAGGAAGCGCTTCGACGTCAGGTTCTTGAAGGCGTTGCTCTGGGGCAGGAAGCGCATGTGGATGCCCTTCAGCAGCGAGCTGAGCACGAAGTCCTTGCGCTTGACGGTAGCCTCGTCGGCACCCTCGCTGGAGGCGGTGGCACGGAAGATGCCCAGACCGTCGATCTTCACCGGCTGACCCTGTGCCACCAGTTCGGGTATGCACTCGCCCAGCTTCTTGATGACGGCGGCGATGGCTTCCTCGCCCACGGCGCAGTTGTGGCTGCGGACGTGCTGCACCAGTCCGTCGGTGGTCAGTGTCTCGGCGTTGTCCACCTCGACGAAAAACTTGCCGTACGCTGACGACTTCTCGTTGATGTTCTTACGGATGCACAGTGGCATCTGGATAATGTTTACTGCCATAGTTCATGTAGTTTTTAAATTGTTAAACGTTTGTTGGTTCGTCTGCCTCCTCGGGGAGTGACGGGCAGGAAAATTCCTTGCTCCGGGCGGGAAAATTTCTTGCTGCCTTTGCCGGGGCCCTCGGCTGCCGCTTCCTTGTGGTGTTCTGACATGGCAAAGGTAGTGATAATCCGTATCATGCTCCGGCCATGATGATGTCCGGCTGTTAAAAACCGTTAATGCTGCGGTGTTGAAATCTGTTGTATTCTCCTGTCCATAGTGTCTGAATATCATGCAGAAACGAGTGGCGGCCCCCTGGAATTTAACGTTCGTTTGGAAATATTTTTGTGATGTTAAGTAAAAAATTTGGGGCAAAAAATTTGTTAGTTTATAGAAAAAGCCTTACCTTTGCAAATTAGTCGCCTTTGCAACGGGCAAGCAGGACAGACGAACTTATTGAACGGAAGGAAGGAAGAAAATGAATCAGGAACAGCCACCACCCAAGCCCCGACGGGGCAAGCTGAAGATTACCCTGGAACGGGTAGTATCCAGCATCAGGCGCGTCATGCAGTCTGACGGCCTGGAGGTGGCGAAGGCTGAGTTCCGGCACCTGAACGAGTTGTTCAGTACGGAGCAGGGGTGGGGCGAGACGGCTGAGACGGTGTATGCCCTCTTTGCCGAGGAGCAAAGGCGGCTGGCCGAGGCGGCGCGGTCGGCACGTCAGGAGGAGCAGGCAGCCCGTCTGGAGGAACAGCGTGCCGCGGCACCATTCTTCTACATGTTCAACACGAACAAGGCCGCGGGCATGACTAATCCGAACTTCAACTCTGACCAGATGGTGGGCTTTGCGGAGGACGGCTCGGAGATTATTCACACCAATCAAAATGATGGAGACAAGCACTGATGAAGGAGAAGGACAAGCGGGCACTGCTGAGGGACATGCAGGGACTGTTCCAGGGTGCCAACATGCAGAACGCACAGGTCAACATGTTTGTGGAGCGGGGTGCGAAGGTGGTTTACAAGGAGGTGGTCACCAACTGCCACGATGGCGGCAGCGGCCGTGCTGCTGCCGGCGGCTGCGATGCTGCCGGCGGACAGGTGTCCGGTGACTGTGCTGGTGGCGCCGGCGCCGACGGCAGGCACTTCCCCCTGACGGGCCGCGAGGACGAGGGGCGGCAGTGGTATGCGTTCCTCCTGGAGCATGGCTTCATCGGCGACGAGACGTCACTCGCCGAATGGCTCTTCCTGATGGGTTTCACGACGGCGTGTCCCGACGAGGTGAAGCCCATCGTATGGCTGAAGACCGTCGAGACGGCGCGTGTCATGCTGCGCCGCCTGTTCGCTCCGCTGATAGACGGCCGCCGGCTCACCGTGGCGCGCATGGGCGAGCTGGCGTCGCAGTGCTTCACCAAGCAGGGTGTGCCCTTGCGGCTGGCCAAGGCGAAGAAGGAGTACTCGCAGGACGTGGCGGCCATAGAGGATTTTCTTCCGACCTCTTCCGACCCCTGTTCCCATTGACTTCCGACCATTTCCGACCATTTCCGACCCCCCGGAATGGTCGGCATTTTTTGTGCCCCCAGCCATGGCGGTACCGGGCTTTTTCCCTAACTTTGCGCTATCACCAACAATGCAACAGTTATGGATCAAGACACAATGAAACACCTGGATGCCGAGCTGGCACATGCCGGCGAGGAGACCACCCTCAGTCCGCTGATGCAGCAGCTGGAACGGCTGCGCATCACACCCGACCGCGAGCTGCCGCCCATGGACTTCCTGTTCAGGCTGTTCGACAAGCCCTGCTTCCCACGCCACGAACTGGTGGGCATCACCGGCAAGGCCAAGAGCGGCAAGACATTCCTTACCTCGATGCTCATAGCCTGCTGTCAGACCAGCGACATCCTCGCACTGCACCGCAGCCAGCCACTACCGCTGCGCGTGCTGTGGTACGACACGGAGCAGAGCGACGAGTCGACACAGGACATCCTGAAAAACAGAATTTTGAGGTTGCAGACCCAGCAGACCCAGCAGACCCACCCCCGTCCCCTCCCTGAATGGAGGGGAGTAGATACCTCCTCCGCAGATACCTCCACCAGTAAGTCTATTTACGCCCCTCCCTCACAGGGAGGGGACGGGGGAGGGTCTCTCTCCACCCCTCCCTGAATGGAGGGGAGTAGATACCTCCACCGGTAAGTCTATTTACGCCCCTCCCTCACAGGGAGGGGGTGGGGGAGGGTCTCTCTCCACCAGTAAGTCTATCTACGCCCCTCCCTCACAGGGAGGGGGTGGGGGTGGGTCTGTATGTATTGTCGAGGCAGAGAAGACCGCCGTCATCATGTCCGCCATCAGGCCCGAATACCTCTGGCTGGCCACCGGCGGCAAGACGGAGCTCAGCGTGGCCCGTCTGAGCCCCCTGCAGGGCCGACGCATCATCCTCTTCCCCGACACCGACGAGACGGGACAGACCTACCGCGACTGGTACGCCATAGCCGAGGCTGCCGCCAGCGTCTTCGACCACCCTGTCACCGTCAGCAGCATCCTCGAACAGCGCGCCACACCCGCCCAGCGCACTGCCAAGATCGACATCGCCGACCTCATTTACAACGAATAAGAACAACTCGAAAAAATATTTCTTTCAATTTCTGAATGTAATTATTTCTAATTGTTGCTGATTTCTTTCTAAACAATACCAGGTTAATTTTTAATTTCTACTTAAACAACAAAGCATTATGAAAAAAAGACAGTACATCCGCGCCATCAGGCGCAACATCACCCACATCATCCTGTGCTCGACTAACACCGGACCGGAAGTGTTCACCCTACAGGAAGTCAACGACGACAAGCGCAAGCATGGCTTCAAGGACTGCGGCCACCACCTGCTGGTGCGCAAGGACGGCACCGTGGAGGTCAACCGCCTCGTCAGCGACCCCGCACGCTGCTCGCGCAACCACAACCCGGGGGCCGTCAGCATTGCCTACATCGGAGGCAACAGCGACGGCGAGCAGGCTAACACCGCCACACTCGACCAGCTCAAGGTCGTCGAGGCACTGGCCGTCGCAATGGCTCACGTCTTCCCCATGGCCACCGTCGTGGCACGCAACGAGTGCACAGGCACCGACTACGGGTCGACATGCCTGCGCGACATGGCACACCGCGCCAACCAACGAGGCGGTGAGGAAGGGGGTGAAGAATGATGACCATGCTCACCGAAAACTTCTCGCTGGCCGAGATGACCGGCGGCATGAAGCCCGCCAGCCTGCCACGCGACGTCAAGGACAACCTGCGCTTCCTCTGCGCCAACTACCTGGAACCGCTGCGCGACCACTGCCAGAAACCCATCATCGTCAACAGCGCCTACCGCACACCCGACGCCAACAAAGCCGCCGGCGGCTCACCCTCCAGCCTCCACCTGGAGGGACTGGCTGCCGACATCCGCTGCGCCACCTTCTACGAGGCCTGCGAGGTACTCAACTTCTTCGTCGCCCGATGGCTGCACCACGGCATCGGCTTCCACGAGGCCTACGTCTCCTTCAACCGCTCCTGGTGGCTACACCTCGCCGTCCGCCGCAACGCCGCCGACAACCAGCTCCGCGTCCGTCTCGACTGGCGCGGCCGCATCTACACCTGAATTACACAATAGGGTCGGTTCCGCTGTGTAAACGGTGTGTAATTTAACCTGCCTGCTGTGTGGCGGAACCGCCCCTTGAGCACCGAAGTCACCTAGTCAACAGAGACTTGACTCACACAGCGACAGGCACGCTGTGAGGTGGACGGGCTGAGGCTCTTAGGAAAAAATATAAGCCTAAAAACTTGGAATTCTCGAAAATATTATTTAAATTTGCCTGCGAATAAAATGCATAAACTATTTAAATATTACAATTATGGAAAAAAAGATTTTTTTTAGCAGTCTGCTGTTCATGGTTATGGCAGTCATGTTGATTGCAGGCTTCTCATCGTGCGGAGGTGACGACGATGACAACGCTAATAATGATGAAATTACATGTTGGTCGTGTAATGACACTGGATTGTGTTTTTGGTGCGACGGGGCAGGCCTAAAAGACTGCCGATGTACTCAATTCTCTTACGTTGGAAAGTGTGATTTATGCAAAGGATCTGGACGTTGGTACAACGATCCTTGTCCGACATGTGGTGGTAGTGGAATTTGTCAATATTGTTATGGATCTTTGAAGGAGGTATGTGAGGAATGTGCTGGAAGTGGTATTTGCGCTGTATGTGGAGGAGGAAGCAATAACGGCTCATCAGCCAGTGGCGGCAGTGGCGGCAGTGGCAGTGGCGGCAGTAGCAGCGGTAGCGGCGGGAACAACAAAAGAAAGTGCCCAATCTGCCTCGGTTCGGGAAAGTGTGAGGCTCCGAACTTAGGTTATATTGCCAACAAACAGTATTGCTGGGGAAATGGTAAATGTCGTCCATGCAACGGAACAGGACAGCAAAGTAATCCTTTTACAGGGGATTATTATGCCTGCACGTATTGTAACAAGGAAATCAACAAATACTATGGCGATGGCATATGTGGAAAATGCGGCGGAAGCGGCAAATGTCACAACTGCGGTGGAGATGGTTACAAATAGAAAGTAAAGCTATCTTGTCATTCTTCGTCTGGTCACACGGGGGCAGGCACGCTGTGAGTTGCCAATAACAACAATAGAATCAAACTAAAACTAACATGAAAATGAAAAAAGAATCGTTAATCATGATCTCTTTGCTGTTTACAACAGCAGCAGTGGCTTTGACCTTCACTACCACCGTCCCTAAGGTCACCCCTACCGTCGCAGCTCCCCCGGAGGGTGTTGTCGCCATTGACCTGGCACTGCCAGGCGGCACAAAGTGGGCCAACATGAACGTTGGGGCTGAAAAGCCTGAAGACTTTGGACTCTATTTCGCCTGGGGCGAAACCGACGGCTACGAATACGACACAGTAGCCTATCACCCTTCGGACAGTTTCGTCGAATACAAGTTTGGAGGCTATGGATACTTGAAAAAATACTGCCACCGCAAAAGCGAAGGCAATAAAGACAATAAGATAACGCTTGACCCTGAGGATGATGCTGCTCACGTTTACTGGGGAGGATCATGGCGTATGCCTACTCGTAGGGAGTTTGAGTTGCTTTGGGAAGAGACAAAACACGAATTCACTGCCCAAAACGGTGTTTTTGGCATAAGATTCACGAGCAAAAAGAATGGTAATTCCATCTTCCTTCCCGCTACAGTTGGTACCTGTAGTAATGAGATGGTAAATTATTTCGCAAAGCCACAGCGATGCGGATATTGGTCATCAACCCTCCATTATGAAGCTATTGGTTGTCTTAAAGCTTTTGCATTAGAAGATTACGTTCGTATAAAGTACCGCCATTGCAAACTTTCAATCCGCCCTGTGCTCAAAGAAAAGAAATAATAATAAATGAAGAAATATTAACGAAATGAAGAAACAATTATTAATCGCTGCCTCCTTGCTGCTCACAACCGTTGCAGAGGCATTGGCACAGAATGGAGAGCACACCCAAGGAACACCACCCGCAGACGTCGCTGCCGTGGACTTGGGATTGCCGTCAGGGAGAAAATGGGCCAACATGAATGTAGGCGCTGACAAACCCGAAGACAAAGGCTTTTATTTCGCCTGGGGCGACGCAACTGGCTACGACTTCAATACTGTGGCATATAATCCCCCTTTTACATGGGACGACTACAAGTTTGGCTGTCCCAAAAAGTTCAAGAAATATTGCTTACAGCGTAGTGATGGACAGAAAGACGAGAAGACAATACTGGAGTTGGAGGACGATGGTGCTCGTGTGTATTGGGGCAGCCCGTGGCGCATGCCCACCCTGCATGAATTTCGGGAACTTCTCGACAATACAGACTACGAATTCACCGAACAAAACGGCGTTCCTGGCGTGAAGTTTACGAGCAAGAAGAATGGTAACACCATCTTCCTCCCTGCCACAGTTGGCAGAGGTGGAAACCAATATTACAATGTTGATTATTTTAAGCGTCCGCCTCAATGTGGCTATTGGACATCGAATATGAATACTAATAAGAAAGGTGGGTCTGATACAGCGTGGACCTTCTATGGCCATGGCGCTCCAATGAGCATTCTCTACCGCTACTGCTTTCTTGCTATACGCCCAGTGCTCTAACATAATCGATTACACAGCGGAACCGACCCTATTGTGTAATTTTTAGCGGATGTTACGGACGATGCCCTCGCTGACACCTGTCAGACGACTTATCTGGCGGATGCTGGCACCAAAAGCCTTCAGTTGGCGGACGATGATGTTGCGTTTTTCTTTGTCGTAATGCTGGAGCACAGAGGCACTGTTGCCCTCCAGCAGTTGTGTCAGATACTGACGCGCCTTCTCGTCAGTGACCCTACGCTCCATCTCGTTGTTGAAATCTAGAATGTTCAGAGCCTTGGGCAGAGGGTCGTTGACCAACTCAGCTAGTTCCTTTCTGGGAATGCGGTTCAATACGTGTGCAGTAGTACAAACGGGTACGGCACAGACCTTGTCCTCGTCATATTCACACCAACTGCTCCACGTATAACTACCGACTGTCGTGGCAATGCCTGCTGCGACCGGATTCTGGTGAATGTATCGCAGCAGTGTCACAAAATAAGCCATGTCATTCACTGCCTCGCTCTTGAAACGGTCCTGGAACAACTGGCCGGAGTGTTCGTACTTGTAGTTGAAATACTGGGCATAGGAGATGGCGATGCTCTTGATGGGTGCTATCAGGCCCTCCTCTTGCTCGCGAACCAGCAGGTGGACGTGATTAGACATCAGACAATATGCATAGACAACGATATGCGGCTGCAGTGCGTGCCCCTGCTTGTCCTCAGGGTGCGCCTGCATGTGCAAAAGTTTCAGGAACTTCCAGTAGTCGCCCCTGTCCTCGAAGATGTCCTGATGATTGATGCCACGCATCATGACGTGGTAAATCCCCGTTCCGCTTTTCTCTCGTTGTTTCCTTGGCATGCAGTTCTAGGTTTCTGTATGCAAAAGTAGCACATTCTGCGTAATTCTCCAAACTTTTCGCCAAAAATTACACAATAGGATCGGTTCCGGTGTGTAAAATTTGGAGGATTCAAGTAAAGTCGCTACCTTTGCAGAGAATTATAAAACCTAACCTTATGAAAACGACAACTATTCTTACTTCTCTTGCCTTCGCAATTTTGGCAGTTAACCCCGTGTGTGCACAAAATGTAGCGTCACACTCAACCCAACAGTCAGAGATCCAGTATGACTGGCAGAATCCGCAGTTGCCACGGGCTGACCGTGTGGAGAGCCTGCTCGGGATGCTGACGCCCGAGGAGAAGGTCGGGCTGATGATGAACAAGAGCATCTCCATCGACCGCCTGGGCATCCCCAGCTACAACTGGTGGAGCGAGGCCTGTCACGGCGTCAGACAGGGCGGCTATACCGTCTATCCGCAGCCTATCGGCATGGCGGCGGCATTCAATGCACAGCTGGTGTTCGACGTCTTCTCGCAGGTCAGCGACGAGGCCCGTGCCAACTGGAACCGCACGGACCACAACGACCCGAAGCTGTTTAACGTGCCACAGGGCGCAACCTACTATCCCGGCAACCCCGAGCTGACGTTCTGGTGCCCCAACGTCAACATCTTCCGCGACCCGCGCTGGGGCCGCGGCCAGGAGACGTGCGGCGAGGACCCCTACATGAATGCCGTCCTGGGCGTGCAGACCGTACTGGGCATGCAGAACCCCGTGACCATCAACGGCAAGACGTACTACAAGACCCATGCCTGTGCCAAGCACTATGCCGTACACAGCGGTCCGGAGCCCCTGCGCCACTCGATGAACGTGGACCCCACCAACCGCGACCTGTGGGAGACCTACCTGCCGGCCTTCAAGGCCCTGGTGAAGAAGGCTGACGTGCGCGAGGTGATGTGTGCCTACCAGCGTTTCGAGGGCAAGCCCTGCTGTGCCAGCGACCGCCTGCTCATCGACATCCTGCGCAACAAGTGGAAATACGATGCCCTGGTGGTCACCGACTGCGACGCCATCAACAACTTCTTCAACCGCGGACAGCACGAGACGCACAAAGACCCGCTGTCGGCCACCGTCGACGCCGTGCTGAACGGTACCGACCTGGAGTGCGGCAAGGTGATGATGAACCTCACCGAGGGACTGCACAAGGGCTATATCAAGGAGAGCGACCTCGACCAGCACCTGCGCAAGACGCTGGCCGGCCGCTTCGAACTGGGCATGTTCGACCCCGCCGCATCGCTGCCGTGGGCGACGATTCCCGCTTCCAACATCAGCAGCGAGGAGCATGACGCCCTGGCTACGCAGGCTGCCCGCGAGTCGATGGTGCTGCTGCACAATGGACAATGGAAAATGGATAATGGACAATTGAACCCCGTGCTGCCGCTGTCGAAGAGCCTCAAGACGATAGCCGTCGTGGGTCCCAATGCCGACGACGTGGAACTGCTGAACGGTAACTATGGCGGCACCCCCACCGAGGCTCACCAGCACTCACTGCTGGAAGGCATCCGTGCTGCCGTGCCCCAGGCCAACATCATCTACGAGAAGGCCTGCGAGCTGAATGACGACTACGAGACGGTGCACCACCTGCAGGACTTCAACGGCGGCAAGGGCGTGCTGGTGGAGTTCTGGAATAACAAGGAGCTGGCCGGCGACCCTGCCAAGACGGCTTACTACAACGAGCTGAACTTTTCTACCTTCGGTGCCTGGGGCTTTGCCGAAGGCGTGAGCAAGGACGAGCTCTCCGTTCGCGTCAGCGGACAGTACACGGCGACGTTCACCGGCGAGATGAAGTACACGCTGATGACCGACAACGGCTACGTGCTGAAGGTGAATGGCGAGGTGGTCGAGGAGAATAAGGGCGGCGGCCGCCGTGGCTTCGGTTTCCGCAGGACACAGGAATATAAGTCATTCCCCGTTGAAAAGGGCAAAACCTACGATGTCACCATCGAATACCGTCACGGTAACGGACAGTTCGCCATGCTGCGCGGCGACCTCTGCGAGCGCAATCTCGTCGACTTCGCACCACTGGCTGCCAAGGTCGCCCAGGCTGACGCCATCATCATCATCGGCGGCATCTCGGCCCGTATGGAGGGCGAGGGCGGCGACAAGCAGGACATCGAGCTGCCGAAGGTGCAGCAACGACTGGTCGAGGCCATGCACCAGACGGGACGTCCCGTCATCTTCGTCAACTGCTCCGGTTCTGCCATCGCCTTTGGCAGCGTAGAGGGTCAGTACGACGCCCTGCTGCAGGCATGGTATCCCGGTCAGGGCGGTGCCAAGGCACTGGCTGAGGTGCTCTTTGGCGACTACAACCCCGGCGGAAAGCTCCCCGTGACCTTCTACCGTTCCACCAGCGACCTGCCCGACTTCCTCGACTACTCGATGAAGAACCGTACCTACCGCTACTTTACGGGGAAGCCGCAGTATGCCTTCGGCTATGGCCTGAGCTATACGACCTTCGAGGTCGGCAAGGCCAAGACCGTCATCAACAAGAAAAAGCTCAAGGCCGGCAACCCCAACTGTCTCATCGTCGTTCCCGTGACCAATACGGGCCGCTGTGAGGGTACTGAGACCGTTCAGGTGTATGTGAAGCGTCTGAATGATGCCGGAGCACCCATCAAGTCGCTGAAGGGATTCCAGAAGGTGACGCTGAAGCCCGGCGAGACCAAGCGGGTGACCATCACCCTGGACGGCGAAGCCTTCGAGTACTACGACGAGTATCAAGACGAACTTGCCGTAAAGCCTGGCAAATACCAGATACTTTACGGCACGTCGTCGAGGGATGAGGACTTGAAGTCGTTCGACTTCTCCTTCTAATCGTTTTTATTTGCCTGTTGCGATGCGGTACTCCAGTCGCTTGTTCTGGTAGTCTGCATACGCATCGGTCTGCTGATCACGGGCCTGCTGGTAGAGCAACTGCGCTTCCAGCAGGTCTGACATTCTAGACGTTCCAGCCCTGTAGTAGTCGCGGTTGAGACGGAGGTTCTCCTCGGCCTGCTCAATGCTGCGCTGGGCGATGGACAGCTGCTGGTAAGCCTCGGTGACATCGTTCCAGGCCTTCACCATGCGGATGTTCAGCAGCTCGGCCTTGTCAGCCAGTTCCTCCTCAGCCTTCCGCTCCTCAATCTTCTTGCGCTTGATGGCGTGTGAGCCACCCCACCAGTCGCTGATGGGAACGTTGACCGTAGCGAACACCATGCCGAAGTCGCGGTTGTGGTCCATAAAGTTATAGACGTTGTATCCGGCACCCACGGCTACCGTTGGCAGGTTCTGGCCTACGGTGATGAGCCGCTTCAGATGGGCTGCATCCACCTGCTTCTGCAGCAGCTGGTATTCGGCCAGGTCCATCAGGTTGCCACTGGTCTCTACAGGGACGGTGGCGATGATGTCCTCCTTCTTGACGGTAATGGCATCGGTGTTCAGTCCGCAGTACTGGGCCAGCAGTTTCTGCACGATGCTGATGCCGTTCTGCAGCTTCAGCTTCTGGCTTTGGATGTCGTTCTGGCGCAGCTGCACCTGCAGCAGGTCGTTGCGCATAATCAGGCCCGCACGTACGGCGACGTCGACATCCTTGTAGATGTCGGCCAGCAGTTCCTCCACGGCTTTGATGGTGCTCATCTTCTCCTCGAGGGTCACCAGTTTCCAGTAGTACTGCTCGGTCTGCTTTTCCACCTCATTCTCTGACAGCTGGAGCTGCAGGCGGGTGGCCTCTACGCCGACACGAGCCAGTCGGTTGTTGTTGACAATCTGTCCACCGGCGAAGACGGGCTGTATAGCTTTCACACCAGCCAAGGCACCGTCCTTGATGAGGTTCACCGGGATGGGATTAGTCAGGTCGACAAGGGCCTGGGGAGGGAGCATCTGCGCAAGTGCCGCTGCCACCGAGGTGGGGACGTAGTCACTCGGGAAAATAGTCCTGCTGATGATGTTCTTGTTGGCGTTGAACCATCCGCCATTGGCGGAAATGTTCGGGAAATACTTTGTGAAGGCCTCTTTGCGCTGTTGCTGTGCAGCGTCGATAGCGTTCTGCGCATCGCGGATGGCGATATTGTTTTTGAGTGCAGAGTCCTTTAACTGCTGCAAACTATACGTTTGGGCAGTTAAAGGAATAAAGGTAAAGAGGTAAAAAAGTAACACACCCACTACTTTACCCAAATCCTTATTGACAATTCTCGTTTTCATATCGTTTACCTATCTTTTTATACCTTTTTACTTTTTACCTTTTAGGCTGACTTTCCAATAGATGACAGGCAGCATGGTGACCACCAGGATGAGTGCGCCTATGCCACCGGCGAAGATGGTGACACCGACAGGCATCCAGAATGACGTCTGCGCAATGATCATGGGTACCACACCCACTGCTGTTGTTGCCGTGGTCAGGAAGATGGGGACCATGCGGCGCTTGCCAGCCTCGTAGGCAGCCGTGCGGACAGCATCGTTGTACTGCTTGCGGTACTCCTCGGTAGCGTCGGCAGGATAGCCTTCAGGGGCGAACTTCTTCATCAGGTCGTTGGCATGCTCGAAGATGAGGATCTCGTTACGCATGATGATACCCATGAGGGTAATCAGACCGAAGATGGAGGTCAGGCCCAGCGCACGGTTCATGATTCCTAAGCCTACCAGCGTGCCGGGTACCATGAGCAGCAGGGCCAGCATGCAGATGAGCGTGATGCCGTACTTCTTGAAGTTGAACAGCAGGAAGAAGAAGACGATGACTACGGCAATGACGAATCCCATGATAATCATCGGCAAGGACTCGCCGCTGTATTCTATCTCGCCACCAACTTCGCTGCGCACGCCGTCGGGCAGTTCGATGTCGTTCTCCATGATGTCGGCAATGCGATGCTCTACCTCGCCCGTCAGCACGCCCTGTACAAAGTGGGCCGTGACGGTGACGCAGCGCTCGCCGCCCCTGTGCATGATGCGGCTCTCCGTCCAGTGGGGGGCCACCTTGGCAATCTGACGCAGGGGAACGGTGCTGTTGGAACTCTCAACACCAGATGCCAGCATGGAAAACGGCGTGGTGATTCCTAAGTTCTCGATATCGGAGAAGGTCATGTCGGTATCATCCTTGACGATGATGGGCAGTTCGTAGTTGCCCTCCCATATCTGTCCTACGCGCAGGTCGCTGCTCATAGAACTCAAGGCCAGCTGTGCCGTGGTGCGGGTGACACCCAGCTGAGCGGAAGTCACAGGATCCAGTTCGACGTTGATGATGGGGTAGGGCTCCAGGAAGTCGGTGTGTACCCACTCCAGTTCCGGCATGGTGCGCATTTCCGCCATCAGCCGTTCGGCAGCTACGTGCAGCGAGTCGATGTTCTCGCCGTAGAAGCGGTACTCCAGTTCCGGTACGGAGAGGTAGTCCAGGCGCACAAACTTGACGAAGGCGTCGGGGAAGGCCTCGCTGAGCTGGGGCTGGTATTGTGCCAGCAGGTCGAGGGTGGCATCCTGAGATGTCGTGTTGACAATGAACTGGGCATAGTTGAGTCCGGCTATTTGCGGAGCATAGACATCCATGAAGCGCGGTGACGAACAACCCAAGAAGCGGGTGATGCCCGTGATGCGCTCGTCCTTCTTGAGGACGTTGGACACGCTGTCGGCGACAGCCTCCGTCTCGGCCAGTCCTCTGCCTTCGGGCAAGTATATTTCTACGGCAAACTGGTCGCGGTCGGCATACGGGAAGAGACGAATCTTCAGTGTCGGCAGAATCAGGCAGGAGAGCAGGATGATTGCTACGCCACAGACGATGGTTGCCCACGGATGACGGAAGGTGACCTCGAGGGTGCGGTTGTAGGTGCTCTGTACCCACTTGGTGATGGCGTTGCCGTCGGTGCTCACCTTGCCGGGCTTGATGATACGCGTTTCCAGGAAGGGGATGACCGTCACTGCCAGTAGCAGCGACACCATCAGGTTGATGGTGATGGTAGCGGGGAAGTCTCCTAATGCATCAAGGAATGCACCTTCCAGCGTGTAGAGGAAGGGATAGAAGATGGCGCAGATGCACACCGTTGCCAACATCATGGGCATGAAATACTGGCGTGCCGACTCCAAGGCGGCATCGTACGGCTTGTAGCCCTTGCCCAGGTATTCCAGATAGCCGTCGATGACGACGATACTGTTGTCGACAATCATTCCCAGCACGACGATGAGTGCAGCCAGGGTGATGATGTTCAGCTCGATACCTATGAAGTACATGATGCCCACGGAGATAAAGGTGCTCAGCGGGATGGTGATGGATGCCACGATGGCCGAGCGCAGGGGGAAGAGCACCATCATGACGACGATGATGATTGCCATGGATATGAGCAGGTCGCGCAGGAAGTCGGTGACGCTCTTGCCTACCACCTTGGGCTTGTCGGCAATGCGGGTGATGTTGACATCCTCCGGCAGCTCGTTCTCGCGGAACTCGTCGAGCACCTTGTCGACATCCTTACCATACTGTACGACGTTGTGGCCGGGGGTCATCTCCATGGATATCAGCATACAGGGATGGCCGTCCTGATCGATGCGGCTCGTCAGCGGGTCGTATTCACGTTCTACGCGGGCAATGTCGCGGACACGCGTCACCTTGCCAGTCACGGGGTCGCTGAAGATAATCTGGTTGGCAATCTCCTCCTCGCTGTTCTCGGTAGATTCAATATGGATGGGTATTTGCTGGTCGTCGTCGCTGAGGCTGCCACTCAGGGTAGTGATGCCCTGAGCCTGGAGCTTCGTGAACAATACCTGTTGTCCGATACCGTAGGCCTGCAGCCGCTGGCGGTCGATGTAGAGGCTGATTTGTTCCTTCTGCTCACCGAAGAGCTTCACGTTGGCTACGGACGGTATGTGGCGCAGACGGTCGCTGAGGTTGTCGCCGTACTCCTTCAGTTCGCGGTAGCTGCGGTGCTCGCTGTCGATAGCGATGAGCAGAGCCGACGTGTTGCCGAAGTCATCGTTCACGATGAGTCCCGCCACGCCTGTCGGCAGCTCCCTCTTGAAGGCGTTCAGACCGTGCTTGATCTTGCTCCAAACCTCGTCCTTGTTGTTCACGTCGTCGTTCAGGCGAACCATCACGATACACAAGCCGTTCTGCGACCGGGTAGTGGTTTTTTCGCGATGTACCTCGCCAAAGGTGAACAGGTAACGCTCCAGAGGGCGTGCCACCTGCTGCTCCACCTCTTCTGACGAAGCTCCCGGATAGACGGCTACTACCACTCCCTCCCTGATGGTGACGGGGGGAAATTCGTCCTTGGGCATGATATACATGCCATAGATGCCCAACACGAACATGATGCCGATGATGAGCAATGATATAGAATAGTGATCGAGTGGCCAGTTCAGCCATTTCATTTGTTTCATGCTTCTCTTCCTTTAGATTAGAAAATCACCTTCGTTCCCTCGCTGAGCTTCTGGTAACCTTGGGTGACGATGCGCTGTCCAACCTTGATACCATCGGTGATGCCAATATAGTTGCCGGTGGTAGTACCGGTGCTCACCTTGTTGCGGTGGGCGGTACTGTCTTTGTCGATGATCCATACGAAGTGTGACTTGTCAACACCCTTCTGGACGGCAGTCACGGGTACCGAGATGCCGCTGATAGCCTGCGAACCCTCGTTGATGAACTTCACCGATGTGACCATGCCGGGCAACAACTTATGCTTCGGGTTGGCCACCTTGATACGAATGTCGTAGGTGTGGGTGAGGGCGTCAGCCTGGACACCCTTCTCGATGGTGCCGCCCTTCATCACTTCACCCACGGCGTCGACGGTGATGGTGCTCTGGGTGTTGGCGTTGATGCTGTGCATCTCTGCCTCGGGGATGGATACCTTCACCTTCAGCTCGTTGATGTTGAGGATGGTGGCAATGACCTGTGACGGTGTTGCTGTCTCACCGGCGCTGATGAGTTTCTTGCCGATGATGCCGCTGACGGGCGCTGACAGATGACAGTCGGAGAGATTCTTCTTGGCCATGTCCAACTGAGACTGTGCCTGCTCAACCTTGC
Organism: uncultured Prevotellaceae bacterium; assembly: GCA_946185485.1. Lineage (GTDB taxonomy): Bacteria > Bacteroidota > Bacteroidia > Bacteroidales > Bacteroidaceae > Prevotella. The sequence continues at coordinate 15,579 of CAMHJQ010000019.1, read as the reverse complement.
TCTGGACCTCTACCCACTGAATCTCGGGCAGAGAACCGGCATCGTGCAACTGCTTATAACGGTTCAGGGCATCGGTGGCCTGCATCATCTGAGCCTGGGCATTCTTCAGGACACTACGGGCTTGGCTGTCGTCAACATCGGCTATCGCCTGTCCGGCACTGACACGCTGACCCTCACTCACATAGACACGCTTGACTACGCCCATGCCAGTGAAGCTGACAGATGTTCCCTCACTTTCCTCAACTATACCTACATAGGTCTGGCTACCGTCAACAAATGCCGGTGATGCCAACTGCGTAGTGACTCTGATGGGAGCCTTCACCTTGCTTTTCTTCTTTTCGCCACAACTGTATAGCACACATAGTGCCATCAGACAAATAATTACTTTCTTCATATTTGTAACTGTTATGCTTATGTTGATTATTATATCATTACTTGTATATCGGCCCGAAGTTGGCGCAGGCACGGTAGTCAGCGCCCTCCTTGTCCATGCCAAAGGCATTCCAGCAGGCAGGACGGAAGATGTCGCGGTCGGCGATGTTGTGCATGCAGACGGGGATGCGCAGCATGGCACAGAGCGTAATGAGGTCGGCACCTACGTGACCGTAGCAGATGGCTCCGTGGTTGGCACCCCAGTTGTTCATGACGCTGTAGACATCCTTGAAGGCATCCTTCGTGGGGTCCAGGCGCGGGGCAAACCATGTGGTAGGCCAGGTGGGGTCGGTACGCTTGTCGAGGATGTCGTGGGTCTTGGGGTCGAGTTCCACCGTCCAGCCCTCAGCCAGTTGCAGCACGGGACCCAGGCCGGCTACGAGGTTCAGTCGCAGCATCGTCATGGGCATGCCGCCACGGGTCACGAAGTGTGAGCTATAGCCGCCGCCGCGGAAGTAGTCGCGGTCAGCAGGCATCCAGCTGGTAGCCTTGAGGCAAGCCTCCATGTCGTCGTTGTTCATCTCCCAGAAGGGTTTTATCGTCGGATGGCCGTCCTTGTCGTTCATGGCACCCGTGGCGTCGAGGGTGGTGGCACCGCTGTTGATGAGGTGGATGAAACCACCGGCGGCGGCACCGCTCAGTTCTGTGCCTGAAACGCGCTTGACGGCCTCGGGACTCCAGTAGGTGCGGATGTCGGAGAACATCACGCCGCGGTTGGTCAGCAGGTGACCGAACAGCATCGACATGCCGTTCAGGAAGTCGTTCTCCGTAGCCAGGGTATAGGCCTCACGCGGTCCGTTCCAGTCGAACGACGTGCACATCAGCGACTCGGGGAAGTCGAAGTTGGGCTTGTAGTCGGTCCACTGACGCTGACCCTGCACACCGGCAGCGATGGCGTTGTGGCCGATGGCCTCTTCCTTATAGCCCATCTGCTGCAGACGGTCGCTGCCCTGCATCAGGTCGCGGATAATCATCATGCACTTGACGGTGAACGCCCAGTCCTCGTCCTTCTCCTGACGGTTCTTGCCCTTGCCTTTGCCGTTGAACGTCGTCATCGGCACGCCGGGGAAGAGAGGACGGTCTTCGTTGTAGTCGTGGCCCTCCTGGGGCTTGCAGTATTTCTCGACCCAAGCCATGGCACGCTCGAACTCCTCCTTGTCGTAGATGCCGAAGTCGACACGACGGAGTATCTCTACCAGCGAGACGTACTCTGTACGCATGCCAAGGTACTGCTGCAGGAAGTCGGCATTGACGATACTGCCCGCGATGCCCATACAGGTGTTGCCCAGCGACAGATAGCTCTTGCCACGCATGGTGGCGACAGCCTGGGCGGCGCGGGCAAAGCGCAGAATCTTTTCGCTGACATCCTCGGGGATGGTATTGTCGTCGAGGTCTTGCACGTCGTGGCCATAGATACCGTAGGCAGGCAGCCCCTTCTGGGCGTGTGCAGCCAGGACGGCAGCCAGATAGACGGCACCAGGACGCTCCGTACCGTTGAAGCCCCACACAGCCTTGGGATAGGTGGGGTTCATGTCCATGGTCTCGGAGCCGTAGCACCAGCATGAGGTGACGGTGATGGTAGAGCCGACACCTTCGCGCTCAAATTGTTCGGCACACGCGGCACTCTCGCCGACACGACCAATCGTCGTGTTGGATATGACACACTCGACGGGACTGCCGTCACCGTTCTTAAGGTTGCTCTCAATGAGCTGCTTGACAGCTTTAGCCAGGTTCATGGTTTTTTCTTCAAGCCCCTCACGGATACCACCTTGGCGGCCGTCTATGGTTGGACGGATGCCAATCTTGGGATAGTTAACTTTCATAGAATTTACGTAAATTTGCTGCAAAGATAAATAAACATTTGCAAATGACAAAATAAATACAGCTAAAAATGTTATTATTATAACACACACACGTGTCAGCGCGTGCCTGCGTTTCGGATGATGAGGGTGGCAAGGAACCCCGTCAGGAAGATGACGGTGGTGCCCAACACAATGGCCAGATAGGGGTGCAGGTGGATGCCCGGCAGGTCCCATAAGGAGGCCATACTGATCCAGCCGATGACGAGTACGCCGGCAATGCATCCGGCAAGGGCCGCCCAGCGGTTGATTTTCTGAGGGATGCAGCCTAACAGGAACAGTCCTAACATACCGCCCGAGAAGATGCTCGACAGCGTCCACCAGGCATCGATGATGCTCTCGACACTCAGCATGGCAATGGCCACGCAGGCCCCTAAGATGCCCACGCCAAAGCTGGAGAGGCGTACAATGGCCAACTCCAGTTTCTGATGCTTGTGGTGGTCATGTGGGTCGTGATGACGCAAGCGGTCTGCGACGTTGCGTGCCTTGAGGAAGAAGGGGCGCACGTAGTCGGTTAGGATAATGGTGGCGGCACTCGTCACTGACGTCGACACCGTCGACATGCCGGCAGCAAAGATGCTGGCTATCAGCAGGCCGCGCAGGCCTACGGGCAGGCCGTTGACGATGAAGTAGGGGAAGACGTAGTCGGGCTTGGCCTGAATGTCGGCGGGCAGGGGTGCCACGCCTGCCTCATAGTAGGAATAGAGTGCGCTGCCGATGAGGAAGAAGAGCGCCGAGACGGGTATGAAGAGGTAGCCGCCGAAGAGTGCCGAGAACTTTGCGTCCTTGTCGGTCTTGGCCGCATGGTAGCGCTGCACGTAGTTCTGGTCGATGCCGTAGTTCTGCAGGTTGATAAAGATGCCGTAGATGAGGCATATCCAGAAGGTGCTGGTGGTGAGGTCGCTGGTGAAGGCTCCCAACGAGAACTTGTTGCCCATGGGACTCTGTGCCGCCAGTTCAAAGGTCTGCATAGGACCTTCAGGCATGCTGAACATCAGGATGGCCAGACACAGGACGGCTCCGCCAATGAGGATGAGGCCCTGAATGGCGTCTGCCCAGATGACGGCTTTCAGACCGCCCATCATCGAATAGATGATGATGCCGATGGAGGTCAGGATGATGACGGTATGCATGTCCCAGCCCATCAGGATATACATCGGGACGGCCAGCAAATAGAGTATCGACCCCATGCGGGCAATCTGCGTCAGCAGGTAGCAGGCTGAGGCATAGAGGCGCGCCCAGGCACCAAACTTCTCTTCCAAGAAAGTATAGGCAGATACTGAACCGCTATGGCGGTAGAACGGCACGAAGTACTTGGCGGCGAAATAGGAGGCAATGGGAATGCTGAGCGAGAAGACAAAGGCGTTCCAGTCGGCGGCGAAGGCCTTGCCGGGATAGCCGATGTAGGAGATGCTGCTGACGTAAGTGGCAAAGATGCTCATGCCCACCACCCAGCCGGGGATGGAGTGGCCTGCCGACGTAAACTCGTCGGCGCTGCTGCCCTTCCTGAAGAACGAACAGCCGAACACTACCACGCCGAGCGTGAAGACGATGAAAACGATGAAGTCAATCAGATGCATAGCTTACCATTCTTGATGGGCAGGGCGTCGAGTGCCTGACGAATCTTGTCCCGTTCGGGAGCCTCGAACTTGTAGAACGGCGAGGCCACGAAGTCGTCGTTGATGATGCCCAACAGCGACAGGGCACACTTCAAGCCCTTCAGGTAGCTGGAGCCGTGCTTGCCGACGGTATAGATCGTGGTCGAGATCTGCATGATGAGCTGTTGCAACTGCAACACACGATTGATGTCGTGCGCCTTGGCAGCGTCGTACATGGCGACATACAGTTCCGGGAACATGTTGGCACCGCCGTTGATGCCGCCATGACCACCCAACAGCACGCACTCGCCGGTAATCTCCTCGGGACCTACGAGCATGGCGAAGTCCTTGCGGTGCTGCATCTTATACATCACACTCTGGAAGTAGACGGCATTGGCCGAAGAGTCCTTGAAACCAACGACTTGCTCCAGTTGTGCGATGCGCTTGACCGTATCGGGGGCGAAGCTGACCTTCACGTGGCTGGGCATGTTGTAAAGGAATACGGGCAGCGGCAGCTGCGGTACCAGCTCTTCGTAGAACTGTGCCAGTTCGGGCTGACCTGTGGCGAAATAGTAGGGTGGGGCTGATACCACACCGTCGGCGCCATAGTCGGCAGCCTTCCTGGCCAGGCGTACACTCTCCTCGATGCTGGTGTCGGTGATGCAGGCCAGCAGGGGCAGGCGGCCGCGGTTGATGCGGCACGACTCCTTGATCATCTGCTTGCGCACATCGTATGACAGGCTTTGTTCTTCGCCCGTCGTGCCCAGCACGAAGAGTCCGTGGACACCACCTTCAATGAGGTGCTCTATCAGGCGCTCCAACGACTCTACGTCCAGCGTCTCATTGTTCTTTAGCGGGGTGACTAACGGTGGAATGATTCCACTCAGGGGGCGTTTGAATGTTTTCTCTTTAGGGGTGTTGCAATGCAATGTTTCCATAATCAATCAGTTATGAGTAGTTTTCCGATGTTTGTTCTCTGTCCCTTCAGCTGTCCGTCGACCAATACGCGCAGACCCTTGCCGATGTGGTAGCGGTCGCCGTTCCTGTCCCAGACGATGGTGAGGGTATGGCCGTGATAGGGTATGTTGTCCAAGCAGAAGTAGTCCCACTTATCGGCAGGCAGCAGGGGATTGACCTCGATGGTCTGGTCGGCACGGGGGCGCAGGCCCACGAGGCCGGTGATGATGAGGTCGTTCCAGGTGGAATGGTTGTAGTAGCGCGAGCGCTCCTGGTCGCCTTTGAGCCAAAAACCCGTGGTTTCATCGAGATATTCGCCGATATAGGGCTTGCCGCGCATGTGCTGGCTTTGCATGTATTTCTCCAGTTCGGCAAAATAAAGGGAATCGAGGGGGAATGTCCCAGCGGCAGAACCGCTGGACACAGGACGGGCGGTGTAGTCGTTGGCGAAGTTGGCCATGGCGGTGAGCGTCTGACTGGTGGCAAAGGGCCATACGGCACCGTCCCACTCGCACTTGCCCACGCCGTGGGTGCGGAACTGCGGATGACGGCGCTCGGCAGTGGTCTGACCGTAGGGAGCCGAGAAGCCCTGCGGGTCGCCGGCCTGCAGCCAGGCGACAGCGTATTTCGCCTCGTCCTTGGCCATGCGGGTGTACCAGGGCATGAAGCCGATGGCCTCGCGGACGTTGGCACTGGAGTCGATGCGGTGGGTCTCGAAGAACTGGTGCTCGTCGTTCCACAGCTTCTGGTGTACCTTTTCCTGAAGGGCGGCGGCTTTGTCGAAGTAGGACTGGGCCTTGCTGGCAAAACCAGCAAGCGTACAGATGTTGCCGATGGCCATGGCGTTGCCATACATGTAGGCGTTGATGCTGGGGCGCAGGTACTTCTTCTTGCGTCCGCCGGAGATGGTCTCCTCCATGGCATCCTGCACGTCGGCCTGCCAGTAAAGACCGCCTTCGCGGGTGTGGGTGGTCTCCCAGTGGTTGTACTCCCACTCTAGGGAGGGCAGCATGCCCACAATCCAGTCCTTGCGGCCATCCACGAGGTAGCGCCCCCAGAGCGAATGGGCCATCCACGACGAATAGTTGGCAATCTTCTTCATCGGCTTGCCTTCGTTGCCTTTATACCAGGTGTTCATCATCTGGTCGAGATAGGTGGTGTCGCGGAGCCAGCGGCTCTCGTGGATATGATGGCCCACGCCGGAGGCGATGAGGTTGTACTGGTCTGCATAGCTGCGCGGCACCAGGAACTCCGTCATGGCATAGCCTACAGGCGTCTGGCGGATGTGCTTGCGGAGCGTCCACCAGCGGAAGTACCACATCTCCTCGAAGCCGCGGTCAGGACAGTCGAAGAGGGGGACGTTCTGCGTCATCCACTCCCAGGACTTGCTGTTGGGGATGGCCTGCACGATGGTTTCCGGCTCCATCGTGTTGAAGTAGTCCACGTAGTGCTTGTAGTCGTCGTAACGCAGGATAGCGGGAGTGTTGCCGATGGTTTTGCCATCGGCATCCATGGCTTCGGTATGAAAATCAGCGATGGCGAAGGTGGCCTCCGGGTCATGCTCCCCGGCATGTTCCAGCGTGCCGTCCCAATCGGCAGGCGTATCGACATCGGGGAAGCGACGCTCTGAACCTGTGCGGAACATGACGCGCTCGATGCTCTCCACGGGTGCAAAGAACATGCGCTGACCCGCCTTCTTGTCGTTGATGTAGACCTCTATCATGCGCTTCGAGACGCTGAGGACGCATTTTATGCGCAGCACCTCGTTGGCTTGATACTTCCCAAGGTTTCCATAGCGGGCTCCGCCCTTGCAGCGGATGATGCCATCGGCGGTCAACTCGATGCGCGAACAAGCCGTACCGTGAGCGTCGAGAAATTCAATTTGCAGGAGGCCGTGGTCGTTCTGTCCGGCACGCAGGTCGAACTCGGCGCACAACTCCTTGGTGGCGGGTATCTTGCGCTCCACGCGGGCATAGTCGAAGGGGTCGCTGTCTGTCAGCGTCAACCACCCGTCATGAAGCGAAGCGGGAGCATAGACGGGTGAATAGATATTCCATGTGGTAAGTGTCGATAGCCCGTTGTCTCCAACGGTTTTGCCGTTAGTCAAAAATTCTTTGCCGTCGGCATGGCTGTGCGCCTCTGTCTGTACCGGTACGGGGATGTGGGCTACCCACATATCCTCCTTGTTCATGGAGTAGGCTACCCAGAGGTCAGAGTCCTTGGGCACGCCGTTGCCCTCCTGTATGCCGCGGACATACTGCGGACCGTAGCTCTTGTAGTTGCCGCCGTAGCGCATGGGGGGTACCTCGCCCTGCACGAGGTTCAGCGTGGTGTATTCGTAGCCGTCTTTCGAGAGGCTGATGGCCAGCGGCCAGCGGTATTCCGAGGGGTTATAGACGGTGGCGTAGGTGCCGTCGCTGAGGCGCTGGCCCCAGATTTTGGCGTTGCTGTTGACAAAACCCTTGGCACGCTCCACAGGCTGTGCCCACGTCAAGCCGCCGTCGGCCGAGGTCGAGGTCAGGGCGTGCTTCCAGAGGGCGGCAATCTGTCCGTCGGGCAGGGTGTAGTCGCAATAAGCCTTGTACTCTTTGTGCAAAGGTATCAACGGGTCGTTGCGGTCGGCCTCCTCCACCCACTGCATGCGGTAGCGTGGATTGGACAGGATATCTTCGCAGGCTCGGCGCGTGGCTTTGTCGGCCTTGGTATAGTAGGGGAAGCAGGTCTTGTAGGTCTTGTAGGTGTGGTTGAGGTAGATGAAGAATATAGGCCCTAACGAACCGTCTTTCCTGACCTCGCGGATGACGCGGCCAAGGCCGTTGCCGTCGTTGGGGTCGTCCTTCTTGTCGAAAGCTACGCCGTAGTTGCCGATAGCCCAGAGCTGACCGCTCTTGCTGACGTACCATCCGACGCGCTGGTGCATGATGGCGATGAGGTCGTGTGCCTTCTCGGGACGTCCGGGTTTCTGGAAACCCTCGGGCACCTGCACCTCAGGGAAGAGTATCTGCGGGTCGCTCCAGCTGTAGCCATCCTTCGAGGTCTGGTACAGCGTGTGGGAGGGGGGCACGTGTTCGTCCTTCGGGTCGCAGAGGTAGTGCACGTGGAACTGGTCGTTCCAGTAGGCCATCATCGGCTGGTGGTTGTAGGTCCAGCCGTTGCCGTTCTTGACGGAAGGATGCTCGCGGTTGGCGCGCAGCATCTGGATGTTGTGCACACCGACAGCCGGCGACAGGCCACCGTCATGGCGGTTGGGGTTGCTGAGCGTCTTGCCGGTATAGTGAACCTTCTTGGCATTCAGCAGCCCGCTGAGGATGCGCTCGTCGGCCTCGAAGATGGTGCCGTGCTTATGCAGGTTGGGCACGCTGACCTTGTCGGATACATCCTCGAAGGTCACAAAGTCCTTGGTGAAGTGAGCACCGAAGTCTTTCAGTTGGTAGCGGTCGTAGTATATCAGCCAGCCACTCTCTTCTGTCTTGCCTGCCTTGCGCGTCACCTTCACCGTTGTGGGACCTTCCATCATCTTCCCTGTAAAGGGTTCGCTGGCCTTCGACCATGGACCGTAGGGCGACTTGGCATAGGCTACCTTGATGTCGCGCTCGGGGCGGGTATTGTCCTTGAGCACCATCACGTAGTCGTTCTTGGCGCGTTTGACGAGTGTGGCGTCGATGCACGAGAAGCCCGGTTCTATCATCAGTTTCGTAGGGGCAAAGGTCTTGAAGTCCTTGGTGGTGGTATAGTACAGGCGGTGGTTGTTCTTGTGCTCCTCCTGACCGTCGGGAAACTTGCCGGGGATGCACGATGCCCACACGATGACGGCCTGCTGCCTGACGTCGTCCCAGAACAGCTCCGGGGCCCAGACGTTGACAGTCGTCGTGTCCGTCATGACCTCGATGAAGCGTTGCTCGCTCCAATGCACCAGGTCGCGTGAACAGGCGTAGCCGAAGCCGCGGTCGCCACGCCAGCTGGAGGTCCACACCAAATGGAACATGCCGTCAGGGGTGCGGATGATGGAGGGGTCGCGCATGACTCGCTGCCGGCCTACCTCGGGCCTGAGCCACACACCGTCGATGGACTGCCACGTCCAGCCGTCGCGGCTGTAGATGAACCGCAGACCGTCGGTAGCGGGTTCATGGAACGAGGTGGATATAAAGACTTTCCCAGTCTGGGCAGACAGCTGCAGGACGGCTGACAGCAGGAGGAGGAAGACGCAGAGACGTTTCATGTTATTACCTTATTTTTATTTATATTAAGACGAAAAGCTTGCCAGTTTGTCACTAAATGGTTACCTTTGCGGCCTGAAACTTAATATGAACAGGAATATGAAGAAACTAATGGTTGCAGCCCTGCTGTTTACGTCGCTGGCTGCAGATGCACAGGGCGTGATGAAGAAAGAGGCTGACGGCACATACGTCGTAAACTCCACGACACTGGCACAGGACGTAGAGGGCTATGCCGGCACGACCCCTGTAGAGGTCTATATCAAAAAGAACAAGATCGTCAAGGTGACGGCTCTCAAAAGTCAGGAGACGCCGAAGTACAATGCCAAGGTGAAGAAGCAGATGCTGCCCAAGTATGAGGGCATGAATGTAAAGAGCGGCAAGGTGCAGGATGTGGATGCCGTCACCGGCGCTACCTTTACGTCAAAGGCCATGCATGAGAACATCTGCCGTGCCGTAGAATACTACCGTAAGAACAAATAAGGAAGAACCCTTATTCGTAAAGCAATATCAACCCCGCCAGAGCACAATACACAATCATTCTGATGGGGTTGATTTTTATGACCTTGACACCGTAGAAGGCAGCGGCAAAGAGCAGACAACTGATGAAGAACTGCCAGGGGTTCTCTGTAGGTGTGCTGAAGTTCTCGCGGGTACATAACAGCAGGGTGGCCGCTGCCAGGAGTCCCACGACGGCAGGACGAAGACCTTGGAAGACACTCGTCACCGCCTGTGTGTGCATATACCGCATAAACATCTTGCTGATGAGTATCATCAGTATCAGCGAAGGCAGCACCAGGGCAAACGTGGCAGTGGCAGAGCCTAACACAGACATGGGCAGGGAATAGCCGGCATTCTTGACAGCAGTATATCCGCAATAGGTGGCACTGTTGATGCCAATGGGTCCTGGCGTCATTTGCGAGATGGCAACGATGTCGGTAAACTCTGACGACGACAGCCAATGCCAGTGCTCGACGGTCTCGTGCTGGATGAGCGATAGCATACCATAGCCACCACCAAAGCCAAACAGGCCTATCTCAAAGAATGTGACGAATAGCCAAAAGAATATCATCCTTTTATCTTTTTACTTTTTTACCTTTTTACCTTTCCCCATAGGAATCCTCCGATGCCTGCCAAGATGATGATCCAGATGGGCGAAACACCCATGAGCCATATCAAGAGGGCGGACACGATGGGAATCCAGATGGTCCATTTGTTCAGTTCTGCCCGCTTGCCCAGATTGAAGGTGGGCACTGCAATGAGGGCCACTACCGCCGGGCGGATGCCCCGGAACATGGCGGCGACAATCTTGTTGTCCTCAAACTGACGGAAGAATATGGCAACGAGCAGGATGATGAGGAACGAGGGTAGGGCAGTGCCCGCTGCCGTGGTTATGGCACCACGCTCTTTCTTCAACCGATAGCCGATGAAGATGGCGATGTTGATGGCGAAGACTCCCGGACAACTCTGGGCAATGGCTATCAGGTCGAGCATCTCGTCCTTCGACAACCACTTCTTCCTGTTCACCACTTCCTCCTCTATCAAAGGTATCATGGCATATCCACCCCCCAGGGTGAATATGCCAATCTTAAAGAAGGTTTTAAAAGATTCCCAATAAATATTGTTCACTTTTATTTTTTACCTTTTACTTTTTTACCTTTTCCTCCACCCATTTGCGGGCATTGACGAAAGCCTCAATCCACGGTGTCACCTCGTCGTTGCGGCGGCTGGCGGGATACCAGGCATTCTGCCAGGGGAACACGGCGCGCTCCAAATGGGGCATCATGCAGAGGTGACGACCATCCTCGGAGCAGATACCTGCGACATCGTAGTCGGAGCCGTTGGGGTTGGCGGGATAGCCGTGATAGTTATACTTGGCAATCACATTGTATTTGTCTTCAGCCTCGGGCAGATGGAACTTGCCTTCTCCGTGAGCCACCCACAGACCGAGCTTGTTGCCGCTCAGCGAGCCGAACATCACGCTGTTGTTCTGGGGGATGCTCAAGGTGATGAACTCACTCTCGAACTTATGCGAGTCGTTGTGCAGCATCTTTGCACCTGCTGCGCCAGTGAGACCCAGCTCCACCATCAGCTGGCAACCATTACAGATACCCAGCGACAGGGTGTCCTTGCGGGCATAGAACTTATCGAGTGCCTCCTTGGCCTTGGGGTTGAAGAGGAAGGCACCAGCCCAACCCTTGGCAGAGCCGAGCACGTCGGAGTTGGAGAAACCACCGCAGAAGACAATCATGTTGATATCCTCCAGCGTCTCGCGGCCACTGATCAGGTCGGTCATCATCACGTCCTTCACGTCGAAGCCAGCCAAATACAGGCAGTAAGCCATCTCACGCTCACCGTTGGTACCCTTCTCACGGATAATGGCAGCCTTGATGCCAGATGGCTGACGGCGATCGGCAGAGATACCGTACTGGCTCAGTTTACCCGTGAAGTCCTTGTTGAACTTCATTTCGATAGGCTGCTTCTTATAGTTCTCGAAACGTTCCTTGGCCTTGCCGTTGAAGCTCTGCTTGCGGTCCAGCAGGTAAGAGGTCTTATACCATGTATCGCGCAGAGCATCAATGTCAAATGTGTGGGAAACGGTTTTGCCGTTTCCACCTGCGAATATGACCTCAATATTGCGGCTCTCAGGCACCGAATAACCAATCTTGGCATAACCAACACCGGCATCTTCCATGAAGTCCTTGAACTCTTGCTTGTGCTCATCGCTTACCTCGATCACCACACCTGGGTTCTCTGCGAAGAGGGTCTTCACGATGTCACCATCCTTACAGATGTCGTGCAGGTTGATATGCAAACCACCCTTCTGATTGGCGAAGCACATCTCGAGCAGGGTGGTGATGAGACCACCAGCGGAGATATCGTGGCCAGCCATAATCCAGCCCTTCTCAATCATCTGCTGAACAGCCATGAAGGCATCAGCGAAGTACTCAGCATTCTTCACGGTAGGCACATCGTCGCCCACCTTGCCAAGACTCTGGGCGAAGGCAGAACCACCCAGATGCTGCTCGTCGAACGAGAAGTCGATATGATAGAGTGAGGCGTTCTTGTCGTTTACCAACACGGGGCTTACCACTTTCTTGATGTCGCTGACCTCACCACCGGCAGAAACAATCACAGTACCCGGAGAGATAATCTTCTCGCCGTTAGGATACTGCTGACTCAAAGACAGCGAGTCCTTACCGGTAGGAACATTGATGTGCAGGTCGCAGCAGAAGTCGCTCAGCGCCTTCACACCCTCATACAAACGGGCATCCTCGCCCTCCTGAGAACGGCAGGGCCACATCCAGTTGGCAGACAGGCTCAGCGAGTCCATGCCCTCAGCCAACGGCGCCCAGACAATATTGGTTAGTGCCTCTGCTACTGAAAGTACAGAACCGGCAGCAGGATTGGCCAAACCTGCCTGAGGAGCATGACCAAGCGCGGTGGCGATACCCTTCACGCCACGATAGTCGAGGGCTACCACGCCGCAGTCACTCAGCGGCAACTGAATCTCGCCCTGACACTGCTGACGGGCAATCTTTCCCGTCACAGAACGGTCAACCTTGTTGGTCAGCCAGTCTTTACAAGCCACAGCCTCCAACTGAAGCACGCGGTCGAGGTATTCGTTGATTTTATCCTGACTGTAGGTTACGTCCTCGTAGTGGCGCTCTACAGTATTATCTTTCATGATGGTCTTGGGCGAATGGCCGAACATCTGAGCCACATCGAGGTCGAAGGGCTTCACGCCATCGCCCTGCTTGAACGAGAAGTGGGCATCGCCAGTGGTCTCACCAACCACATACAGCGGAGCACGCTCACGTTCGGCAATCTTACGCACATGTTCGATGTGCTTCTCGTCGATGAGCAGTCCCATGCGCTCCTGGCTCTCATTGGCAATGATTTCCTTAGAACTCAGCGTCTTATCGCCAATGGGCAGCTTGGTCATGTCGATTTCACCACCGCACTCCTCAACGAGCTCAGAGAGACAGTTCAAGTGACCGGCAGAGCCGTGGTCGTGGATAGAAACGACGGGGTTCACATCCTCCTCGCAGAGGGCACGCACCAGGTTGTAGGCACGCTTCTGCATCTCTGGGTTAGCACGCTGAACGGCATTCAACTCAATACCGTTGCTATAGCGACCTGTATCTACCGACGATACAGAACCACCACCCAAGCCGATGCGATAGTTATCACCACCAACAACGACTACCTTGTTGCCCTTTTGGGGCTCCTTCTTCAAGCAGTCGCGCTTGGTGCCATAACCGACACCACCGGCCAGCATAATCACCTTGTCGTAAGCATACTTCGTCGCGTTTGTGGCTGAGGCACAGCCACTATCAGCCCCCTCCTGATGCTCAAACGTCAGCACAGAGCCGCAAATCAGCGGTTGCCCGAACTTATTACCAAAGTCGCTGGCACCATTCGAAGCCTTGATTAGAATCTGCTCCGGCGTCTGATACAGCCATTGGCGAACGGGCAGAATATCCTCCCAGTCGCGAGCCGTCTTTTGGTCATCCTTCAGACGGGGATACGCCGTCATATAGACTGCCGTACCGGCGATGGGCCATGAACCTACGCCACCGCCCATACGGTCGCGAATCTCACCACCCGTACCGGTGGCGGCACCGTTGAAGGGCTCAACGGTTGTGGGGAAGTTGTGCGTCTCAGCCTTCAGCGAGATGACGCTCTCGATGTCCTTCACGCGGAACCAGTCACTCGTGCTCTGGTCCTTCGGGGCAAACTGCTCAACCACAGGTCCCTGGGCAAAAGCCACATTATCTTTATAGGCAGAGAGTATCTTGTTGGGATTCTCCTGCGTGGTTTTCTTAATCATCGCAAAGAGCGAACTCTCCATCTCCTGACCGTCAATGATAAAGGTTCCGCCGAAAATCTTGTGACGGCAGTGCTCAGAGTTAATCTGTGCGAAGCCAAAAATCTCTGAATCGGTCAAAGGACGGCCGTTCTGCTTCTCCAGTCCGTGCAGATACTCAATCTCTTCGGGCGAAAGGGCCAGACCTTCCTGCTCATTATACTCTTCCAGATTGTCCACATACTTGATAGGCTCCGGCTTGATGTTGATGGTAAAGATGTCTTGATTCAGACCGTTATACATACGCTGTAGCATCTCGTCGTGCTCAGCGTCCTTGGAATTGACGGCAAAGTATTCCTCTATACGAGAAATACCGCTGAGGCCCATGTTCTGGGTTATCTCAACGGCATTCGTCGACCATGGTGTCACCATCTCGCGACGTGGTCCGACAAAATAGCCGCTGAGCGTCTCGTCAGCCAGCAGTTCTGCTTCACCGTAGAGCCAGCAGAGTTCCTTTACTTCCTGTTCGTTGAGCTGATGGTCCACTTCGGTGGCTATCACGCTCTGTTGCGGGGTCTTAAAAAAGAGTATCATAGTCTTGTCTTTTGATGTTTTTTCTGAATTTGTGTGCAAAAGTACTTAAAATAATCTAAAACACAGCAACTTTAGGCGAAATATTGCGTCTAATCATTAACTTTGCAGCCAAATACATGTCTTTTAAATTAGAAACGAATATGAGAAAAAACATTTTAATGATTTCGCTGGTGGCAGTAGTCCTGTTCTCCAGCTGTGCGTCCAAGAAAGAACTGGTGGCTTGCCAGGAGGAGAACAAAACCTTGCAGGGTAACTATCAGGAGACCAAGGAACAGCTTGCTGCCGCCAACACCCGTGTGGGTAGTCTGGAGGAGCAGATTGCCGAACTTCGCAAGACGAATGCCCGTTTGCAGTCATCGCTCGATAAGAGTCTGGCCAATACCAGTCAGAACAATGTCAGTATCGAGAAACTCGTTGACCAGATCAATGAGTCCAATCAGTACATCCGCCACTTGGTGGAGGTAAAGTCTAAGAGTGACTCGCTGAACATGGTACTTACCAACAACCTGACACGCTCGCTTTCTAAGGAAGAACTGAAGGAGGTTGACGTGCAAGTGCTGAAGGGCGTTGTTTATATCTCGCTGGCCGACAACATGCTTTATAAGAGCGGTAGCTACGAGATTAACGACCGTGCTGCTGAGACACTGTCGAAGATTGCCAAGATCATCAAGGACTATAGCGACTACGACGTGCTCATCGAGGGTAATACGGACGATGTACCCATCAAGCGTGAGAACATTCGTAACAACTGGGACCTCTCTTGTCTGCGTGCTTCGAGTGTGGTCCAGGCTCTCCAGAATGACTATGGCGTAGATCCTAAGCGACTGACCGCCGGCGGACGAGGAGAGTACAATCCTTTGCAGCCCAACACAACCGAGGTTGGCAAACAGCGCAACCGCCGCACTCAGATTATCATCACCCCGAAGCTTGACCAGTTCATGGATCTTATTGACAAGGCTCCTGACGGAGAGTAATTCGGAATAATTGATCAGAAATAGTATAGTAAATACCGCAGTGCTTCACAGACGCTCTGCGGTATTTTTTTTCTATATTCCCCTTGCTTCCTATATAATATTATAATGTATAGTCTTGTTTTTGCTTGACTTTTGTCAATA
>CAMHJQ010000018.1 GCA_946185485.1 uncultured Prevotellaceae bacterium | reverse complement strand
CTTATGAATGATAAAATGATAATATGAAGAAGACTCTACTCATGGCCGTAGTCGCCTTAATGACTACAATGGGTGCTTTTGCCGAAGCTGCGTTTACAGCCAAGCAAGTGCCTGTGAACCGTGGTGGTGAGGACGGCGGCACCGTCACCCTCCGTTTCTACGATGACCTGCCGTCGGTGGCCTACATCTCCGTGGCTGACTTCCAGGCGTTGATGCTTCCTGGCAGCCAGATGACCGTCACCAAGACCGGCGACGGTCAATATACTCTCGAAAACCAGTATGCGAAGGCGATGGTAAATACCACCACCGAGCAGTTCTCGTCCGATGACTACATGGCCTTCACCAACCTGATGAGCCTGATACAGAAGGAGGGCATGGACAATGTCTATCTTGACGGCGCCCCCTTCATCCGCTACCGCACTCAAGAGGTGACGCCCGCAGCGGTCACCACCACCTTCGACTTCCAAAAATACGGCATCGACCTGCGTGGCGATGACGGCGCGGTGTACTTTCCCTTTGCCACCATTGCCGACCTGTACAGCGACCTGTACTACCACATCGCCGGCTATAACGGCGAGAAGGTTGTCCTGGTGACCGAAAACGCGAACTCCGATATCTGCAAGTTCGAACCCGAAAGGGCGATGGCCATCCTTGAGCAGCAGACGCGCGCTGCCGACCTGGCCGACTTCACCTACAAGGAGTTGTGCTTCGTCATCGACCACTTCTACGGCATGCCCGGACGTTCGCCTTACGAAAATGCCATCAAGGAAAACGGCTTGGACAAGGCCCTCAGCGACAACATCATTGACAACGGCACCACCATCAAGCAGCTTTTGACGAGCACCAACATGAAGGATTACGTTATCGGCATGACTGGCATGCAGGCAGTGCTCGACGACGGAGGGCATACTGGCATGTATGTCGATCTCAAGGTCATCAGTGCCCTAAATATAAAGGATGGTACCATCGGGTGGCTCTCGGGGTTCCGTAACATTGAGGAGACCTACCCCGCTCTGTACCAGATGATCAGCGACAGATTCCTTATCCCCATGATCAGCAGACCCCGGGACAGGGCCATTGACAAGGCCCGCAGTGACAAGGGGATAACCGACTATTACTATAAGGGCGGCGACACGGCATATCTGATATATCCCCAGTTCATCAGCAACTTTGCTGCGTGGAGGGAGTATTATGCCGGCGGTTGCACGGGCAATACGCCAGCCGTCGATACGGACTTCCCGGGCGATCTGAGCGTGGTGCTCGATGCCATGAAGCGGGCCAACGATGACCCGGAGGTGAAAAACCTCATCATTGACGTAGCCAACAACGGAGGCGGCTCGCTCGACATCGTGATGGCCATGACGGCACTCATCGCCGGACAGAGCCACTACTATAGCGAGAATACCCTGACCAAGCAGCGCATGCTGGTTAGCTATGACGTTGACTGCAACTTCGACGGCGTGTTCGACGAGCAGGACAAGGAAGTGTGGAAAAACTACAATCTGAACTACGGCGTGCTGACCTCTGGCGTCTCATTCTCATGCGCCAACCTCTTCCCCTCACTCATGAAAGACATGGGATTCCACATCATCGGCGAGAAGTGTGGCGGCGGCGCCTGTGCCGTGCAGAACTTTGTCACCCCCGAAGGCCTCCAGTTCCAGATTTCTTCCTATCGCGGACGTCTGACCGACAAGAACTGGAACGAGATTGACAGCGGTGTCACCCCCAACTATCCCATTGCCGTTGCTTCCGGCGACCCAGTCGCCTACGACTACTCCGCCTTCTACGACGTGTCCGTTATCAGCACCATCATGAACACCGCCCTTTCCCTTGCCTCGCTACCTACGGATGCAAAGACGGCCGACGATGCGTGGTACACCCTCGACGGTCGCCGTCTCATCGGCAGGCCGACGCAGCGTGGCGTTTATGTCAACAACCATAAGAAAGTCGTGATAAAGGTGGGTTCTAATTAGGGTCTGCTAATTTATTTTCGTCTTCAATAGTTTACTACAGAGCAAAACGGGCACGAGGTATGCCTCATCGTTGAAAATTGGCTCTGTGAGAGTCTTGAATCCGCATATTTCAAAAATGAGACACAGAAGTTCCTAAGGGGACTTCTGCGTCTCATTTTCGGTATCCTTGGTCAGAAGCCCTTCAGGGGGCAATTATACAACAACGAGGTCTGCCTCGTATGATCACAGAACCGTCACCCGGTCATTCTCTGTTTTGCTTTCTCGAAAAAGCATTATTTACTCGTTCTTGCTCAATACAAAAAGCATATCTGACACTGATTTGCTCAATGCAAAAAGCATTTCTGGGCGCAAATATACAAAGATTTCATGATAACTCCGTAAGAGACACCTGTCAACCGAGCAATATACTCCTTCCTGTCGTGGCATGTGCTGATGCTTTGGTGATAGAACATGCAAATTTAGTAACATTTTCGTAATCTTCATAATAATCTACTCAAAAAATGATTACAGTCCCCTGATCTACGTCCCCTGATCTATCCCTGATCTATGCTAATACTCCATGCTGGCGAATTGCAAATTCGCCAGATCAGAATTCCCTGATTTAGTCAAAGATTATCTCTCCTGATAGACTTCCTCGATGACGCGGGTTGCCGTCAAAGGCTTAGACTGACATTTCGGATAGAGTTTCCAGAAGAAAAGCGGCGTTATCTGTAAATTGTAGACAAGTATGGGATTGACATTCTTATAAATGACTACAGCAAGAGTCTAACTACTGTTGTCCTCCCGCAGGCAAACTCTGCCAAGCGTCTCGGAACTGTCACGGCTATCAGTCAAGCCTATTACTAACGTATGCTGGCTGAAGTCGATGTCGGGAAGGGGAGACGTCCCCAGATAGGCTGCCCTGAACTCTTCCGTACTGTTGATGACGCGCAATAACACTTCAGGAGTGCCAGACCTGTGTAAATCTTCATAGTCTGCATGACGGAAGAAACCATTTTGTAAAGAAGGCAAAGAACTAATTGTCGGGGCTAACTCTGCTTCAAAGAACTGCCTTACCTCGTCCGTCACTACAGATTCCCTGACAATGCCGCTGTCATCGTCGTCATCGCTGCAGCCCATCAGTCCTGCCGCCAACACAAATAGAACACACAAAGGTAGGAATTTCTTCATTTTCATCATTGTCATTATTATTAATACTTGTATTATATATTATAACGCAAATTAACGCATAATATTATTTTTTTCTCTATGCATTAAAGATTTTCTAAAGACACAAGGGACTGGTACCTGTCTCATGAATCATTTTGCAATGCAGACAAGATGTTTGTAAAAGTCCAATAATCATCAGGCTCTTCAAAGATGTCCTGACGATTGATACCACGTAACATTACATGATAAATCCCTGTCCCGCTTTGTACTCTTCCGATTCTTGGCATTATTGTGGTTGTTCTCTATTCTATTTGTTTAAACGTAGCAATTTGCTGTTTATTATTCCTTAGAATCAAAAACCTGTCCCGGTGATTCGTCGGTGCCAGGCACGGTGTGATACTGCAACGCATTTTATTAAAAGATTTAAGTTTTTCCGAAAAATATTTGGAAAATCTAAACATAATAACTATATTTGCAGCGAAAAAAAAAATAATACGATGCGGATTATATCAAAAAGTACACTCATAGAATACTATACCCAAGAGCCCAAAGCAAAAACTGCGCTCGAAGAATGGTACGAGAAAACCAAGAAGTCGGAATGGACTTGTTTCGCTGACATTAAAAACACATTCAACAGCGTGGATGCAGTAGGCAACCAACGATATGTGTTTAACATCAAAGGTAACGACTACCGACTGGTTGTTCTCATTCAGTTTACACCTAAAACCGTGTATATCCGGTTTGTTGGGACACATAAGGAGTACGATGCAATAAAGGACATTAAAAACATTTAAGACTATGGCACAGATCAAAAGCGAGGCAGCCTATCGGGCAGCATTGAAAAGGATAGATGAGCTTCTGCCGTTGGTAAACGACGAGACACCTACCGATGACAAAAACTATCTGGAACTCGACATGATTTCAGATATGGTCGAGGAGTACGAGGACGTGCATTACCCCATAGGCAAGCCGACATTGATTGATATTATCAAATTACGCCTCTACGAAATGGGCATCAATCAGACAAAGCTTGCAGAAATGCTGGGATTAAGTACAGCCAGGGTGAGCGAGATTATGAACGGGAAGAGCGAACCGTCATTGAAAATTGGCAGAGAACTGAGTAGGAAACTGAATATTGACCCTGCCATCGTATTAGGCGTTTAATCCAAGAATCACGGGACTCTTATTAGATGTCACACGGTGCCAGGCACGGTGTGATACGGTGTGATATTTTAAATTTGGATTATAGATGAAACTAACAAAAGTATTTGAAGGCGCCTGTAAAATAGCTAATTTCAGGCAGCTAAGATTGATAGTCTTTGTACTCGCTATTATGATGTCTATTGGTACATTTGCACAAAAGGAGAAAGTTATAAAGAACTTCTGGCATGCCAAGGTTTGGTTAAAAGACGGAACTACAGATAGTGGATATATCAGGAATGGGCATAGTACCGTATGTGTCTATGATGAAACTGTTGTGTTGAACAATCTGGATGGTTTATTCAGTAAAAACAGAACACATGCCACTAAAGACATAGACAGTATGTATATATGGTTTGATACTGAACCAGATAAGGTGTTGATTAGCCACGCTGTTCCAGTATATTATTACTATGGCAACGAAACTCCTATGGAATACGGTTATCCCAGTATGTGCTATGTGCTTTATCAAAGCAAAAATGTCACTATCTATGAGGCATGGGACTTGTATTTAGGTGATTTCTACTTATATAAGACACCAGATATGCAGTATGCTAAAGCATTATTTAGAAAAGGGAAAAAACTAACTGAAAAACGCAGAGCGACACTATGTGATGAGTTTCAGAACTATTCTATCATCAAGAATTATATCAAATCCATCCATAAGGACAAACTGAAAGATGACCCTGTTTCATTTTTCTTACTCATAGACAAAGTTTGGGGATCTGAAAAGAATTGATCATGGGACTCTTCTTATAGTGGTAAAGCTCGCCAAAAAGGCCATCCACATGGTGAAGCACTAAACCGCCAAAGCAGGCAGGCTCACAGTTCCAAAATGTGGCGATTCCATCCGGAGGAATCGCCACATTTTGAGGTTTTTACGCTGTTTGTTGATCTCTGATGTAGTGCATAATCGTTGGTTTTAGATGTTCTTGCTCGCAACGCCACAATCAGGCCTTTAGGTCAGAGAACTCCGCGATGGCGTCGAAGCAGGGGCAGTCCTTGTGGACGTCGGGCAGATCGCGATGACCGAGAATCCGGGCATCGGGGTGCGCGGCCTTCAACTTTTTCAGCAGTTTCAGCAGGGCGCGCTTCTGCCTCGGGGTACGGGTGTCGGCAGCTTTGCCGTGCTCGTCCAGGCCACCTTCATAGCAGACGCCTAAGGAGTGCTGGTTGTAGCCCACGGCGTGGGCACCGACCAACTGTTCGTGTCGCGTCTGGTAGGTCTGGCCGTCGCGGGTGATGTAGTAGTGGTAGCCCGTGAATCCGAAGCGATCCGCGTGACAGCGGATGAGTGCTGTCACGGGAAAGCTACGGTTACAGCGCGTGGCCGAGCAGTGAATCACAATCAAATCAATGTGGCGCATGACTGTACGAAGAATGAGCTAATGATAGCCGTGAGTACGGTGATAATGAACTGAATGATGGTTTTCCAGCGCTTCATAGTAATTGAAAATTTTAAGATTGAATAATTGAAGTTCTTGATTATTTTGAACACGAATTACCACGAATTATTCAAAAATCCTATTCATGGGAAATTGATGTCCATTCATGGTAATTCGTGTCAGGAGAGAGGATTAGGGCTCGGGATCCGGATCTTCCTTCTTGGCCTTGGTGACGGCCGTGGCCTTCTTCAGCGAGGCCTCCAGGTTCAGGCTGGTGGTGGTCAGCTCGCCGGTGGCGCGGGCACGCAGCTTGACGCCCTTGATGTGCTTGGAGACGCTGAATTCATCCTCGGTATCGCTGCCGCCGTTGTTCTTGATGCCCAGCGAGAAGATGGCCAGGTCGGCAACCTTGACATTCTTGCCCTCCAGCAGCAGCTCCTTGATGCACGACACCATGTCGGTGAGCATGCCCTTGATGGCACCCTTCGAGTAGGGTGTGTTGTGGTTCGACATGTGTCCGGCCAGCGCATCCAGATCGATGGTTTCCTCGATGACGGGGTAGGCGAAGAACTTGCCATAGGCCGACGACTTCTCGTTCTTGTTCTGTTTCAATACATACAAAATCATAATCAAAAAAGTGAAAAGTGAATAGTGAAGAGTGAAAAATTTGCTACCGCGCGACTTGCAACTTCTTCTACTCTGTCAGAGTGTTTCTCTGATGTTGCAAAGGTACAACATCCGGAAGGGGCGATTTCCGCTTCCTTCCGTTTCCTCCACGTTATTCCCACTGTTTCCCATATTTTCCGATTCATTATTTGGAAGTTTGCAGAATAGTTATCATTACTATCCCAGATTCTTGGTCATTTCAGAAATATTCCGTACCTTTGTATTCAAAATAAAAGACAGATACAATTCCAGCGAAAGTTTGTGAAATGAAAAAAGCCGCCTCAAAAGGTGGCTTTTAAAATGGGGCAGGGTCGATACGGGCTTACCCCAAAATTTACTAAAAAATCGCACACGGCGTATCAACCGTATGCGATTGTATGATAATTTATTTAAGTTTCGCAAGCTTCGCTTGCTGGGAGTTAATGGGAGTTAAGCGAGCTTTGCTCGCAGAAGTTAACTCGCCCTGCGGTTCGTGGAGTTAGCGGACAATAGACCTGCTGCAGCAAAGTAATGTCTGTTAACTCCACAGGCTGAAAGCCTGTTAACTCCCGATAACTACTGATAACTTCAAACATGCGAAACTTGAAGTAATACAATAGAATAACACCCCGAAGTAATAACAAACTTCGGGGTGCTATCAGTCGTTTGCCTCTGCTCTCAGGCAGAAAAAAACTGCAATTAATATCCCAACATAGCGGCTGGTGTTATTCCTAAAGTGACACAGAGCTGACGGGCAATTTTCAGCGTAGGCTCAGCCCTGCCGGAAACATAGTCGCTGATGCGGGAAGGACTGACTCCAATCTCTGTAGCCAACTGCTTCTGACTCATATTCTTCTCGTCCAACGAAAGTTGTATCAGTTGGGCTACGGTAGGTTTCCCTATGGGATAGTGCTCCTTCTCATAGTCGATGACGACATCCGACATCATCGTCAACTCCACGGCATTGCGGTCGTTGGCAGGTGTGTTGTCATCCACCATCGGCAACAGTTCCTCGATACGTGCCAATGCGAACTCATATTGCTCTTTCGTAATCTTTGCCATATTCGTACCTCCTACATTATATCGTTGAAACGTCAATCTTATCATATTCACTGTGAGTACCCACAAATCGGATGAATATATGTCCGATTGTGAATTTTACGACCACTACCAAACGATATTTGTTGCCCCTGATGTCAAAGACATAGTGTTGGTTTCCAACGTAGTCTGTTGTGGGGAAATCTGCCTTTATATCCGACAGGTTCTTCCACTCTGCCTTTTCTGCGATGTCATACCATCGTTCAAGTGCAGCCTGAGCGTCTCCATGTCCTTCTGAACTGTAGAACTCAACCAATCGTCTGTGTGATACTATTCTCATTGCACGTTTTTGCGCTGCAAAGTTACTAAATAATTTTGAATTTCAAAAGAAAATAGAAAAATATTTTTGATTTTCAGAATATTTTCATATTCTTTTCACTTTTACCCTTTACTCCCCCACGTCGATGCAGAACTTTTCGGTGATGAAGCGGACGATGTGGGGCGGGAGCACCTTCATGTGGGGCTGCATGCCCATCGTCTCGAGTTCCTTCAGGAAGGGCTCGCACCAACTCATCAGGGTCTTCGTGGTGACGCCCGCGCTCTCGGCCAGTTGTTGTTTCGTCATTGCTTTCATAACAACCCTACTCTCTAAACTCTAAACTCTAAACTCTAAACCCTAAACCACCATACTTTCAATGCCTAAGTGCCATACTTACGAAGGCTAATGATGGTCTTTCTTTAAATACACCTATACACTTATACAGTAAATCTTGTAAACTCTACGCGTACCGCGTATACGCACGGTACGCGAGGGGTTTCAGAAAACAGGTGTATCAGGTGTATGTGTATCAGGAGTTGCCAGTCCTTTGCGTAGACTCTCTATCTCGGCGATGCTGCGGCGCATGACGATGTATCCGCGGACATTGTGGAACGTCCTGCGCTCGAAGCCGAGGTCGATGAAGGCACGGCCCATCTGCTCCTTGCTGATCTTCGCCGAGATCTGCCCGCTGACGATCTGCATGGCCAGCCCTACGGGCATGAACTCGCCCTGTTCGCCATCCCTGGGCGGACGGAAGTTCCAGAACACCAGCTCACGCTCGGTGCATGGACTCTCGAACTGCTCGTTATGCCGCTGCAGGCGCTCTATCTCGGCCCTGTCGAACCAGTAGCGGAATCCCTGCCGGTAGAGGGCGTAGGCTTGACTGTAGATGCCGTCGTAGCTGAAGGGCGACGCCAGCGGACTCTCTATCGACTCCACCACGAAGGGCAGCCAGCGTCGTGTGCCCGTCGTGTCCGACAGGAACTGCTGGTTGTTACCCGTGCCGCAGAACGACGCCAGGTGCGGGCGGTTCTCGTGGTAGCGTGCGTAGGCCGCCCGTTCGTTGATGCTGGGCATGGTCATCGCCGCCTTCAGCTTGTTCAGTTCCTTGTGCTGCATGGTGTCCAGTTCCTCCCAGCATACCAGCCCGTACTGCGCCAGCGTCAACAGGTCGTCCTTCGACACCAGCCCGCTGTTGGTCTTGGTGTAGAAGTACTCGCGCAGCTGTGGCGGCAGCAGGTGGGCAAACCAAGTGGTCTTGTACGACCCCTGTTCGCCTATGAGCACCAGCATGACGTTGTTCACCACGCGGTCGTCCGCCCACGACGCCACCATGGCCACGAGCCACTTCTTCAGGTACTCGTAGAAGAGCAGCTGCTCGTCGCCGTTGCCGCGGACATTCACCGACAGCGACAGCTCCATGATGTAGTCGCCCTGGTCCTCCTTCCACGGCGGCAGGTGCTCTAAGTAGTAGCGGAACGGGTGATAGGCCGGCACATAGTCCGACTCGATGACATTCACCAGGTGCTGCTTGATGACAGGCTTCTGCTGGCAGAGCATCCGCCACAGTGAGTTGACGTCGCGGTCGGTGAGGTTCTGGTAGCCGTCCGTCGCTGTCCCGTCACCGCCGAAGATGGTCAGCAGACCCTGCTCGTCCTCGCCGATGGCCAGCCCCTGCGACAGCCAGTGTATCTCCGTCCGTCCACGCACCTCGTTGTAGCGCAGCATCACCCGCTCGCCGAGCATCGCCCTGATTTCCTCCGGCGTGGCATACTCCTCTCGCCACGGCTTCTTGTGCCCGCCACCTTCCTGCTTCTTCGTCTTGGTTTTCGTTTTCGTTTCTCCCATAGGCTGCAAAGATTAGATTTCCAGTGCAAAGTTACGAAAAAGCAGAAAAAATTATCTGCTACATTGCGGCTACATGTAGCGGGTACATCATAGACAATTCAGCGAAACAGTTTCTTGATTTCGTCTTGAAATGCCAACGATTGCCGGAGGTTTAGGGCTTTGTAATAATCACGGTACATATTCTTCCTGTTCCACAACGCCTCAAACACCTTCCACTTCTCACGGATCCCTAACCGTTCGGCCATCGCATCGGCCAATAATGCCGACTGGGTGCGGGAGATGAGTGGCTGGTAATCGGCATCCACATAGCCTGCCCTCTGCACCTTCTTCCACAGCGCCATGGCTGCCTCGGTGCTAAGTGCTTCGGGTAAAGGTTTTCCTACTTCCTTCCCTTTGGGGAGGGGCTGGGGTGAGGCTGTCCCAATGTTTACCTGTGTTTCCACATGCTGTCCGCCAGAGGCGACATACACCACTTCTATTTTGCTGCCTTGATTGATATGACCTGTCCTGTGCATTTGCTCCAGCAGTTCATTCAACATTTTCAGGACTTCAGCGGGCAGCATGTCGCCGAGTCCGCCCAGATTGTCTGGATCGTCTTCGTTTCTCTTCTTCATATTCCTTGATACGAAATAAATGGTAAAATATGATTTTGGAGAAAAACGGAGATTGTGGGGTTATGTTTGGGTTTCTCAACATTCTTCACAGGTTTAACCACAAACCTTTCACGGGATGTTGATACGGCCAAAGCCCACGCCCTCCGTATGGATTGCGTGAGCAGGCAGCCGTCTTTTCCCGTGATATTCTTTGGAGTGGTTAATTCGTGAAGAAATCGAGAAAGCTGGTTGCTCAGCGGGTGCAAAGTTACTCCATTTCTTTAAAACACCCAAATGTTTTGCTATTTATTTAAGGACTCATAACTATTTCAGGGTTTAAAGGGTTGGACATCATGAGTCAAAAGTCCCTGTGACCCTTGTAGAGTCCCCGACTCCTGATTGATAATTACAAAAAATATAACAAACACGTACACGTCCTTTTATTGCAAACAAGTAAAGAGTTGGACATTCTTTGTCTTTAACATGCTTCTTCCTATACTTTATTTTGAATTTGTTTCTTTTCTTCCCCCATTTATCTCTTTTATCATACACAATTGTCAAGATGTCATTTTCCAAATTCCATTTTCCATTTTGAACCGTATCACGGGGAAATATCATTCTAAATCGATGATTACTTAAGAATTCCATTTCCTTGCATCCATCATAGCCACATGCAATACCATAATTCTCAATCAAAGAATCCTCTCCTATCGAATCGATTTCTTCTTTATTAACATATATAGTACGTTTTTCTGTCCATTTCTTATCTACAAGAAGGGAGTCATTACCATAAACGCCTAAACTGGTAAAAATAAATATGTATAAAAACAAATAATTATTCATCATGGTTCAGCTCCTTTTCTCTTTCTGGTAAATTTAGAATCAAAAACCTGTCCCGGTGATTCGTTTAGAATCAAAAACCTGTCCCGGTGATTCGCCTGGTTTCAAAATTGGAAATACGATTCTGTAATAAGAGTTCTTGTATTCCCGATTTTTAAGCATATACCAATCACAATCCATACATGCCATTATAGTATTATAGTAATTTACATTAATCAATCCCAAGATGAAAGAAACGTGTGGAGATTTGAACTTTTCGTATGTTTTGCCATTTATGGTTATCTTCTCTGTTTCCGCATAGATAGAAACTTTGTTTACATAGCGTGACCAAACCCTTGCCTCTTTGGGAAGGTACTTATAGAAAAAGAATTCCTCAAATCCCGCAATATAAACATCTGTTTCATGATACAGATTGTCAATGCTTTTAGTGCCTTTTTCCAATGCAGTCTGGGATACAATAAAGTAATCTCCTTTTTCTTTTATCAGAATCGGATTTGGGATGTCTATTGTGTCTACAACAAAGAAACATTGATTATTATCATTGCGGTGGTCAAGAGCATAATAATTATCATGATATTGATAGCTTCCACAGGACATGAACACCAATGACAATATATAAATAGAATAAAGCTTCGTTTTCATTTGTAATCAGTACTTTAAAATATTATTTTAGAAATCCTTTTCCTGCATCTGAATTCCTGTCATGGTTTAATGGATATCTTATCATATCATTTATGTCACGTTGATTAAATTCTTTACTCCTCTCTTTATTGGAAGAGTCCGCCGTCATTAACCCCGATTCATTATGTGTCATTCCCAATGTATGACCGATTTCATGACCACCTGTCTCTGATTTACTCCGAGATGATTTAACAAAAATGTCCTGTCCGCCTATTGTCCTGCCATTTGTGTTTTCATCCATTTTATTATAATCATCTGGAACTACTAAGTATGTATTTGCTTCACCAGAATCATCCATGGCTTTTTTCCAATTTAGATCTCCTATACTATTGCTTTTTATGTCTTCAGCTTTAAGATTAAAATTAACAGTATATTGAACCTCATTCATTTCGTACTGGAACTTTCCACTTTGTGCGTTAATCATATCAACAGAGCTTTTCGCAGATTCAAACGAATCACTAGTAGCATAATATGTCGCTGATATTGTTATTGTTTGTTTTTCAGAATCAATAGTAACTCCATAATCTTTACCATCCGGATCAATAAACAGTACTGGATTATTATTGCAGTACGCATACGGACTAACATTGTAATATTTCTCTGCCAGCGGGTCTACACTCGTCCACATGGGCACGCCAGCTACGTCATACCATCTGGCACCGAAGTCGTACATGTTCAATCCGTTCTGGCGGTCCAGCTCCTTGCCGGTGAAGCGGAAAGGATGCGAGGATGCCTCGGTCATCAGGGCGGGATTGGTCATCTGCATCT
Organism: uncultured Prevotellaceae bacterium; assembly: GCA_946185485.1. Lineage (GTDB taxonomy): Bacteria > Bacteroidota > Bacteroidia > Bacteroidales > Bacteroidaceae > Prevotella. Next base: position 59,015 of record CAMHJQ010000018.1, on the reverse strand, counting down.
CGCTGCCGAAGGGATAGTAGTTGATGGTCTCCCTGATATTATTGTTGCTATCAACTACCATCCTTGTACTGCCGAGATGGTCGGTAACGTAGTAGTTCCAGCTGGTCGGGGTGCCATTGGCATTCAAGTCCACATAGCCTCCGTCGAACTGCCACAGCAGCGGCGAGCCGTCGCGCAGCATCAGGCCGTCGACGTACAGGTCTTTCACGTATATGCGATAATTGCCACCGTTCCCAGTAGGAATGTATGACACATGTCGGCTTGACAGCTTCATACCGCCTGGCGTATAGTCGTTATAGACTGTCTTCTTCTTAGTGGACCTAAATATTTTAGACGGGTGATGGCTGTAGTCGTATGTGATGCTGTTGATGCCCCTGTTGTCGTCGCGGGTCAGGGCACCATTGCTGTCGTAGTCATACTCGCATGTAGTGTCTGCGCCGTCATCGAAGTCGAGTGCGCCATTGTAGTTGAGGGCCTCGGCATCGTCGGTGACCTTCATCAGCCGGTTGCCGTCATAGGTGACGGTCAGGTCGTCGATGGCACCGAACGTGCCGTCGTTCTTCATGCCGTTGCGCAGTAGCGACGTGATGGAACCGTTGGCATTGTACGTTACCGTCTCGTCGAAACGGCCCTCGGTGCCAATGGCAGAAGACGAATACAGGGAACTGGTCAGCCGTCCCAGCGTGTCGTAGGTGTAGTCGTACCTGTGCTGCTCGCCGGTACTGGTGTTACGCCACAGCATGCTGCCGATGTTGCCGCTGAACTGTGCGTCCGTCGCTGTCTCACGCAGCAGTTGCTCGCTGAAGCCGCAAGGTGACGATACCCCCGTCAGCCAGCCATGCAGCAAGTCGTAGGTGTAGGTCAGGTCAGCCGATGTCCCCGGACGATTGTCGGCAGTGATGTTGCCGAAGACGTCATAAGTGGGATTGCTGATGACCTGTGTGCTTGTATTGTTGTTCTTGTCAACATGGGTCACGGTCGTGGTGGCGAGCAGACGTGTGCCAAGATGATAGGCGTAGTTTATCCTGCGCCTGGCCAGGAGGAATTTGGGATAGTCAACGTGCTTATAGACACTTTCCAGCTCAGACGACACATCGCCGACGAAGTTATAGGCTGTATGGCCGATTTTCAGCCAATCATCACCGTATGCGCTGATCTTGTACGTCATACGCCCAAGCTCATCATAGCCGTACATCTCGAAGTATCGAATAGCATTGCTCGTAGTATGCAGTGTCGCCGTAAGCTTGCCTTTCGCTGCCGTTGGCAACAGCTGACGGGCATTGATGGAATCGGCCCACACAGGAAACGCACTCGACAGTGCTGTTCGGCAGGAAGCATAGTCGTCGTAATAATTCTTCACCTCCACCGCCACGGCATTACTCTCGGTGGCCTCGCCACGCGTCCTGCTGATGGTCTGCAGTACCTGCCGCCCGATTCCATCATAGCTGTAGTTGCGATACAACGACTGGGCACGCAGGTGGCCGTCCTGTTCCGACTGGATGTGGTTCGCCTCGTCATACCAGTACTTGATGGGCTCGCAGCCCGGCAGCTGCTTCTCCGTGCAGCGTCCCCTGTCGTCGTAGGTGTACTTGTACCAGTATTTCGACAGCTCTGAAGTGCTGCACTGCTGGCACATGGGAGGCAGTACATAGCTGAGGCGACCGAACTTGTCGTAAACATAGTAGGTGTCGTTGCCATTGTCCCGGCGCTCAAGGATGGTGTTCTCATGGAAATCGGTATATACCGTCATGCTCCGCCCGTCCTCGTCGGTGGTCGTGGTACTCATCAGCAGGCCGTATGGATACCACCCGTCATCGCTGAGACTGCCGTTGGCACTGACGGAATATTTCCTCACCACGTCCGCAGGAACCACATGGCGGCTTATGGTGACGTCACGGTCGTCCCAGACAATGCCTGGTTTCCTGCTGCTTGACAGTTGCTGAAAATCGTCATACCAGTTTTCGCTGTATGGCGTGTTATCATTGTAAATGTCAAATGCAGCATCATACACGCCATCTTCGTCAAGGTAGTCCAAGCCTGTAGTTGGAGCAGAAGCCCACTGGCGAAAAGGCTTCAACTGTGTATTGTAATCTGTTCTTGCGACAATGGGTGTCTGCGAGCTGTTGCCTCCTACGTCCACTGTCTCAGACACAAAGCCCAGTTCGTCGTAGTAGTCGATATGCCGCAGGAACGTGGTTCCCGCATCATCAAGAAATGTCTTCGTCTGGACATAGTTCTTGGTGGTGCTCTGGGCAAACGAACTGGTTTGTAGCATCAACATAAGCGACAGAGGCAATATCCGTGTTGTTTTATATTTTTCTAAACGCATTTTATTCATAAATATTGTAGGTTAAAGTACTTTAATGACATCCCGCCTGTTACCGGCAACCATTGTCAGCATAACGATGCTATTGATGGGGCGTTCATTGAGAACCATAGTCTCATGATATTCTCCATGGCTGAGCGATACATGGGTGATGCTTCCCAGCACCCTTCCCGCAAGATCGCAAGCATAGAACGTGGCATCCATATCCTCTGCGACAAGATAGTCAAGTGTTATTTCCCTGTTGTTAGCCTGTAGCGCCGCTGACATCCTGATGGGAAACGGTGTCTCGCCATCATTGTCGTTACCGTCCTGGTCGGAAGACTGCCCCAGGGCTTCCCTTTGGGCAATGAGCTGGCTGTTCGCATCATCGTATGCCAGTTCGGACAGTTGCAGCTCCGGCATGTATAATGATGTGAATACTGAATCAGAAACTATTTCCCCGTTTGACTTACACTGGATGATACGGGTATCCATAATGGGATATCTGCAACCGGAATAATACCACAGGTATTTGTCTTCGGTAACCTCTGAGACTTCATGTACATCTTCATCATCCTCAACATAATCATATTGAGAAACGATTGTGTTGTGGTGATGTATCCTCAGCACATCCTTCAATGTCTCATTGCCGTCGGTCAGCACACCCCAGCCGTCACATACGGTGTAGCAGCTGCCTTCTCCCTCAATGGTGAAAGTATTAAAATAGGTTGACTTACGGGAATAGGTACCTGAAATGCTGTCGCCGTAGGTGAACGGATATTTCAGTTCGGGCAGAAGGCCATTCTGAATACCATACATGTCACGTGTCTGGAATCCGCGCATGGACAGTTGCTTGTCTGTTGCTATGTAGTGAAGCATCAGGTCGCCTTCGACAATGGTGAGACTGTCATCCCTCAGGTAAACCGTTTGCTTGAAAACGTTGCCGTCTTTCTCTGCAGAAGGCAGTTCCCATATACAGTTCTCTCCCCTGCTGCCTAAAGTGGTATCATTGGCTATGATGCGATACAGTTTGTCGCCGTCACGGTATCCGTTGTACTGACTCGTTATGGAGGTCTGTGCAAAAGTGCCAATCGCAAACAGAAACGCAATGGCCGTTGAAAGTATTATCTGAGTTCTCATGTCTATTGCTGCAATTTATAATGATAGTTATATTCCTCTAGTTTCTTGTAGTTAACATCATATTTGGCGGTTAGTCTGCCAAAAGAGTCGTATGTAAAGATTGTCCCCAGGTTGGAGTCGTCAGTTTCCGAGGTCATACCGAAATAGGGATCGTATGTATATGTGGTGATATGTGCATCACCTGGAAGCAGAGACCGTATGGTAGCATTCAGATTCCTCAGGCTCGTACAGGCATCCCCAGTCTCTATTTTCTTATATGTCTCCAACTGCATGATGGCAGACCTCAAGTCAGTGGCAGCCTGGAATGCCGTATGATTCATGTTGTCAATCACGGCAATAGGAAAACGACCGCCATATCCCCATACATAGATTCTGTCCTGAGTATCATTGAGCCTGACATGCGCTGGGTTCTGGTTTTCATCATAAGTAATAATCTCACCTTCCTTATACGAATCGGCATGATAATCAATGTTATCACCATTGACAGTCGGTGCCCCAATACTATTGTTGGCTGTGTTCTTCAGTTTGTATAATGATTTCAGCAAGGGCATGCCCGAAAACATCTGGTAGTCCTTACATTCACCACCTATGATTTTGCCATTGCGTTCTAGCACCGTTTTTATTGGGTCTGCGATTATATTCTTTTCTATCAACCCTTTCGTTGCGGTTATTATAGGAGAGGAACTGTTGTTCATAATATCCTGTATGTCATCAGGATAATAGCAGAGGGATAATTTGCTTTCTTGGCAATTCTCGTTACTACGAGAATAATATGTATTTTTAGTGCGGCCGTTGCTATACCCGATTTTATAATTTTCACAGATAGAGTCACACTCATTTCCGTCATAATAATAATTAGTTGTGGTGATTCCGTCAATGCGGAATCTTCGTGTGATATATTCCGACTTGCTAATCAAATAATAGCTGGAATTGTCCGGACTGAATATTTTATATCCATATTTTTTGCCCATATTATAGTCACATGTATCGTATGAATATTGCTTGATGCTTCTTACTCTACCATCTTTTCCGATGAAAACCTCCTTTTGGGGTTTGTCAACCAGAAAAGCGACGTTATAGAATTCACCTACAGGGTATGCCATATAAATATAGTCCGCATTGTTAAAGCCTTCCATGCTATAACTGTATCCAGACTTCTTACCATAGATTGCGTTCTCTATCTCTATCAATAAGGGTCGGCTACTAGTCTCAACAGAAAGAAAATAGTTAACAGGTGGTGATACTATCTGAGGTTCAAAATAGTGAATGGTTCTGCTAAGAATATTGTTGTTGTCATCCTTCTCAACTTCTTCAACTTCCGTATAACAGACAGGGGGCCCCATAAAGGAATTGAACGGTTTGCCTGATGTCATTCTTGAAGCACGCAACATCCTTCCTCCCCAAGGACCCGGTGCAGGTGTATAGTAGGTTGCACCATGAATGCTCGGATTCGTTAATACACCACTGCTAGGGCCATTGGCATCATTGTTCGTGTCGTGCAGCTGATAAATATATTCTGTTCGCTGTTCTAAATCTGTTCCATAGCGTGTTCTTGCAGCCAAACGCTTTCCTTGAATCTTGTCAGAAAAAGAATCCGACCTATGGGTGTTATTGACCTTATGAAAGCGATGGGGTTCATAAGAGAATTCTTCAACTGCTCCAGTCGGATAACAGATACTTTCAAGACAAAAGTAGTCATTAACTGTTGAGACATCATAACCTTCCGATTTTGAGGTGAATCCACTAGGAACTGCATTCGGTTGATTTCCGATAGAACATAAAGGATTCCCGGCCTCATTTAGGTCAACATAAGCCTGCCCCCCAATATCTGACGTCCATGATTCATAGGGAACATAGTCTCCTTCGGGGGTAGTAGGTGAAGAGATATATTCAAATCTGGATTTTGAGAGTCGGCTTGAGTAAGTAAATGTATATGGAGGAAGCCGGTTGCCAGTTGCATCGTATTGAGTAATTGATGAGAGTTTTAGACGACAATCATACCAAAAATCGTAAGGATATTCATATTGGTATGCAAATAGCTTAAATGAGTCGGAATTGTCAAGCTCATATCCTTTTACGAATTCACCATTCTCATCCCTAAGTTCTATTTTGTTAATTCTCTTAGACTCCTTACCTGGTGTAACAGACGGATGGCCATAGTTACCTCTGTCGGGTCTGCTATCAGCAAAAAAACTGACAGTACCAAAATCGGAAACAATGGATGTTATTCTCTTCGTATGGTAAATGGCATGATCAGCATCACTTCTTATTGAGGAAAGATCAATATATTCCTCATCGGCATAATGAAATGTAAACTCCCCTCCTTTAGCAGTGATGATTCTGGTGAGGAACCAAGATGTCGCCTCCGTCCTTTCGTAATATGTTGAACCCCAACTAGTTCTATTTTCTGCATCTTCAAAATAGAACTTATTGCCACCATCATCGGTGATGCAGAAGCCATGGGTTGTAGGTTCTATTTTGTATGACTCATCGGGAAACAGCGTTCTTTTTATGGTATTATCTTCAAAAGACAACTCAACTGTTCCACTATGACCGGGGAGTGAGTAAGTTTGTTCGTCGGGCATAGGGTCAGATAGAAGATCATCAATACGAGAAGAATATATCATCATGTTATTAAGCATGTTCTCTATATAGTTGCTGTCATAATGGTGGTCTTTATTCCCCCCCATGGAATCATCAGCCCCTCTTACTGTTGTCGCAATGACGCCGCCTGCCATTAGTGCCCAGCCTAATCCAACAGGGGATGCATCTGTGCATGCTGTGACATCTCCATTATAAAATGTAAGTGAGATAGGCAGGTCATAGCCTTTACCCTTGAGCGTCATAAGAGGTATGTTCATGGAAAGCTGTCCCTTGCTAAGGGCCGTTTCTGCTTTTAGGGCAAAACTAAACTGTTCTGCATTAACACTTGGACGGTTGATGTCGGCTGTCACCTGACTGTAGACTGATGTTATCCTGAAGAGCATTGCTAATGCAGCAATGTAAAACTTGTTTTTCATCTTATCGCTTTACTATATAATATAATATTAATATATGTGTGTGTTCCTATTATTCTTACAAATTCATTTTAGCAATGCGCATACTACCGGCAGCATGAAAGCTGCCAGTAGCATGAACTTTAGTTTTCTCATGGTTTTACAGATTTATCCATCCTGAGAACAACCAGTTACCCATGACGAGTTGAATCTCGTAGTCGCCAGTGAGCGTTGAGGGCAGGACGACCTGTGTCTGCGTAGAGTAGACCACAGTCGAATAAACCACAGCGCCATCTTCATCCATTATATTAAGGATATAGTCGGGATGGTCAACGGCAAACAACAGCGTGTAGTCCTCAATGTAGACCGTCGGCGGCTGGATGGGGGACTTGGGATGACCATTTCCAACTGGCATTTCTTTAATATCAGAAGCACTAAAGATAATTAATTCCCGAGCTTGCATGACGATGCCTGCCAATAAGGCAAACAGAATAGCGAATAATTTTTTCTTTTTGTTCATTTTTTTTAGTGTTTAAAAATCGCTGCAAAATTAAGAATAAACACTAAAGCAGAAAAGAAAAATCAAGAATGAAATTTCACCAAAAATTTCACCTAATGTAACCTACAATAAAACAATAGGTTAGCAGGACTCTTTTTGTCATTTATAATAAAGGGAATGTCAGTAAGGATACTTCCCTACTAACCAATATCCCTGATTTTCTTATCAAAGTCTTTAGGACTGCCTGTTGTCCCGAAGATTTTTTCATGCATCTCAGAACGGATATTGGAGATATAGGACGGTCCGACGCCCAGCATACTGCTAATGCTCTTGGGCTTAAAACCTGCTCTTATCAGCATACAAGTTTTCTGTTCTTTGTCATTCAATATGAAAGCATAGTCTGACAGAAATTGTCGAAAAGCAGGATATAGGCCATATACCTGTTCTTCTATTTGCTTCCATTCTTCGGTTGTAGGCTCCTGCCCCTTAATAGTGAACTGCTTATATAAAAGTGTTTCGGATGACAACTCCTGCAATTTATCCTTCTGCTTTTGGATGAACTGCTCCTTTTCAGCGATTAGCGCAGAGTTTTCTTTCTTATATGATTTCAACTTCTCAATATCCTGACGGGCCTGCTGTATAATATCAAGTCCTTGTAGATATTGTTTCTCTATCTCGCGCCGTTTGCGATTTGCATGTTCATAAAAAATGTATCCGACAAGTCCCGTAAGTAATATTACACCCACACAAATCCATATAATGACGATACGCCGTGAAGCCTTCTTCTCTTCTTGACGAGCCAACTCCTGATGACGGCTGTAGTCGTACATGGACTGCATTTGCTCTATGATTCTGGTTGCTTGATGTGCATACATAGAATCGTTCATAGCGTATGCATAGCGGTAATATTTTGCTGAAGAATCGGGCTTGCAAAGTCGGTCATAAACCATTGCCAAACCTAATGCTGCCCCATTCTGGTTGTTAAAGTCCATGCCGTCATACAACTCCTTGCGAAACCAATATTCAGCAGAATCTAAGCGATTCACATTCAGATAAAACAGGCCCCTGTAGCAATAGTATAACTCCCTGCCCTTGATGATGTTTCCTTTTTCATCAAAGAAACCAGACTTGCTTTCATACAGAGCCATGTATCTGCTGGCTTTCCCTAAATCACCTCTGCTGATAAGTGTCCGCGTTATACTGCCCAAAGAGACGGCAGCCTCTGCTGTATATCCATATTGGTTATATTGTTTAGCAACGTCCTCTATGATTTGAATCGCAGAGTCTATCTGGCCAAGTCCCTTGTATGCATAGTATTTTTGTTCGTAACTCATAAGAGCCGCTAAGGTGTCTTTAGCCATCCAAGCATATTTAACTGACATTTCATCGTACTTCAACTGCTGTCTGTACAAACCTTGCTCGTAGAAGATTTGAGACATTTGGGCATACACACGACAAAGTTGTGCATAATTGCAGTCGACGGCAGTCGTATCGGCGCAGTCGAGGGCGTGCTGGTAGCACTCAAGGGCCATGGGGGCCTCGCCCGCCTCGTGGTAGGCACGGCCCAGCAGGTAGTGGGTCAGCAGGCGGTCGTTGGGAGTGCCGTGGTCGTCGAAGAACTGGACGTAGGGCCGTACGTCACTGACGGTAAAGGGCTGGTCGTTACGATTACGCTCATTGATGCTGTCGAGGCCGGCCCGCATGCGGTTGCGGTCAGCTTCGGTGGTGCAGCAGGTCAGTGCCAAAAGCAGTATGATAATGGTCGGCAGATGTTTCATCGTTTCCCGTCAACAAGTTATCTTAATATTGTATATTTGGCAAACTTCAACAACAGTTGTTTGACACCGGCATTCTGAAACTCCACAGTAGCTTTGGTGTTTTCGCCCGTTCCTTCTACCTTGACGACAGTGCCTATACCAAAGCGTTGGTGTTCGATGATGTTACCTTCTTTCAAACCGATATTTCCAATGGCCGACTGGGGACGTGGTGTCTCATGACGGACAGGCATCAGGCGAGGTTTCGGGTCTGCCACAAACTGCGTAGCAACCGGTCGCGGATTTTGTGAAGACGTCCTGGGAAAAACAGAATTCTTAGCGTTACCAGAAAACATAGAACCACTTGAAAATCTGGATTCACCAGAAAATCCAGCACTGCCGCCTTCCACTTTCAACAGCTTGGGATCAATATCCTTGATGAAGCGCGACGGGGTGTCGAACTCCATCTTGCCATAACGGAAACGGTTCTGGGCACAGGTGAGTATGCAATGTCGCTCTGCACGGGTGATGGCGACATAGAGCAGCCGGCGTTCCTCTTCCAGTTCGCGCATCGAATTGATGCACATCGGCGACGGGAAGATGTTTTCTTCCAGACCAACCACGAATACCGTCGGAAACTCCAATCCCTTGGCGGCATGGATAGTCATGAGCGTCACCTTCGACTGTTCTTCATCGCCCTCGCTGTCGAGGTCGGTCAGCAGTGCCACTTCCTGCAGGAAATCAGACAAGTAGATTTCTTCTTCCATACCCTCTTCCTTCCGGCTTTCCACAAAGTCCTGCATACCACCCAAGAATTCTTCCAGATTCTCCTGACGTGACAGGTCCTCAGGGTTCTTGGAGCTGTAGATGTCGCGGCTTATACCACTCTCCATGATGATGCTATGCCCCAGCACGTAGGCATCCTCGTTCTTCAAGCGTGATGCCCACCCTTCCACCAACTGACGGAAAGCCTCCAACTTGGTGAGCGTTCCTTTGGTCAGCTTCAAGTCAAACACAACCGGCTGCTGGATAATCTGCCACAGGCTGACATGATGCAGATTGGCCATTTCCACGATTTTACCGACCGTGGTATCTCCTATCCCTCTTGTCGGGTAGTTGATAATGCGGCGCAATGCCTCTTCGTCATTGGGATTGGCCACCACCCGGAAATAGGCTATCACATCCTTGATTTCCTTGCGCTGGTAGAAGCTCAGCCCTCCGTAGATACGATAAGGTATGCCATCCTTGCGCATCTGCTCCTCGAAGGAGCGGCTCTGGGCATTCGTGCGATACAGGATAGCAAAGTCAGCATAGTCCAGCTTCTCTTGCCTGCGGATGCGCTTGATGTCGTTGCAGACTATCATCGCCTCTTCCTTGTCACTGTAAGCAGGCTTTAGGATGATTCGTTCCCCGGGTTCGTTCTCGCTGAATACATCCTTGTGAATCTGGCGTTGGTTCTTATGAATCAGACTATTGGCAGCCTGTACGATCAACTGGGTGGAACGATAGTTCTGCTCCAGCTTGAAGAGCTGTGCACCTTGGGGATATTTCTTCTGGAACTCCAAAATGTTATCAATATTGGCACCACGGAAACTATATATGCTCTGTGCATCGTCGCCCACCACACAGACATGGCCATGCTCCCGCGTCAGTTGCAACACAATCTCCTGCTGGGCGTAGTTGGTATCCTGGTACTCGTCCACCAGCACATACTGGAAACGCTGGACATACTTCTGGCGGATGTCCTCATGATGTTTGAATAGCATAAAGGTATGAACCAACAAGTCGTCAAAGTCCATTGCGTTAGCCTGCCGGCAGCGTTCCATATACCTATTATATAATTGTGACACCATAGGACGCTTGTACTGGGCATCGTCGGCAGCCCACGAACTGACGGCATACTGCTGGGGGAGCAGCAAGTGGTTCTTCGCCATAGAGATGCGGTCAGCCACGGAAGCAGGTTTGTAGGTCTTGTCGTCAAGGCCCATCTCCTTGATGATGCTCTTCACCAGCGAACGGGAGTCGGCTTGGTCATAGATTGTGAAGTTACTGTCAAAACCTATGGCTGCCGCCTCGTTGCGAAGAATACGCGAAAAAACAGAATGAAAGGTTCCCATCCGGAGATGTACTGCATGTTCCTGTCCTATCAGGCGGCCTATACGTTCTTTCATCTCACGTGCCGCCTTGTTGGTGAAGGTCAGGGCGAGGATATTCCAGGGTGCCATACCCTGTTCCAGCAGGTAGGCTATCTTGTAGGTCAGCACACGCGTCTTGCCTGATCCGGCACCCGCTATAACCAGTTGAGGCCCCTGTAGATACTCCACAGCAGCTTTCTGACTATCATTCAATTCGTTTAGGAAAAAAGCATTATTCATCACTGCAAAGGTACAAGTTTTCTGCAAAATAGCCAAATAATCATTATTGTATCGCAAGAAAAATGCATTTTCTTTCGACATTATTCGTCACTTTCAGAAATATTGCTTACTTTTGCAATTTCAATAGAACAAAAACGCATTTAGTATGGCAAAGATTCAAAACCATCTCGTAATTATGGCTGGTGGTGTAGGAAGCCGATTCTGGCCCATGAGCACTACCGAACGACCTAAGCAGTTCATCGATGTGCTGGGTGTGGGTAAGTCGCTCTTGCAACTTACGGTAGAACGTTTCAAGGGTATTGTGGATGCTGATAATGTCTGGGTGGTTACCAATCAGAAATACGCAGACACTGTGAGCCAGCAGTTACCAGATATGCCGCGTGACCACATTTTGTGTGAACCATGCCGACGCAACACAGCACCATGCATCGCTTACGTATCGTGGCGTATCAAGTCCAAGAATCCCAAATCTAATATTGTCGTGTCCCCCAGCGACCATATCGTATTAGACGTCCCTGAGTTTCGCAGGGTCATCAGCGAATGCCTGGATTTCACGGCAGACAGCGATGCTATCGTTACGCTGGGTATGAAACCCACCCATCCCGAGACGGGCTATGGGTATATCCAGGCCGACCTGAGCAGCAAGTCGCTACGTAACAAGGAGATTTTCCGCGTGGACTCCTTCCGTGAGAAGCCTGACCTGCAGACAGCCAAACAGTATATTCAGGAGAAAAACTACTACTGGAATGCGGGCATATTCATCTGGAATGTATCGACGATAGTCAACGCTTTCCGCATCTACCAGCCTCAGCTGGCCAAGATCTTCGAGTCTTTGCTTCCTATTTATAACACAGAGCGCGAACAAGAGGAAATCAACAGGCTCTTCCCGGAATGTGAAAACATTTCGGTAGACTATGCCATCATGGAGAAGGCAGAAGAGATTTTCGTCTGTCCTGCCAATTTCGGTTGGAGCGACCTTGGCACCTGGGGCTCCTTGCTAGAGCAATCCAAGAAGGACCTTTACGGAAATGCCTGCATCGGTCAGGATATCAATTTGTTTGAATCACATAACTGCATCATCCATACCACTCAAGAAAAGAAGGTCGTGGTCCAGGGACTCGACGGCTATATCGTTGCCGAGAATGACGACACCTTATTAATATGTAAGTTGTCTGAAGAGCAGCGCATCAAGCAATTCAGTGGTCAGGACAAATAAAAAGAATATGGACAAGAAAGTTGCACTCATAACAGGTATCACAGGCCAGGACGGTTCCTATCTGGCAGAGTTTCTCATCGAAAAAGGCTACGAGGTTCACGGTCTTATGCGCCGGTCCTCCTCATTTAATACCGGTCGCATCGAGCACCTCTATCTGGATGAGTGGGTACGCGACATGAAAAAATCCCGTCTGGTCAATCTCCATTGGGCAGATATGACAGACTCTTCGTCGCTCATCCGCGTCATCTCCAAGATACGTCCCACCGAGATTTACAACCTCGCCGCCCAGAGTCATGTGAAGGTCAGCTTCGACGTGCCTGAATATACCGCCGACACCGATGCCAATGGTGTGCTGCGCCTGCTGGAAGCCGTCCGCATTGCCGGACTTGCCGACACCTGCCGCATCTATCAGGCCTCTACATCAGAGCTGTATGGCAAGGTACAGGAGGTGCCCCAGTCGGAGACCACTCCCTTCTATCCCCGTTCGCCGTACGCCGTTGCCAAACTCTATGGCTTCTGGATTATGAAGAACTACCGCGAGTCGTACAACATGTTCTGCTGCAACGGCATCCTGTTCAACCACGAGTCAGAGCGTCGAGGTGAGACATTCGTCACCCGAAAGATTACGCTGGCGGCAGCACGCATCGCCCAGGGCTATCAGGACAAGCTGTATCTGGGCAACCTCAACTCCCTGCGCGACTGGGGCTATGCCAAAGACTACATCGAGTGCATGTGGCTCATTCTGCAACAGCCCGAGCCCGACGACTATGTCATTGCTACCGGTGAGTACCACACCGTCCGCGAATTTGCTACGCTGGCATTCCGCGAAGCCGGCATCGAACTGGAATGGCGTGGTCATGGTGTCGATGAGAAGGGATATGACAAAGCTACCGGACGCTCTTTGGTCGAAGTGGATCCCAAGTATTTCCGTCCTGCCGAGGTGGACCAGTTGCTGGGTAATCCCGCCAAAGCCAAAGCCAAGCTGGGCTGGAACCCGCAGAAGACCTCGTTCACCGAACTGGTGAAAATCATGGTGCAGCACGACATGAAGTTCGTGAAGAAGTTGTTTCTTAAAGCACAGATGGACGATGCTCAGTAAGGATAGCAAGATTTATGTGGCAGGTCATCGCGGTCTCGTCGGTTCCGCCATTTGGAACAACCTGAAGAGCCGTGGCTACCAGAACCTGATAGGCCGGAGCCACCGGGAACTTGACTTGACGGACCAGGTGGCCGTCAAGCGCTTCTTTGATGAGGAGCGCCCCGATGCGGTGGTGCTGGCAGCGGCTTTCGTCGGCGGCATTATGGCTAACAGCCTCTACCGGGCCGACTTCATCATGATGAACATGAAGATACAGTGTAATGTCATCTCGGAGTCATACGCCCACGGTGTGAAGAAACTGCTGTTCTTAGGCAGTACCTGTATCTATCCGAAAAATGCGCCTCAGCCCATGAAGGAGGATTGTCTGCTCACGTCGCCCTTGGAGTACACCAACGAGGAATATGCCATCGCCAAGATTGCCGGTCTGAAGATGTGCGAGAGCTACAACCTGCAGTATGGCACCAACTATATTGCCGTGATGCCTACCAACCTCTATGGCCCTAACGACAACTTCCACTTGGAGAACTCGCACGTGATGCCGGCAATGATGCGCAAGGTGTATCTGGCCAAGCTCATTCACGACGGCGACTGGCAGGCGGTACGGCGCGACCTGAATCAGCGCCCTGTAGAAGGTGTCAACGGCTCCGCTTCGCAAGACGAGATATTGTCCGTATTGCAGCACTACGGCATATCGGACAACCAGGTGACGCTATGGGGTACGGGCAGTCCGCTGCGCGAGTTCCTGTGGTCGGAGGATATGGCTGACGCATCCGTCCACATCCTACTGAACGTCAACTTCTCCGACATTATCGGCATCGAGAAATACTCCAGCGTTCACTTCGGGGCCGCTACAGACGGCGCCGTTGACCGCAACCATTCTGCCGGGCGCGGTGGGGCTATCCCTGCGTTGGGCGAAATACGCAACTGCCACATCAATGTCGGCACAGGAAAGGAACTGACCATCCGCGAACTCTCCGAACTGGTGGTCAAGACCGTAGGCTTCCAAGGCACCGTCATTTTCGATGCCTCCAAGCCCGACGGGACCATGCGCAAGCTGATAGACGTCTCGAAGCTGCACTCACTGGGCTGGACCCACAAGGTGGAAATCGAAGACGGCGTCCGCAAATTGTTTGAATGGTACCAGGACAGCCTGGTTCAGTAATCATACCACCTTACACCAATAACTATGAAAACCATCAAGACTTTCCAGGAGATACACCAGCTGGTGGCTGATGCCAAGCGGCATCCCTGTATTGTTGCCGTCAACCCTTCTGACGAAGCTTCCTCAGCGGCACTCCGCCAGATAGAGGACTGCCGACTGGCAGAGGTCATCCGCATAGAGGACCCATTGCCCGAACGAGCTGCCGAGAAAGCTGTCGCACTCATCCGTCGCGGCGATGCCGACGTGCTGATGAAAGGTCTTATTGGGACAGACATTCTTCTGCGTGCTATATTAAATAAGGTATCAGGACTGCTGCCCGAAGGCAACGTCCTGACCCATTTGTCTGCCTTCGAGATAGCCACCTATCATAAAATGCTGTATTGTACCGATGTGGCAGTCATTCCCTACCCCACTCAGAAACAACGCACGGAGCAGATCCGATATGCTGTCGACATCTGCCACAAATTAGGCATCTTTGAGCCGAAGGTGGCCTTGCTCCATTGTGCAGAACACGGAGGCAAGCAGTTTCCCTTTGTCGATGGTTACGAGGAAATCAAACAGCTTTCCATACAAGGTGAATTCGGACGTTGTATCGTTGACGGTCCGCTGGACTTGAAGACGGCCTGCTCACGGGAAGCACTGGAAGCGAAAGGGCTTGTTTCGCCCTTGGAAGGAGACAGCGACGTGCTTATTATGCCCGACATCGAAGCCGGAAACGTTTTCTACAAGTCGATGACGCTATTCACCCCCAGCCGGACGGCAGGTATTCTCTGTGGCACGCAGTGTCCCGTTGTCGTGCCCTCACGTGGCGACTCTCCTGAAGCCAAATTCAACAGTATTCTCTTTGCCCTTGCTTGCGTATGAAAATATTAGTTATCAACCCAGGAAGTACATCTACCAAGATAGCCGTCTATGAGGACGAGAATCCCATCCTCTTGCGCAATATCACCCATACGCCGGAGGAGCTGGCTCCCTTCGATGCTATCACCGAACAACAAGACCTGCGACGACAGCTGGTATTGGATGAACTGCAAGCAGCCGGCATTCCCATAGAGTTTGACGCCGTCATAGGACGTGGAGGACTGGTGAAACCCATCAGCGGCGGTGTCTATGAGATTAACGAGCAGATGCTCAACGATACGCTGCATGGTTGCGTCATGCACAATCATGCCTGCAATTTAGGGTGTCTGATAGCGCATGAGATAGCCCAGACCATACCAGGTTGCAGGGCCTTTATTGCCGATCCGGGCGTCGTCGACGAATTGTCGCCGTTGGCCCGCATCAGCGGTAGTCCCCTGATGCCTCGCATCTGCATCTGGCACGCTTTGAACCAGCGTGCCATCGCACGTCGCTATGCCAGCGGCATCGGCAAGGAGTATGAGGACCTGAATCTCATCATTTGTCATTTGGGCGGTGGCATCTCCGTTGCAGCCCACGAGAAGGGAAAGGCCATAGATGCCAATAATGCCTTGGACGGTGAAGGTCCGTTCTCGCCTGAACGGGCAGGTTCATTGCCTGCTGCCGACTTAATCCGACTCTGTTTCAGCGGGAAATACAACGAGAAGCAACTCTTGAAGCGCATAGCAGGAAAGGCTGGCCTCAATGCCCATTTAGGCACCAACAATATGCGGGAAATCATTGATCGCATCCAACATGGAGACGAGCATGCCCATCTTATTGTCGATGCCATGATATATCATGTAGCCAAGAACATTGCTGCCGAGGCTGCTGTGCTCTGCGGAAAAGTGGATGCCATCCTCTTGACGGGAGGAATGGCGCACAGCGACTACATCGTGAACGAATTGCGCCGCCGCATTGAATTCCTGGCTCCCGTCTATACTTTCCCCGGCGAAGACGAGATGAAGGCACTGGCATTAAACGCACTCGCCGTCCTTCAGGGACGGCGAGAGGCAAAAGTGTACGACTAAAATATGGTATCTTAGCGTATTCTGTCTGCAGCACGAACTAAGCGTTCATCGGCAATGACACCGCGGTAAGCCAGAAAACACAGGATGGCTGCAATGATGGGCAGACATACCGTATAGGGTAAATTTTCCGATACTTTGCCGGATTCTACCAACACGGCTAAGGCAATATACCATATCAAATTGATGAACACGCCACATAGACAGAGCTTAGCCTGCAAGGGACGGCGCTTATACAGGAAAATGGTATACAGGCATAGTGCCGATGCCAATAGCTGAATGATAAACAGCGGCCAGGCCAATAAATGTATCAAGCCCAGTACCACAGCTACAAGCAAAAAGATGGTCTGCTTCCGTTGAATCATATCCGCTCACTATCTTCCTCCGCTATGGCAGCTGTCTGTTGCTGAGTCTCACGAGCAGGGTCACGCCAGTAAATCTTACCTTCAATAAACTCCTGAGTAGCCAGCAAAGAAGGCTTAGGGAGCTTTTCATAATAGCGGGAAATTTCAATCTGCTCGCGATTCTCAAATACCTCCTCCAGCGAATCGTTGTACGAAGCGAACTCAGCCAGTTTCTTGCTAAGGTCTTCCTTTATTTGTACGCTAATTTGGTTGGCACGCTTGGAAATAATAGCGACACTCTCATAGATGTTGCCCGTTTCGTTAGCAAGATCCATGATGTTACGGGTGACAGTATTCACCGGTGCTTTTGACTTCTTGTAATCCATTTTGATATTATAAATTTTGATTATTATACGATTTGTTATTTGCCAGGCATTAAAAACCTTTTCAGTCGCCAGTTATTTTTCTGCAACGGTCAATATATTTCTGAGCCGTTTTACACTCCTCCGACTCGGGGAATTCATTCAGGAATCCATAGCATTCGTCTTCTGCCTCGCGGTAACGCTCAATTCGTTTCTCCTCTGAAGAGTTCTGCGCAAGTTCATATTTGCTCTTCATAATCAGAATGGAGAACTTTTCACGCATGTTGGTGAAAGGGTACGTCTTCAGGGCATTCTGAGCTGTGATGATACACGACTCATAGTTGGATTCCGTGTTGGCGTTGATATTTCCAAAGTAACCTCCCAGATTATAATAGAGTTCGGCAGAAAGATACTCTTTCATAATGAGATTGTCCTGTAGGATAAACAGCCTATTCTGAGCCTGTTCACGCAACGGCGAGTCAGGGTAGATGTCCATGAAATTCTGATAGGCATTGATGGCACCGATTGTTGACGACTGATCAAGACGCGGATCCGGCATGCTCTCAAATAGCGACTGTCCGATATAGAATGACGCCTGTTCAGCATAATCGCCCTTCGGGTAGCTCTGATAGTATTTGCGGAAAGTAGCGCTGGCTGACTCATAGTCGCGGTTGCAGTACTGGGCCATCCCAAGCATATACAAACTTTCCTGGGCAGTGGTCTTGCCTTTTTGTATGGTTACCAGTTCAGCAAGCAACGTTGCGGCATTGTCAAACTTGCCCATCGCAAAACACTGCTTGGCATACTCATATTTGTAAACATTGTCAGCTGTCTTGTAGACGCTACTAAACTCCGAGGCGCATCCCGTCAGCAGGATGACCAGGCCGAGCGACAGCGACAAAATACATTTCATATTCATCTCTTTTCTTATTTTGGCTTGCAAAATTACTCATTTTCCCGCGAAAATCAAAGATTTTTTGATAAAAATTAGAGTTTTCAGTGCCTAATTAGGAATTATTTCGTAATTTTGCATGCTATGAACTTTCATTTAACATCAAAATACAAGCCTACGGGTGACCAGCCAGAAGCAATTCGCCAACTGACAGAGGGCGTTGAACGGGGTGACAGAGCCCAGGTACTTTTGGGAGTTACCGGTTCTGGCAAGACCTATACCATAGCAAATGTCATAGCGAATGTCAACAAACCGACCTTGATTCTATCGCACAACAAGACATTGGCGGCGCAACTCTATGAGGAAATGCGCGGATTCTTTCCTGACAACTGCGTAGAATATTATGTCAGCTATTATGACTACTACCAGCCCGAAGCTTACTTGCCGTCAACAGACACCTATATAGAAAAAGACTTGGCCATTAACGAAGAGATTGACCGCCTGAGACTCCGTGCAGTAAGTAATTTGATGTCAGGACGAAAGGATGTCATCGTTGTATCTTCTATTTCATGCATTTACGGTATGGGAAGTCCTGTTGCCTTGAATGAGAATATCATCGAAATCCATCGTGGACAGATTATCGACCGCAATGCACTGTTAAGAAAATTGGTAGCAGCCTTGTATGTGCGTAACGACATTGAACTCAAACGCGGCAGTTTCCGTGTAAAGGGCGATACGGTGGACGTTGCCTTAGCCTACAGCGACACCATCCTACGCATCGTTTTCTGGGACGACGAGATTGACTCCATCGAGGAATTGGACGATGTCACTTTTTTGCGCACGGCACAGTTTGACGAATACAAGCTCTATCCCGCCAACCTGTTTATGACGACTGAGGAACAAACCAACATAGCTCTTCGCAACATCCAGGACGACTTGGTGAAGCAGATTGCCTTTTTCGAGGAGTTGGGCGACGGTATCAAGGCTCAGCGCATCAAGGAACGCGTGGAATATGACATGGAGATGATTAAAGAACTGGGACATTGCTCAGGCATTGAGAACTATTCGCGCTACTTTGACGGCCGGCAGGCTGGCGAACGCCCATACTGCCTGCTGGACTTCTTTCCCGAAGACTTCCTGATGGTCATCGACGAGAGCCATGTAACAGTACCGCAAATTGGCGGCATGTATGGAGGCGACAGGGCTCGCAAGACCAATCTGGTGGAATACGGATTCCGTTTGCCTGCTGCTTTCGACAACCGTCCGTTGACTTTCGATGAGTTCAAGCAAATGACGCACCAAATCATCTATGTGTCTGCTACTCCAGCAGATTACGAACTCAACGAGTCCGAGGGCGTCGTCGTTGAACAGTTGATTCGTCCCACGGGACTGCTTGACCCGGAAATAGAGGTCCGCCCGACAGAGAATCAGATTGACGATCTGATGGAGGAAATCGTCCAGCGCATAGAGCGCAAGGAGCGTGTTCTTGTCACCACGCTGACTAAACGTATGGCCGAAGAACTATCGGAGTATCTGTTGAACCACGGCATCCAAACAGCTTATATTCATAGTGATGTAACTACGCTAGACCGCATCAAGATTCTGGAAAACCTTCGCAACGGCACCTTTGACGTTTTGGTCGGTGTCAACCTACTACGTGAAGGACTGGATTTGCCCGAGGTGTCGCTGGTAGCCATTCTGGATGCCGACAAAGAGGGCTTTTTGCGCAGCCACCGCAGTTTGACCCAAACGGCCGGACGTGCAGCTCGCAATGTCAACGGCAAGGTTATCATGTATGCCGACCATATCACGGCCTCCATGCAGCTGACCATCGACGAGACACTGCGCAGGCGCAGCAAACAGCTGCAATACAATGAAGCACACGGAATTACACCGACACAGATAAAGAAAGCCTTGAAGAACTCCCTCTCTTCTGGTGACAGTAGCGACGCCCGTGAATTACAGCGCGACTCGATGGCAACGGCTAATTCTCTTCCGACAGTTGCCTTTGCTGCCGACCCGATTGTTGAGCGCATGACCCGCCAGCAGCTACAGAAGTGCATCGAGGAGACCACCCGTCTGATGAAGGAATCAGCCAAGAAGCTGGACTTCATGCAAGCTGCCCAGTATCGTGACGAAATCATCAAATTACAGAAGGAGTTGGAACTTAAATAAAACTTAAAAATAGCGATTTAAAGAAAAAAAACGTGCTTGAGTACCTTGAAGACAAATATAATTTGTACTTTTGCACGAAATATTAAAATAAAGGAAGATGAAAAAGATAGTTTTAGCAGCCTTTCTCGCCATGACCACGTTCACCATGTGGGCACAGGACAACACTTGGGAGCGCATTGAGCAGGAAGAAGTGACAGAACAGCAAGCCAACCCCGACCAGAAATACCTTCGCGGTGCCGTGCCTGTTGTCGACGGTAAAGTTGTGTTCCGTAAAATCATCGATGCACCAGGTAAGAGTGCAGCGCAGGTATATGATATTGTGCTGAAATATATGGAGAAGATGACGCAGGAGAAGAATCAGATTCACAGCCAGATAGTCATTGCAGATACCGAGAAGCACGAAGTTGGCGGCGCCTACGAGGAATGGCTGGTCTTCAAGTCTACTGTGCTGGCCTTGGATCGTACCCGTCTGTACTACGTTATTGACGCCAAGTGCAGCGACGGCAAGGCAGATATCTCCATCTCGCGCATCCACTATTTGTATGAGGAAGAGCGCAAGCCTATGCGTTTGAAGGCTGAGGAATGGATTACCGACGACGAGGCTGTCAACAAGAAGAACACGAAACTGTTGCCCGTCACGGCCAAGTTCCGCCGCAAGACCATCGATCGCAAGGACTTCCTGTTCAACAAATTTGAATCATTGCTGAAATGAACATCAACGTAATACGTAACTGGCTGAATATCATCTTTATGGCTGGAGCTATTGTAGGGTTGTGCTATTATTTCTCCGGCCACAAGGAAACCGGCATATACATTATTTTGATAGCGATGGTGGTCAAATTCGCCGAAGCTGCACTGAGAATGTTCAAAGTATGAAGAGAACCCTCCTTTTGCTTCTGGTCTTCTGCGCAACATGCATTGTGCAGTCACAGGTGTATAATGAGATGAATGCTGACGGGCAGATCACGCAGCGCAATGAGTATGACACCAGCAGCAATTTCAATCCCAACAAGCACGACTCTGTCAGCAGCAACAAAGACGTTCCCATTGGCATACGGCTATGGACGGTTGACCGTCGTTTCGGCGATGTCATCCCCAACGAGGGTGACACCTTGAGGCATTTGTATCAGAACACGATTTACGACACAGGCATCTACGGACACTACAACACGCTGGGAACTAACTACACGGCACGCCAGTCGCGCATCTTCATGGACAGGCCGCTGACCAGCGAGTTCTTTTTTATCCAGCCGTATAGCTTCACCATCAAGGAGCCCGACGAGTTCTTGTTCGTCAACACCCTTTCTCCCTATACGCGCATCAATTACGAAACGTGCGGCGACAAGCAGAGCGGCGAAGACCATATCGACGCCAAGTTTGGCGTCAACGTCAACAAGCGTTTCGGTGTGGGCTTTGACCTTGACTATCATTATGCCCTCGGCTATTATGACAACCATAACAATGCCTGTTTCCGCTCATCCATCTTTGCGTCGTACATCGGCGACCGCTACCAGATGCACCTGTTAGGGTCGCTCTACCATCGCAAGGCGGGTGAGAACGGTGGTATTGTCAATGACCTCTATATCACACACCCCGAGAGCGAAGAATCCACGTTCTCTGAAAACGAAATTCCTACCGTGCTCAAACAGAACTGGAACCGCAACAATACGCAGCACCTGTTCTTCAGCCAGCGCTACAACATCGGTTTCTACCGCTATACCAAGTTGACGGATGAGGAAATCAAGGCACGCAAGTTTGCCAAGAAATCTGCCGAACAGAAAGCGCAGAACGACCCGACGGGCAAGATGAAGGGCGTAGGCAAAGGACCTGCCACGAGAATACCTATGGGACGCCCGGACAATGCCCAAATCATGGGTGACGAACCTGGCAGCCAGAAAGGTAAGGAACTGGATGACTCTACGCGTATCAAGGTTGACTCCAAGGAGAAGATGGACAGTCTCCTAGCTATTCAAGCCAAGCAGGATTCCATCGATGAAACCATGAAAAAAGAATACGTGCCTGTCACCAGCCTTATCCATACGCTGGATATGAACAACTATAACCGCATCTATCAGGCTTACAACTCTCCAGCTAATTACTATGCTAACACCTATTATAACCTAAATGACGAAAACCTATTCAGCAACGACTCCATCTTCGACAGGACAAAGTACTTCTCCATCAAGAACACGTTTGCCATTGCCTTGCTGGAAGGTTTCAACAAGTACATGAAAGCGGGCTTGAAGGTGTTCCTCTCCCATGAGTACCGCAAATACCAGATGCCCGACTTGCTTGAAGACGCCACTGCCTACTACATGAACCAGTGGACAGAGCAGAATGTCAACATCGGCGGACAAATTCTGAAACGACAAGGCAGCACACTGCACTTCAATCTGGCTGCCGAGCTGGGACTGACCGGTCACGACCAGGGGAAGGTGGCCGTCGACTTCAGCACCGACCTCAACTTCCGTTTGTTTGGCGACACCCTGCAACTGGCAGCCAAGGCATATTTCTACAGGAAACCTCCCACGTTCTTCCAGGAGACCTTCCACTCCAAGCATTTCTGGTGGAATAATGAACTGGAGAAAGAAACCCGTGCCCGCATAGAGGGCCTCCTCAGCTACCAGAAGACCGACACCCGCCTGCGCGTTGCCGTCGAGGAAATCAAGAACTACACCTACTTCGGCATGGGTTATGATGTCGACCCCACCACATACGCCCGCTCAGGGCTGACGGCTGGCGTCTACCAGGAAAGCAGCAGCATCAACGTCCTGACGGCTCAGCTGTTCCAGCATTTCCACTTGGGTGTGCTGAACTGGGAGAACGTGATTACCTATCAGAACTCCAGCAATAAGGAGGTGCTGCCGCTGCCGTCGCTGAACATCTTCACCAACCTCTACCTGGGGTTCAGGATTGCCCGCGTGTTGGACGTCGAGTTAGGTGGTTGCTGCACGTACTTCACGAAATATGACGCGCCGGATTTCGTGCCCATGCTCAACCAGTTTGCCGTCCAGCGCAATGCTGACAGCCGCGTAGAGCTGGGTGGCTATCCGTTTGTCGACGTCTATGCCAACATGAAGTTGAAGCGTGTCCGTTTCTATGTGGCCATGAGTCACGTCAATGCCGGCAGCGGAACCAGAAACCAGTTTCTTACCCCCCACTATCCCACCAACAACAGCCTCTTCCGCTTTGGTGTGTCGTGGAATTTCTTCAATTGATGGCTGATGAACACGTCGTTACAGAATCCTTCCCTCGACCTGGTGGAATTTGTCGAAACACAGATTCTGCCCCAGTATGCCGCCTTCGACAAGGCGCACAACATGGAACATGTCACCACGGTCATCCGCCGTTCACTGGACTTGGCAGGCAGGATTGGTGCAGACCTGAATATGGCCTACGTCATCGCCGCCTATCACGACTTGGGGCTTTCGGGGCCCAGGGCCGTCCATCACATCACAAGCGGCAAGATACTCATGCAGGACGCACGGTTGAAGCGGTGGTTCTCGCAGGAGCAGCTTAGAATCATGAAGGAGGCTGTCGAGGACCACAGGGCCTCTGCATCGCGGGCACCCCGAAGCATCTATGGCAAGATAGTGGCTGAGGCCGACAGGAATATTGAACCCGAGACCGTCATCCGGCGCACCATCCAGTATGGTTTGTCCAACTATCCGCAGCTCAATACCGAAGGCCACTGGCAGCGTTTCATGGAGCACATGAACGAGAAGTATTCCACGAACGGCTATATCAAGCTGTGGATACAGGGTTCCGAGAACGAGGTGAAGCTCAACGAGTTGCGGCGGCTGATAGCGGAGCCCGACAAGATGCGCCCCGTATTTGACAGCATTTTTGCAGAAGAGACGAAATAACGAGATTCCCATCATCAAGTGATAACGAGATAACGACCCAAAAAGAGAATGACAGAAGATTATGTTCGGCAGGACTCCCTGCGTGCCTGGATGCTGGCTGCGCGCCCGAAGACGCTCAGCGGTGCAGCCGTTCCCGTCATCATCGGCATAGCCTTGGCTTTGACGGATGCACATCTGTATGATGTGGATGTATTCAGCTGGACAGCGGCGGTCCTGTGCCTGCTGTTTGCACTCATCATGCAGGTGGATGCCAACTTCGTCAACGACTTCTTCGACTATGCCCGCGGCAACGACGATGCCGAGCGGCGGCTGGGACCATTAAGGGCATGCACGCAGGGCTGGGTCAAGATAGAGTCCATGAAGAAGGCCATTGCGTCTACGACGATAGTAGCCTGCCTCGTGGGATTGCCACTCGTCTGGTACGGCGGCTTTGAGATGGTGCTCGTGGGATTGTTGTGTGTGGTATTCTGTTTCTTATATACCACTAAGCTGTCCTATATCGGCCTCGGTGACGTGCTGGTACTGGTGTTCTTCGGCATCGTTCCCGTCTGCTGCACCTACTACGTTCAACTGCATACCGTCACCTGGCAGGTATTTGTAGCCTCCGTTGCCTGCGGACTGGTCATCGACGGGCTGCTGCTGGTCAACAACTACCGCGACCGCTATAACGACCAGGCGGACGGCAAACATACACTGGTGGTGCTGGTGGGTGCCGATGCGGCCGAATGGCTCTATCTGGCTACCGGGTGCACAGCCTACCTCATGGGCATCGTGTTCTGGGCGAACGGTCATGTGCTGGCATTTGTGCTGCCCACGCTCTATCTCGTGCTGCACGCGTTCACGTGGCTGAAGATGCGCCGCATCAACAACGGTCGTCGACTGAACGAATGTCTTGGTGAAACCGCCCGAAACATGTTTGTCTACGGTCTTTGCGTAGCCATCGGACTGCTGCTTGCCTGAGTTTGAACCTGTAGTTATCTGAGGTAGAGCCAATAGAGTGCTGCTGCTATCACTGCAAGGATGATGGTGACGACCGACTTGATCATGCACGAAGCCACCTTCTTCACCACGATGAAACCGATGATAATCAGCACCAGCAGGACAAGATAATAGGTAAAGTTTTGTTCCATTCTTCTATCTGTTTTTTATCTTCTTTTATCTCCTTTTATCATCTTCCATGACCCGTTTGAATGGAGCCGGTACGGGCGTTTCAAACTCCATCGGCTGCTGCGTCACAGGATGGTAGAAGCACAGTAGCCAGGCATGCAGGCAGAGGCGGTGCAGCGGGTCGTCGCCATTGCCGTACTTGACGTCGCCGCAGACGGGATGGCCCATGTCGGCAGCGTGGACGCGAATCTGGTTCTTGCGGCCTGTCTCCAGCTTGAACTCCACCAAGGAGTGTTCCGTGGTGCGGTCCATCACAAAGAAATGAGTCACGGCATATTTCCCGCCGTTATCCACCGGCGACGAGTAGGTGACGTAGGCTTTGTTATCCTTCAGCCAGTTGGCTATCGTGCCCTCGTCCTGCTCCATCTCGCCCGAGAGCACGGCCACGTAGCGGCGGTCGTAAACCACCTGGTGCCAGTTGTGCTCCAGTGCCTGCTCGGTGTCCATGTCCTTGGCATAGACCATCAGTCCCGAGGTGTCGCGGTCCAGACGGTGTACGACGTGTGCCGTGCAGTTCTGGTGCGACTTCTTGAAGTAGTCGTCCAGCACCGACTTGACGTTCAGCGTCGAGTGTCCTGCCGCCATCGAGAGGATGCCCACGGCCTTTTCCACCACGATGATCCAGCGGTCCTCGTACACTATCTTCACGTAGCGGCTGCGGAACGGCTGCTGGTTGCGCTTGGTCTTCGACACGGCCACCTTCATGCCCGGCTTCAGCGCGTAGTCGAACTGTGTCACCGTCTTGCCGTTCACCTTGATGCCCTGTCCCTGCAGCGTCTGCTTGATTTTCGTGCGGCTCTGCTTGACGTTCTCCAGCAGGAACTCCAGCAGTGGCTGTTCCTGGCTCACCGTCAGATGGTCGTATTCACCTTGTGCATTCGTATTGTATCTCATAGCAGCCGCAAAGGTACGACATTCCCATGATACTTCCAAGGAAGTTACATCCTAACAGAGTGTAAAGTTTGTTAAATAAACGCAATGCCGCCTGCTTCTATCCTCTTCCTTCGACCCTCTTCCTTCCACCTTCGCCCCTCCACCTTCGCCCCCCAATCCTACTCCACAGAGACCTCGTAGCGGAGCCCTTTGGAACGCCGTGCAAGAAATTTTCCCGCTCCGAGCAAGAAATTTTCCAGCACGGAGCGCCCTGGGCCTCTACTGCCTGAATCGTTCCTCCCTCCACCCTCCACCAAAATCCCTCCACCAAAGGCCCCCTGGAGCGCCCCACTCTTACATTGGAGTCCCCCTATAGAGGGGGACGGAAATGTAAAGAGGGAGGGGGCGCGGAAGGGGACGTGGAGGGGGCGCGGAAGGGGACGAATTCAAAAAAATTTCGTACCTTTGCAACCAGACAGAGATAGCAACGTAGGTTTCATCGTAGCATTTTTACAAAAAAGTGATGCAAAAGTGAGGATAAATTTGGTGATTCGCTTGGGTTTTTGTACCTTTGCAGGCAATTAGAACATAACATTATTTTGATAGAGAAGCATATAATATTACAGGATATCGACCCCGTGGTGTTCTACGGCATCGGGAACCAGCACCTGCAGATGTTGCGGGCACTGTACCCCAAGCTGCGCATCGTGGCCCGCGACAACGTCATCCGCATTCTGGGCGACGAGGAGCAGATGGCCTCGTTCGAGGAGAACAGCGAGCGTATGCGCCAGCACGTGCTGAAGTTCAACTCGCTGAGCGAGGAGGACATCTTAGACATCGTGAAGGGTCGCCGCACGAAGGACGACATTCCCGACGGCGTGGTGTGCTACACCATGTCTGGTCGCGCCATCAAGGCCCGCTCGGAGAACCAGCAGAAGCTCATCGACACCTTCCAGCAGAACGACATGGTGTTTGCCGTGGGGCCTGCCGGCACGGGCAAGACCTACCTGTCGATAGCCCTCGCCGTGAAGGCACTGAAGGAGAAGACTGCCAAGAAGATTATCCTGTCACGCCCGGCCGTCGAAGCCGGCGAGAAGTTAGGATTCCTGCCCGGCGACATGAAGGACAAGATAGACCCCTACCTGCAGCCGCTGTACGACGCCTTGGAGGACATGCTGCCGCAAGTGAAGCTCCAGGACATGATGGAGAAGCACGTCATCCAGATAGCCCCATTGGCTTTTATGCGCGGTCGCACGCTGTCGGACGCCGTGGTCATCCTGGACGAGGCGCAGAACACGACGCCACAGCAGATAAGGATGTTCCTGACGCGCATGGGGTGGAACACGAAGATGATCATCACGGGCGACATGACGCAGATAGACCTGCCGAAGTCTCAAAAGAGCGGACTCGTGGAGGCTCTGGAGATATTAAAGGAAGTAGAAGGCATCGGCGTCGTGGAGCTGAATCGCAAGGACATTGTCCGCCACAAGCTTGTCACCCGCATCGTCAACGCTTACGAGAAGTTCGATAAGGGAATCAAAAAAAATGAAGAATGAAGATTTTGCTACCGCACAGGCAAATCATCAAATAGTCAAATAGTCAAATAGTCCAATAAAAAGATGAAAGCATTAACAAAGACTGAGTTCCAGTTTGAGGGACAGAAGAGCGTGTACCACGGAAAGGTGCGCGATGTGTATAACATCAACGACGACCTGATGGTGATGGTGGCCACCGACCGCATATCGGCCTTCGACGTCATCCTGCCCAAGGGCATCCCCTACAAGGGACAGGTACTGAACCAGATTGCCGCCAAGTTTCTGGACGCCACCACCGACATCTGCCCCAACTGGAAGCTGGCCACCCCCGACCCGATGGTAACGGTTGGTCTGAAGTGTGAGGGCTTCCGCGTAGAAATGATTATCCGCAGCATCCTCACCGGCTCTGCCTGGCGCGAGTACAAGAACGGCTGCCGTGAGCTCTGCGGCGTGAAGCTGCCCGACGGCATGAAAGAGAACGAGCGATTCCCCGAGCCCATCATCACGCCGACGACGAAGGCCGACGAGGGGCACGACATGAACATCTCGAAGGAGGAAATCATCGCCCAGGGACTGGTATCGGCCGAGGACTACGCCGTGATGGAAGACTACACCCGCAAGATCTTTGCCCGCGGACAGGAGATTGCCGCCAAGCGCGGACTCATCCTCGTGGACACGAAGTATGAGTTCGGCAAGCGCGACGGCCAGGTGTACCTCATTGACGAGATTCACACACCCGACTCCAGCCGTTATTTCTATGCCGACGGCTACGAGGAGAAGCTGGCCAAGGGCGAGCCCCAGAAACAGCTTTCGAAGGAGTTCGTGCGCCAGTGGCTCATCGAACACAACTTCATGAACGAGCCCGGACAGGTGATGCCTGAGATTACGGACGAGTATGCTGAAAGCGTGAGCGAGCGCTACATCGAGCTCTTCGAGCACATCACCGGCGAGCGATTCGAGAAAGCATCCGACAGCGACGACATCGCCAAGAGAATAGAACAGAACGTGAGCGAATGGCTTACCAGCAGGAACAGATAAAACCGTACACCTGCGGCGACAAGGCACAGCAGGTGGAGGCGATGTTCGACAACATTGCCCCCACCTACGACACGCTCAACCACCGCCTGTCTTGGAACATCGACCGCGGCTGGCGCCGCAAGGCCATCCAGGCGCTGGCACCCTACCAGCCACAGACGATGCTCGACATCGCCACCGGCACGGGCGACTTTGCCATCATGGCTGCCCAGATGCTGAAACCACAGCGGCTCGTCGGAGCCGACATCAGCGAGGGCATGATGGAGATAGGCCGGCAGAAGGTCAAGGCCCAGGGACTGGACGGCACCATCACGTTCGAGCGCGAGGACTGCACCGCCCTCTCCTACCCCGACGGCACCTTCGACGCCGTGACGGCAGCCTTTGGCATCCGCAACTTTGCCGACCTGGACAAGGGACTCGCCGAGATGTGCCGCGTGCTGAAACCCGGCGGACACCTGAGCGTCGTAGAGTTGACGACACCCGTCACGTTCCCCATGAAGCAGCTGTTTGCCATCTACAGCCACACCATACTGCCCGTCTACGGACGGCTTATCTCTAAAGACACGCAGGCATACTCCTACCTGACCAAGACCATCGAAGCTTTCCCGCAGGGAGAGCGGATGACCGGCATCCTGAGAAAAGCCGGCTTCTCCCAAGCCTCGTTCAAGCGGCTGACCTTCGGAATATGCACCATGTACCTTGCAACGAAATAATTTTCAAACCCATAAACGTAATCATATATGGACAAGTACGGACTCATAGGCTTCCCATTGGGACATTCGTTCTCAATCAGCTTTTTTAACCAGAAGTTTCAGGACGAGAACATCGACGCCGTCTACGAGAATTACGAGATTCCGTCCATCGATGAACTCGTGGAAGTGTTAGGTTCCAACCTGAACCTCCGTGGACTGAACGTCACCATTCCCTACAAGGAGAAAGTCATCCCCTTCCTTGACAGCATCACGCCTGAGGCACGTGCCATCGGTGCCGTCAACGTGATTCGTGTCATCCATGAGGGCAAGAAAATCAAGTTGAAAGGCTACAACTCCGACGTCATTGGCTTCACCAAGAGCATCGAGCCGATGATTGACAAGAAATGGCACAAGAAAGCCCTCATCCTTGGTACGGGCGGTGCCTCCAAGGCCATCGACTACGGCCTGCGCAACCTGGGGCTGGAGACGGTATTCGTCAGCCGCTATGAGCGTCCGGATACCATTCAGTACAAGAGCATCACGCCAGAGGTCGTCAAGGAGTATAACGTCATCGTCAACTGCACACCTCTCGGCATGTACCCCAAGACCGAGGAATGTCCGCTACTGCCCTACGAAGCTATGGACTCACACAACATCCTCTATGACCTCATCTACAACCCCGACGAGACGCTGTTTATGAAGAAAGGTGCCAAGTATGGCGCACAAACCAAGAACGGCCTTGAAATGCTACTCCTGCAGGCCTTTGCATCGTGGGAGTTCTGGCACGAGACCAAATAACATCAGTTTATGTCAACCCTAACAGACAGCATCAATCACCTGACGAAGCAGTATAACGACGCTATACGCGCCCTGGAGGACTCCTACGAGATGGAGAACGTCCACGGGCTGTTCTCCTCGTCACGCCTCAAGCGCCTGTACTCCAAAAAGTACGAGGCACTGGCCAGCGAATACAGGAGCAAGCGAAGGGACATCTTCAATGCCTACAAGCAGGCCAACCCCACCTGGGTCAAAGAGCGCAAACGCTGGGGCTGGATGTTCGTCATCGGCACCGTCCTGTCGATGGTCTGCTGTATGGGAGCTATTCTTACTGAAGAGCCATATCAGACATCGCAGTTTGCTGCTGCAGAGACGGTGGAGTGGAATGCCGACAACATTCCCATCCCCTACCTGCAGGACTCCACACAATATGTCTCGAACCCTGACAGCGTGCTGAGCCAGCCCGCCGTGGACCGCATGAACGTCACCCTGCAGCGGCTGAACCTGGAGCTGGGCGTGCAGTCGGTGGTCATCGTCGTCAACCACATCGAGAACGACGACCCCTTCCGCTTCGCACAGGACGTGGGCAACAAATACGGTGTCGGCTACAACGACCGCGGACTGGTCATCGTGGTAGGCTATCAGGACCACAGCATCAACATGTCGCCCGGAAGGGCATTGGAGGCTGACCTCACCGACGCTGAGTGTCACAGGTTGGAACAACAATATGTCGTACCGGCCATGCGTGCCGAAATGCCCGACAGCGGCATGGTGTACCTCGTGGAAGCCGTCTACTCCACCCTGCAGAAGAAAGAACTGCCGCAGATGTCATCCCTGCTCAGCAACAGCGGCGGTGACGATGATGATCCGTTCGTGGGCACCATGATGCTGATGACCGCCTTCATCATCCTCTGGAGCCTCTTCTTCCTGCACAAGAACAAGAAATACCATTGGCTTGGCATCGCTGGCACATCAGCACTCCTGTCCAACCCCTTCTATGTTGCCACCAGCAGCGGATTCACTGGCGGTGGCGGCTTCGGCGGCGGCTTCCATGGAGGAGGCGGTGGCTTCAGCGGAGGTTCATTCGGCGGAGGCTCCTTCGGTGGCGGCGGTGCCACATCAAGGTGGTAGCCCCCCACATCACCCACATCACCCACAACACCCACAACACCCACAACACCCACAACACCCACAACACCCACAAAAAGAAAAAAAACAATCACTAAATAATAGCTATTATGAAACTCGGTAAATCAACAATCGCAATTATCGCAGCTGTCGTCATCATCGGCGGATGGGCTGCAAGTGCCTACAACTCTATGGTCGGTGAGCAGGAGAAAGCTACCACAGCACTAGCCAACGTACAGTCGGCTTACCAGCGCCGCGCAGACCTCATCCCTAATCTGGTAGAGGTAGTCAAAGGCTATGCCGCACATGAGAAGGAGACCCTGGAGGGTGTCGTCAACGCCCGTTCGAAGGCCACTCAGGTCACCCTCGACCCTGAGAACATGACGCCCGAGAAATTGAAGGAGTTCCAGCAGGCACAGGGCGAATTAGGTGCTGCACTCGGACGACTGATTGCCATCCAGGAAAACTATCCCGACCTGAAGGCTAACGAGAACTTCCGCGACCTGCAGGTGCAGTTGGAGGGTACTGAAAACCGCATCAACGAGGCCCGCAACAAGTTCAATGCCGTCGTGCAGGATTACAATGTCACCATCCGCCGCTTCCCCAAGAACATCCTTGCCGGCCTCTTCGGCTTTGACAAGATGACCAAGTTTGAGGCCGAGGCCGGTGCCGAGAAAGCCCCACAAGTGAAGTTCTAGTTGACAGTTGAGAGTTGACAGTTGACAGTTATGACAAGCAATAGTATAATAGGTGAAAAGAGTATGGCTTATGCCATCAGAATCGTAAACCTATACAAATACTTGGTGCTGCAGAAGAATGAACATGTCCTGTCAAAACAACTGTTAAGGAGTGGAACAAGTATCGGAGCCAATACCAGAGAAAGTAAAAACGCGCAAAGCCGAAAAGACTTTCTCACCAAATTGAGCATTGCACTCAAAGAAGCTGATGAAACAGAATATTGGCTTGAACTCTTATACAAGACGGAATATCTTGATGAAAATCAGTATCTGTCTATACAAAATGACACAAGTGAACTAATTAAAATATTAACATCAATAATAAAGAAGTTGAAGTCTGACACCTAACTGTCAACTGTCAACTGTCAACTGTCAACTATGAGTAGATATATGCAGCGCGGCGTGAGTGCAGCCAAAGAGGATGTACATGCCGCCATCAAGAACATAGACAAAGGCCTCTATCCGCAGGCTTTCTGTAAAATCATCCCCGACATTCTGGGCGGTGACCCGGAGTATTGCAACATCATGCATGCCGACGGGGCTGGCACCAAGTCGAGCCTCGCCTACATGTACTGGAAGGAAACGGGCGACCTCTCCGTATGGAAAGGCATTGCCCAGGACGCCATCGTGATGAACACCGACGACCTGCTGTGTGTGGGTGCCGTCGACAACATCCTCGTCTCCAGCACCATCGGGCGCAACAAGATGCTCGTGCCGGGAGAGGTCATCTCGGCCATCATCAACGGCACCGACGAGCTGTTGGCCGAACTGCGCGAGATGGGCATCGGCATCTACCCCACAGGCGGAGAGACGGCCGACGTGGGCGACCTTGTGCGCACCATCATCGTTGACAGCACCGTCACCTGTCGCATGAAGCGTGCCGACGTCATCGACAATGCCAACATCCGTCCAGGTGATGTAATTGTAGGTTTATCATCCACCGGACAGGCCACCTACGAGAAACGCTACAACGGAGGCATGGGCTCTAACGGTCTGACCTCAGCCCGCCACGACGTCTTTGCCAAGTACTTGGCTGAGAACTATCCCGAGAGCTACGATCATGCCGTGCCCGACGACTTGGTTTACAGCGGCAAATATAAGCTGACCGATGCTGTTGAGGGCTCACCCGTCAATGCAGGACAGTTGGTACTATCGCCAACCCGCACCTATGCTCCTGTTATCAAGAAGCTCTTGGATGAGTTGCGCCCCGAAATCCACGGCATGGTGCACTGCACGGGCGGCGCCCAGACCAAGGTGCTGCACTTTGTCGGCGACAACTGCCGCGTCGTCAAGGACAACATGTTCCCCGTGCCGCCGCTGTTCCGTGCCATCCACGACTGCTCCGGCACCGACTGGCGCGAGATGTACCAGGTGTTCAACATGGGCCACCGCATGGAGATTTACGTCCGTCCTGAAGTGGCCGAGCAGGTCATCGCCATCTCGAAGGCGTTCAACATAGATGCTCAGGTCGTTGGCCATATCGAGGAAGGCCAGAAGAGTCTGACCATCAAGAGCGAGTATGGCACGTTCGAGTATTAAGGAAAAACAAACAAGGAAAAATACATAATGGCTGAAACTACCAATAGTATATTACAGAAGCTCGACGGCTTGGAAGCTCGCTTCGAGGAAGTATCGACACTGATTACCGACCCCGACGTGATAGCCGACCAGAACCGTTTCGTGAAACTGACCAAGGAATACAAGGATCTGGGCGACATCATGGATGCCCGCAAGCGTTATATCGCCTGCCTGAACAGCATCAAGGAGGCCAAGGACATCCTGGCCAACGAGGACGATGCGGAGATGAAGGAGATGGCCCGCGAGGAACTCAGCGAGAACGAAGCCCTGCAGCCCAAGCTGGAAGAGGAAATCAAAATTGCCCTCATCCCTAAGGACCCCGAAGATGCCAAGAACGTGCAGATGGAGATTCGTGCCGGTACGGGCGGCGACGAGGCGTGCCTGTTTGCCGGCGACCTGTTCAAGATGTATAAGAGCTACTGCGACTCGAAGGGCTGGCAGCTCAGCATCACCAGCGTCTCGGAGGGTGCCGTCGGCGGCTACAAGGAGATAGACTTTGCCGTCAGCGGTGCCGACGTCTATGGCACGCTGAAGTATGAGTCGGGTGTCCACCGCGTACAGCGTGTGCCGGCTACGGAGACGCAGGGACGCATGCACACGTCGGCGGCGACGGTGGCCGTGCTGCCCGAGGCCGATAAGTTTGAGGTGCATGTCAACGAGGGTGAAATCAAGTGGGACACGTTCCGAAGCTCGGGTGCCGGCGGTCAGAATGTGAACAAGGTGGAGTCGGGCGTCCGTCTGCGCTATATGTGGAAGAACCCCAATACAGGTGAGACGGAGGAAATCCTCATCGAGTGTACCGAGACACGCGACCAGCCTAAGAACAAGGAACGCGCACTCTCGCGCCTGTATACCTTTATATATGATAAGGAGCACCAAAAGTATATGGACGACATTGCCTCGCGCCGCAAGAGCCTCGTGTCAACCGGCGACCGCAGCGCAAAAATCCGCACCTACAACTTCCCGCAGGGGCGCGTCACCGACCACCGCATCGGCTACACCACCCATGACCTGCAGGGCTTCCTCGGCGGCGACATCCAGGCCATGATTGACGCCCTGACCGTGGCGGAGAACGCTGAAAGAATGAAAGAAACAGAACTTTAAGATTATGGGACTCATTCAAGAAATTAAAAAGGAATGGACTTGGTCAAGCATCAAGCAAAGCTGGGCAGACCTTCTGTCAATAGCACCAGCCGTATTCATTGCCGATGGATTCCGTGAGAAAGGCTTTTTTGTCTGGGCTGGTGTCTGGGTAGCAACCTATTTCGTCTCGGAGTTTATATTACGTTTCATAACCAGAATGATAAAAAGAAAGAAATAAATGAACAGACAAGAGTTAATACAGCAAATCAAGGAGAAGCAGTCGTTTCTCTGCGTAGGTCTGGATACAGACCTGAACAAGATTCCCCAGTGTATCATCGACGAGGCAAAGGCCAAGGACGGCGAGGACTACATCTTCCGCGCCCTCTGCGAATTTAACGCCCTCATCATCGACGCTACCGCCCCCTATTGCGTGGCGTACAAGCCCAACCTGGCTTTCTACGAGGCTTACGGAGTAGACGGCATCATGGCTTTCGAGGCCACCGTCGATTACCTGAAAGAGGAATATCCCAACCACTTCATTATTGCCGACGCCAAGCGCGGCGACATCGGCAACACGTCGAAGATGTATGCCAAGACGTTCTTCGAGCAGTACGACGTGGATGCGCTGACCGTTGCCCCCTACATGGGCGAGGACAGTGTGACGCCCTTCTTGGGCTACGACGACAAGTGGGTCGTGCTGCTGGCACTCACCTCGAACAAAGGCTCGCACGACTTCCAGCTGACGGAAGACGCACAGGGCGAGCGACTCTTTGAGAAGGTGCTGAAGCAGAGCCAGCAGTGGGGCAACGACGAGAACATGATGTACGTCGTAGGCGCCACACAGGGCCAGATGTTCGAGGACATCCGCAAGGTGGCTCCCCGTCACTTCCTGCTGGTGCCGGGCGTCGGTGCCCAGGGCGGCAGCTT
This sequence comes from uncultured Prevotellaceae bacterium, assembly GCA_946185485.1. Classification (GTDB taxonomy): domain Bacteria; phylum Bacteroidota; class Bacteroidia; order Bacteroidales; family Bacteroidaceae; genus Prevotella. The sequence continues at coordinate 23,373 of CAMHJQ010000018.1, read as the reverse complement.
GGAGGAGGTCTGCCGGTACGGCATGATTCCCGGCGACATCGGTCTGCTGGTCAACTCGTCACGTGGCATCATCTATGCCTCGCAGAATGAGGACTTTGCCGAGGTTGCGGGACAGAAAGCCCGCGAGTTGCAGGAGCAGATGGCGAAAATAATGTGTCAATCATAATGCACAATTCATAATTATTTTGTACCTTTGCACGCAAAACATAACAAATAGTAAAAGAATATGATACTTGACAAGATAGACGAACTTCTGAAAGAAGTGCAGAACCTGAACGCTCAGAATGCCGAAGAGGTAGAGCAGCTGCGCCTGAAATACCTGAGTAAGAAGGGCGAGATTACACTCCTTATGAACGACTTCCGCGAGGTGCCTGCCGACCAAAAGAAAGCTGTCGGCATGAAGATCAACGAGCTGAAGCAGTTGGCACAGGAGCGCATTAACCAATTAAAGGAACAGACTGAGGTCCAGGAAGGTGACAACGCCGGCATCGACCTGACACGCACGCCCTACCCCATTCAGTTAGGCACGCGCCACCCGCTGACCATCGTGACCAACGAAATCATCGACATCTTCTCACGCATGGGCTTTGTGCTGGCTGACGGTCCCGAGGTGGAGGACGACCTGCACGTGTTTACCAAGATGAACTTCGCTGCCGACCATCCCGCCCGCGACATGCAGGACACCTTCTTCGTGTCGCAGCATCCCAACGATGTCACTAAGAACATCCTGCTGCGCTCACATACGTCGAGCGTCCAGGCCCGTGTGATGGAGAACATGCACACTGAGGACGGCAAGCTGACGGCACCCATCCGCGTCATCTGTCCAGGCCGCGTCTATCGCAACGAGGCCATCACCGCCCGTGCTCACTGCTTCTTCCATCAGGTGGAGGGACTCTACATTGACAAGAACGTGTCGTTCACCGACCTCAAGCAGGTGCTGCTCAGCTTTGCCCGCGAGATGTTCGGTCCCGACACCCAGATTCGCCTGCGCCCCTCCTACTTCCCGTTCACCGAGCCGAGTGCCGAGATGGACATCTCGTGCTTCATCTGCGGCGGTGAAGGCTGTGGATTCTGCAAGCACACCGGATGGGTGGAGATTCTGGGTTGCGGAATGGTTGACCCCAATGTGCTGGAGCAGTGCGGCATTGACTCGAAGATATATAGCGGCTATGCTTTCGGTATGGGCGTGGAGCGCATCACCAACCTGAAGTATCGTGTCAGCGACCTGCGTATGTTCTCGGAGAACGATGTCCGCTTCTTGAAGGAATTTGAATCTGCCAACTAAGCCGGTATGAAACTCGCAGTAATGACACAGCCCACGTTCTTCGTGGAAGAAGACAAGATACTCTCGTCGCTCTTCGACGAGGGCCTTGACAACCTTCACCTCTACAAGGCTGATGCGTCGCCCATGTACTCGGAGCGACTGCTTACACTACTGCCCAATGAATACTATTCGCGCATCACAACCCACGACAACTTCTATCTGAAAGAGGAATTTAACCTCAGAGGCATCCACATCGACGATGAGACGACGCCTGCCCCCAACGGGTACAAGGGACATATCAGCCGCACATGTACCAATCTTGAACTTCTGAAAGAGGCCAAGAAGCATGCAGACTATGTCTTCTTGAAGTACATCTTCGACAGCCAGACAGAAACAGGCCGTACCTCGTCATTTACTCTGGAGCAGTTGAAGGAGGCATCGCGCCGGGGACTCATCGACCGCCACGTCTATGCACTCGGCGGCATCAACCTCGACAACATCCGACAGGTCAAGGACCTGGGCTTTGGCGGTATCGTCATCAGGGGCGATCTGTGGAACAGGTTCAACATCCATCAGGAACTCGACTATCACGACATCATCGACCATTTTGCCAAACTGCGCAAGGCGGTGGGTTAATAAAAACAACGAACAATAAACTCTATCTCCTATATAAAGACAATGAACAAGAACTACATGGTGTTTTCTGGTACCGCTACCAAGTACCTGGCAGAAAGGATCTGCCAAAGTCTGGGGTGTCCACTCGGTGAACTCCTCATAACAAAATTCTCAGATGGTGAGTTTGCCGTATCATACGAGGAGAGCATTCGCGGACAAGACATCTTCCTCGTCCAGAGTACGTTCCCCAATGCAGACAATCTCATGGAGCTGCTCCTGATGATTGATGCTGCCAAGCGTGCGTCGGCCCGCACCATCAATGCCGTCATCCCCTACTTCGGATGGGCGCGTCAGGACCGTAAGGACAAACCTCGTGTGAGTATTGGTGCTAAGCTCGTTGCAGACTTACTTTCAGCAGCTGGCGTCAACCGTGTCATCACCATGGACTTACATGCCGACCAGATACAAGGTTTCTTTAACGTTCCCGTAGACCATCTCTATGCCTCCAACGTCATCCTACCCTATCTGCAGAGCTTACAGCTGGAAGACCTTGTCATTGCCTCGCCCGACGTGGGTGGCTCCAAGCGTGCCAATACCTACGCCAAGTATTTAGGATGTCCGCTGGTGCTCTGCAACAAGACCCGTGCCCGCGCCAACGTCGTTGCCTCGATGCAGATCATCGGCGACGTGGAGGGCAAGAACGTCGTCATCATCGACGACATGGTTGATACCGCCGGTACCATCACCAAGGCTGCCGACATCATGAAGGAGGCTGGAGCCAAGACCATACGTGCCTGTGCCTCACACTGTGTGATGAGTGGCCCTGCTAGCGAGCGTGTGCAGAACTCTGCCCTTGAGGAGATTGTCTTCACCGACTCCATCCCCTACTCCTCCCAGTGCTGTGCTAAAGTCAAACAGCTCAGCGTTGCCGACTTATTTGCAGAAACCATTCGTAGAGTCATCAACAATGAAAGTATTTCAAGTCAGTATATTGTTTAGTACCCTCTTGGCCCTGACGGCTTGTCACTCCAAGGGATTCCAGATTCAAGGTTCCGCTCAAGGTCTTGAAGATGGCGATACGTTGTATCTCACCCGCGATATGGAGACTGGCATGCCGAGCGACACAATAGTCATCAAGGACGGTCAGTTTACGCTCAGTGGAGAGACCGACTCCACGGAACTGTGCATGGTCTATTGCGCAAAACGCAACGAGATTAACGCCCCCTTCTTCATAGAGCCGGGCAACATCACCATCCAGCTAACCGATCAGCCAGGTGGTTCACGTGTAGGTGGCACTACCTGCAACGACCAATGGCAGGTACTGAATGACTCTGTAATGGTCATCGGTAAGGAAATCAACCGCATTGCTGAACACATCTATGGCAATAACATCCCGCAGAAGGAACAGGAGAAAGGCATGAAGCAGATTGAGCAGATCAATCAGCGTTTTGCCGCTTTGGTCATCAAGAAAGCCGAGGCGAACATCAACAATGAGTTCGGCTATTTCCTGCTCACTTACTATCCCGAAGAACTGATAGACAACGAGAATCGCGCACGTCTGATTAAGCTGCTGCCAGCCGAGGTGCGCCAGCGTCCAATCATCCAGCAGATGGAGCAAATGTTGCAGGCTGCTGCGAAAACTGCTGAGGGGGCAACCATCAAGGATTTTACGCAGAAGGCGCTGAATGGCGAGGAACTCAGTCTCATGGCTGAGGTCAAGAAGAATCGCTTGACGGTCATCGACTTCTGGGCATCTTGGTGTGGTCCCTGCCGTCAGGAGATGCCCTTCATGCTCAACCTCTACAATACCTATCAGCCGAAAGGTCTCGGCATCATCGGCATATCTCTCGACTCCGACCAAAGTGACTGGCAACTTGCCACCGACAAGTTCGGCGTCAAATGGCCGCAGATGAGCGACCTGAAAGGTTGGGATAACGAGATTGCCAAGCATTTCAATGTCACCAGCATTCCCCACACCATCGTGGTCGACCAGCAAGGAAAAATCCTCCGCCGCGGCCTACGTGGCGAAGAACTGGAAGGTTTCATACAGGAACAGCTGAAATAACCCCTTTACGTTGACAATTGCTTTATGTCAAGACATCTCTACCTATTGCTATTTTGTTTGATAACAACTCATCTCTGCCAAGCGCAGGAGTTGACTGTCAAGAGTATGGAAGCGGCCTCTTTCGATGTATCTGCCAGTACCGAAGAGCGCAAGGATGTCAACAATAATCCTTGTGGGCTGGTCAAAGTCAGGCTTGCTGCAGTAGGCGCCGTATTTGAAGGCAATGTCATTCAACCAGTGGAATATCGTGTCGGCGAATATTGGGTGTACATGACTGAGGGTAGCTATCAGCTCCGCATCAAGCATCCCAATTTCGTCCCGCTCGACGTTAACTTCCACGACTATAACATCAAGGGCATCGTTCCCAAGTCTACCTATAACCTCACACTGTTGATGTCTCAGACCAGTGCTCAACCTGTAGACGACGGCATGCGCTATCTCATCATCAATACAACACCGAAGAATGCGACCGTCTATGTAGACGGCACCCTACAAACGCTGACTAATGGTTCTGTCAGTGTTCGCTTGCCTATGGGGCAGCACTCCTACCGTGTTGAAGCTGCTGGCTACCATACTAAAGAAGGTACGGTCCAATTGCAGGAGGCCAAGAAAAATGAGAATATTGAGTTAGCGTCAGCACAGGCAACGGTCAAGGTAACATCAGCCACGGCAGGTGCGTCGCTTTACGTCAATGATGTGTTAAAAGGCTCGCTGCCCTGGAATGGTCAGTTCAACGAAGGCAACTATCTTTTCGAGGCACGCAAGGAAGGTCATCGCAGCCAACGTGTCAATGTCACGCTAAAGGAAGACGAGCAGCGCACAGTGGAGATTCCAGCTCTGCAGCCCATCTATGGCGTATTGTCTGTCAATTACCAACCTGTTGGCGCCAGCATTGTCGTGGACGGCAAGAAACTGGGCGAGACACCGGAAGATTTTCGCAACATCCTAGTCGGTAGCCATACAGTTGAAATCAGCAAGTCGGGCTATTCCAGTGAAAAGAAGAACATCGACATCGTTGAAGGAAAGCCCATATCGCTGACAGGTACGCTGAGGGAACTTGCCAGTAGCAATGCATCACATACTGCTAACAGCAACCAGAACACTCAGGCCTCGTCTTCCAATACCAACAGACAGGCTGCCCCGGGTTCGCCAGCAGAAATCCATTTTGATAAGACCACACATCATTTTGGAACCTTTCCGGAGTCGAACCCCATTGTGAAATGTACCTTTACCTTCACCAATGTCGGTGGTCAGCCGCTGAAAATCAATCAGGTTATCTCCTCTTGTGGCTGTGCCGTTGCCGATTATACCAAAGGACAGGTCATGCCAGGCCAACAGGGGACCATTCAAGTCACCTACAACGGCACGGGCAAATTCCCTGGTCATTTCAAGAAGTCACTTACCGTTCGCACAAACGGTAAGGTAGAGATGATGCGCCTCTACATAGAGGGCGATATGACAGGTAAGTAAGATTCGTACTAATTAGTACTGTCGCAGGGCTGACAGGAGTTCATTATTTTCCGTACGCGTACCTATGGTGATGCGCAGGCAGTTGGCACATAACTGTATGCGGTGTCTGTTACGCACGATGATGCCCTTGTCCACAAGATAGTCGTAGATGGCTTTGGCATCCGTCATCTTAGCTAGGAAGAAATTGGCATCGGTTTTGTAGACAGTCTCACATATCGGAAGCTCCAGGAAAGACTGCATCAGACGACTGCGCTCTGCCAGCAGTATCTTAACCCACTTGTCGACCTCAAAGGGGTCTTTCAGCATCTCAATCGCTTGCTGTTGGGTGAGCTGGTTGACATTATAGGGATACTTCACCTTATTATAGATAGCGATGATGTCCTTTGATGCAAAGGCCATCCCCAGACGGATAGCTGCCGAACCCCAGGCCTTCGACATGGTCTGCAGAATGATGAGATTGGGATGCATAGGCAGTTCCTGTCGTAGCGACTTCTGCTGGGCAAAGTCGATATAGGCTTCGTCGACGATGACAATGCCCTGAAAAGCCTCGATGACCTTCAGTATTTCGTCACGGTCCAGCGAGTTGCCGGTGGGATTGTTGGGTGAACATATCCAGATGATCTTCGTGTGCTCGTCACATGCTGCCAGCAACTTCTCGGCCTGCATCTGGTAGTCATCGTCAAGCAACACCTCGCGATACTCGATGTCATTGATGTCGGCACACACCTTATACATACCATAGGTGGGAGCAATAGCTACGACATTGTCGCGTCCGGGTTCGCAGAAGATGCGGTAAGGCAGGTCGATTGCCTCGTCGCTGCCGTTGCCTAAGAAGATCATGTCTGCCGGCACGCCCTTGACCTTCTCCAACAGTCCCTTCAGTTCGCGTTGCAAGGGGTCGGGATAACGGTTATAGGGAGCATTATATGGATTCTCGTTGGCATCCAGAAAGACATGCGCCTCCTTGCCAGAGTATTCGTCACGTGCACTACTGTACGGAGCCAGGCTCCAAATATTCGGCCTTACCAGCCGCTCTAAACTCATCATATAGCTGCTGTTCAAGATTCAAGGTTCAAGGATTTTATTCTCACCGTCATGGCATTCTTGTGGGCATCCAACTGCTCGGCACTAGCCATCAGCTCGACGGCTCGGCCAATGTGGCCGATGCCCTCGGGTGTCAGGTGCTGGAAGGTGATCTTCCGACAATACGAGTCCAGGTTGACGCCATTATACGCCGTAGCATAGCCGTGGGTAGGTAACGTATGGTTGGTACCGCTGGCATAATCGCCGGCACTCTCGCAGGCATACGGACCCAAGAAGACGCTGCCGGCATTGACAACCTGTTCGGCCATCTGTTCATAGTTCTTCACCTGTAGGATGAGGTGCTCCGGAGCGTAGGCGTTGGATAATGCCATCATCTCGTCGGCCGTGCTGACAAGCACATAGCGACTGTTGTCCAGTGCCTGAGCAGCAATGTCCTTACGCGGCAACAGTTCCAGTTGGCGACTAGTCTCTGTCTGTATCTCTCGTAGTTTCTCCTCGGAAGTGGTAATGAGCAGCACCTGCGAGTCTATGCCGTGCTCGGCCTGCGAAAGCAAGTCGGCAGCGACAAACTCGGCATTGGCCGTCTCGTCAGCCAGCACACAGACCTCGCTGGGACCGGCTGGCATGTCGATGGCCACCTCGTCCAGACTGACGTGCTGCTTGGCAGCCATCACATACTGATTACCGGGACCGAATATCTTGAACACCTTAGGCACCGACTGTGTACCGTAGGCCATTGCACCGATAGCCTGTACACCGCCAATCTTGTAAATCTTGCTCACACCGGAAATGCGTGCTGCCACCAGGATGGCAGGGTTTACCTTGCCCTCGCTGTTGGGAGGCGTGCAAAGCACAATCTCCTTGCAGCCGGCTATCCTGGCAGGTGTAGCCAGCATCAGAACCGTCGAGAAGAGGGGGGCCGTTCCGCCGGGAATATAGAGGCCTACACGCTCAATGGCTACGCTCTTCTGCCAGCATGTGACGCCTTCCTGCGTTTTCACCTTCTGACCGACAAAACGCTGAGAGATGTGAAACACCTTGATATTATGGTGTGCCAGAATGATGGCATCACGCAGCTCGTTGCTAACCAGTTTCTCTGCCTCGTCCATCTCCTGTTCGCTGACAGCCAGCTCATTCAGGGCGGCCTTATCGAACCTCAATTCATACTCCTTGACAGCTTCGTCGCCACGCTGGCGAATGTCGTTCAGCACGGTGCTGACCGTCTCGTTCAGTTTCGTCAGGTCCAGACGTGGACGTTCCACTATTTCTGCCCACTGCTCCTTCTTAGGGAATCTATATATCTTCATAACAATTACAACGCGTTGTGTAATTACAGAATCATTTTTTCTATTGGAGTAACCAAGATGCCCTGCGCACCCATCTCCTTCAGTTTGCCGATGATTTCCCAGAAGCGCTTCTGATCGAGGACGGTATGTACCGAACACCATTCATCGTCAGCCAAAGGGATGATGGTAGGACTCTTCAGGCCTGGCAGCACATTGATGATTTCCTGTAGGCGGGCCTTGGGAGCATTCATACGCACGTACTTCTTGTCCTCAGCATCCTTGACGGCCTTGAAACGGAACAGCATCTGCTCCAAGATGTCGCGCTTGTCAGTCGACAGGTTCTTATTGCCGATGAGCAGTGCCTCGCTCTGCATGACCACCTCTACCTCGCGCAGGTTGTTGGACACGAGTGTCGAGCCTGACGACACGATATCAAAGATACCGTCGGCCAGACCGATGCCCGGACTGATTTCCACACTGCCAGTGATGACATGTATCTCGCAGTCTACGCCATGCTTGTCCATGTAGGCACGTAGGATATTGGGATAGCTGGTGGCAATCTTCTTTCCATTGAACCAGTTGACGCCGCGATACTCTATCTCCTTGGGGATAGCCAGCGACAGCCGGCACTGCGAGAATCCCAGGCGTGATACGATGTCAGCCTCTTCGCCACGCTCTACAAACTCGTTCTCACCCACCACGCCGATGTCGGCAACACCGCTTGCCACTGACTGGGGGATGTCGTCGTCGCGAAGGTAAAGCACCTCAAGTGGGAAGTTGGATGACTGGACCAGCAGCGTCCTTTTCGATGCGCTGACCTTGATATCTGCTTCAGCAAGCAGGTTCATGGTGTCGTCGAAAAGACGACCTTTTGACTGTACGGCAATTCTTAACATATCTTATATTATCTAATTTAGCCTGCAAAATTACGCATTTTTGGTGATATTTGCAAGAAAATGATTACTTTTGCACCCAAAATAGCAGGAAATTGAAGTTATTCAGTATATATATACAGCTTTTTGCCGTTATCTTGCTGTGTGCGTGTACGCCGAAGAAGCAGGAACCAGTGGTCACGCCGTGGGGTGAAATCACCGATACTATTCCTCAAGACGATGATTTCGACTTAGCTGACATCCAGCGTAACGGTGAACTGATAGCCCTGACACTGACGGGACCAGAGACCTATTACGACTACCACGGCCGTCATCTGGGCACCCAGTATCTGCTCTGTCAGCGCTTTGCCGACAAACTGGGCGTGATGCTACGCATGGAGGTTTGCCGCGACTCGGCAGAGATGGTGCAGCGTCTGAATAACGGCGAAGCCGACCTTGTCTGCTACCCTGTGACAAAGAAAGGTCCCGGCTGGCTTGTCGGCCAGGACAAGGACGACCTGCAGCATGAGCTGTTGGCATGGTACAAGCCCGAACTGCTGGACGAGGTGAAGAAGGAAGAGGAGTACCTGCTGTCCAGCAAGAGTGTGAAGCGCCGCGTCTTCTCGCCGATGCTCAACCGCGAAAACGGCATCATCTCCCACTACGACAGCTACTTCCAGCGCTATGCCGCCACCATCCGTTGGGACTGGCGCCTCATGGCAGCACAATGCTATCAGGAGTCTACCTTCGACCCCCAGGCACATTCCTGGGCTGGTGCCTGCGGACTGATGCAGATTATGCCTAGTACAGCCGACCACCTGGGACTGCCACGTTCCAGCATCTACGACCCCGAACAGAATATTGCCGCCGCCGCACGCTATCTGGGCGAACTGGACCGCACCTTCTCCGATATCGGCGAGCGCTCGGAGCGCATTAAGTTTGTGCTGGCAGCCTACAATGGCGGCCACTTCCATATCCGCGACGCTATGGCACTGGCCACCAAGAACGGCAAGAACGCTCATCGCTGGGGCGACGTCGAGCCCTTTGTGCTGGGGCTCAGTCAGCCGCAATACTACAACGACCCAATGGTGAAGAACGGCTACATGCGCGGCTCCGAGACCGTCGACTACGTGCGCAAGATTCACGAACGCTGGAATGGCTATCGCGGCATCCGCACCGTACGCAGCACCTTTGCCCCCTCTGCCGTCCCCCAGAAGGCCACCCACGAGCGCAAAAAGAAATACCAGATATAAAAATATGTATACCATTACATCGCTTGACGACCCGCGTGTGCAGGTGTTCGGACGGCTTACCGAGGCACAGCTACGTATGAAGCTGGAGCACGAGCAGGGGCTCTTTATCGCCGAGAGTCCCAAGGTTATCCGTGTGGCACTGGATGCTGGTTGGCAACCTGCCGCCCTGTTGTGCGAAGAGAAGCATATCCACGGCGACGCCCGTGACATCATTGAGCGCATCGTGGCCGACGTCCCCGTCTATATCGGCAGCCGCGAACTGCTGGCGCAGCTCACAGGCTATACGCTGACACGCGGCGTGCTCTGTGCCATGCACCGCAAAGTACTGCCCACCGTCAGAGACGTGGTAGAGGGTGCGCGGCGCATCGTCATCATAGATGCCGTCTGCGACACCACCAACATCGGTGCAATCTTCCGTTCTGCAGCAGCCCTGGGCATAGACGGTGTACTGTTGACGCCTGACTCCTGCGACCCGCTGAATCGCCGTGCCGTGCGGGTGTCTATGGGCAGTGTGTTCCTGGTGCCGTGGACATGGCTCGATGCTCCCATCCCCTCGCTCCACGACTACGGATTCCGTACAGTGGCTATGGCGCTGACCGACAAGAGTATTGCCCTCGATGACCCGCAACTGGCACGCGAGGAGCGACTGGCCATCATCATGGGTACCGAAGGCGATGGCCTGCCCCATGAGACCATTGCCGAGGCCGACTATACGGTACGCATACCAATGGCACACGGCGTCGACTCGCTTAATGTAGCTGCAGCCGCCGCCGTGTCCTTCTGGCAATTACGCCACCAATAGTAAGTCAGACTCCTTATTCTTCTGGCGGGAACTGATAGCGGTCGCCGGTATCCTTCAGCAGCCTACGTACATAGGGTGCGGGATATCCGGGACGTACTACGGGAGCGCCCAGTCCATCTTTGGTGCGGGTAAACTTTCCATCCTTCTCGGGCTTGACGGCCATATCGTTATACTTCACGATAAGATAGAACGCCAGCTGCTTCCAGCGTGCCAGCATCTGCTGCGCCTGCTGTACACTGTAGTCGTTCAAAAACCGCTGTGCCTCAGCAGGTGCCATCTGGCAAGCCTTGGCCTCGATATCCTTCTGCTGGCTGAAGTAGGCCTGTTCCAGCGAGTCGCGCACCTGGCGCAGTGAGGGGAACATCATCGAATAGCGCGGATAAACCATGTTGGCTACCCAGTTTTCCACCCAGTAGGCATTTTTGTCGCTGAAGGTCAGCGCGTCAGCCCCCGATGCATCGTAACATTCGGGCAGACGGGTCATCGAGCAGTAGATGGGCGTATAGGCCACCATGTTGCCGTCGTCGTTGCCAAACCAGAAGCAGCCGCCGACCTCGCGGGGCAGCCATGAGCGCATCTGCGACACGTAGCTCCACGACGTCTGCTGCGTTGACGTGGGACGCTCGTTGAAGTATTTCTTGCCGTCAACGGTAAAGTAGAGCGGTGTCGGGCGGTAGGGCATCTGCCAGATACCGCCGCCGATGTCGGTGGAGTCGATTTCCAGGGGAGTGCCCTCGAAATGGTCACGCATGTCGGCCATGATGTCGGCCACGCTGACCTTCTTGTCAGGGATGACCCACAGAGGCATGTCCTCAGCATTCTTGTCCTTGCCCAGCGCCCACGGCAGGTAGCGGTCCATGCCGCTGACGTGGTGATTGAAGAAGCTCCACACACGGGCGTCGCAGATGCGGCGTCCCTGGAAGTCGGGGAAGGCATAGGTATTCTTCCATGAGAACTCCTCATCCTTGCCAGTGAACCACCCCATCTTGCGGGCATACTTGATGGCATTCTTCGAATAGAGCACATTCTCCTTGTCCTTCAGCGGGAACACACCGATACGGCTTTGGTTGGCATGTGCGCAGATGGCATCGTCGGGAATGCGGCGGGCCACCCAGACCACACGTTCCTTCGACACTTTGCGGTCGGAGCCACAGCCCTGCATCTCCATAATCCACGCCTCGTTGGGGTCGCACAGCGTGAAGGTCTCGCCCTCCGAGTAGTAGCCGTAGGTCTCGGCCAGCGTGGTCATGACGCTTAGGGCCTCGCGGGCGGTCTTCGAGCGTTGCAGCGCGATGTAAATCAGCGAACCGTAGTCAATGACACCCGTCGTATCCACCATTTCCTCGCGACCGCCATAGGTTGTCTCACCTATGGTCACCTGCCACTCGTTGGTATTGCCCACGACGTTCCAGGTTTCCGCGGCCTCGGGAATCTCACCTAAGTATTTATTGGTGTCCCAGTCATAAATCTTGCGCATGTCACCCGGCTGGTGCTTGGCGGCAGGATAATGTGCCAACGCCATGAAGGCACCATACGAGTCGGCATTATACGAACAGATGACACTACCGTCCACCGAGGCTTTCTTGCCCACGATGAAGTTGGTACATCCGAGTGCATACGTAGCCGCCGTCATCGCGGCCACCATCAAACAAAAACGTTTCTTCATATTCTTACTATATCTCTATTGATTAAATTTTCCCATTTTATCATCTTAATCTTTCATTTTTCATCTTTCATCTTTCATCTCATCGGAACGATGGCAAACGTGAAGTCGTACTGCTGCAAGGGTAGCATATACTGGCGCTCAGGACGTGCGCCCCACGAGTTGACACAGCCCAGACCCATCTGGTGCTGCTGGATGTGCACCTGTGTCAGCGGACGCTCCACGAGGTCGCCACTATGCTGGCCCCAGCGGTGATCCTTCCACGGGCCGGCATCAAGGTCCTCCACCAAGTACGGCAGTGCCGAACACTCAAAGGCCGCTGTGCTCTCAAACTTCAGTCCCTTGCCGCTCTTGGCGTTATAGACGCAGAACCACCGCACGTCGGTATGGTTGCCGCTCTCCTGCGGACGAACGTAGGGGAAGTACTGGCCGTTCACGTCGCCCTCGTACTGTCCGATGAACTCCGAGCTGTGGCGGTCGCAGTAGTTCTCGTTCGGGCCGCGGCCGTAGTACTTCACATGGTTATACTCCTTGGGCATCTGCAGCTGCATGCCATAACGGAACAGCCACTGGTCCTTCAGGTTCTTCGCCTCTTCTGTCGGCTCCAGCTGCTGGCGCACGATGACGGCGCCGTCGGCCTGCAGCGCATAGGTCATCGTGAGCTGGCACTTCACGCCCGGCATGTCTATCTTTGCGACAACACTGTTGTCACTTGCAGAGAATTCCTTCACTTTCATCTCAGGCTGCTTCCACTGTCCCCAGCGCTGCTGCAGCCAGGCACCGTAGTCATTGTCCGTCGGGGCACGCCAGAACTCCGGCAAAATGCTCTGACGGTCCACCAGCATCGGCTGTCCGTCGATGTCGAGATAGTCAATCATGCCCGACTGCTTACCGATGGTCAGCGTAGTACCGCCAGCTATCAGCTTCACATAGCTCTTCGTCTCTTCTTTGGCCACTTCAGCCTGCTCAGCCTTCAACTCAGGGAACTGATAATCATTCAATGCAAACTGCTGACGAGCCACAACCTGTCCCTTGTCGATGTACTGCTGCTGGTCCTTGGCCTTCAACTGGAAGATCACGAAAATCTCCTGGTCGCCATGATGTCCCAACACGCGGGCAATGGTCTTCTGCATATCCTCGATGGTAATTACCTTGCGCTGCTGGGGAGCAATGCCGCTGATATCAGCCTTGCCTCCGTGTCCGAAAGTCATACCTTCTGGACGACCACCGTTTTGATGGTGGTTAGCGCCGGCACCGCCCACAAACCACTCCAACTCCAGATTGTCGAGTGTCTTGAAAAAGTTCTCGTTGTATATCTCAATCTTTCCATCCTTCAGGCCCTTGTCGGTAATCCACACGTTCTGATAGTAATAACCCACCTCATAGGCATGGGGATTCAGACGACGATCGGGGGCGATGACACCGTTGCAGTTAAAGTTATAGTCCGAAGCAGGATAGCGTCCGTAATCACCGCCATAGGTAAAGATTTCCTTACCAGTAATCGGACTCTTGTCGCGCAGTCCCTGATCTACGAAGTCCCAGATGAAACCGCCCTGATATTTCGGATACTTGCGAATAATGTCCCAATACTCCTTGAAGCCGCCGATGGAGTTACCCATGGCGTGGGCATACTCACACTGTATGAGCGGACGGGGATTGTCCGTCTGGGCATACTTCTCGCAGTCCTTGTAGCCCATATACATCGGACAAAAAATGTCCGTTTTGCCCCAGTGGCCAGCCTGCTCATACTGTACGGGACGGTTGTCCACACTCTTGATCCAGTCGTAGCATTTCTCGAAGTTCGGACCGTAGCCAGCCTCGTTACCTAAGCTCCAGATGAGGATACAGGGGTGGTTGCGCAGTGTCAGCACATTGGCCTGGTTGCGTTCCAAGTGCATTTTGGCAAAATCCTCTCGCTTGGCCAGCGTACCATCGCCATAGCCCATGCCGTGACTCTCCAAGTTGGCTTCAGCCACAATATACAGTCCTGCCTCATCGCACAAGTCATACCAGCGCGGGTCATCGGGATAGTGAGAAGTACGCACGGCATTGATGTTCAGCTGCTTCATGATGCGGATGTCCTGCTTCATGCGTTCAATAGAAACAACATAACCACCGTCGGGGTCAAGCTCATGGCGGTCCACACCTTTTATCAAGATGGGCTGACCGTTCACCAGCAACTGACCACCCTTAATCTCAATGTGGCGGAAGCCTACTTTCTGGCGCACGACGTCCACGACCTGTTCACCTTTCTTCAGCGTCACAAAGAGCGTATACAGATACGGCGTCTCTGCTGACCATGCTTTCACGCTGGGCACCATCAGGCTAAGACCAGTGCCTATTGTCTTACCGTCAGCATCCTCTAGGCGTGCCTCGACAGTCATGCCCTTGGGGGCCTTCACATCCACGCTCAGCAGTCCCTGCCCGCCCTGGTAGTCCTGGCTCACCACCAAGTCCTCAATATGTGCCTTCGGACGGGCATACAGATAGACCTCACGGGCTATTCCCGTAAAGCGCCAGAAGTCCTGGTCCTCTAAGTACGAGCCGTCGCACCAGCGCATCACCTGCATGGCGATGAGGTTCTTGCCGCGCTTCAGGTATCTCGTAATGTCAAACTCTGCAGCCACCTTCGAGTCCTCGCTGTAGCCCACGTACTGGCCGTTCACCCACACTTTCAGGTTGCTGGTGGCAGAGCCGACGTGGAACAGCACTTGCTGGCCCTGCCACGTAGCGGGCAGTTCAAATGTACGGCGGTACGAGCCGGTGTAATTCTCCGTCTCGCCGATGTACGGCGGATTGCTGTCGAAGGTCGTACTCCAGGCATAGCCGATGTTCTTGTAGATGCGGTCGCCGTGGCCGTTCAGTTCAAACAGCCCGGGCACGGGGAAGTCCTCCCATTTCGAGTCATCGTAATTCAGTGCCCAAAATCCTACCGGAGCATCCTGATGGTTCTTAACATAAAGGAACCGCCAGGTGCCCTCCATCGACAAGTAACGCTCCGACTTCGCCATTTCCCCTGCCCTCGCCTTTGCCTCGTTCTCGTAGGCAAAGAAGTTGGCGCGGCGTGCCATGCGGTTCTGTTGATTGACGTTGGGATTCTTCCACTCGGGCGTACTGTCAGACTTTGCGCTGACCGTCCCTGCTGCGGCTAAGCATAGCGCTAATAACAAGCTTTTAGTCATTGTTTTTTCTTTGATGTTTTTGAGTATATGGTTTCTTTTGTGCAAAGGTACATAAAAATGGTGATAATAACGGATTAAAATGTAAATTTAATAAAAATTAGGGTTCGGTTCTTATCGAGTAACGAATTACTGTCTTGATCCAAAACGGTAAATTATTCTGACGCGGAATATTTGGCAGTATGAATTATTATGCTTACTTTTGCAAGCATGAAAGACAAAGATACGCTTAGAGCAGGGCTCAAGAACAATCCTCAGTTGAAAAGATGGATAGACTACATCGTGATGAACCAGCGCGACGCACGGCCGCGATGGTACATACGCCTATTGGCACCACTTTACCAGCACCGCGGACGAAGCTCAAAAATATACGATAGCGTACGCATGGACACGCCACCCTACCGCCGATTTTGGCTGGGACGCAGTAGCGTAGTGGAGTCGTACTGCTGCATCAACAATGCCGTAGGCGACGTCATCATCGGCGACTACACGCGCATAGGATTGCATTGTACGGTAATTGGGCCTATATGCATCGGCAACCATGTAAATCTGGCGCAAGGCATCGTGGTAACAGCTCTGAACCATAATTTTAACGACAACACAAAACGTATTGACGAACAAGGCGTTTCAACCAAGCCAGTAGTAATCGGGGACGATGTGTGGATAGGAGCCAATGCGGTGGTACTGCCAGGGGTGTCCATCGGACAGCATAGCGTGGTGGCGGCAGGTGCCGTGGTAACACAGGACGTACCAGCATACACGGTGGTTGCCGGTGTACCGGCAAAGGTGGTTAAGAAACTAAGAAGTGAAGGAAGTCTGGGAATAATAAGTAAAGGAAATCAGTGATTAATGTAAGTTAGGCGAAGAGGTCGAGGGAGAGGTCTTGCACAGGGGGCTTCTCCTCTTCTTTTTCTTCCGTCGTGATGTCGCTGAACTGGAGCAGCAACTGTTGGGCATCGGCAGAACCGGTAGCATTGAGACGGTAGTAACCTCGGCGATCGGTACGTTCTACGAGCGATTGCGACGACTTGCTATTGCGCAGCAGGTATTGCTGGACGTAGGTGCGGATTTCCTCGTAGTCGGGCTGATGGAAGAAGGTACAATTCATGTTGTAAACATGCTTAGCAATGGCCTGCACGCTTATACCACGCTCACCAACCTCGGTGAGAATCACGAGTATCTGCTTATCGTAGCCCATGGGATTAAAAAAGGCTGGCAAGCCTTGAAAGCTTCCAGCCCTTTTATGCTTTCTAAAGTAGATTAAGCAAGTGTAACTTTGTCGTCAGCAGCGTTAAGCTTGCCCTCCTTGAAAAGCCAGCCCAGACCCAGCAGAGTTTCCTCCTCGCTGATCTTAGCAGCCTTGGCAATCTCCTTGACGCTCAGAGCCTTCTCAGCGGCTGCAAGAGCCTGATATACATCACCAGCCTTGAAACCAGCGTTCTCAGCGTTCAGAGCAATAGCGGCCTTCTTCTCTGCCTTGGGAGCAGCAGCCTTCTTAACAGTTGCCTTCTTGGGCTCTTCTGCCTTTACTGCAGCGGCCTTCTTTGTAGTTTTCTTTTCTGCCATAGTTTTTTTTATTAATACACTATTGAATAGATAAATTCCTTCTATCTTTATTTTGACACTGCAAAATTAGGTATTTTTGGAATTTTCTGTTACCGCAAACAGCTGATTTTTACCATTTTCTCGTTTATTCTTGACTTACATCAACTGCATCGGACTGCAAATCAACCTTTAACTGCAATTCTTCCAGCTGTTTGGGGTCGAGTTCGCCCGGAGCGTCGAGCATAACGTCGCGGCCGCTGTTGTTCTTCGGGAAGGCGATGCAGTCACGGATGCTATCAAGGCCTGCCATGATGCTGACAAAGCGATCCAGTCCGAAGGCAAGACCGGCATGAGGCGGTGCTCCATACTTGAAGGCGTTGATGAGGAAGCCAAACTGCGCCATGGCACGCTCGGGTGTGAAGCCAAGGATCTGGAACATTTTCTCCTGCAATTTGCCATCATGGATACGCAGGGAACCGCCACCGACCTCTATGCCGTTGCACACGAAATCGTAGGCCACGGCACGGACCTTGGCAGGGTCTGAATCAAGCAGGGGGATGTCATCGGGATTGGGCAGCGTGAAGGGATGGTGGGTGGCCATGAGGCGCTGTTCCTCATCGCTCCACTCAAAGAGCGGGAAGTCAACGATCCACAGGCACTTAAAGACGTTCTTGTCGCGCAGTCCCAAGCGGTCGCCCATCTCCAAGCGCAGCGTGCAGAGCTGGGTGCGCGTCTTGTCGGCCTTGTCGCCGCTGAGGATAAGCACCAGGTCGCCGTCGTTGGCGCCAGTCTTCTGCTTCAGCGTCTGCCACACCTCAGGCTCATAGAACTTGTCGATACTTGACTTGACGGTGCCATCGGCATTGTACTTGACATACACCAAGCCCTTGGCGCCCACCTGCGGACGCTTGACGAAATCAGTCAGTTGGTCGAGCTGCTTACGCGTATAGTCGGCACAGCCAGGAACCACGATACCGCCGATATATTCGGCGTCATTGAACACGGGGAACGTACCCGTGCCCTTCAGCACGTCCATTAGCTCGACGAACTCCATGCCAAAGCGCAGGTCAGGCTTGTCGCTGCCAAAGCGACGCATGGCCTCGTGCCACGTCATACGCTCCAAGGGCGGCAGTTCGACACCACGCACCTCCTTGAACAGATGGCGTGCCAAGTCCTCGAAGATGTTCAGCACGTCCTCCTGGTCGGCAAACGACATCTCGCAGTCTATCTGCGTAAACTCCGGCTGGCGGTCGGCACGCAGGTCCTCGTCGCGGAAGCACTTAGCAATCTGGAAGTAACGGTCGAAGCCGCTGACCATCAGCAGCTGCTTGAGCGTCTGTGGCGACTGAGGCAGGGCATAAAACTGTCCGGGATTCATGCGTGAGGGCACCACGAAGTCGCGGGCTCCCTCAGGGGTAGAACCGATAAGGATAGGCGTCTCGACCTCGATAAAGTCCAGGTTGTCGAGGAAGTTGCGGATGAGGATGGTCATGCGGTGGCGCAACTCCAGGTTCTTGCGGACACATGAACGGCGCAGGTCCAGATAGCGGTACTTCATGCGGATGTCGTCGCCACCGTCGGTATTGTCTTCGATGGTGAACGGCGGTGTTTGGCTCTCGCTGAGCACGTTGAGCTGTACAGCGAGTATCTCAATATCGCCTGTAGGCATCTTGGGGTTTTTCGACTGGCGCTCACTGACCGTGCCCACCACCTGGATGCACCATTCGCGGCCCAACTTGTTAGCCTGTTCGCAGAGCGAAGCATCTTTCGATTCGTCAAACACCAACTGTGTTAATCCATAACGGTCGCGCAGGTCGACAAACGTCATGCCGCCCATCTTACGCGTCCGCTGTACCCAACCGGCCAGCGTCACCTGCTGTCCGGCATCGGCGAGGCGAAGCTCGCCACAAGTTCTAGTTCTATACATGATATATCTCGATTTTGGTGTGCAAAGTTACTTATTTTCCATGAGATAAGCAAAGAAACTTTTGGTTATTTCATTTTTTATGATTATCTTTGCAAAGAATTATCAAGAATCATACGTAGAAACATCATGACAAGAAAGAAAAAACCACTGCCCGTGCTGGAGGACATCCTCATTACGGACTTTGCCGCTGAGGGGAAGTCGCTGGCCCGAGTGGACGACATGGTGGTTTTTGTGCCATGGGCTGTACCAGGCGACGTTGTCGACCTGCAGGTACGCCGAAAAAAACACTCGTACATGGAGGCAGAGGTCATTAGATATAAGAAATATAGTAATGTACGCGTAAAGCCGTTCTGCCAGCATTTCGGCATCTGCGGCGGTTGCAAGTGGCAACAGTTGCCCTACGAGGCACAGCTCCAGATGAAACAACAGCAGGTGAAAGACCAGCTGACGCGCATCGGTAAGGTGCAGTTGCCGGAGTTCCGCCCCATCCTGGGCAGTGTGAAGACGCAGGAGTATCGCAACAAGCTGGACTTCGGCTGTGCCAACAAGCGGTGGCTGACCAGCGAGCAGCTGAAGGACGAGACGTTGGTGAAGGACACGCCGGCCATCGGGTTCCATATCACCGGAGCCTTCGACAAGATACTACCCATCGAGAAGTGCTGGCTGATGGATGACCTGCACAACGAGATACGCAACGAGGTGTACCGCTATGCCTTGGAGCACGGATTGACGTTCTTCGACCTACGCCAGCAGGTGGGACTGCTGCGCGATGTCATCATCCGCAACAGTGCCAGCGGCGAGTGGCTCGTCATCTTCCAGTTCCACTACGACCACACCACGGCAGACACCCTAGCACAGGACGACACGCAGACCAAGGCACTGATGCAACACATCGGCGACCGGTTCCCGCAGATTACGTCGCTGATGTATTTAGACAACCAGAAATGCAACGATACTATTGGCGATCAGGATATCCTAACCTTCAAGGGCAACGACCACATCTTCGAGCTGATGGAAGACCTCCGCTTCAAGGTCGGTCCCAAGTCGTTCTATCAGACGAATACTGAGCAGGCATATCATCTTTACTCTGTAACTCGCGAGTTTGCGTTTGCTCCAATTGAAAATGGAGAATTGAAAATGGATAATTATCAATCATCCATTATCCATTATCCATTAATTTACGACCTCTATACCGGCACGGGCACCATCGCCAACTTCGTGGCGCGGCAAGCCAGCAAGGTCATCGGCATCGAGTACGTCCCTGAGGCTATTGAGGACGCCAAGATCAACAGCGAGCTCAACGGCATCAACAACACACTGTTTTTCGCCGGCGATATGAAGGACATCCTGACGGACGACTTCATTGCCGAGCACGGACACCCCGACGTCATCATCACCGACCCGCCACGTGCCGGCATGCACCCCGATGTGCTGAAGACTATCCTCAGGGCAGCCCCTGAGCGCATCGTCTACGTCTCGTGCAACCCCGCCACCCAAGCCCGCGACCTGCAGGACTTGGATGCAGCCTACCAGGTTGTTGCCGTGCAGCCGGTGGACATGTTCCCCCATACCCCACACGTTGAGAATGTTGTATTACTAACCAAACGATAAGCTTTATGAAAAAAATAATGATCCTGGCCCTCTTCGTAACGGGCTTCGCATTGGCTTCTAACGCACAAGAGAAGAAAGAAAAGGCCACCATCGAGGTGCCACAATGGGTAAAGAACTTCAAGTTCAGTGGCTACGGCATGTTGCAGTATCAAGGGCAGGACACCGAAGGCAACCACTCAAACTCGTTCAAACTGCGTCTGGCCCGTTTCATCCTGGATGGAAAAATCGGTGACTTCGACTGGCGTGCCCAGATTCAGGGCACCAACGCCACAGGTCCTGGACAGCCTACCGTACAGTTGGTAGACCTCTACGCAGAGTGGCGCAAATACCCGGAGTTCAAGGTGCGTGCCGGAGAGTTCAAACGTGCCTTCACCTTCGAGAATCCCACCCACCCCATCACGCAGGGCTGGCGCGCCTATGCCGACGTCATCAACAACCTGTCGGGCTTCGGCGACCGTACTGGTGAGCGTTCCTCTGGTGGCCGTGACATCGGTGTGCAGATTGCCGGTGACCTGTTCCCCAACGCTAACGGACGCCGTCTGTTCCACTATCAGGTAGGCGTTTATAACGGTGAGGGTGTGAACGAAACGGACAAGGACAACCGCAAGGACATCATCGGCGGCGTCTGGGTAATGCCTATCAAGGGTCTGCGCATCGGTGCCTTCGGATGGACGGGTAGCCGTGGTGACATGTTGCTCGCGAATGGTGAGAAAGGCAGCGTGGCCAAGAACCGCTATGCCCTGTCTGCCGAGTACGACTTGGATCAATACACGTTCCGTGCCGAGTATCTGCACTCGCAGGGCTGGGGTGCTGCCAAGGCCGCAAATAATGTGCGCGAGGTAGACTACACGAAGGGCGACAAGGCCGACGGTTGGTATGTCTTCGGCATCGTGCCCGTCATCAAGTCAAAACTGCACGCCAAGGCCCGCTACCAGTGCTACCGCAGCACCAAGGAATGGAGCAGTGCCAAGACATCGTACGAAGTGGGTTTGAACTACTTCTTCAACAAGAACCTGGAGATGCACCTGGAGTATGCCCGCATCAACGACCGTAGCCTGGCCAAGCACAACTACAACATGGTGGACGTGGAAATGGACTTCAAATTCTAAACAACGGAGTAAACGGATAAGAGTCTGAACCGCGAATTAAAAGATTTTTACGAATTTTCTGCGCAGAGCTTCCCAAAGGTGAGTTTTCTGACGAAGGACAGCGACAGAGTAAGCCGTACTGACAAAGGTCAGTGCGGCTTCTGCTATCCAATAGTGCAGGCCCTCAGTGAAAAACGTCAGGGCGTAAGCACTCAGGCCGATGACGGTCTGTATCATGGCATAGCGGTAGACCTGAACGGTGCTGCGGTAGCCGAAGCGCCAGTAAGCAGCAGCATTGACCGACAGGAACTCCACACCATGGGCGATGACAATGGCCAGTCCCGTGCCCCACAGTCCCCACCAGCGATAGCCCACCACTACGGCAACGACGAGCACGACGAAATAGGTCAACTCGAGCAACAGGTAGATGAGCGATGCGCGGCGGGCCAACGTGATGTAAGCTACGGGCAGTGACAGCACCTTGAAGTACATAGCCAGCACGGCCACCTGCGCCATGCCTACAACAGGCATAAACTCACGGCTAAAGAGCAGGGGTATAAGCACGGGCAGCAGCATGATGAGCGCCACCAGCAGAGGCGCCAGCAACAGCAGCGATACTTCGGTCTGCTTGTTGACGGTCTCGTTGGTCTTGGCAATATCCTGACGCACGGCCGACAGGCGTGGGAAATAGTCGGTATCCATGGCTGAGAAGACGATGCCAGCATAAGTGATGGTAATCATGAAGCCGGCATTGTAGAGGCCGACATCGCCCAGACCGCCCTCCACATTCAGGAAGAAGCGGATAAGCATCTCGGCAGCACTACCTGCCGCGGCCGCCAGTACAAAGGCTATGCCCAGACGCACCATGTCGCTGCCGTCGGACAACATCTGCCGGCGCAGCTGGAGGCGCAAGGGATAGTAGCGCCAAGAATAGTACAGCGTCAGCACCATCGTGCCCAGCGAAATGGTTACGATAACGGGTACGACTCCCGAATGGCCCAGAAAGTAGTACAGGGGCAGCGAGATGACCAATCCAAAGAGGGCTGAGGCAATCTGGATACGGGCCAGCGAACCCAGTCGGCGGGTAGCCTTTAGGATGGCAGTCTCGCCACTGGTAATGGCTATCATAGCCACCGAGAGTCCCAGCATGGCAAAGTGCAGAGTGTGGTTGCCCCACGTGAACGATGCCTCGTTCATCAGCGGACTGACCAACACGCAGAACACAAATCCCAACACAGCAGCTATCAGGCTCCAGAGACGGATGACGCGGATGTGGTAGTCGAGGAGGCGCTGCTGTTCATAGAACTCCGACAGGCGGGGTACAGCGCCGAAGGAGATACCCATACCCGTAAGTTGTTGCGAGAAGTTTTGGACGGATACCAACAGGGCATTCAAACCCATACCGCCAGCACCCAGCAGCAAGGCCATGAACTTGTTGCGCACCAGGCCGATCAGAATAATCAGACCTTGCACGCCACCAAACAGACTGGTGTATTTCAACACATGTTCGTAGTCGTCAGTATGCTCCTCTTGCATGGCTCATCTATGTAAACGGATGCAAAAGTACTAATTTTATGATGAATATCCAAATAAATTTGGCATTTCGCTCACTTATTCGTACCTTTGACGTTCCATCGAAAGTACTTTCGTTCGGAAATGCCCAAATAAATTTGGCATTTCGCTCACTTA
>CAMHJQ010000017.1 GCA_946185485.1 uncultured Prevotellaceae bacterium | reverse complement strand
ATTTATTTGAGCATTTCCGAACGAGAGTACTTTCGACGGAACGTCAAAGGTACGATAATAAATCGAAATAGCACAAAAGAGACGGCTCTTTTTGTGCACTTTGTGCACTTTTATTTGGATGTTTTGGAAATCTTTCGTACCTTTGTCCCCAAAATTCACATACAAGTACTATGAAGAAATTATTATTGATGGTCGTAACCGCTATGATGGCTACAGTAAGCGTGAGTGCTCAGCACGAAGACGGTGAGCTTCTCTATCAGCCCCGAGTTGGTATTACGCTAAGTACACTCTCTGGCATGGACGATGCCAAGATGAAGGTCAATGTCACCTATGGCGTGGAGTTAGAATATTTCTTTGACGACGACTTCAGTGTCGCCGGCGGCGTGCTCTTTACCGACCAAGGTGCGAAGTTCAACGAACCCGATGGCGATTATACGATGAAGATCTACTATGCCTCATTCCCTTTTACGTTCAACTATTACGTGCTGCCGGGACTGGCCCTGAAGGCTGGCTTGCAGCCTGCATACAGAATCAAAGGCCAGGTGACTAACGGTAGTGAGAAGATAGACTTCGACCGTGCGGTGGACCTCCTGCTGAGTGATGAGGGCGTGAAGATGAACAAGTTTGACCTTGCCGTTCCCGTCGGTCTGTCCTACGAGTATAGCCATTTCACCCTCGATGCCCGTTACCACTTTGGCATCACAAAGGTTTTTAGCAACGCTGACGAAACCGTCCACAATCGGGTCGTCACCGTCACCCTCGGCTATAAGTTCTAATGAATGTTTAACAAGCAGTTCCAGATTGTGGAAATAGACGACTGATGACGAAGAAGGATTTTCAGGCCGCTTTATTCGATCTCGATGGCGTGGTGTTCAATACCGAGCCGCAGTATACTGTGTTCTGGGGAGCACAGTGTCGTGAGTTTCATCCAGAGCATCCGGGACTGGAGCAGGAAATCAAGGGCATGACATTGGTACAGATTTATGACGCCTGGTTCTCAGGCGAACTGTCCGAGAAGCAGGCCCTTATCACGGAGCGACTGAATGACTACGAGGCCCAGATGTCGTACGACTATGTTGCTGGTTTCGAGGCCTTTATCCATGCCCTGCGCAGCCGGGGTGTCAAGACCGCCGTGGTGACCAGTTCGAACCAGCCCAAGATGGAGGCTGTCTATCGGTCGCATCCGGAGTTCAAAGGTCTCTTTGATGCCATCCTGACTGCTGAGGACTTTGATCGTTCCAAACCCGATCCCGACTGCTATCTGAAGGCAGCCGGTCGCTTTGGTATTGCCCCCGAGCACTGTGTGGTGTTCGAGGACTCCTTCAACGGCTTGAAGTCGGGTAGGGCAGCAGGTATGTATGTCGTTGGCCTGGCTACCACAAACCCCACCGATGCCATCCGTCCCCTCTGCGACGAAGTCATATCGGACTACATCAAATCATAAATTTCAAATTTCAAATATCAAATTTCAAACTTCAAACATCAAAAAAAAAGATTATGGCAGGATATTTAGTAAATGACAATAGGAAGGTGACGACGCACCGCTTCATGGAAATGAAGCAGAAGGGCGAGAAAATCAGTATGCTCACCTCGTATGACTATACCATGGCAGGCATTGTCGACAAGGCAGGCATCGACGCTATCCTGGTAGGCGACTCCGCCTCGAACGTGATGGCAGGCAATGCGACAACGCTGCCCATGACCGTCGACTACATGATTTACCACGCCCGTTCGGTGGTGCGTGCCGTACAGCGTGCGCTGGTAATCTGCGACATGCCGTTCGGTTCGTATCAGGTGAACCCTGCTGAGGGTGTCACCAACGCCATCCGCATCATGAAGGAGAGCGGCTGTGATGCCCTGAAGATGGAGGGTGGCGTCGAGATCCTCGACACCGTCAAGCGCATCCTCGATGCCGGCATCCCCGTGATGGCACACCTCGGACTGACGCCGCAGAGCATCAATAAGTTTGGCACCTACGCCGTGCGTGCCAAGGAACAGGCTGAGGCTGACAAGCTGATGAGCGATGCCATCGCCTTGTGCAATGCCGGCTGCTTTGGCATCACGCTGGAGAAGGTGCCCGCAGCCCTGGCTGCCGAAGTCACCAAGGCCGTGAAGTGTCCTACCATCGGCATCGGTGCCGGCAATGGTACCGACGGTCAGGTGCTGGTCATTCCCGACATGTTGGGTATGACGCAGGGCTTCTCGCCCCGTTTCCTCCGCCGCTATGCCGACCTCGGCATGGTCATCACCGATGCCGTAGGCCGCTACGTAGAGGATGTCAAGAGCGGTGACTTCCCCAATGAAAACGAATCGTATTGATTATTGACCATTGATCATTGACCATTGATCATTGAGCATTGACCATTGAGCATTGAATATTGACCACCGAACATTG
The DNA here is from genome assembly GCA_946185485.1 of uncultured Prevotellaceae bacterium. Classification (GTDB taxonomy): domain Bacteria; phylum Bacteroidota; class Bacteroidia; order Bacteroidales; family Bacteroidaceae; genus Prevotella. The sequence continues at coordinate 69,758 of CAMHJQ010000017.1, read as the reverse complement.
AACATTGAATACACAAAGTACCCCCGTACACATTAAGTTATGGCACAAAGACTTTTGGCTGTTGTTGGTGGCTGACCTGCTGCTGACAACGGCTGTCTATGTGCTGATACCCACCATGCCGAAGTGGCTGATGGAGACGGAGAACTTCTCGACGTTGGAGACAGGTTTGTCGATGGGTGCCTTCGGACTGGGACTGTACCTGCTGGGCGCACAGTGCTCGTGGCTGGTACAGCGTTACCGCCGCAACGTGGTATGCATGTGGGCGGTCATCGGACTGGCTTTGGACATGGTGCTGCTATGGTATATTGACGGCTTGCACTCCGAGTTTGTCGAGTTCTGGGTCATCCTGTTGCAACGGCTGCTGTTGGGAGCCACGTTCGGGCTGGCACAGATGGTGCTGGCATCAACGCTCATCATCGACACCTGCGAGTCGCACCAGCGCACCGAGGCTAACCACAGCGCGGCATGGTTTGCACGCTTTGCCCTATCGGTGGGACCATTGGCAGGACTGCTGGTCTATGGCATGCTGGGCTTCGACAAGGTGCTCTATGGTGGCATTGGCTGTGCCTTGCTGGCCGTGGTGCTCATCAAGCTGGTGACATTCCCGTTCAGGGCTCCCGAGGAGGGTGTACACGTCGCCTCGTTCGACCGCTTCCTGTTGTCGCATGGTGAGGCGCTGTTTACGAACCTGCTGTTGGTGAGCATCACCATGGGACTGGTACTGTCGCTTCCGCTGGAGGTGCTGTTCTATGCGCTGATGATGGGTGGTTTCCTGCTGGCTCTGCTGGCGCAGCGCTTCGTGTTCCGCAATGCCGAACTGAAGGCTGAGGTGGTGAGTGGACTCATCCTCATGCTGGCTGCCCTGCTGGTATTGCTGGTGGCACCGACGTCACCCGTCGCACCGCTGCTGATGGGGCTGAGCGTGGGCATCATCGGTTCGCGCTTCCTGCTGTTCTTCATCAAACTCAGTCGCCACTGCCAGCGTGGTACGTCGCAGAGCACCTTCTTCCTGAGCTGGGAGACAGGCATCGCCCTGGGTGTGGGTCTGGGCTATGCCGCCTTTTACGAACAGCACGACACCTTGTTATATGTCTGTCTTGCGCTGACCGTCGTCGCCCTGCTGATGTACCATTTCTTCACGCATCAGTGGTTCCTGACCCACAAGAACCGCTAACAGCTATTCTTTTTTTTCGAGCGTCTGAGGACGGCTACTTGGTGTAGCCGCACTCAGGATTCTCGTACATCGTTATGTCGATGTGGAACTTCATCATCTCGTCCAGGTTGTGTACGGGATGGTCCATGTCCTGCGGTATGGGCCGCTTCGAGAAGGTCTGGAAGTAGAGCAGGCAGGCATCGCGCCACCACTCGGCATCGCGGGCCTGGATGCGCAGCTTGTGCTGCACCTCCTGGAAGCGCTGCTGGTCGATGTTGGGTTGCTGGGCATCCCATACAGCGAGGAAGTGGCGTGCCTGACGGAGTCCGTCGTCGTATTTGTGGCACAGCTCGTTCCAGAAGGTACGTCCGCTCTTCATCTGGTGGTCCCAGGGCACGTGGTGGAACCATGTCAGCAGGTTCTCAGGACAAGTGTTGATGTCGTTATACTGCTGGCAGAGTGCCTCGGGATACTGCTTGACGTTGCCGGAGCCTTTCGTCGTGCGGTCGAAGCCCATGCCAACATGGTCAGCTTTGTGGTAGTAGGGTGGGGTCCAGTCGACCCTGACGCCTTTGGGACTGTACCAAGGCTCTGGTCCGTAGTGGTGGCCACCGGCAAAGATGTGGTGGATGCCCAGCGGCATCATGTAGTTGACACAGGCCTCGCGGCTCTCCAACATGAGTTGGAGTAATTGAGAATTGATAATGGATAATTGAGAATTGGCTGCCGCCGTTCCTTGTCCATTATCCATTGTCCATTGTCCATTATGACCGAAGGTCTGTGCGAGCCACTCGCCGGCAATCTGCTCCGACGTCAGTTCGGGATTCCAGGCCAGTCGTCCGAAGGCATACCAGTTGGCCTGTGCGAAGTGGTGTCCGCACCAGTTGGTGTCATCACCGATGTTGGCAACGCCTGCCATCGCCTTCAGGCTGTTGGGCTTGACGAACGAGAAGAACTCCTTCCACATCGGGGCGAGGTACACCAGGTGGTTGGCAGCACCCAGATACTCCTGTGTAATCTGGAACTCCACCATCATCTGTGTCTTCTGCATGGCCGTGAACAGCGGGCTGTAGGGCTCGCGGGGCTGGAAGTCGACGGGGCCGTTCTTGATTTGGATGATGACGTTGTCGCGGAACTGGCCGTCCAGCGGCATGAATTCGAGGTAAGCCTGGTTGGCACGGTCGGGACTCTGCGGGGCATAGACGAAGGCACGCCACATGACGATGCCCTTGTGGGGCTTCAGCACGTCAGCCAGCATGTTGGCACCGTCGGCATGGGTGCGTCCGAAGTCCTGCGGTCCGGGCTCGCCCTCGGAGTTGGCCTTCACCAGGAATCCTCCGAAGTCGGGAATCAGCTTATATATCTCGTTCACCTTGTCCTTCCACCATTTCTTGACGTCGGCATCCAGCGGGTCGGCAGTCTTCAGTCCACCCACCTTGATGGGCGAGGCGAAGTTGATGGACAGGTAGACGCGTATGCCGTAGGGACGCAGCTGGTCGGCAATGTCCTTGGCCTTCTCCAGGCTTGCCGTCGACAGGGCTTCAGGCTTGGCGTTCACATTGTTCAGCACGGTGCCGTTGATGCCGATGGAGGCATTGGCGCGTGCATACATCTTCATACGCTGCGGGTCTGGGTTCAGGAAGATGCTCTTGCCTGCAAATCCGCGCTCCACGGTGCCGTTGGGGTTGTCCCAGTGGTTCAGTATGCGCAGACCGTAGGCCGGCACCTCCTTGATGTCCAGCGTGCTACTGTTCGTCTGTCCCGTTTCCTGCAGTCGCAGCAGGTGGAAGGCTCCGTAGAGCAGTCCGGCATCGTTGGCAGCGCTGACCACCGTCTTTCCTCCCTGGCTCTTGATGGTATATCCGTCCATGGGCAGCCCTTTCTGCCGTTTCAGCACGACAGGTCCCCCCGTCCAGTAGGTTTGCAACTCGGTCATCGCCGTCCCCTTCACGCCAGTCACCGTGGCAATATTGTCCACTTTGCTGAGTCGGAGCCACAGCTGGCTGCCGTCCTCTGCACTTGCAATGCTCCATCCTGTCAGCAGCAGGACCAGAGCTGAGATAAGCACTTTCTTCATTGTTATTTTAGGTTTTTCTTTTTCCATCGGCAAAGTTACGAAAAGTCGAGAGCAAAACAAAAGAATTTATTCTTTTTTTGCCGAGACGGAGTAAGTTCGCCATCTTTGATGTCAAAGTTACGAAAAGTCGAGAGCAAAACAAAAGAATTTATTCTTTTTTTGCCGAGACGGAGTAAGTTCGCCATCTTTGATGGCAAAGTTACGAAAAAAGCTTGTAAAAGCGAAGCGATTTTGGAAGATTAACGCTAATCGTTTCTAAGAAACGCTTGCCAAAGCAAGAATTCGGCCTGAAATAAAGGCAAAGAGGGGAAGAATGAAGAAGTTCAATTTGGGTCAAATAGCAAATTGGGGAGGATTGGTGAAGGAGTTAGGTTGCTCGACCGCTACAAGCACCTACAGGAAGACAAACTGGTGTTCGGCAATTACCTCGTTGCCTTACGATATTCCGATGGTGTCATCTTGAACCGCTGGCGGAAAATGGTGTTGAAGTGGCTACGGCTGACAAATCCGCTCATCTCCATGACAAGTCCTATCGAGTGGTTAGTCTCAGCCAGTAATTGTGCGGCATATCGCAATCGCCAGTCTTCTATGAAGTCGCCAATTGACTGTCCGTTGGCACATTCTCTTATGGCGTCAGCCAACAGATTGTAATTGGTGCCCAGCATCTGTGCCATACTGTCGCGGTTCATGTTGTTGTCGGTATATGGCTTCTGTTCCTTCATCAGTCTGACGATGCGCTGATACAGTTGTTGGTTGCCCGACAGTGCCGTCTCAGGCGTCTCTTCCAAAGCCTGCTCTGCTTCGTTCTGCTTTTCCAACATCTGCTGAATGGTGGCATACAGGTCGCGGTTGCGCACGTTCAGCCGGTGTCTGTCTATCATGATGCGCCATAGGGCGAGTACACCCAGTACAACGATGATGACGAGGGCTATAATTATAATAAGGTGTATGCGCTCGCTGGCCTCTTTCTCCTTCAGCGCCATCTCGGCCTCCTGAGTTTTGAATATCACCTCATACTCTTCAGCCTTGCTGTCGCGCTCACGGGCCATGATGCTGTCTTGAATCACTGAGGCGCGCGTGGTGGCCTCGAAGGCGTGGCGGTAGTCACCCAGTGCCTTATACAGGTTAGCTTTGTTGATGAACAGCGTGCGATATATTTCGCTGATGGTGTCGTCTTGCTGTCGCAATTCCTCCTGTCGTTCGCTCAACTGCTCCACGCGGGCCTTGTTACCCGTCTTAACGTAGTAGGGCAGAATGTTGAACTGTCCTGAACGTGTCTTGGCGTATGATGTCTTCTCATAGCTCTCGGCTGCGCGTCGTGCCTCGTCCATGTGTCCCAGCTCCGCCTCGCAGCAGGCCAGCACGCAGTAGGCACCACCCCGTTGTTTCTCGTAGTAGCCTGCAGGCATCTTGATGCCCTTCTGCTCCATCTCGTCGATAAAGGCCAGTCGCTCGCGGCACACCTGTGCCCCTTCGGCATATTTCTTATTCTCGCCAAGTCTCTGGGCCAGCAGACTCATATAGTACGACGCTTTAGGCTGGGCACCTGCGTCGTCCATACTTCTGATGATGTCGATGGCTTTCCTCAAATACGCCTCACCCGAACCGGGGCGCTGCAACTCCATAGCTGAGCCTGCTGTGGCGTAGAAGGATGCCTCCTGGCGCTTAAAGCCGCGCTGGCGGGCCAGTTCGATGCCTTCGAGTGCTGCGTTCAACGTCTCTTCGGCCTTTCCCTCCGTCATGCATAGCGTGCTGTAAGCATCGAGTGTAGAGATATAGACATCACTCGTCTTATCCAGTCCTTCGCGGTCCAGTACCAGCCGCATGTAGTGTCGGCCCTGCTTGCGGTCTTGCATACCCGTGTTATACACGTAGCTGCGCATCATGTTACAGCTGTCCTGGGTCATCGTCCCCTTCATCTCGGCAGTATCGATAAGCCCTAGACACCGTTCCGGCTCCTTCACGAAGTGCATTTTAATAAAATCATAGGTATAGATGCTGTCGGCATCCGATACCATAACGGCGGTTGGCTGACTCTTTTCCTGACAAGCGCCCAGCGCCAGCAGTGTTGCGAAGACGAAGATAAGTTTTTTCATATTTCAATCTACCTAAACAATGATAATCGGCATAGATACTTCCTGTTTGTAAGTGTTAAGTCTTGTATGCAAAGATAGTGTTTTCTATCGAATTAGCCAAATTTAAGTTCCGATTTTTCTGTAAAATTACAATAAATCCCGAATTAGGGCTTGGGATTTCTTGCCCAAAGTGCAATTTGTGCGCCACGAGAACAAAACTGTGCGCCACGAGAACATGCTATTGTGCGAATTTCAGTACTTTTGCCAACGAGAAATAGAAAAACATTGAACACAGCGCAAGAAAAGAATGAAAAAACTTGGCTGTCTGTGCATTATTTCCTATAGTTGCTGTCAGAATAGCGATACCATCGCTCTTTTTGACGAACTTAGCTAACGAGAAAAACTATAAAAAATAATAACCTATGAGAACAAGACTATTTTCAATTCTCTTCCTACTGCTTACAGCAGTCATGGGGACATGGGCTCAGAACGTGACCCCAGAACAGGCTAAGCAAATTGCCGCACAGTTCCTTCAAGGAAAAAGAACAGATAAAAGTTCCAAACGCGCCCCGGGTCAGAATGAGCTGAAGACAGCCGTTGTCTTTGATGCCAAAGACACGTCGGGACAGCCCTATCTCTATGCCGTCACTGACACACGGCAAAGCGGTTTCGTGCTGGTGAGTGGTGACGAGCGCTTCAAGGCCGTGCTGGGCTATAGCGACGTCAGTAACTTCGACGAGCAGAACATGCCCGATAACATGCGTGTCTTCCTGCAGGGCTACATCGACGAGATGAAGTATCTGGAGTCTATCAACTACCAGCCCACCAAGGCCGCTCCACGGCGTTCTATGAGTAATGTTGGTGTATTGATGACCACTACTTGGAACCAAAGAGCACCCTACAATAATCAGTGTCCTTTGGATAACAGTCAGCGCTCTGCAACCGGTTGTGTGGCTACTGCGATGGCTCAGGTGGTGAACTACCACATCCAAAATGATCATGGTCCTGCCGCCACCATCGCGGAGATTCCCGGATATACCATTCCCAATACGACTATCACAGTGAGTGCCATTCCATCTGGTACTGCTATTCCAAGCAAGGACTTGCTGCTGAATTCGTATGCCAATAACGCAGGGACAGATGCACAAAAGACCGCTGTTGCCCAGCTGATGCTCTATTGTGGCACTTCCGTGCAGATGAAATACTCCAGCGGTTCGTCAGGCACGCAGACTGCTTACGTTGCCAATGCCTTGATCAATTATTTTGGCTTTGACAACACGACTCGCTTCGTCCGCCGCATAGATTATTCTTATGCCGATTGGGTAAACCTTATTTATAATGAGGTAGCGGCAAGTCGTCCTGTCGTGTTAGGCGCAGGCAGGGCGGCTGGCGGACACGCCTTTGTGGCCGACGGCTTTGACGCAACCAACACATTATTCCATATCAACTGGGGCTGGGGAGGCTATCTCGACGACTACTTCGCCTTGTCCGTCCTGAACCCCGACGACGCTGGTCAGACGGGTGCTGCTGCTGGTACTGATGGCTACACCATTGACCAGCAGGCTATTGTCGGCATCCAGCATGTCGGAGCATCAGGAACAACAGATCCAGCGAGCTTGACCATGGATAGCTACCGTGTGGCAGGAACGGACATCCATTTCTCGGCAGGCAACCTCACAGGTACGACCAACAGTTTTGATATTGGAGTAGGCGTTTACGACGGCAGCTCGATAACGCTGTTTAAACTCATTGCCAGTCAATCTATATCTACTGGTAGCGCTTTTCCTGACGTGTCTGCAAGTGCTATATGTGCTGACTTTGCCAACCAAACCAGAAAGCTGATCCCCATGTCCAGAGTCTCAGAGACATCTACCTGGATACCCGGTGCCGACCCCGACATCAATTATTTCAGCGCTGTCTACGATGCCTATGGTGTGCCTACGCTGACGGCTCATCCTGCGCCGGACTTCCAGAATACCACTTTCTCTATTCCTGGAACAGTATTTGTCAATACGCCACAATATACCAACGTCACATTCACCAACAACGGTGAGGAATACTACGGCATGGCTTACTTCTTCGTCAGCACCGATGCCAACAACAAGGGGAATTATGTGGCCAAACGTGGCCTTGGTGCACCGACGGGCGTTCCTACAACTGTCGAATTCGAGTGGACACCGACCTCAGCAACCACCTATTACATCTGGGCTACTACCGACGAGGCTGGCACGAATGTGATTGGTTCAACCAGCGTTACCGCGACAACCGATGCCAGCCTGGCAGGAAAGACGCTGGCCATCGTGAATTATCAGTTAGAGGGCCAGGACGACCAGTCGTTCCGGATTGACGGCAACGGTACCCGTAGTATTGACGTCTATGGATCAAAGCTGAAGGGTAAGGTGACGATTAAGAACCTCTCAGCCTCTGCTTATAATTATAATGGTAAATATATTACCCTTACCTATAAGAAATGGAACGGTTCCCAATTTGAGATGATTGCTCATCCCTATGACATCGGTGTTCTGCAGCCTTCACTGGCAGGAGGGGCCGAAGTCACGTTTGATGTCAATAGAGATGGTCTGTCTGCAGGTCTGTACCAGATTAGTTTGACTACTTTTGAAATTGTAGGGGGCTATGTTCAAAACAGAACGGAATTGGACGAACGCTATACCATCAACCTGAAACCGATTGGCATGACCATTGCCAGCGCCAGCGACTGGGCAACCTTCTGTACGAATGTGAATGGAGGAAACTCTTATTCGGGTCAATTGGTCAAGCTGACAGCCGACATCACGACCAGTACTGGGATGGATAATAATCATGCATTCTATGGTGTCTTCGACGGAGGTGGTCACACGCTGAATATCACGATTTCAGGAGGTTCATGGAACATGGCACCCTTCCCAGTAATCTCTGGAGCCACCATCAAGAACCTGACCGTCACAGGAAGTGTGACAAACACTTCAAACTTCACAGGCGGTCTGGTAGGCCAAGCAATGGGTAATAATAATCTCATTGAGAACTGTGTGGTGAACACCGATGTCACAGGAGATACGCGTATCGGAGGTGTTGTGGGTCAGCTCAGTGGGTCCTTGACCATCAAGGACGTTGTGTATGGTGGAACAATTACAAATACGTATAATGAAGCAATTGGAGGCTTCATAGGATGCTATAATAATACTGACAAGAGTCTCACCATGACCAATTGTCTGTTCAAGGGAACGTATTCTGGTCCAAGTCCCTTCCATCCGATTGGCATGAAATATAATACTTCAAGTACTTTCAGTACCCTCTCCTGCACGAACTGTTTCTATACTGCCAATCCTCAAAACAATCCCGATGCGGGTGTTGTTATTGCGGATGGCACCAAGGTCAGCCAGCTGAGTCTTGGACAGGGTGTCAGCATCCTGTCGGGCAACACTTGTTCGTTCCTGAACGAGGTGTTCCATTATGGCACGGTCACGCTGGGCTACAACGACCCCGAGGCAGCTGTAACCTACAGCCTGGACGGCACTCCGCTCCCTGGCAACAGCTTCACCATTAGCAAGGATAACGCTGCGTTTGACGACGGCACCGCCACCATTACTGCCGGCTATAGTTTTACCATCAGCTATAATCTGGACGGTGGCACGGTGGCAACGCCCAACCCCACCACTTATACTTCGGCCAGCAGCGACATTACGCTGAACAACCCGACACGCGAGGGCTGGACATTTACAGGATGGACGGGAACGGGCCTCAACGGTGCCCAGATGACGGTCACCATCGCTCAAGGCTCTACGGGTCACCGCCACTACACCGCTACATGGACAGCCGATGAGCTTGACATTGACCCAAGCGACGGCGCCTATGTCATTGGTACGAAGGATGACTGGAATCGTTTCTGTGCGCTTGTAAATAGCGGCAATAATTATTGGAGCAAAACCGTCAAACTGACCGCCGATATCGGTACGGCTCAAAATCCTGTCACCATCAAAGCTGGAGGTTGGGTTGAAGGTAATTTCAAAGATTTTCAGGCATCATTCGACGGTCAAGGACACACGCTGACAGTCAACTACTTTGACGGAGCCCCGTTCCAAGGCACTATCAATGCAACTATCCGGAATCTGCATGTAGCAGGCAACATTACCGCTAGTAGTCATTTTGCGGCAGGCTTTGTGTCAGAGGCCCATTACGGACTTACTATCGAGAACTGCCGCAGTAGCGTTGCCATTAGCAGCAGCGTTTCTGGCGACGGTACCCACGGCGGCCTCGTTGGCGTTGCCTATCAAGATAATAACAGTAATGTCAACATAACGGGTTGTCTGTTCGATGGCTCCATGACTACTACTAATGGCACCGACAGATGCGGTGGATTCATTGGATGGTCATATAATTCTTCCCTAACAACCTTCAGCAACTCGGTCTTAAAGCCCAGCAGCGTGTCAAACGGTATGTTGGAGAAGACATTTGTTCGCTACAATAGTGATACGGCTCCGACTATTACCAACACCTATTATGTCCATGTCGATAATCTGACTGAGAACCAAGGTAAGGAGGCTCACACTATCACTGCTGGAGAGAATGTCACCAGCCTCGCCATCAGCACGACACCAACGGCAGAGTATAACGTCAGCGGCATTAAGGTCTATGGTGACAACAAGGGCATCATGATTGGTACAGATGTTTATGCCGCCAACGGCGAAGAGGTTAATCTCGCACTCACTGCCAATCCTCCGACCAACTACATCGTTGACACATACACGGCCTCTGCAGGTACTATCACCGCACAAACGGAAACCAGCGCTACGCTCACCATGCCTAATGAAGATGTGACTATCAACGCCGATTTCCTCTACAACGCCAGTTACATTGCAGCAGACGGCACGCTACAGTCCCATACCGCAACTGAACTCACCAGCAGCGACCATGAACTCACCAGCGGATGGTATGTGGTGAATGGAAATGTTGGAATCACTCCCTACCTTGACTGTTATAACAACAGTACTAAACGTATCAATGTCAGTGGCGATGTCAAACTGATTCTTGCCGATGGTGCAACGCTCGATGTAACACATACCGAAACCCCAAGTGTTTCAGGTGGTATCCACGTGCCCGCAGGCAGCAGTCTCACTATCTACAGGCAGAGCGAAGGCACAGGTGTGCTGAATGCATCAACAAACTCGTCTGACGAAGCTGCCATCGGTGGCGGATATCCTGGTCTTGGATGGGGTAATGCTGATGCCGGCACCATTACCATCTATGGTGGCACAATTAATGCCATAGCGTACGATAGCGGCATAGGTGGCACTCAGGGCAGCCACGGAGGTACTGTCAACATTCACGGCGGTATCGTCACTTCTCAATGTAATATGGGAGCAGCCATAGGTGGTGGTGGCAGCTGTACCGGTTTCACAGTTAACATCTATGGGGGTACCGTTAATGCAACAGGTGGCACTGGAGCAGCAGCCATCGGTGGCGGCGGTTGGGGTTTCGGCGGCACGGTCAACATCTCTGGCGGTGTCATCAACGCTACAGCTAATTACAGTACTTATCTCAATGACTATGAAGGCTACGGCATTGGCGGAGGAACGGATTGCAAATCACCTACGACCGTCAACCTCAGCTGGACCAATGCTACCGACCACATCACGGCCACCAGCTACAACGGCACGGTGAACCTGAAGAAAGCCTTCCAGGATACCGACGGCGCCACCTGGAGTGCTGCTGACAACATCAGTACCAAGCCCGACGGCAAGACGCTTTACCCAGCAAACACCCTTCTCTTCTTGGCTGACAATGCTGACAACAGCGCCGACATCAGTGCGGCTAACGGCAACACACGTAATGTTGTCCTCAGCGACCGCACGCTCTACAAGGACGGCAAGTGGAATACGCTGTGCCTGCCCTTCAACTTCACGGCGGAGCAGATAGCAGCGCACACTGACTTCGCAGGAGCAAAGCTGATGGAGCTGAATACGAACGGCAAGAACGGTTTCGACACAACGGACGGCAAGCTCTATCTGGCATTCAAGGAGGCCACGGCCATCACTGCCGGAGTGCCATATCTGGTGAAATGGGACGCTGCAGGAACTGACTTCACCTCGCCCGTGTTCTTCGGCGTGACGATCAATGCTACGGCTTCGACCACCGTGAGCGACTATGACGATGAGCTGGCGGAAGTACAGATGGTAGGCTGCTACTCGCCCGTGCCGGTGAATGCCAACGACAAGAGCATCCTGTTCATGGGCGACAACAATACACTCTACTACTCGACCGAGAATCGCAACATCCGCTCGTGCCGCGCCTACTTCTCGGTACCGTACCTCAAACAGAATCCCGGCGCCAAGACCCGCGCCTTCCGCCTGGACTTCGGCGATGAAGAAGCCACAGGCATTCTTGAAGTCTCTGCCGATTCAATAGAAATGACGGACGATGCATGGTATTCGCTTGCCGGTGTGCGTCTGAGCGGAAAGCCTACACAGCGCGGAATGTATATCAATAAAGGAAATAAAGTTATAATCAAATAAGCGATATGAAAAAGGAATATATGAAGCCCGCCATGTGCGTGGTAGAACTACAGCATAAGACACAACTGCTGCAAGCCAGCCAGACAAACATAGTCCAGACCAGTGGCCTCGACAGCGGCGACGAGATTGGCGTAAGCGATCAGGGCGGCGGCAGCAACATTTGGGACAGGTAAATAGTGAAATATGAACGGAAGTTTGTAAACATTAGTGCCTTCCGCCGGGCAGCGCTGCTGAGCGTAAGCAGGAGAGACACTGCACGCTCAGTGGCGCTATTGCGCGGCCGCAAGGATGCTTTACTTTCCGACGCAGAATGAACTATATGAAGATGAGAAGACTACTATTTTTAGTAACAACCATGCTCTTGATGGTGCAGGGTGCAAGTGCTTGGAACGGCTCGGGATCATCCGGAAACCCATACCTTATCGCAAGTACTGCCGATTGGAATACGTTGGCATCGAATGTCGCTAATGGTAATACCTATAGCAACACCTATTTCAAGCTGACTGCTGACATCACCGTGACCACGATGGTAACCGCCACATTCTCGGGCACGTTCGACGGAGGCGGAAACACGCTGACCTTCAATTACACCGCGACAGAAGAAGAAGTTGCACCATTTCGAAATATCACTGGCGCAACTATCAAGAACCTTAGGGTGGCAGGTACCATAAATACCGGATATAAGTTTGCCGCCGGTATTGTAGCCATCAGCAACGGAGGTACGATTACCAACTGTCAATCCAGTGTAACGATTAACTCCAGTAAGAGTGGAGATGGCACTCACGGTGGCTTGGTGGCAGACAGTTACACAGGTACGCTCGACATCAGCAACTGTCTTTTCGACGGCAAGTTGTTGGGAACAACTACCACAAGTTGTGGTGGTATTGTGGGTTGGCACAAGCAAGGTACTCTCAATATTACTAACACTCTCTTTGCTCCGGCGGAAGTTACAGTTCAAGTAGACGCCATCTTTGCCCGCAATGGTGCAACAAGTCTTACCTACTGCTATTATAAATCCACCTGGTCTGCTGCTACCGTTCAGGGCACCAATGCCAACAGCATGACTGCGGAAGCTTTAGTGGCAGCGCTGAACAACGGCACCAAGAACTGGTGTATTTATCGTGGCAATGCCATTCCTGTCATGGTGAATCTGGTGATTAACAATAAGACCGAATGGGATAATTTCTCCTCACATGCCGGAAACTACGAAAATAAGTATGTACAACTGAATGCCGATATAAGCAACATTACCGCGATGACAAGCGGCACATTCCAAGGAATCTTTGATGGTAACGGACATACGCTGACTGTCAACCTTACAAATAGCGGAGGAAATGTAGCGCCTTTCTATTATCTCTATGGAGGTACTATCATGAATTTGACAGTGTCAGGAGGTGTAACCACTGCAGGAAGTTTTAACGCAGGATTGGTAGCAAGAACTCATGGCGGAATAAATTATATTCAAAATTGTATTATTCATACCAATGTTGCAGTAGGTGACTATGGAGGAGGTGTTGTGGGACATGCCGACAATGCTTCATCTCTTACGATAAGTGATTGTATCTATGACGGAACAATCACACATACAGGTTCCTATGCTGGTGGATTTATTGGATGGTATAACAATAACCAAACTTTGGATCTCGTCATGACCAATTGCCTGTTCAAGGGAGACTATACTGGAAATGGCCAGTTCCATCCGATAGGCGTTAAAAAATTGGAAGGAATCTTTAAAAGTATCAACTGTACCAATTGCTACTATACTACAAATCCCCATAATGCAAGCGGAAATAGAGTTATTGCAAACGGCACCAAAGTATGCGAATTGAGCTTGGGTGATAATATCATTGCGACGGGCAGCTCGTGTACTTTCGATGGCAAAACTTACCACTTGGGTACTGTTTCGCTGTCCTATACCCCCTCTAAGTCCACGCTTTTTTATATGATAGATGGTAACGAAATTAGTGGAAATAGCTTTACGATCAGTAAAGATAATCAAGCCTTTGATGCAGGTGCAGTAACCATAACGGCAGGCGACACCTCAATTACCTATCACTATGGGGGAACTAATAACACCATCTTGTATATTGACGTAAATAACGGAAATAGTAACATGGTTACCCATCCTTGGACGTCAGAAGCCAACTATTCGTCCATTACGAGCGTCGTCATTGGGGATGGTGTCACGAGTATTTGCGGCAATGCATTCAAGCAATGCCCGAATCTGACTTCCGCTTCCATCGCCTCTACGGTGACGAGCATTGACAATCAGGCGTTTTCCGAATGTGGAAAGCTGGAAACGGTAACCTTTACTGATGCAGACAATAGTCAGCTGACAATCATCCGACCCAACGCCTTTGCCAATTGCGTGAAGCTCTCTTCCATCACAATTCCCGAAGGCGTGGGGGAAATCGGTCAATTTGCGTTTGTTTGCTGCTCCGCTTTGGTTTCCGCCACTCTTCCCAGCACGTTGTCAACAATGGGCCTTCATGTGTTCCGCGACTGTACCAGTCTGGCTTCTGTCTTTTGTTTAGCATCGACTCCTCCAACAGGAGGGTCAAACATGTTCAACAGCAATGCCTCCGGTCGCAAAATCTACGTTCCTGCTGGAAGTGTTGGTGACTATAAGACAGCAGCTTACTGGAGCAGTTATGCCAATGATATTTTAGGCATTCAGTCTCTTACACTCAATGAGAATACGAGCAACTCGACTGCAATCCAAAACGCCAACGGCCAAATGAGTGAAGTTACACTGAGCGGCCGCACCCTCTACAAGGACGGTAAGTGGAACACGCTGTGCCTGCCCTTCAACTTCTCGGCGGAGCAGATAGCAGCGCACAAGGACTTCGCAGGAGCAAAGCTGATGGAGCTGGACACGAACGGCACGAACGGCTTCGACGCGACGAACGGCACGCTCTACCTGGCATTCAAGGAGGCCACAGCCATCAAGGCGGGAGTGCCATATCTGGTGAAATGGGACGCTGCAGGAACTGACTTCACCTCGCCCGTGTTCTTCGGCGTGACGATCAATGCTACGGCTTCGACCACCGTGAGCGACTATGACGATGAGCTGGCGGAAGTACAGATGGTAGGCTGCTACTCGCCCGTGCCGGTGAATGCCAACGACAAGAGCATCCTGTTCATGGGCGACAACAATACACTCTACTACTCGACCGAGAATCGCAACATCCGCTCGTGCCGCGCCTACTTCTCGGTACCGTACCTCAAACAGAATCCCGGCGCCAAGACCCGCGCCTTCCGCCTGGACTTCGGCGATGAAGAAGCCACAGGCATTCTTGAAGTCTCTGCCGATTCAATAGAAATGACGGACGATGCATGGTATTCGCTCGACGGTGTGCGCCTGAGCGGAAAGCCTGCACAGCGCGGAATATATATCAACAATGGAAATAAGGTCGTAATTAAGTGAAAGATATGAAAAAGAATTATATGAAGCCCGCCATGTGCGTGGTAGAACTACAGCATAAGACACACCTGCTGATAGTCAGCGAGACAAGTAGCATCAGCTCCACCGGCCTCGACAGCGGCGAGGAGATTGGCGTAAGCGATCAGGGCGGCGGCAGCGATATCTGGGACAGATAATCGCAATCACGGGGAGGAGTAAGTTCGCCATCTTTGATGTCAAAGTTACGAAAAAAACGCATACGATGACCTATCGCAAAAAGTTTTTTCTATGAAAGTGGTGCATTATTTGTTTTTTTTCGTATCTTTGCAGCGTTTATAAACTTAAAACTAATGATTCTGTCGCCGATGAAGCGTTTCCGATTGTATTTATGGTGTCTTGCCACCGTAGGTCTGCTGGTGCCCCAGAAAACCTATGCGCAGGAGATGGAACGTATGTTTTTCCAGTTTGACGCTTCGAACGGACTGGCTGACAACAGCGCGCAGACCATTACGTGCACCAAGACCGGCCGCATGGTGATAACGACCATCGGACACATCAATTTCTACGACGGCAGTTCCTTTTCGCATATCGACCCCAGTGACGCCAACAGCTTCCCGCTGCCTAAGTATGACGGTCACTACCACATGTACTTCGACCTCCACCATCATCTATGGCTGAAAGACAAGCGGTCGGTAACGTGCCTGAACCTGACAGAGGAGAAATTCATCGATAACGTTGGCGCAATCATCCGCGACATGGGTATGACGAAACCTGTCGACGACCTCTTTGGTGATGCCGACAACTACCTCTGGATTGTCTCGGGCGACTCCATCTACGGCATGGACGTGAAGAAGCAGGTGCCTGTCAGGCTGTCCCATGCCCGACTGCTGGACATGAACGTCTGGAAGGGTTCGGTGCTGATGCAGTTCTTCAGCAACGGCATGGTGGCTGCCTACGACCTGAAGCGTGACCGCCACCTGTACGACTCGCAGTCGCTGTCGCCCTCGGACACGGCACGCTATGACAAGTCGACGGTGCTGCTGCCCGACGAGACCGGCTACTACCAGATACGCAACGGCGACAAGGAGTCCATCTTGCTGCACTATAACGTGGAACAGCGTCAATGGCGCCAGCTGATGGTCCAGCCCTATCACCTGAACAACATGGTCATGCACCAGGGCAAGCTCTATGTGGCTGCCGAGGTGGGCTACTGGGTGCTGGACGTGACCACAGGGCAGAGACAGCACATCCGCGAACTGAAGCTGTCGAAGAACCGCCGGCTGGTGACTGACGTCAACACGTTGTGTTTCGACCGTCAGGGTGGTATGTGGGTTGGTACCGAGCACCGCGGACTGCTCTATGCCAGACCCCTTATCTCGCCCTTCAACACCTACGCGCTGGACTCGCCAGAGGGACGATACTACGTGGGGCTGCTCGACAAGCATCTCGAAGGCCATGTGCAGCAGTTAGCGCGCCACGTCAACTTCAAGTTCACGGACAGCCGTGGCTGGAAGTGGACGGGACTCTACACGGGACTGGAATGCCAGAAGCCCGGGCAGGCCAAGCCCCAGCTGCTTACGTCGGAAGACGGTCTGCTGAACGAGATGGTGCACAGCATCGTGGAGGATGACAAGCACGACCTGTGGGTGTCGACCAGCAACGGCATCGCCCACCTGTTTATCCGCAAGGGCAAGCTGCATCGCATAGAGACCTATACCGGCTACGACAATGTCCCCGTCGAGTCCTTTGCCAACGGCCGTGCCATTCGGCTCGCCAACGGCCATATCGTGATGCAGTCGCTGGACCATGTGGTGGTCTTCGACCCCATGGTAATCCATAACAGCCCGATGTACCGCATCAAGATGTTTCCGAAGTTGGTGCGCGTGATGGTGAACGGCGTGCTTCTCCGGCCGGGACAGGAGGTGGACGGCAGAGTGCTGCTGGACAAGTCACCCACCCGCGTCAAAGAGTTCCACGTCAACTACGACCAGAACTCCGTCAACCTGACCTTCTCAGGCCTGAACTACTTCCGTCCCATACAGACCTACTACCGCATGCGGGTAAAAGGCATTTACGACACGTGGCGCGTGCTGTCGTACACCAACTCTGGCGGTATGGTCGATAGGAACGGCATGCTGCACCTGCCGCTGGTGGGTATGGCTCCCGGACGCTACGAGGTGGAGCTGCAGGCTTCGTTGTCGCCCGACTACTGGCCTCAGGAGCCCTTCGGGTGGATTGTCTATGTGGACCAGCCGTGGTGGCGTACCGCGGGCATCTACATCCTGCTGGTGCTGCTGTTGGCCATCCTACTGGCCGCCAACGTCTACGGCTTCTTCCGCAATACGCGCCTGCGCATGCAGCGTCATAACGAGGAGAGCGAAACGCTGAAGATGGTCAATAGCTATGTTGAGCGCTGTTCGTCGCTGTCACGCGAGTTGCTGACGCCCTATGCCTATGCCCTGAGCAGCGATACCGATGCCAAGATGGACCTGAGCAAGGACTTTGTCAGTGCGATGATGAAGATTGTCCCATACGTGAACCAACGCGAGGGGAAAATAGACAGCGTCCGTGAGCTGGCCAACGTGGCTGGTGTGGAACCGAATACGCTGTATGAGCAGTTGTCGAAGAACCTCTATAAGAGTCCGCGGCCGATGGCGCTCTTCTTGCGGGTGCAGGAGGGTGAGCAGCTGCTGCGCACCACTGACTTGTCGGTGGAGGACATTGCCGAGCGCTGCCTCTTTGTGTCGCCCAACTTCTTCATCGCCAGTTTCTACCACCAGTTCCGGCAGACGCCTGCCGCCTATCGCAAGTCAATGCCGCGATAGCCCACCAGTCGCCATGTGCGCTCACCCGTACCTTTATAATATATAAGTGCCTGATAGCGGTTCTCTGTCTGGTAGAAGTTTCCTTCCGACGGAGCCCACTGCCCGTCTTCCGTGACGAAGCGGTAGGAGTAGTAGCCTTGTTTCTGTAGCAGACGACCGTTGTACGTGCCGTGCTCGCCGTCGTAGGTCAGCCGGTAGTGGTCGCGGTCGGCATCCGTCGCCCAGTGTCCGTCCAGCCACAGCTGGCCCTGATAGGGTGCCAGCAGCGTGTAGTTCACCCAGACGTAGTCGCAGGTGTAGTTGACCTCGGTGTTGTCGCTGTTGCGTATGCAGAAGGCACCGTCGGCATCGACGTCCGTCAGGTAGTTGGGGCGCACGGTGGCGGTGAAGGGGTATGCCTGGTAGTAGTGGCCGTCCCACGTGATGCGGTCGAGTCCCATCGTGGTGTGGCTGACGTCAAGGACCTCGAACTTATGGTACTCGTTGCCGGCATCGAAGATGAGCTCTCGGTTGTGCTCCCACGTCAGTCCGTTGGCAGTGACAAAGTTGGGACGCACGTTGCTGCGTGCCGACGACTCGTTCCAGTTCTGCATGACGACGGTGCGTATCTGTTCGTCCAGGTTGTTGACCTGCAGGGTGTTGTACTTGACGGACATCGACAGCTGCTGATGGCTGTCGTTGTGGTCGATGTCGGTATTGGTCGTGGCAGCCAGTCCGATGGTCACCAATGGCTCCACCACGTAGAACTCCACCGTCAGCACCTCCTCGTCGGCATTGTCCTCGTCGATGACGGTGAGGCGGTAGTTGCCGCTCATCTTCAGGCGGCACTGGTCGTTGGGGATGGTCAGCCGGTAGTGGGTGTAGAGCACGGTGGTGTTGATGCTGTTCTGGTAGTCTTCTATGGGGTTGCCGTTGAAGCCTTCCAGCCAGTCGCTCTCAAATATTTCTTCAGACGCTGTCCAGTCAGCCTCGCAGTGTTCCAGCCGATAGACGAAGCGGTGGTAGGTGTGCGACAGCTCGTCGAAACCGATGGTCAGCCGGTCAGCCGACCCTAACTCCATGACGGGACGGTTCATCCAGTCGCCGTTGACGGTGCTGGTCAGCGATTTCACGTGGGGTACGAAGATGCGGTTGGCAGCTTGTAAAGGTAAAAGGGTAGAAAGGTAAAAAGGTAAAGAGGGCGGCAGCACCGCCAACAGCAGCAGGCAGAAGCGCAGGTGACGTTTGCGCATCGGATTGCAACGCCACACCCTCGAAGAGAGAAAGTGTTTTATTTTTTCAGTGACCATATTATTTACTTTTTTACCTTTTTACCTTTTAAACGTCATACAGGCCCAGTCGCCGTCGTGGCATGTCTGCTGCAGCGTCAGTCCCAACGCGTGTGCACGCTCTTCGAGCAGCGGACAGTCGTCGCGATAGAAGCCGCTCAGGATGAGGGTGGCTCCCGGCAACATGACGCTGACGAAGCGCTCCATGTCCTGCAGCAGGATGTTTCGGTTGATGTTGGCCATGACCAGATTGAAGCGGTCTGTCAGCGTGTCGAGTAGGGTAGCGTCGCCATGCAGCTCCTGCAGCCGGTCGTCCACGCCGTTGATGACGGCATTGTGGCGGGTGTTGTCCACGCTCCACTCGTCGATGTCGTAGGCGGTGCAGGACGTAGCGCCTAACTTCAGGGCGCAGATGCCCAGGATGCCGGTGCCGCAGCCGCAGTCGAGGACGTTGACCATTGAGCGTTGACCATTGACCGTTGACCGTTGACCATTTGGCTGCGCGGTAGCAAATTCTTCATTCTTCATTCTACATTCTTCATTTGCAAGGAGCGTGGCGCAGATCATGCGCGTCGTCTCGTGGGTGCCGGTGCCGAAGGCCAGATGGGCGTCTATCTCGATGGAGATGTCGGCAGCATGTGCGTCGTCGGGCAGGTGACGCCCGTCGTGGATGACCAGCGTCCTGCTTGCTCCATCAGCCGTCAGCCCTCTAACCTCGATGGGTTCAAAGCCCTCCTGCTCCCACTGCTCGTTCCAGTCGCGATCTTCCGCTTCTGCCACGGTGTAGGTAATGGCGATGCCGGGGAAGGGAAAGTCGGCAATGACACTGTCCAGCGCCTGCTGGTCGAAGAGCTGCTGCTGCACGTAGCCGATGGTGCCTGTCGGTGTCTCCTCGAACGTCTCGAAACCAGCCTCTGAGGCGACGGCTGCCAGGACGTCGGCAGCGTCGGCAGCGTAGGGGGAAAGGGTGAATGTAACCTCGTAATACTTCATAGGTATGTTAAATTTCGATGCAAAATTACAAAAAATAGGGAAAAACCTACCCGTTCTTAGGGTTTTTCCTTATTTTTGCACTAAAATTAATCGTATTTTTGCAACGTGATACCTTGTAAAAGGTGAAAAGGTGAAAAAGTAAAAAAGTAAATAATAAAAAAAAGGTGACAGCTATGAAAAGAATGAATTTGTTTTGCCAGGTAATAAGGAACGGGAAGAAGGTTTTATCCTTTTGCCTTTTTGCCTTTTTACCTTTAAACATGGCGGCACAGGACGATATGTACTTCGTGCCCAGCAAGGCTAACGTTGCCAAGGAGGCTGAGGAGTATGGCATGCCGAAGAATACCTACTATTCAGGCTCTCAGCGCACCATCGATGACTACAACCGCCGTGCCTGGTCGCAGGTGACACCCATCGACTCCACGGGCAACGACGTCATCGACTTCTCGGCCGTGAAGGGCGTCTATCCCGACTCCACCTATAGCGAGTTGGCTCAGGAGAAAGACTATCAGTACACCAAGCGCTTGACCCGCTTCGAGGACTATGCCCTCAGCGATGCCTACTGGGATGGCTACCGCGACGGACGATGGTCGTCGCCCTGGTACTACAACTCGTGGTACAGCTGGTACGACTATGACCCGTGGTACTGGGGCCGCCCCTACTACTACAGATGGTATTCGCCCTGGCACTATGGCTGGTATGACCCCTGGTACTATGGTCGTTACGGCTGGTACGGACGCTATGGGTGGTATGCCGGGCCCTGGTATGGAGGCCGTACTTACGTCTCGCGTCCTGCCACACGCCGCACTACCTATAACTCAGGCCGCTCGTTCGGTCAGCGTCCGGGATCGCGTACCACAACGCAGAATCGTTCCTTCGGGTCGCGTTCACAGTCTCCCAACTTCGGCAGCTCTGGCTCGTCGTTCGGCGGAGGCCGCAGTTCTGGCGGCGGCTCGTTCAGCGGCGGCGGTGGCGGCGGTGGCCGTTCTACCAGCGGCGGTCGTTCGTACGGCGGCAGAAGGTGAGGTAAAGGTAAAAAGGTAAAAAGATAAAAAAGTAAAAAAGTAAATAATAAAAAAAGGTGACAGTTATGAAAAGAATGAATTTGTTTTGCCAGGTATTAAGGAACGGGAAGAAGGTTTTACCTTTTTGTCTTTTTACCTTTTTACCTTTAAACATGGTGGCACAGGATAACATCACGCTGGACACCTATATCGGTGCACAGCTGGCAACAGAGGACCTGAACGGAACAGCCCGCTATGTGGGTATGGGTGGTGCCATGGACGCACTGGGTGCAGAAATCTCGACCATCGGCAGCAATCCTGCCGGCATCGGACTCTTCCGCAGCAACCAGGTTTCCACGTCCTTCGGACTGGTATCGCAGCAGGACGGCAAGTCG
The DNA here is from genome assembly GCA_946185485.1 of uncultured Prevotellaceae bacterium. Lineage (GTDB taxonomy): Bacteria > Bacteroidota > Bacteroidia > Bacteroidales > Bacteroidaceae > Prevotella. The sequence continues at coordinate 48,056 of CAMHJQ010000017.1, read as the reverse complement.
TTCCAGGACGGCAGCAAGACGCACGCCTCGTTCGACCAGATAGGCGTCGTGTTCGCCACACGCTACGACCAACAGAGTTTTATCAACTTCGGATTCAACTTCCATAAGAGCCGCGACTTCAACCACGTGCTGAGTGCTGCCGCCGCTGCCGTCAACGGCTCGGCGCAGAACCGCCAGACCACCATCAAGGGCATCCGTGGCGACTTGGACCGCCGCTATGGCGAGAGTCAGGTGGACAACCTCTATCTGGAGTCGGGCATGATTACCGACGACAAAGGCAACGTCTACGACGTGGCTGCCAGTTCCTACGACTTCTGCCGTGCCCAGACGGGCTACATCGGGGAGTACGACTTCAACCTGAGCGGTAACATCAACAACCGGGTGTACCTCGGATTCACCGCAGGCATCAAGAGCGTCCACTACAAGAGCTACACGGAGTATGCTGAGGAACTGGCCTCCCTCGTTTACGACGAGGTGGGAATGAAAGACGAACACAAGATTACGGGTACGGGATTCGACATCAAGTTCGGTGTCATCGTCCGCCCCATCGACGAGTCGCCCTTCCGCTTGGGACTCTCCGTGGCGTCGCCTACGTGGTATAAGCTGAAAACCGAGAACTTTAGCGGCATCTACGATGAGTACGGCTGCGTGCGTGAGGTGTCTACCAATGGCGAATTCCGCATGAACACCCCCTGGAAGTTTGGCGTCAGCGCCGGACACACCATCGGCCGCGAGGTGGCACTGGGCTTCGGTTTCGAGTATGCCGACTACTCCACGCTTGACATGCGCACCATCAGCGGCCGCAGCTACGACTGGGACGGCTACGCCTACGACGACAGCTCGTCGGATGGCATCATGAAGCGCCTGACGGAGAATACGCTCAAGGGAGTGTCTACGCTGAAGGTAGGCGTCGAGTACAAGCCCGACCCCAGCGTGGCTATCCGTGCCGGCTACAACTACCAGTCGCCGATGTATAAGAAGGAAGCCGTGCGCGACCAGACACTCAGCTCGCCGGGCACCTGGATGGCCTCCACCACCGACTACACCAACTGGGAGTCTACCAACCGCCTGACGCTGGGACTCGGCTTCACCTTCGACAAGCTTCGTCTCGACCTGGGCTACCAGTACACCATGCGCAGCGGCAACTTCTATCCCTACATGAACGGTGTCTCGGCCACCTATGTCAGCGACGAGACGGGCCGCACCATGGAGCTGCGCAACGACTGCCATGCCGTGAGCGTCAAGGACAACCGCCACCAGCTGCTCTGCTCGCTGACCTACAGCTTCTAAAGCCTTTTTTTCCAGACCTCGTGTCTACTACATCTTGACACAGGGGGACTGACACAGGGGGACTGTCCCCCTGTGTCGTAAATAAATTACTACCTTTGTGGAATGAAACTTATGACACCGAGAATATTATGCAGCGCATTGCTGGCTATGGTGGCACTTGTCTGCCATACAAGGGTTTATGACGTGAAGGATTTTGGAGCAAAGGGTGATGGCAAGACGCTTGACCATGTGGCTATCAATACGGCTATTGAGACTGCCACGTCTAACGGCGGCGGGCAGGTGGTGCTTCCTGCGGGCACTTATCTGTGTGGCAGTATCCGGATGAAGAGTAATATAGACCTTCACCTGATGGCCGGGGCTAAGATTCTGGCTGCGCCTGCCAGCATGAAAGTCTACGATGAGAGCGAGTCGTTCGGTGGGTTCCCTGAGTATCAGGATGGTGGACATACCTATTTTCACAACTCCCTGATATGGGCAGAGGGTCAGCATAATATCAGCATTACGGGAAATGGTATGATAGACGGCGAGGGGCTGACAAAGCGCGACACGGAGAAGGGTGGCAACGTGCAGGGAGGCAGCATAGGAACTGGCGATAAGGCAATAGCGCTGAAGCTATGCCGCAATGTGATTATCCGAGATATTACGATTTTTCGTGGTGGGCATTTCGCCATCATCATCACAGGCTGCGATATTGGCACGATAGACAATGTAACCATTGACACTAACCGAGATGGCATAGACATAGACTGTTGTAAGTATTTCACCGTGAGCAATACGAAGGTGAATACGCCCAGCGATGATGCTATAGTGCTGAAGAGCTCCTATGCCCTGAAAAGGGCTGTGCCATGTGAGCATATCCTTGTGACCAATTGTATAGTTACAGGCTATAAGCTCGGAACGTTCCTTGACGGTACCTATGTGCCGGAGAAGGTGAACTGGGTATGCGGGCGAATCAAGCTGGGTACGGAGTCTAATGGCGGCTATCGCAACATCACGATATCGAACTGCACCTGCATGTGGAGCAGTGGACTGGCCTTTGAGGAGGTTGATCAGGGGAAGATGGAGAATATCGTGGTTAATAATATTTCGCTGAGCCATGTTCACCATTATCCTATCTATATCACTACGGGTTGCCGTAATCGCGGTCCGAAGGAGGTGACACGACCATCGTCTGCACGTGACATATATATCAATAATGTAGTTGCCGACGATTGCGATTCGCTGGCAGGCATTATCATCACGGGTATGGAGGGTGAGCCTATACGCAATGTCTCTCTGACCAACATACGCATACAGTATCGTGGCGGCGGCAAAAAGGTGGACAAGCCATACCGCGAGCAGGGCACTAACTATCCCGAGCCCCGCTGGGCTGGTCCCACACCGGCATACGGCCTCTTTGCCCGCCATGTGGATGGGCTGTACATGCACAACGTGGAGTTTGAACTGATGCGCCCCGATGAGCGACCTGACATCATACTGGAGGACGTGAAGAAGAAATTGTTCCACTGACACAGGGTGACAGTCCCCCTGTGTCCATGTCTGCTTCCAAATTGACTACCTCTACTGACTGCGCAGCGGATGCACGATTCATCACCGAAACCATGAGATTGCCGATGGCTTTCAAAATATCAGGACTCCTTTTTGCAAGAGCCTCTTTTGTCAGACTTAAAAATCCATCTTCCGTCAAGACATCTAACTGTAAAAGTGTTGTAGCAACATCTTCTTTGATGTGAAGATTAAACTTCGACCGAACGTTCAACTTGCACAAGGCTTCAATCAGCTTGTCAACGGTAGTGGCCTTTTTGGCAGAGTACTTCTGGACGGCCGTGGTAAGTTCTGCAGTAGTTCGCTTAAAAAATTCTTCCTGAGTCTTATTGCTTAACAAAAGATTTTCAGCTGTAGTAGAAAAAGCTTAATCGCACGGAAGGATGACCCTCCGTGCGAATGATGGATGTTATTTGACGATCAATTTCTTTCCGTCCACGATGTAGACCCCTTTTCGCAGGTTGCCTAAGTGGCTGCGGGTGGTGACATGCTGGCCGCTGAGGTTGTAGACGGGTAGGGTAGAGGACGATGGGAGGATGATGGAGGACGACGGCTGGAGAGCCGTGGTCTGGCCGTCATCTATCCTGATGTTGAACGACCTGGCTGCTGCACCGCTGCCGTCGATGTCGGTAAAGTAGGCATGGAAGGCTGCCACAGTACCTTCGGTAGTAGACTGGAACATGCTACCCTCGCTGTTGAGCAGATAGGCGTCGCTGACGCTTGTCTGCGCCGTCGTGCCACCGAACAGCATCTCCTGACCGCTGGTGTAGGCTATGGCGTCGGGCTTGATGACGGCATTCTCTGCACTCCACACGATGCGCTTGCCGCGCAGGTCCCAGGCGGAACCCCAGTAGTTGTCGGGTACGGCCACGATGTAGGGCACGTTGGCCTCCATGGTGGGAGCATTGCGGAAGGTGACGTCATCGCCGTCCTCCGCGTAGAAGTCGCACAGCCAGAACTGCTTGCCGGTGTCGGTGCTTGAGCGGAACCAGTCGATGGTCTTGTTGTCCGTGGCGTTCGTCACCGTCGTTGGGGCGAAGGGTAGCGTGATGGTGCTCCAGCCCGTGCTCACGCCGTTGTGGTGACCTTGTGCAAAGGTGCGCTCGTAGCTGATGGCGTCGGCGGTGATGGTCTGCGGGGTGTAGAAGTCGTAGCCGTCCACGAGTACGATGTTGTCGGCCGTGCTGCCCTTGACCACGTTCTTGCCGGAGAGTCCGTCAGGTGTCGCCTCGCCGTCGCCTAAGAAGTAGAGCGTGTTGGGATTGCCGTTGGGGGTGACGCTGCTGAGTCCGAGGCCTTCGAGCGATATGGCAGCGACATCGTCAGGAATCGTGAAGCCGTCCACGGGCTTGAGGCCGGTGCGCGTGCCGTCGCCGTTCCAGGTGATGATGCCGGGCTTGATGGCGTAGAACTTCGACTCGCCGCTCTGGACGATGTTCTCCAGGTGAGTGCCCTCCTCGCTGTCGGGCACGTTGTTGCGGGCGTAGAGGTTCATCGAGTAGATGCTGCCTGCTGCCAGGTTGTCGAAGTCGAAGTAGAGTGTCTTCGACTCGTTCTTGGCCAGCGAGAGTGACTGCTGCTTGTAGGTCACCATCGAGCCGTTGAACTTGCCGTCATCAGCATCCCACTGGCAGATGAACAGCGGTGCTATCACATACTTATTGTATTCGCCGTCAGCATGATTGGTGATGGTGGCCTTGAACTGCACGTGGCTGTCGTAGAGCGTGCCGTGGGTGTTATCCTCCACCACCTCGCTGCTGTTGACGGCCTCTATCTCCACGGTGAGGTTCAGCTCTTCCGCAGCCTCGCTTGCGGCAATGGTGACGGAGCCCGAACCGATGGAATTGAAATCGTAGCCACCGGGCGGGATGATCATAGCCTTTACCGTCTGTGTGCCCGCATTCTGGGGCGACACGTTGAAGGTCACTACGTTGCTCTGTCCTGCCAGCACCTCAGCCTGTATGACGGTGGTGTACTCCGAGTATTCGTCAATCTTCTGCCCGCCGAAGTCAAGGTAGATGTCACCGAAGAAGCGGTCCGTGCTGTTGTTCTGGATGGTCACGTTCACCTGCACCTTCGACCCTACCTTCAGGTCGCCCGTGAAGTCGAAGTTGGTTGCGTTGAGGTTGACTATGGGGTGCGCAGTAGCGGTTGCACCATAGTTGTCCATGTTCACTTCCAGGTAGTAGCGGTCGCTCTCCTTCATGGGTTCCCATGTGTTAGAGCCCTCCACCTGGTACATAGGCACCAGGCGGTATGTGCCTGTCAGACCGGCGCCGAACTTGATGACGTTCTGGTCGTTTGATGCGATATTATCGCCGAATTTCGTCGTCTGCCCCAGGGCAGAGGTTGTCACCGTGCTATAATAAGACGTCGCCGAGTTGGCCAGCAGCGTATAGTGTCCATCCTGGTCGCATAGGGCCAGGGCCTCCTTGAACTTCTTGTTAGTGCCCGAATGGTCAGAGTAGCTGACCTTGACTATCTTGCTCTTGTAAATCTTGAAGGGGTCCGATTTCTTTTCACGATCCCAGCTCGAGGGCCCGCTGATGGCTGTTACCGTCAGCACGGGGTTCTCGTCGTCGCCCGGTTGCGTGCTGCCGCCGTCAGGCGTAGCCGTGTTGGGTATGATGTTATAGACGATGTTCTGCTTCATGTTGTAGCCTTCAGCCGACGACGAGCCGCCGATGCCGCTGGCCGAGGGGTTCAGGATGCTGAGCTGGAAATAGCCGTTGCCCATGCCTCCCCATCCCCAGTTGATGTGGAAGTAGTTGCCGTATTCATAGCCGTCGCACACGAAGGAGTGACCACCGCCGCTGCCTGCCGTGCCATTGTATATCATGGGGCGTCCCTCAGCCAGCTCGCTATAGACCAGGTTGTCCCACGCCTCCTGCGTATAGTCGTTGCGGAAAGCTAACTTCGAGCCATAGCCGAAGTACTTGAAGCCCTTGGGGATGTCGTCGGTATAGGCTCCCGACGCGCTGAGGCCGTACTGCATCTTCACGGAGCAGCCAGCATAGAGCATCAGGTGGGCTACGGCCGAGGTGTAGACCTCGTCCTCAGCACCGGTATAGGTCTCGCGCATATTGTCCCAGTCGAACTTGGTGACGGGCTGGGCGTCCATCTGCACGGTGGAGTACTCACCCATCTGGCTGCCAGCCACGGTGAACTGGTAGGAGGGAATCTCGGCCAGCGTCTCTGCCGGCTGCTTGTAGAAGTACATAATCTGCGACATGGACGTAGCCACGCAGCCCGTATAGGGCAGCTCGTAGCCGTCGGCAGGGTCGTCGCTGTTCATGAACTGCGGGCACTCGTTCCAGTAGGGCGTTGCCTGGTCCCATTTGGTGGTGGTGAGCGGTGCTATAGAGTTGCGTGTGGCTACCGCTGCGCGGCGCGAGGCACTCAGCGCTTTCTCCGCTTGCTTGTCGTCCATCGTGGCGAGCACCTGCAGCTGCTCGGCATAGCCGTCGAGCCACGCCTTCATGTTAGCTGGCATGCGCTTGGCGTCGAATGCCCCCTCGTCGGAATATCCTAAGATGGGGTTGGTACGGTCGTCACCCGATACGATGACAAAGCCCTTTCCGTTGTCGATATTAAACACGTAGTATGCTGGCGTGCCTGCGGTGGCATTGCGCCGACTGTCTGCCAGCTGCATCTGCCTGGGTGCTGCGGTACGCTGCTGCGACACGAATGCTGCTGCCTCCTCCTGTGCTTTCTTGCTGTCCACAGGGCCGGCCCATGCCGTCAGGGTGGAGAGGAATATGATACCTGTTGCTAAAAAGAATAGTCTTCTCATTGCTGTTTTTTCCATTCTAAGGTTCAACATGTAGTTTTTGGGTGTGTAGCGGTCGTGGGGCGCTTCTATTCGTCTTCCTCTTCGTCTTCGTCGTCGAAGAAGCAGTCGTCGTTGAAGTCTCTGAATAAGCGTGACTTCTGTACGCGGGGGTAGTCTCCCCCACCGGCAGCTCCGGGACCTGAGCCAGCAAGGATGCCGTCCTTTGTTTGCAATGCTACGCAGTCGGTAAAGACCGGCTTCACGTATGGTTTTAGTTTGCTCATTTACTGTTTGTTTTGATGAATAATAATGTCTTTTTTCAATTTTTAAGATGCAAAGATATAAATTATTTATACGTTTTGCCCTAAAATCCCCCAACAATTAACTTTTATTAGATACTCCCGAAAGCACAATTGGAAAAAGAGGGGGCAACACGCCCCCTCTCTTGGACTCTACAGTTTTATTTGTTGACGACCTTGCGGCCGTTGGTGATGACGATGCCCTTGCCTGGCTTGCCCTGCAGCTCGCGACCGTTCAGGTCGTAGTAGCGGCGGGTGCCGTCCTGGTCGATGGTCTCAATGGTGTCGATACCGGTGGCATCGTCGTCCACGAGGCTCATGCTGATGCGGGCGCCGGCATTGCGGGCGCAGTTGCTTTACTAATATCGTATCTCATTGATATTCTGCTTTTTAGATGAAATTTTGATGGCCGGGCGTGACAGTTACAGTTGTGACAGTTCGTTTTGGGGAGGCGTCAATTCTTCTAATATTATATATAACTATATATATATCAATTAGTTATATAGTATTATAGAGCATGTTGTAACCCTTGATTTCTAATTGTCACAACTGTAACTGTCACAGCTTCGGCCTGTGATTACCTATTTCTCCGAACTCGTGGGGACAGACCTAGGTTGTTAAGTTAAGCTCTTAATTTACTGTTATATTTTGCGCCTTATTATTTAACAAAGATACTTTACATATTTTAAGAAAATAATTAGCATAAAGTTTGCGTAATTCGCTGATTTTTAGTAGCTTTGCAAGGACTTTAAATTTCTATAGTTATGACAAAATCAGACACAAATGAAGAGCTAAAAGCACTTAAGAAGGCTTTGAGGAAAGAACAGAGAAAGAACAAGACACTCGAAGAGAAGTATAACAGCGTCAAGCATCAAAACAAGATACTGAAGTGTGGCAATAAAAAAAAAGCGGGAGAACTGATTCTGTCCTCGCTCTCCGAGAAGGAGCAGGAGGTCGTGGAGCTACTGTTTCCAGACACCGGCACGGAGAGATAGCCATCCGCTTTGCTGTCCTGCTCTATGCCTTTGCAGGGATCCCGAGTTCGCAGACTTCATCGCCAAGAAGGGTTATGCCAGGAAGTTCTCGCATACGGCAATGGCGCCACTGATGCCTCCAAGACGGAGGGAGTACGCACGGTTCATGAACGTGTTCGATACAGTACACTGGGCAAAGGCGATACTTGAGAACGAACATTTGCTAAGCAGCCACGAGAGATACATGCTCAGCTTCGTCAGGAGTCACGCTTCACTGGTGGAGGAACTCGACGATGTCATGCACGCCTACGAGTATATGGAGCAGCTGTGCAAGCAGTACGGATTGTCGCACAAGACGGCATCGGAGTGCAGGAGGTACATCAACCAGAATCTCATGACCAAGGGCGACAGGGTGAGAAGGCTGACAAACATGCTCATCGCGTACTTCAACAGGGAGGAAGCCCTTCTGGATGGTGACGAGGTGCACAACATAACCTCAGACATCATCGAGTCGACATTCGGATGTTTCAAAGCAAGGATGTCGCCCAACAAGAACAACGGATACACACCACTAGTGCTATTGATTCCGCTGTCACTCAAAGTCAGCACAATTGATGACTGTAGAAATTTTAACGTCAGCCATTTGCTTGCCAGAACTACCATTACCGACATCAAGAAATGGAGAGGGGACAACTTATTGCCAAACCCCTCCATTAAAAGAATGAATGTGGTTAAAAATATAGCATAAAACGGTATGCTAACTTAACAACCTAGAACCATCCCCTGGTCATACTGGCCATAAAATTTCTACCCTTTCTTGGCTTCTTTCTCATGTCGCCGCATATCCAAATCCCTGGGACTACTTTCAAAAACTTTATGAAATAACATCCAAAAGTTTGGAAGTTAGTGCTATATTTAGTACCTTTGCCGCCAAATGAATTATGACAATAATGTGTCATAGAATGTTGTTCGTATTCACCATGCTTCTGGCTGTTCTTCCATCGGGGGCACAGCCTTTGGCTGCCTCTGTCGTCAAGATCGAAGCCGAGCGGTTGCCCGACCTGAACATCCCGCGATTCGGACATGCCGTATACTGTATCAATGGCGAGTTGACGGTCATTGGCGGCCATACGTCGGGTTTTAAGCCTATTACTACGGCCGAGTATCTGAGCGACGGTGAATGGCATCAGGTTCCTACCGTCTATCCACACGACTTCGGCGTCTCGCTGGTACTGAAATCGGGACAAGTGCTCTTTGCCGGAGGTTGTAAGGGCAATCTGGGTTCCGGGCAGACTTTCGAAGCGGAGATGTACGACCCGGCAAGCCACACATTCAACGGTTTCGGTTGTCTGGCCCAGAAACGGACATTGGGCAGTGCCATAGAACTGGATAGCGGACAGGTCATGATTACCGGCAACTGGTATGCCGATGACTGTATCGAGATGTTCAACGGCAAGAAATTCTTCACGAAAATTAAAGATGTGTCAACCAATCGTGTTGCACCTCATCTGTTTCGGACTTCGGATGACGATGTCCTCATATTGAGCGATAAGGACAACCATGGCAATGCTCCAGACAGCATCATCATCGACCGTCTGTACGGCAAGCCCTTCACCGTGCCGCTGCTGAAACAGTGGAGACCAATGACATCATTTTACGCCGGTCATCATCACAGTTGTTTCATCGGTGACGAGTCGCATGGGAAGTATGCCTACCTGATGATGGTCTCGGACTTTGTCCTGAGAGCTCCAGATGCTGAGCGGCAAGGCAAGACTCCAGGACAGATAGCCGTCATGCTGGTGGAAGACACCGTATTCTCCCTTCTGCCTACCACCACGCCCATCCCGATGACGACGGACATTGCCGGCCCCATCTACTATAATCCAACCATCGTGGCCGACAGCCAGTCGCAGTATGCCTATCTCTATGGCTATGACAAGGACAAACGGCTATACATCGTCCGCATAGAATATGCCAAGCGCCCTGCACCGCTGACACTCTATTATACCGACCCGCTGCCCGATTGCGGTATCGGCGTTCCTGTCATGACCGATGACGGTAACATCGCCTTTATAGGTGGTTGCGAGCAGGAGAATTTTGTGTCAGACTACTTCCACCCAGTCGCCTCGGCCTGGCTCATACGCTTCAATGGCCAGTCAACGATGGCCTCGTCGGCTATGCTCTGGTGGATATGGCCGATAGCGGCCGTGCTGGCAGTATTAGTCGTTGCCGGCTGTGCTCTCTTCATTTTCCGCAGGCGCAAAGCCGAAGCCGTTACAGACAGTCAGCCCGTAGCAACTGCTACTGCCGTCAACGGAGAACTGATGCAGCAGATAGACCGTCTGATGACCGAACAACACTACTTTCTGCGCAGCAACCTGAAGGTTGCCGACATCGCAACGGTGCTGAACACAAATAACCGTTACGTCTCCGACAGCATCAAGCAATACCACGACTGTTCGTTCTCCGACTTTATTGCCCGTCTGCGCATCAACTATGCCCAACAATTGATGCAGAACGAGCCCGACAAGAAGGTCGCCGCTATCGCCATCGAGTCTGGATTCTCCAGCGAATCAAGCTTCTTCCGTGCCTTCAAATCCATCACGGGAATGACACCAACGGAGTGGCGGAACCAATAGCCCTAACACTCGCAAACGACTCCCAATTATTGCAAACGACTGCCATATTCAAAATCTGGCAGTCGTTTTTTCCACTTTTGAAATCTCATTTGCCGCTTTTTCCCTATCTTTGTAAGCAGAATCCAAAAAACATTATTTACAAATTAATTTATAATTATGAGAAAAACTTTACTTACAATCGTACTGCTACTGACAGCAACTGTCAGTTGGGCTTACGAAGAGATGGAGACCTGCCCCTTCGTACACAACATTAACGGCGTGTGGTATCAGGTCAAGGACGGCGAAGCTTGGGTGAGCAGCCGCTGGCATTTCGGCTACGAGCTGATTATCCTGCAAGACGGGGACTGCTATTCCGGCGACGTGGTGATACCTGAAACGATCCAATGGGCGGATGAAGACAATCCCGACACGCCTGAAGTGGAAGGCGGCGGCGAGACCTATCCCGTAGTGGGCATTATGGAGGGAGCATTCTATGGCAGTGAGAACCTGACGTCGGTTTCTATCCCCCATTCGGTCAGGACCATCGAGAACATTGCGTTCTCAGGTTGTACCAACCTCACAGAGATCACCTTCCCCGCCAGCGTCGAGTACACGGGCACCAGTCTGTTCGACTACTGCAGCAACCTGCGTAAGGTGACGCTTGAGGACGGGCCGAACCTGCTGCAGTGGAACTTCCTCTGCTACAACGGAGCGCCAGAGTCGATAGAGGAGGTCTACGTAGGCCGACCCTACAAGACACCCGAGAACAATAGTGCCTTCAGGGCCCTGCCCATCAAGAAGATAACCTTCGGCGAATACGTGGAGGAAATCTATCCTGAGGACGTGGCCTATTGCAGCGAGACGCTGGAGGAGGTTGTACTGAAGGGTGTCAAGAGGATTGGAAGACAGGCTTTCGACGGTAATTGGACATTGAAATCCGTCACCCTTAACGAGGGCATCGAGTATATCGACGACGGGGCTTTCAATTTCTGTGGCATGTCGACCATCACGCTTCCTTCCACGCTGATACACATTGGCAACAGTGTTTTCATGAGCTGTACCAACCTCACTGAGATCAGCATTCCCGCCAGCGTGGAGTACACGGGTACCAGTCTGTTCGACTACTGCAGCAGCCTGCGTAAGGTGACGCTTGAGGACGGGCCGAACCTGCTGCAGTGGAACTTCCTCTGCTACAACGGAGCGCCAGAGTCGATAGAGGAACTCTATGTGGGCCGTCCCTATCAGACACCGGAGAACCGCGACGCATTCAGGGCCCTGCCCATTAAGAAGATAACCTTCGGCGAATACTTGGAGAACATCTACGCTGAAGACGTGGCCTATTGCAGCGAGACGCTGGAGACCGTCATTCTGGGCAAGGGTATCAAGTGGATCGCAGGCAGTGCCTTTGAAGGCGATTGGCTGGTAAATCAGCTGTATGTCAAGGCTGTGGAGCCGCCCCTTGTCGACGGCGAGACCTTGGGCCACATTTCGCCTGAGACCTGTACGCTCTACGTCCCACAGAGCTCACTTGAAGCCTATAAGGCTGCTCCCGTCTGGAAGGACTTCTTTAACATTCAAGGTATCGAGGACGAACCGCTGACCACCACAGTCACTTTGTATGGCTTTGATGGTTTGTGCAACGGCGACTTTTACGATTCGCAAAACAACTATAAGGTACCAGACGGTGTATATATCTACGTCGTCACAGGACTCGACAATGATAAGAATGAGACAATGTCTTATTATTTGCCAGACGGCATCATTCCAAAGGGCGTTGCAGTAGGTTTGCAGTATGAGGGCCCAAACGCAACCGTCATTACGCTGACCAGTGTGGATGAGGCCACGCCATACACTGGCACCAACTTGCTTTTTGGCAGCGACGTGGAGACCATCACCACCGCCCCCTATGAAGCATATTTCCTCAGACATCGTTTCGGCAAACCTGGCTCTGCAGATGAGAATGAATACGTATGGCGTTCAGAAGACAAAAATGGCAGTCCGTTCCTCAGCGAAGCCCATCGTGCCTGGCTTGCAATGCCTAAGGAAGGAAGTTCCATCAAGAGCCTCTTCATCGGCCACCCATCAACGGCCTCCGACTGCTATTACGACCTGCAAGGCCGCAAGGTGAAGGACCCGCAGACTCCCGGCATCTATATCCGTAACGGCAAGAAGGTTGTCGTCAAATAGTTAAGGCGAGTTTCCCGATTCGAATCCCCTATAATCATTAAATCTCAAGGCAAGATCTCCTTGCTTTGAGATTTATTTTGTAGAGATAGCCTCAATTCTGGTTTTTATCACAGCGTGCCTGTCTTTTACCTTTGCACCCTGGAATCAGAGCAGGTTCAAGTGTAAAGGATGTTTAAAAAGTACAGGTGGCTTTTGGATACAGCTCTTCGTAAAAGTATTCGTCCGCAGTTTTCTCTTGTCCTTCTCTTGGTTCCTTTTGATAGTCATGGGGACAGTAGTCATGGGGACAGTCACTTGGCCCGGTTCAATCTGTAACTCAGTGGGTCAAGTGCCTGTCCCCACGACTGTTTTTAGACCATATATCCACAGCCTTCCCCCGCCAAACCAACCACTTCGTAGCCATGGGGCAACTGGGTGTTTAGCCCCATTTACCTGTCCCCACGACTGCCTCACATGCTTGTAGTTCTCCTCGGCGAATAATTGGGAGATGTAAGTCTTTCCGCATTGACGGATGCCCATGATGACAAGTGGGAAATGGTCCGGTTGCTCCTTCCATTTCTTTAGCGTCTCAGATATTTTTCTTTTAAGCATAATACATTATTTTTGTGCGAAAAGATACGTTTTTCAAACGACTTTCGCAATAGTTGATGTCGTTTTTCCAGCGACTTTTATATATTTTTATGCCTTTTTCCTAACGAGATTAAATCTGCTACCTACGCTTTGATATCAAAGATTCACCGATTTCTGCTTTCCGTCGTAATCTACTGATTTTGTCGTGCCGTCTGGAAGCACGATGAGGAAGGTGCGGCGCTGCAGCATGCCCGGATACTCACCCTTGCGGTCACTGATAGAGAGTCTGCGGGCCTTATTGTCCCAGTGAAAGGCTATAGTGGTATAGATGCCTTTCTCGTAGTTATAGCCGTCGCCCTCGTCCTCATAAAGCGTGAAGTTGCCGTCGGCACCTGGATATATGCGCAGTTCGAGATTGTCCCAGGGTTTCTCGCCCACATACTGCATCTCAGGGCCAAGCGGAAGGATGCTGCCTGCACGGACGAACATCGGCACACGGTCGAACGGGGTCTCGAGTGTGACGTTCTGTCCGCCTTTATAAACCTTTTTTGTCCAGAAGTCGTACCACAAAACGCCTTTCGGCAGATATTTCACAACCGTCTTCGAAGCACTCCAGTCTGTCTTTTCTCCATCGGGCAGTCCTCCTTCTACGTTCTTTCTGTCCCATCCTGTCATCGCATCTTCCTTGACAATCTTCTCCTCTGTATAGAGCGGATCCAAGATAGGTGCAGCCAGAATGCTGCGACCGAACATAAACTCATCGGTTGTGTTCCACACCTTCCTGTCGCCGGCAAAGTCGCTGATGAGAGGGCGCAAATAGCTCTCTTCCGCCGACGTAACCTGCCAGGCTGTGCTATACAGATAAGGTATCAGGCGATAGCGCAGGCGTATCGTCTTCTCGATGGCATCGTAGACCGGCTCACCTTTCTTGCCGAATTGCCATATCTCTCGCGGCGCATCGGCACCATGACTGCGAAACACAGGGCAGAAGAGTCCGTACTGCATCCATCTGACATACAATTCCTGAAACTGCGGATTGCGTGGAGCTGAGCCGGCCCCCCGCGTGTTATATGCCCCACAGAAGAATCCACCTATGTCTGTGTTGAAGTTAGGATTGCCCGTCAGCGAGAAACTGAGTCCGGCAGGCACCTGCTTGCGAAGCATGTCCCACGACGAGGCCACATCGCCGCTCCACATGTTCGACCCATAGTGCTGCTGACCGGCAAAACTGCTGCGGGTCATGATGAATACGCGCTTTGAGCAGCCAGCCGACTCCGGCTCAGTGGCTGCCAGGCGGCGTTGCGCCTGATAAATGCCGCGAACGGTCTCCAGAGGAAAGGCATTACGCTGCGAGCGCCATGTGCCGCCATATACCTTATGCTCGTAGTCGCTCTCACGGGGATTGAAGAAGTCTGGGTCGGTAGAGTCCATCCACCAGGCATCGGTACCGTAGTCATAGAGTTTCCTCAGATATTTCCAGAGACACAAGGGACTGGTACCTGTTTCACCGCCAAAATAATTCTACGGAATTTCTAATTTAAATTAGTATCAGGGTATTCTGAGCCGGCATCCCTCAGCTTGGGGTCTATCTTGTTAAAACGTGTCTGCGCTTCGTTCATATCAATCCTCCTGTTGAATTATCATTCGACAAAACTCTCGTTCGGCAAAGCTCAAACGAGTTTGTTTTTGCTCTCTCTTAATCGTTTTGTTCGTAATAGTAAGAATAGTCGATACCCTTCATAAATATCTCGCGATCATCTATCTTGTCTGTCATAGCCTGTTTCAGCAGTTCTCGGATTCGGGCGTTGTCCGTATGACTCGCAATCATGGCATCAAGATAATCTTTCTTATTTATCTTGCTCCAGTCAACACATATTTTCAGTTGTTTCTTAAAAATCAAGTCAAGCCAAATACGTGTACTTCGTCCATTGCCTTCCATAAACGGATGGGCCATATTCATCTCGACATATTTGTCCACAATGACCCTGACAGCCGGGACAGACATCTACACGACGAGCAAACTTCTTGGGCATACCAGCGTCCACACCACGGAGATTTATGCCGACGTGGTGATGGAGAAGAAAGCGGATGCCGTGAACCTGACGAATGGACTGTTCGGATAGGATTTTCTTTGAGACTTCGGCGTATATTGCTCGAATGTATGTTTATTCCTCTCGGTTTTAGCAGAAAGACAAAGATTATTCCTCTCGGTTTTTTCATTATATTTTTGCTTTTCATCTCGGTTTTATCAAACAAATAACCTTTTTTCGTCTCGGTTTTATCAGAAATTACAATAATTTCTTGTGTGCCTCAAAAAAAATGCCTACTTTTGCACCTAAGATAACAAACAATAAGAATTTATGTATATAGAACGATCAATAGACGCCCTTCTACTTGAATGGAAGAACAGCAGAAGTCTGAAACCCTTGCTGCTGCGTGGTGCGCGTCAAGTCGGGAAGTCGTGGGCTGTAGAACATCTAGGTGAAAGTTTCGACTACTTCATTGAAGTTAACTTTGAAAAGCGTCCTGACATGAAGGATGTATTTGAGAAAGTGCATGATGTCCATGAACTTGCCAATAGCCTTGGCATTCTATACAATAAGCCTGTTGAGCCAGGCAAGACCTTGATTTTTCTCGATGAGATACAAGACTGTCTTTCTGCAATAAAAAGCCTATGGTCATTCAAAGAGGACTTCCCCGGACTGCACGTTGTTGCCGCAGGTTCCTTGTTAGAGTTCGCTCTAAAGGAACTTCCGTCTTTTGGTGTGGGAAGAATACGCTCGCTATTTGTCTACCCGTTTTCCTTTGATGAATTTTTGATTGCAGAAAGGAAATCGTCATGGGTAAAAGCAAAAAAGGAAGCAAGTAGCGACAAGCCTTTGCTGACAGCCCTTCATAATGACTTGGTGCAGCATTATCGTACTTTCCTGATGGTTGGAGGTATGCCTGCAAGTGTGGCAGCGTGGATAACCAGCCACGATTACAGACAATGTCAGACAGAGCTTGACGACATCCAACTCACCTACTATGATGACTTTGTAAAATATGCCAAGAAGGTTGACCCGACACTGCTGCGAAACACTTTGCAAAGTGTGATACTCCAAATTGGCAACAAATTCGTTTACAGCCAAGTTGAGGGTGACTACCGTGCAGAGGAAGTAAAAAAGGCATTAGGGCTTCTATGTGATGCTGGCATCATCAAGCGCGTCAGCCATACAGCAGCCAATGGTCTTCCTCTTGGTGCGGAAATCAATGAGAAGTTTCGTAAGTACATCTATCTTGACAGCGGTTTGCTCCTGCGCATCTTAGATATGGATTTAGGTAGTGCCCAACAACTCACTGAATTGATTATAGCCGGAACTGCAGAGGATTTGGTTAACAAAGGAGGACTGGCAGAGATGGTGCTTGGATGGGAACTGGTGAAATACAATAATCCGCGTTCACAACACGACTTATACTACTGGGAAAACACAGCAGAGGGGACACGTTCAGAGGTGGATTACATCATTGCCCGCAACATGAAGGTGTTGCCAATTGAGTGCAAGGCTGGTACAAGCGGAAAAATGAAGAGCCTTCGCGTATTCATGAGACAGAAACATCTGACGGATGCTATTCGCTGCTCTTTAGAGAACTTCTCGTTGTTGGAAAATGAGGACAAGAAGGATGAGAATGCCTTGCGACGCATTGCCATAAATCCATTATACGCTATATCGACCCTGTACAATTCGATTAATCCTTCCATACCTATTGCATTAGTATAGACTTACAATATGACCAATAAGGTAACCTCATAACAGGAGGCTTCAGATAGTTCTTGTGTTCAAAAAATGTTTGTGTTCAAATAAATCTGTAGAGTTATCTGAATACAGGCTTTTTATGTGTTGAAAAAAACTCTAAATTATCAACATTCAACTCTTAACTTTCATTCTTACATCGAATAAAAGGCATCCATTAGGGATGAGCGATAGTTCTTGCTGATTTTCAATTCTTTTATTTCCTCGAGGGGTTCTGCTAAAATACAGGTGCTGTCCTGTATCTTTTTGATGTGGTTGATATTCACTATATAGCTTTTGTGTATTTGTACAAAGTCTGGCGAATAGTTGAGGATCACGTCTGATGTAGTGCGATGGCGCAGTATATAGCAGTTCTTGTCGGTGCAGATAACTTCCCACAATTTTCTGTCCTTGTTATATCGGAAGAAGGCAATGTCCTGCATTTGCTTGGTGAGATGTTCGCTTTTTGCATTCACCACCAGAATGATGGGCAGATGCTGGTTGACACGAGGAGTTGCTTGCGGAATACCAGCCAGCTTGTTTTCATAGTAACGCGTCATAATCTGGCTCAGCTCCTGTTCCGTAGCCGGCTTCATCAGATAGTCGAAAGCCTCTCTGCGTATAGCGTCTAACAGGTATTTCTCATGACCTGTGTAGAAGACGACTTTCGTTTCAGGCTTCACCTCGCTCCTGATCAGCGTACAGAAGTCGAGACCTGACATCGAAGGCAGTTCCACATCTACGAAGATAATATCGGGCTCTTTGTCAATCACTTCATTGACAGCAGTTTCCGCATCGGTGGCTTTGCCCACCACCTCTACGGAGAAATTATTCTCCAGCATGTGTGCTAAAACTTCTATGGCATCCTGACTATCGTCAATGATATATGCGCTGACCAACTTCTGCTTGTACATGAATTACGTTGTTTTGTGCAAAATTACGAATAAAAAGCGAAAAACCTCCATTTATTTTGTAAAAGATGTTGGCAGTTCAGAGGCCTGTTATTCCTTTTATGGCACTGAAAAGTGCTTTTAGTGTATGATTTTAGTCTCTTATCGCAAAAATTGGTCATTTCCCTACGTGATAGTCAAAATGGTCGGGCAGTAGTATCCACGAGCGGCAACCTCTCTTTCCTTCCTCCGTCAGATTGTTCACCCCAAAGTCTATCTTCTCCTGATTTCGCTCGTTCAGCATCTGTATGGTTTGGCGCACCACCTTCATGCCCGTCTGTGCCTGACTCGTTGGTCCGTTTTTCAGTCCCTGCCCATTGTCTGTCACCTCCACCAGTGTGGCCTGCCCTTGTCTGCTGACGTGAATTGTCAGTTGGCGCATTTCTCCGTTTTCCGGTTTCATCGGGCGGAGTCCATGTTTGATGGCGTTTTCCACGAATATCTGAATGGTCATCGCAGGCAGCGACACCTGACTGATGTCTATACCCTCGTCAATCTCTTTGCTGTATCTGAAGTCGTCGCCTATCTGTTGCCCCTCGATGGTGGCATAATAATCTACAAAAGCCAGTTCGTCCTGCAGCGAAGTTTTCAGTGTGTCGGCCATCGCCAATCCTCTGCGCAGCAGTTGTGTCAGAGCGTTGAAATCTACCTGTCGTCCCTCCATCTGCGACAGCATCTCGTGGTTCAGCGCGTTGTAGATAAAGTGGGGCGATAAGCGGTTGCGGGCATTACCGAGCCTGGTTTCTATCAGTTGCTGACGGAGTTCGAGTTCCTTCATGCGTCCACGGCGGCGGTGCCACTGGTAGAGTACCAGGAGCAGTACGGCAGCCAGCAGTGCCGCTACAAAGAGTGCCCAAGCCAGGAGTTCGTTCATTTCGCTGCGTTCTATCCGTTGTTGTTGTTCCAGCAGTCGCTTGTCGTGCTCGTATTCCATCATTCTCGCATTCATCTGCATCTTCAGATTCTGCGACTGTATAGAGTCGTTCAGTTGGTGATATTGCCGATGAGCCTCGTAGGCCTCCCGCATGTTACCAGCCTTACGCCAAGCCTGTTCCTTAGCTTTCAGCCGCATCACTACAGCAGCGGGAATCATACCTGCTGGCGTTTTGCTGTCTCTGACCATTTGTGTCGCGTCCGAATGGCGGCCCTCTAAGGTAGCCAGTTCTATCTCTGAGGTGCGGATGTAGTAGAGCAGTATGCCGAAATCCACTTTACGGAAGAAGCTATCCACTTCATGCAGAATAGGTCTCGCTTTCTTTGCCTCTTTTAGGTTGATCAGTATTTCTGCGATATTGGTGCGTGCTGTATAATAGTCCCACGTCTTGTCAGGATCATCCTTCACCAGCGATGCCGCTTTCTCGAAATAGGGTAGTGCTTCGCGATACTTATCTTGCAGATAATAGTCGTTGCCCACATTATTATAATATATAAACTGGTCGGGCTTCTTCATCTTGGGCAACAGCGCCTTGCTCTTGGCCCACCATTTCCCACTGTTTGCGAAATCGCCCATAAAGGTATATACCGTACCAATGCCCAGATTGATGGCAATCCGGCTGTCCTCACTCGTCTCGAACGAGTCAGCCACAGCCATCGCTCTCAAGTAGGCATCGGCACTGAGGTCGAACTGACCTGTCTGCGAGTAGAAGTTTCCCTTGTTCAGCATGGTTATGACGCGCAGTTCAGGGTCCATCCGCAGTCGTTCCATCAGTCTGATGGCACTGTCCGTATAGACGATACCGGAATCGGGCCTGCCCAGATGAGCCGTATAATACACGCCCTCAGCCTTCAGCCAGTGAGCCTTCAGCTGTAGATATTTCTCGTCCTTACGTCCCTCGTTGCGCATCAGATATTGGTGAATGCGCTTATTGCAATCGGCAAATGAATCGACATTATAGGCTCGGTAGTACTCCACACCCTTATCAACCAACTTCTGATAAAAACCATCACTGTCCTTGGTCGCCATTGTCGGCTGCACCTTCCCTTCCTGCTGGCAGCCCATGAAGTTCGATACAACCAACAATGCTACTATGCAAAACGCAAATCTTCTCATATCTCCCTCAGGTTTTTAGTTCGATTACAAAGGTACGATTAAGTGAGAAGAAAACCAAAACTTTTTTTGATTTTCTCTTGTGTGGGTACTCATTTATTCACCCTTTGTGCCTCCAATGTCGATGCACAAAGGGTGGAAAGCTATCAATAATTGTCATTTTTTGATAATCATTTTTTGATAATTCCAAAATTATGGTTATCTTTGCAGCGGACAATACAGTGAAGCGATGACAGAAAATCCTTTTGTTACTAATGGTTACGTAGGTCCTGAATATTTCTGTGACCGAGTTGAAGAGACTAAAATGTTGGTGGACTTCCTCACCAATGGTAATAACATGGCACTCATGTCGCCACGGCGCTTAGGGAAAACCGACCTTATTAAGCATTGTTTCGAACAGCCGGCTATCAAGGATAAATACTATACCTTTGTTATTGATATTTATGCTACCGACTCTTTCCGTGACTTTGTCAATATCTTCGGTAAATCAATCCTTGAGGCTCTTAAACCTAAAGGGCGCAAGGTCTGGGAAGGATTTCTGAACGTGTTGTCATCCATCCGTTCTGACATATCCTTCGACATCAATGGTAATCCCGTTTGGGGGCTTGGAGTGGGGGCTATGGTGCCTCCCCAAACCACGTTAGATGAGATTTTCAGCTATCTGTCTTCTGCCGACAAACATTGTCTGGTTGCTATCGATGAGTTTCAGCAGATTGTTTATTATCACGATAATAAGAATGTTGAAGCTGCGCTGAGGACACAAATTCAGAAGTGCACGAATGCCAATTTCGTCTTTGCCGGTTCACAACGTCATCTGATGAGCGAGATGTTCCTCTCACCAGCTCGTCCTTTCTATCAGTCGGTCGTCCCAATGAGTCTTCATCCTATCCCATTGGAACATTACTGGGCTTTTGCTGAACCCCGGTTTGCCATTTCCGGTAACAGGCGAATCACCCGTGATGTGGTCGAACAGGTATATCATCGTTTCTATGGAGTGACAGCCAATATACAGCGCATTATGAATCTGTTGTATATGCGAACTCCCGCTCATGAAACATGTACTGTTGACATGATAGATGAGGCAATTTCCACTTATCTCCAGATGTCGTCGGAAGCTTACGCAACACTTTTGCGGCAGATGCCGGAAAAGCAACGCAATGTCTTGTTGGCTATAGCAGCAGAAGGGCGCGTCAAGAATATCTCTGGTGGTAAGTTTGTGCACAAATACCGTTTGCCTTCTACCAGTAGCGTAGTGTCGGCTGTCAAAGGATTGTTGGAAAAGGACTTTATCACTCAAGAAGACAGTGAATATTTCATCTATGACCATTTCTTCCAACTTTGGCTTGAAAAAGAGCGAATGATATAAAACTCCCACAACCTATCCACTCACTTTGCCTTCACCACTGCTACTGAAAGGAGTTCTGGTAGCCCTATCCATCTCGAAATAATGACCATGCAGTTACTCATGCCCTTGACAAAATTTTAACATATTTCTATCAAATTAGGGATAATCGTACGGAATGGTTTCAGGGGCTCGAGCCAAATCGGGGGTTGGCTCGAGCCAAAACCCGTTTCGGCTCGAGCCAAGTCGAGGAGTGGCTTTAGGCAAAAATGCTATGCTATTCTTTTTTCTTTACAGCACGTACCTGCTTGCCGTAATAGCGATATTCCCCATAAATATTGTTGGCTGCAGACTCGGCAGTACTGCTTATGGAGGCACCTCCACCCATGGACACCTGATAAGTAAAGTCTGCTACCCAGAATCTCGTTGCATAGAATGTTCCAGCACTTTTTAATTCTTTCCCATCTTTATATCCACCTCCGGTGGGAATAATGAGTGTATTGCCATTGGGACCTGTGTACTGTATGCAGAAAGCATCGTTAATCTGTACCTCTTCACGTGTGCAGTTGTCGAAAAGTTCCTGGAATTGTGCGGCAGTAGGCATCATCCACGAATCGCCCCATGTCTGGGTGGCTACGTCATATTTGCTTCCTGCTATATTGCAATTGAGACCAAAATAATAAGAGCCTATCTTGTCTGTATATGTGAGCAGCCTGTCTGCGTAAAGGGGATCGTCGGAAGTGGCACATGCTGCTTCGGAGGTACACATATAGTTGCTCCATGAGTAGGTAAGTTTTTCCTCTGTCTCTCCAAAAGCGTAATAACCGCCGTGCTTTTCCGGTGCGGTGGCACCTATGTTGTGACTTGCCCAGAGGGTGCCGCTGGGCAGCCCAAGGTCTACGGCCCTTGCCTCTACAGGTTCTGGTTCTTTGTCAGCAAAGTAGGGAATGATACTGTCAACGGCTATGTATGGCAGCTTTTCCTGTGTGCCGTTGCTCTTATAGATGATAATTCCTTGTGCCATGCTGCTATAGGTCATGACGGCTAACAGCATAGAGAGCATGATTCTGATTGTTTTCATTTCTTGATGATTTTATAGGTGATACTTTCTGTTTTAACAATATAAATGCCACGTGACAATCCGTCAAGCGAAATGGCGAGATGGCCGTCTTGACCAATGTGATGACTGCCTTTGACTTGTCCGCCGATGTTGAAGATTTGGACGGCACTACCATGAGAGAAGCCTGAGAGCAGGATGACATTACCGTCGTAACTGATCGTGCCTTCAGTTTTGCTTGATGGGATTCCCTGGATGGCAGTGGGGTCAGAGCCGTCGGACTCTAACGTGAATTTCGTCACGTCTATGGCATTGTACTCTATGTCTACCGTCTTGCTCTTGACGATGAATTTGTCTTTCTCTACCGTCACTTTGATATTCTCATCCAACTTGATATCGGTAGTCTGGCTATTGGCAAACCAGATGGTCAGCATGTTGGGAATTCCTTTCACCGTCAAGTCACAATAACTCGTCAGACTGGTGCCGTCAATAGTGCCGGTAATTCTGGTCGTGCCTTGTCGCAAAGCAGTTACCCGCCCCAGAAAGTCGACTGTGGCCACATTTTCGTCCGAAGACGTCCAGCGCATGTTATATTTGGCATAGGATGGCAACACGGAGTATACGATCCCCCACGTGTTGCCAACATATATGGTCTTCTTTCGGAAAGCATCGTCAATAGTAAATTGTGTTGGAGTGCGGTCTATATCTTTGACAGTGACGGTGCACGACGCCGATAGGCCGTTGTCGGTCGTAACAGTAATGATGGCTGTACCAGGCTCATTGCCTGTCACCTTTCCGTTTTGAGAGACACTCGCAATCGTGGCATTGCTGGTCTCCCATTTCAAGACAGGGTTGGCCTCAGAGGGTTGCAACGTGGGGCTAAGGGTGATAGACGAAAAGACATCTACCGTCCTCTCTGCAGGTAAGGAGATGGATGTGGGTGCAATAGGCTCAGATACGGTTACATTACAATAGGCTGATTCGCCCATATTCTGATCGATGGTGATTTTTGCAAAGCCAGTTCCTACTGCTGTTACCTCACCCATACTGTTTACTGTAGCCACACTGGAGTTGTCTGACCTGAAAGTTAGATTCGCACTTTTAGACGGTGAGAGTTGATAGTCAATGTACTGCTTTTGTCCCACTTTCAGGGTCATGTTCGCATTGCTCACATTGATTTCCACAGGCAAACATCTGATGGAATAAGTCTCCGTTTTATCACTGGTGTAAGTACCTTGACCGTTGCTCCACTCGTATTTCACACGACAAGTGATGTTTATCGGCCATTCGAAGTAGGACGTGATTCTGACTTTCAGACCCGTTGATGTTTCATAGCAGGAGATGCCGTCAGCATAATGTCCAGACCAAGTCACGTCCTTAATTTTCGTAGCCAGGACAGATACGCTTGGTTTGACCAATGTAAACTCATCGCCAACATAGCCGCTGTAGGAGGCGGCGAGGGTGCTGAGGGGAAACATAAGTATTCCCATACAGCAAATGAGAAAAAGTAAAAGTTTTCGTTTCTTCATAATGCTTATCATGCTGTAGATAGTTAGTAATAACAGTTTTTCAACCTGACAAAGATAGTGATTTCTGGGAGTTTTTGCAAACGTTTCTAGGCGTCCAGGCAAGATAAAAGGAATGATTCGTGCGCTGAAAGGGCAAAAATGTAAGACAAGGGGGAAATTTTTCATTCATAAAGGCTGAGAGTTTTTGCTAAAAGAGGTTCTCATAAGGTGACTGGGGACATTCTACTGACCCTCAATAAGTCAGTCTTTTCATTATTCCGCTTTTAAGTTGGTAGTCTGCAAGATATGAATTTATCGTGTGATATAATATCTTATACGGATACAAAAGTAAGAAATAATATTTGGATACCCAAATAATTCGTTCAATATTTTCGGGAAAAGAGCAAAGAAGGACAAAAGATGGACCAGAAAAAACGAGAGCAGGTGGCAGGAAAACGATTACGGTGAAAAATATCCCTCTTATCCGCCAATTTTGGCGGGTTGGAGGCGATTACGTCACGTCATCGGATTTGTAGGAATTTGCCGTATTGCAAACATTCATAAAAATGCGTATCTTTGCAGAGTCGAGTACTAACTAAAACCAAAAGAAGAATATGAAACAACTGTCTTTTTTCACCACCACAGAAGTATACGCCTGACAACGACCCCACAATCTCGCCGTACTGGTAGCTCTCTCACATGAAATATTCCTCCAAAAGGAGTGATTTCCTCAGATTTTATTTGTGCCTTTGCCATGTTATTGATGATTTTCTTGTCTTTAAACGCAGCACTAAGGTAAGTGAAAAATCTGACATGGCAAAATCCTGAGCCGCTCGGCTTTGCCGCTTCGCGCGTCGAAGAACTTTTTGTTGTTCAGGAACTTATAAAGATTGTTTAACTAAAGTGCTGCGGAATTTAGGATCTTATGAAAAAAATAATTATTACTCTCATTCTATTGGCAAGCATAATCCCTGCCCAGGCAGATGATTATCCCTACCTGACCTTCGAGACTTACAGCGGCGAGACGGTTTCTATTGAGTTCTCCTCAGACATCTCGCTGGTGTTCAGCTCGACAACATTGAAGGTTGGCAATCAAAAGACATTTAATCTCAAAGACCTGAAAAAGATGTATTTCACCCCCAGCAACATTTCAACAGGCATTCAAACTGTAAATGTTGATGAATACAAGGTTTATGGCTACTACGATTTGCAAGGTCATCCTGTGGAGAAGCCTACAAAAGGCATATACGTGATCAAAACAAGTAAGGGAAACAAGAAAGTATTTGTGAAATGAAAAAGATATTATTCCTCATCATTGCTTCCCTGCTGGTGACATTATCGACAACGGCGCAGACGCTGACCATTACCACAAAAAACGGTAGCAAGCAGTATTCGGCATCGGAAATAACATCCAGTTCGCCTGCTACATTCTCCAGCAATGGAACATGGATGACCATCGGCGGCTATGGGTTCTCCGTCAACGACATTACCAAAGCCGTTATTACCACAGAGAATGTTGGATATGTAAAGGATACATGTCCCGAATGCAAAGGTGATACTCATTGTACGACGTGTCACGGTTCAGGTAAAGGCTGTACGACATGTAAGGGAACTGGCAAATATTGTTCCGAGTGTGGTGGAAGCGGCAGATGCCCCAACAACTGTGCTGGAGGCAAATGCAAGAATTGTCTGGGAACACGAGAACAGGATTGCTCCCTCTGCTATGGACATGGTACTTGTCCTATTTGCTGGGGAGACTACAAACTGTGTCCAAATTGTAGTGGGTGTCACGGCACAAACATCTGTAAATATTGTAATGGCACAAGAACAGAAAAATGTTCAGAATGCACCGATGGAAACTGTAGAGTATGTAAGGGAAGTTACAATTGCAGAAAATGCGGTGGTAAGCCCCAATGCAGTACCTGTGGAGGCGACGGCCACTGTGCCAAATGCAAAAACCACGACGGCAAATGTACTAAATGTACCGGCAACGGCTATGTTTGGGTAGATATTATACTATCTGACAAATCTTTCAATTATTCTTATCGAGGAGAGAGCAAATATCTCTCTATCACCATCAATCAGTCGTGGAAGGCAACGTGTAGTGCCAATTGGGTAACCCTAAAAGATGCAGAAGGAAAGAATAGTGGCAAGGTTACCATAGTGGCAGAGGCCAATCCGTCGGACAAGAGCCGTACAGCTACTGTAGTCATCAGTCATGGCGGCAAGAGCGAATACGTCAGCATAACTCAGGAAGGGTCTCCATCCCTCAAATTATCCAAGAAAAAAGTTGATTTCGATGCCACGCCCAGCTACGGCCAGACCATTACGATTACCTGTAACAGAAAATGGTATGCTTCGAGCGACAAGGATTGGCTGACGGTTTCTCCCACAAATCATAATGGTGACGGTGACCTGACGTTAAAAGCAACCAGCAATCCAACGATGGATATACGTTATGCCACGGTTACCGTGACTTATGAAGGTGGAACGGAGACCATTGACGTCACCCAGGCTGCTGGCGAGGGAACCATTGATGTGAGCATCAACAGGACAAACTGCGCACGCGATGGCGATTACCTGCTGTTGCAAATAAAAGCCACCGACCGTCGCGAATGGACTGTTCAACGCCCAAGCAATGCATCATGGTTGCATCTGGACACGAACTATAATACTTCCCAAATGATTAGTGGAAAAGGCGATCAGAACATCATACTTTATATTGACAAGAGCACGGATATCACCGCAAGGTACTGCACGCTGACCATTACATCGGGATCGTACACCAAGACGATCACCATCATACAGGATGCAGCCCCCATGTCGCTTGTGGATATGATATTCAAGCCTTTCGGGTTCGTCGACCTCGATTTACAGAGCGCATCATACAATTCGGCATACAATGTGCTTTCCAGTCTGTTCAATCTGACCACGTATAGCGATGCTATCTATGTGGAGGTTTACAAGAACATTTCGCTTACCGGTATTTCATATCGCGGACTGCCTCTTACTTCTTTCAGCTGTGGTAAGGGTTTTTCCGGCGGTCCGACATTCCGCTATCGATTTGATGTTGCTAAGTCTGTTGTTTCTGATATTACCCCATATGTAAGAACAATCTACAACGATTTTACGAATATAGGTGTCAAGTTTAGTTATCAGGATTACTATAATTATTATGTATATTATGCTTATTATGACAATGTAGATTTCGATTTCTATGTCTATACTTATTCTGATGGATACAGTATAGAGATACACGTAAAATATAAGTAATCTGGGGACAGTGTCACGTCCTACAGGTTCTAAAGCGTTTTTTCCAGACCTCGTGTCTACTACATTTTAAAGCTATAAAAAGAGGATGTGTCAAAATGAAGTAACTATTTGACACACCCTCTTTCGTTTAGGGTTCGTTAATCACCTCACGGAGCGACCTCACATAGGGGGTGGGGTGGCCCCACCTCACAGCGTGACAGGCATCCTGTGAGGTCATGAGGCTTAGCCTCCGGCATTCTGCTCGGCAGCAGCGGCACGGGCCTCCTGGATGGCCACGCGGCCCACCATTGAGTTGCCCTTGCTGTCGACGGCCACGTCCACCATCTCCCACGTCACCTTGGCGATGGCCGTAGCGATGCGGCGCTTGCCGACGGTCTCCGTCGCGGGGGTGAAGATGAGGTGCGTCTGGTGCAGGTGCTGCGCGGGGTTGAAGTCGGTGATGTTCTCCACACCGTCTGAGCCAATGCCGGGCTTGAAGACGCCCAGGCCCTCGATCTTGACCTTGCGGCCCTGTCCCAGGTAGTGCTGGATAGCCTCGCCCAGCTCGTCGAGCACCGCCTTCACGTCAGAGCGCTTGACGGTGGCCTGCTTCTGGATGAAGTCCGCAATCTCGGACAACTCGGTGAACTTCTCGTCGTTGACGGCACGGGCATAGTACTTGCCGTAGGCCGACGACTTCTCGTTCTGGTTCTGTTTCAAAGCATAACGATTTGCCATGATACTAAACGTTTTAAAGGGTTATTATTAAGGTTAACTGAAAGCTGTATCTCAGACGCCGATTCCGGTTCTCCAACCGTCCTATCCGGTTCACCAACCGTCCGTAACACGTCCTTGATTACAGTTACAAAGGTAAGAAATATTTTTCATATTACCAAACATTTACACGTTTTTATTTCAACTATTTCTTTAATTATTGTTAATTCCCAGACCCCTCCCGAAGAAGGGCTCTTTTCGCATCGCCGAAGCGCACTTTTCATGATGAAGAAGCGCACTTTCCGCCTCTCAGAAACGCTCTTTTCATAAAGAAGAGTGCGCTTCTTCCCAAGTCAGAAGCGCACTCTTCGATCCCGATTGGTTACACTTGCGAAGTGTAGCAAATCTGAAACAAGATGTGTAACAAACGGAAAGAAGGTGTAAGCGTCAGTATATCATTGATATACATCTTCTTTTATCTTAGTTGTTGCACATGTACACTTTTTTTGCAAGAAATCAAGGTAGTAAAAAAGATAATAGAGAATGACAGTGGAGGATAGGAAGAAGTGTAACATCTGTATCTGTAACAGCACAAAGAAAACCCGTCCTGGGTCTATGGTCTATACCCAGGACGAGCTTTGAAAGAGGGTGTTGCGGTTTAGAACGGCCGATCATCTATCTGCTCTTCCGATGAATCGGATTCAAACGAAATGCGGGTCTGAACAGAATCCGTTTTGGAGACGTCCCCAACCGCTTTGACGGACTGTATAAAATAGTAGGCTTTCTGCTGGTTGTTCTCATCGCGCTTGATCCAACGTCCGCCATCTTGTTCCTTGTGTGTAACGGAGGCAGGGTTCAAGCAGTGGATGTGCTCGGCCAGCTGACAGTAGGCCGTAAGGTGCTGTGTCATCTTCTTCGGCGACCATCCGAACTTGGTCTCCTGGTTGAAGTCGGCCAACACCTGTTCGGCCTTCAGGTCGCAGTCCAGATGACCGCTGTCTTCGGCAAAGAAGTCGTCGGCCCACTGACGGAAGTCCTTGCCCACGGCAGCCATCTGTTCGCGGCGTTCGATGCGGCTCAGCGGAGGCATGATGCGACGCTCGCCAGGCTTCAGCGACAGGTAGAAGCGCACACACTGGAGCATGAAGGCTAAGTCCAGCTGCCAGTCGTGTTCATCGTACTGTGTACCCATCAGGTCTTTGCCGAAGTCATCGCGGATGGAGCGCGACTCGCGGTAGTCGTTCTTAGGGGTCTTCACGTGGTAGTAGTCGCTGAACGGCAACGGCCAGATACGTCCTTCGGTCGAAGGGTCGTGGCGTGAGAGGGTGAAGTTGGTGGCCAGTACGAACTTCGGACTCTGGGCAAAGGGAATGACGAACGAGTGGCGGTTTTTCTCCTCCACACGGAAGTCGCCAGACACCATGCCGTAGATGAAGTTGTAGTTGAACCTGAGCGGACACTCGTCGATGAATACCAGCGAGGTGTCTTCTGTCACTCCGTCGAAGATGAAGCGCGGGTCCCGGAACGAAGTCGTGCCGGCATCAATCTTGAACGTCTTTGCCATCGTGGCTGCGGCATTCACGTAGAATGACTTGCCGCTACGTCCGTTGCACTCGTCGGCATTCTCGGCCAGTGTGCTGTCCATGCAAATGGTCGCCCATGCCTCCGACTCAGACTTATAGCCGGAAAGCAGATAGCCGTAGTTGGCCAGTTTGCTGGCAAGGCTTAGATTCTGCTCTGCAATCTCCTCGACGGTCAGTTCCAGTCCGCCTTCATCCTCTTTGCGCCAATAGAGACGCGAGGTGTTGACATGGAACTTAAGCAGGTTGCTCAGTTCCACATTCGCAGCGATGTCGACGTTGTAGCGTCCTTCCTCGTCTGTAATGACGGAGAACATGTCAGGCATCGGGCGGTAGTCATGCTGGATGATGCTGTCCTGCCAGACGTAGTGACCGTCGGACTCGGAATAGCGGTGGGTGGCAATACGCTCTGCCGAAACCTCTACCCAGCAGTTGCGGAAGTAGAAACGTTGGGATGTCGCCGTAGCACGGCTGAAGTCCAGATCGTCGCGTTCGCGCAGCGTGCTGACATTGTTGGTAGGCAGGTCACGACTGCGCAGCACCTTGTCCTGCAGTGCCTTGGGCAGTCCCTGCTGTTCCATCCAGTTCTTCAGGAAGTTGACGATAGTCTTGGCCGTGATGTGCTGAACGATGATGCCTTCGATACGGATGTAGACAGGTTCCTTGCGCGTCTCGTCCTTGAGCGTGTAGAAGCCGTTCAGCTCCAGGAAGTAGTTGAGCGATGAGAGGCTCAGCGCGTACTCCTTCTGTCCCTGCTTGTTCTCGTGCATGGTCCAGAACTTCGCCTTGACGGCACGGTTCACGAGCGTGTCCATTGCCTTCTTCGACGGGGTCAGACGACAGTAGTCGCGCAGGTCCTTACACTGCCGTCCACGGTTGTCGTGCAGACCGCCCATGTCGCTCTGCGAGAGCCATGCCGTGTGGATGCCAAGGTGTGTGAGCGCTAGTCGCTGACCGGCCTTGACGCCCGTTGCGTCGATGTCGGGAATGTTCACCAGCCATTTGGTGTACTTCATCAGCACGTCGTAATCAAAATCAGAGAGCCCTTTCGTCTCGCTGTCGAGCCATACGGCCGGATAGCCGTAACTCAGGGCTGTGACGGCATCGCTGCCGCCGCTGACAAGCAGCAGTACGGACAACTTCTCTTCGCCTTGCTCCTGAAAACGCTGGCGCACAACCTGCAAGCCGTAGATGTAGTTCTGCGGTTTCTTGCCTACGATGAGGAAACGGCGGGCCTTGTCAGGGTTACGAGGCTCGTAAACCTTATAGAAGACCTGTGGCTGACCCTGCCCGTCGACATAGTCGCACTGCTGGGCAAAAATAGGGTACGTAGGCGTAGGCTTGCGCACAATGACCTTGTCACCGTATGTGATGGCCACCTCACTGACACCCTTCCACCCGTAGGTTTCCAGGTGTTCTGCCTTGACGTTGGTACCCCAGCAGCTGAGATCGATGCCTCCCAGTCCCTCAAAGAGCTTGATGCGTGGCATTGCCCCCATCTCGTCGGGACGGGCCGCACGCTGCTCAATGTCGGGTTTGTTGGTGCTGCTGGTAAGCTGCTCCTGTACCCCGTAGCGTTCGGCCAGCTCCTCCAAAGCCATGCGGAACTTGTCCTGACCATAGCCACGGTCCCACAGGTAGAGGTCGATGGGCGAAAAGAGTCCACCGCCTTCACCCATGCCGAAGTCCTTCACGTGCCAGTAAGGCCGTTTCTGGTCGGGCGGATAGAGGTGAGCCGACGGAGTACGATCGTCAGTTCGAAGGCGAAACGCCTTCTTGTTGTTGATTACTGCATCATCGACTGCCGGCAGCAGATCGGTGATGATGTCGAGTCCCGAGTTTGTTGCGTCGTAGACTCGCTGTAAGAGATCAATACTTTGCATAATGTTTGCTAAAAGTATTTAGTGTCCCACTCTCTTGCACGCTGTTGGTCACTTAGTGAGGGGCAATTGGGTTAAAGTGCCTTCAGTCCGACGGCCCGTGCTCGGTTTGGTATGCCGCCGATATGTAATTACGAGTGCGAAGTTACGAAGAATATTTGGAATCGCAAAGAATTTGGATTATTGTTTAAATTATTGAATATCAGACATTTATTACGTTATTATGTCATGTTTTCCCAGAAGATTGTCAATGTCTGTCATTCCCTTCTGCAATGCGTCACAAAAGTATTAAACCTCGTCATTTTCATGGTCACAAATTGTACTATTGACAATGATACTCGTCAAAATGACAGTCTCAAATCAAAATGAATAAATAATGACTGGCTTTCGTTTGAAAACCAGTCAAAAAGTTGTAAAATGACAGATGTTAAATAAACGTAAAGAAATACTTTATGCAGCCTCTTTTAGCTGTTCCAGAAATATTCTCACTTCTTCATTGAATTTTTCTTGTTCTTCTTTGAGGTTCTTGATCTTATTTTTCCTCACAGTGACTGCATGCCATTCGGCTAATTCCTTGTTACGATAATATGTCTTAAGGATTTTGTAGAACTGCTGTTGTGGAGCCTCTATCGTATCGCCACACCAGTTTACAAAGAATAGAATCTTTTCTGCGCTGACCTTTTTGCGATTCTCAGGACGGAACTCGTCGAAGTGTTCTATCAGCAATTGCACTTCCTTGCCCTTTTCCGGGTTCTTCATCCACGTCAGCGAAGCAACCTGTGCGAAGTTAGACTTGTTCCCTTGCTGCTTATAAAGAGAGATGGCATGGTCTCTGACAGTTTTTATAGAGTACTTATGATAGCCCTTTTGCGCGAAGTTACGTAGCCCTTCCTGATTGATGGACTGTTGTATTACATCGTTGACGGGACATTGTAATAAGTCGATAGTGTCATTAAGATCCTTCATGATGTCACGACATTGCTTCTCTAACAGTTCAACGCATTTGTCTGGGTCAGCCTTAGTCATCTTCTCCTTTTCAATCTCTTTATAACAAAGCATGAGGGAAGCCAACACGTTGGCGAATAAAGCTCTTTGCTCAACGTAAAGCGTCTGGATGTTGTCGTTATATGATTCGATTCCAAACAAATCGCGAGCGCAACCGCCATTAGATAATACAGAACGCTCAAAAACAGACGGCGATAGGCGATCACGAAACATATCACCCATAGGTTGTTGCTTACGCACAATAGGGCAACTCTCTCGATAGCTCCTCTTGATAGAGGCAAGCGAACTTCTCAGCTTGTTCAGAAGAACTTGTTCCGTACTGAATCGTTCGTTGTCTTCAGTAGCCCATCGCGTATTGAATGTCAAGGAAAACTTAGACAGGGACAAGAATTCTCTGTGAGCAATACTCAGACACTCACGAACTTCAGCTATCTTAAGTAAAATGTCAATTTCGCTATAATTGCGAACATACAAACTGGCTATGAAGCCATCTTCTGTGAACAGCTCGACCTTATGAATGACATAAAGCAAACCGTGTTCTGTTACCTGAATCGAATCATTATATTTCATGTCAAAAGATTATGTTGATTATAATTTTCATCTACAAAAATACATAATTTGTACATGTCATGCAAAAATATGCACAAATAATATCATAAAAGTCCGAATGGAATTGATTTAAATCAAGTCGAATAATGTTTATTCCCTTATTTTTCTTCTTTCTTGTCCGTTTGGGAAAACTTTTCAAAAAAAGAAAATGGAAAAGTTTTCCCAAATGGACAACTTCTATTTGCTTTATTCCTTGACACAGGGGGACTCTGTCCCCCTGTGTCAAGGAGCGTAAAAATCGCGCTCTGTACCGATTCATTTCGGACAAGACGTAATCTCGTCCTTGGTGAGGTTACGGCACACCCAAATGCGTTTTTATTCCCAAAGGTTTGTATCTTTGACTTCGTCTTAGATACTTTCGCTCGAAAATAAAAAGAAAAACTGTTTTTCCTTTTGTTTTTTGCTCGCTTATTCGTATCTTTGCATGTTGATGAAACATAGGACTGAAGAAGAATATTACAAGGAAAGCAAGCGGCTTCGGGCTGAAGTGTTAGCACAGGCTGATACTTTAAAAGAGCATCCTATGCATTTTACCATTACAAACGGCATTACAATGGAAGTAGAAATAACAAAGACTGACCTAAAGACCATCGTAAGCAAAGCTTCACGCGATAATAAGTTTAATGCCATCAAGAATGCTCTGGCCAAAGATATTCGAGGTTTTTTAGAAAAAGGTGAATATATAGGTTGGCGAACAGTTGCTGAAGGAAAGCACGGTGAGAGTGCATATTTTGCCTATTTTGACCGTGAACTTGGCGTTCGGACTGTATTAGCTATGCGCAAAATGAAAAACGGTGGTCCCTATAAGCCTTACGCTATCATTGATGAATACGCATTTTCAGCAACGAAAGAACTACTACAAAAAGGAACTCCGCTTTAATGACCTTGCTTGCCGGACCAACCGGGGCTATCCATCTGAAGCGGAGTTAAAAAGTGCTTCTATTTAGTCGCTTGCCGGACCAACCGGGGCAAACATAAATAGGTTCCTTTCACGTTGCAAAGATAAATACTTTTTCTGATATTTGCAACTTTTTTGCAGTTTTTTCACCCAAATGCGTTTTTATTCCCAAAGATTTTGTATCTTTGCAGTTGGTTCGGGGAGAAATCCGGACTAATAAAGAAGCATTCGCTATTATTTCGCGCATAGCCAAGAAAAGCGTAGGAAACTCAGATTGGTATAACAAGCACGGAAATAATAAGTGACAGGTGAGCTGTAGGCAATATGGTTCTCACTGTTCAACCCAATAGTGATGCACGCACTCTTTAGAGTGTGGTGTGTCTTGTGGTTGACAGGGGTTCCAAAAAGTATTCCTACGCTTTCACCTCTTGCTATGCGCATTAAGAGCACCGCGCTCTTTTTATGTGCCGTGGCGTGATTGATAGTCTGAGTGCGCTGACTAAAACTATCAATCGCATATGAGCAATAAGACATTTAAGAATGCAAAGGATGCAAAGTATGATGAATACTACACTCAATATTATGATATTGAGCGTGAGATTGAAGCATATCTTGATTATAATCCATATATTTTTCGTGGCAAGACGGTGCTATTACCTTGTGATGACCCTGAGTGGAGTAATTTTACAAGATACTTTGCTCAGAATTTTGAGATGCTTGGATTGAAGAAACTTATTTCAACAAGCTATGCTTTAGAAAGTAAGAAATATAAAGGCGGATACCAACTTTCATTCCTCGAAACCAACTCTCCTCAATTTGACAAGAACAAGACGAACACACATGGAAAGATTTTCGTCCTTACTGGTGATTCATCTGGTGATGGACGAGTTGATCTTGACGACCTGCAATGGGACTATTTGGAGGAGGATGGAGATTTTAATAGTGAGGAAGTGACTAAACTTCGCGACGAGGCAGACATCATTGTTACAAACCCGCCCTTTTCCCTTTACCGTGAATTCTTTGCATGGATAATGAAAGCCAACAAGCAATTCATACTTGTTGCCAACAAGAACTGTGCTACCTATAAGGAGATATTTCCTCTTATCAAAGACAATAAGATTTGGGTAGGCGTTCAACCAATGGGGGTTGACATGCTGTTCGATGTTCCCAAAGAGAGAGCAGCCTATCTCGTAGAAAACGAGAAGGAGGGTAGTAAATACAGAATTGTAGATAATGTAGTAAAAGCCAGAAGCACCTCTTGTTGGTTTACCAATATCGAACACGGAAGGAGACATGAACCTCTTCAACTAATGACTATGGAAGACAATATTAGGTTTAATAGACATAAGGATTGGGACGAGAAACACTCGTATTGTCATGTTGATAATTTCGATGCATTAGAAGTTCCATTTGTTGATGCTATACCATCGGATTATGAGGGGAAAATGACCGTGCCAGTCACGTTTTTAGACAAGTATTGCCCTGAGCAATTTGAGATATTGGGCATTACTAAGACATGGTTTGGCTCTGCGGTCAAAACGTATCCTAAGCAAACGCAAGTAAATAAAAACGGAACCCGATCAACCGTAACAAAACTTAATGATGGTGGAGCAATAATCGTTAAAGAACCACCTCATGATGAAATTTATTACATAGTAAATGATACATATTATGTACAGACTTATCCTAGAATTATCATCCGCAAAAAACAATAACCGATGAAAACGAGACCAGAATTCTATACAGTAAAGCAATTGTGCGAAGGCTTTATTTGGAGCAAGGAGGATCACAAGGGATTGAATGGGCTTGGTGGAAAACTTATCATTCAGCCCGAGTATCAACGAAACTTCCTTTATGCCAACAATGACAGTAAACTTGAAATAGCAGTTATTGAGTCTATACGTAATGGTTATCCGTTGGGTGTTCTCTATTTCAATCAGATAGAAAATGAAATGATGGAAGTGCTCGATGGCCAGCAGCGGATTACAAGTTTAGGGCGATTCCTTTCTGACAAGTTTTCCATCATGCTTGACGGAAGACCGTACAAGTTCAGTACGCTGCCAAAGGAATTACGAGAGCAAATAGAGAACACCCGCATCATGGCATATATTTGTACGGAAGGCACGGAATACGAAGTGATGAAATGGTTCACCATTATCAATATGGGAGGCATAAAAATTAACGATCAGGAAGAGCGCAACGCTTCCTACTTCGGACCTTTTGTCACTAAGGCAAAACAAGTGTTCAGCAATAAGAAGAATGCTAATGTGGCTATGTGGCAGAAATACGTTAAGGGAGCAGTTGACCGTCAAGAAATTCTTGAGCGTGCACTCGAATGGGTTAGTCATGGTAATATTGACAACTATATGCAAGAACATCGCTATGATGACAACATTGACGAGTTGAAAGACCATTTTGACGATGTTATCGATTGGATTAAAGGTACTTTTGACGATGTCCATTCTGATATGTGTGGGTTGAAATGGGGAAAACTATATG
This sequence comes from uncultured Prevotellaceae bacterium, assembly GCA_946185485.1. Lineage (GTDB taxonomy): Bacteria > Bacteroidota > Bacteroidia > Bacteroidales > Bacteroidaceae > Prevotella. The sequence continues at coordinate 11,687 of CAMHJQ010000017.1, read as the reverse complement.
AACAGTACCATAGCAACAATTATGACCATGCAGCATTGAACAACAAGGTACGTGAATTAAGAGCAGACGACCGCATCGGTCAGCATCGAAATATCTATGAGTATGTATTAGGAGGCTGCCAGAATGATAGTCTTTTGGAAGTTCGGGTCTTTGATAAGACGCAGAAAACCATACTTTATGAACGCCAGACGCAAGAAGCAAAAGAAAAAGGCATCAGCAATTGTCCAGACTGTGTTATTGAAGGAAAAGCAAACAAAGATAAGATTTGGAGCTTTAAAGAAATGGAAGCTGACCATATAAAGGCTTGGAGCAAAGGAGGTCCAACAAAATTAGAGAATGGACAGATGCTTTGTATAAGACATAATCGACTTAAAGGGAATAAATAAAAACTCCGAATGATATGCAAGAGAAGTGGAACCAGTTCGTATATGACCTATGCGAAGCTAAGAAGAGAGATGTAGATGAAGACATCTACCATTCACTTATAGAGACCCAGATGCAACTATTGGGGTGGGCAAAGTGGAAAGGCGAAATATGTCATAAGCCTAATATCCCGATTGGCAATAGTAAGTTTATTCAGCCTGACATTCTTATTAAGTGCGACGATGAAGATCAGTTTGTTATCGAATTGAAACGTCCTGTTCATACGCAGACAGAGCGTGAACGAGTACAGTTGGAGTCGTATATGCGCCAACTAAAACTTGATGTAGGTGTTTATATTGGTGAGCATATTGAGGTGTTCTACGACAAGCCCAAGAGCAAAGACGCTGTGTCGGTGTTGAGTATTCCTTTGGAGATAGACAACAAACTAGGGGCTAAGTTTGTGGAGAAGTTCTCCAAAGAGACATTTACGAAAGATAGCATTGTGGAATTCTGTGAGGCGCGAATGGAAGAAATGAACCGTCAGGCCAATCTCAACAAGATAAAAGAGGGGCTGATTGCCAATGCACAAGCGCAGATAACGGAGAGTCTGACACCCTACCTGATGGAGAAATACGGAAGCACATTCTCCGAGGCAGATATTAAAGGGATGCTTTCTCAACTATGTTTCTCTGCCTCACTGACTGACGCTCCAGCATTGCATGTACACAAGGACACTCCCACAGAACCAATCCAAACCTTGCCAACAGACGATACAAAGAAGCGAGCATACGACCATACCGGCTACTCGCTTGAAGGTGGCGAATTCTTAGGGAAAAACAAGTTTGTCTATGCCGTTGTATCGACTTACGTCGAGCAGCATCCCAAGGCTACCTTTGCAGATATTGAACGTGCGTTCCCGCCAGAGTTGCAAGGGTCATTTGGCGTGGTGCAAACTATGGACTTTATCAAGGAAAGAAACTTCAAGGGGAGACGCTATTTCAAAGAACCAGAATATGTACTAAGGAGCGGTGATGGTATTCCCTTCGCCGTTTCAACAGAATGGGGAAAAAGTAACATAGGGAGGTTTCTCAAGGTTGTCAGACAGTTAGGCTATCGTGTGGAAACTTCTCAACCCGTTACATCTGATTCAGAGGTTGCCAGTCATAATGAATGGAATGAGCCTGTTGGCAACCTGTTCCATATCACCGTTCGTGGTTGTGATGCTCATGCCATCTTCAACGAGACTGACCACTCGATGCGTATTCTGAAGGGCAGTCTGCTGCCGCAAAGCACGGTGCCTTCGTACAGGGACGGTGAAAAGCGTAATGCCATCATAGCTGCCATGTCGAAGCCTACCAAGGACGGTTTCTGGGAGTTGCAGCAAGACTATGTGCTGGCCAGTCCCAGCACGGCAGCCAGTTATTGTTCTGGTCGCAGCACCAACGGATGGGAGCATTGGGTGAACGATGCAGGGCAGTCGTTGGATGAATTGTATAGGAGCGAGTGAATAATGGTATTGCAATATTGACTTCCTGCGTCCCTTTGGTAGCATCCTCAGTGCGCTCGGTTTGCACTTCGAGGTATTGCAGCCTATGGCAATCGGCTGAGAATGATTTGATTTAAAGTTTAACGAAATACTGTACGCCAATGGACGAATTTCGATATGTCCTTTGTCGCCTACAGGAATGATGCTGTTTTGTAAATCGTCCGCTGACAATGGACGATTCTCGAACATGCTGCACCATGCCTCATAGAAGATGCGCATACGTTTGATGCTGGTCTCAGAAAAACCTCTTAGCCCCAGCACCATGTGGGGCATTGAGTTTATAGACGACGAAGAATGGAAATAAAAAAAATAGCGTCTTTTTTTTCTTATATCAGAATTAATTCGTAATTTTGTGCGAAAATATGAATAATGGTAAAGAAGTAAAAAAGGTAAATATGAATCTGATAGAACGTTTTCTGAACTATACGAAGTTCGATACACAGTCGGCTGAGGACAGCCAGACGGTGCCCAGCACCAGCAAACAGCTGGTGTTTGCCGAATACCTGAAGAATGAACTGGAGCGCGAGGGGCTGGACGACGTGGAGATGGACGACAAAGGCTACATCTACGCCACGCTGAGGGCTAACATCAAGGACGAGGTGCCTACGATAGGTTTCATTTCGCACTACGATACGAGTCCCGACTGTTCGGGGGCCGGCATCAAGCCGCAGATGGTCAGCAACTATGACGGCAGCGACATCCTGCTGAGCGAGGGCATCGTGATGAGTCCCGCGAAATTTCCGGAACTGCTGCTGCACCAGGGTGAGGACCTCATCGTGACGGACGGCACGACGCTGCTGGGTGCCGACGACAAGGCGGGCATCGCTGAAATCGTGCAGGCCATGGTCTACCTGCAGCAGCACAAGAAAATAAAACACGGCAAGATACGTGTGGCCTTCAACCCCGACGAGGAGATAGGCATGGGTGCCCATCACTTCGACGTTGAGAAGTTTGGTTGCCAGTGGGCCTACACGATGGACGGCGGCGACGTGGGTGAGCTGGAGTTCGAGAACTTCAATGCTGCCTCGGCCAAGATTACTATCAAAGGCATCAGCGTACATCCCGGCTATGCCAAGGGGAAGATGGTGAATGCCAATGCGCTGGCTGCCGAGTTTGCCGGCATGCTGCCTGCCGACGAGACGCCTGAGACCACGGAGGGCTATCAGGGCTTCTACCACCTGCTGGGCATCACGTCGAACATCGAGCAGGCGAAGATGAGCTACATCATCCGCGACCACGACCGCGACACGTTCGAGGACCGCAAGCGCTTCATCCAGCGCTGTGCGGAGCAGATGAACGAGAAATACGGCGAGGGTACGGTGGAGTGCGTGGTCAGCGACCAGTACTATAACATGAAGGAGAAGATAGACCCGAATGCGATGCACGTCATCGACCTGGTGCTGAAAGCCATGCAGGCGTGTGGCGTGGCACCGAAGGTGAAGCCTATCCGCGGTGGCACGGACGGTGCGCAGCTGTCGTTCAAGGGACTGCCCTGTCCGAACATCTTTGCCGGTGGCCTGAATTTCCACGGACCTTACGAGTTTGTGCCCGTCCAGTCGATGGAGAAAGCCATGGCGGTCATTGTGAAGATCTGTGAGCTGACGGCAGAATATAACAAGTAGTTGCTCAACGAAAAGGAGTCGGGAAGTGCTGAATATGTTTAAACGAAGAAGAGGCTTGACGCTGACAGTCTTAGCAGCGTTGTTGCTGGAACTGATTTCAGGTATTCAGTACTACTATATGCATGGCATTCTGTCGAGGGAGCTGGAGAAGCATGCCGAGATAGAGATTACCATGAAGGCTATGCTGACGAAGAGCACGCTGAACCTGGCCGTGAACTCGCTGGAGGGACACATCTGGGACATCATGCTCAATCTCAACAATCCTGACTCGATGTACAGTGTATCGGAAAGGGTACTCAGGTCGCATCCCTATCTGCTGGGCTGCGGCATGGCCTTTGTTCCTAATTATTATCCGAACGAGGGGAGGCTCTTTGAACCGTATGCCTACTGGGAGAACGGGAAAGTGAAGAAGAAACAGGTGGCGGTTGAGCAGCATGACTATACAAAGAGTATTTCGTTCCTGCGGGCATGTTATTCGGAAAAGCCTTCGTGGACGGATGCCTATGAAGATGTGGTCACGGGGACGAGAATGGTGACCTACGGTCAGCCTATCCGCGACAGGAGGGGCGTGCTGGCAGGCGTCTTCGCACTTGACCTCTCACTGGACTGGCTCAGCGACACCTTGAGCCATCGCCACATCTATCCATCGTCGTTCAATGTGCTGCTGTCGGAGAACGGCATGCTGATAGCCGGTCCGAAGAAAAACTCGGCCAAATGGCCTGACGTGGAAAAGCTTATCAACATCATCAACAACGACACTGTTGAGAAACCGCGGAGCTTTTCGGGCAAGACGCGTACCTTCTCGTTCAAGAGCCACAACGGTGAAGATGCATACGTCTTCTTCCACCACTTCAAGGGCTCACCGAAATGGCAGATGGCTGTGGTGTGCTACGAGAACGAAATCTACGGTCCCTTGCGCAAGGCGCGTTTGCGTATCCTGCTGATGATGATTATTGGATTCTCTGCCTTGGGATACATCATCTATCGTTACTTCAAGAACGAGAAGAACCTGCAGCAGGTGGAGCTGAAGGAGGCCCGCATCAGTGGTGAATTGCACATTGCACATGAGATTCAGTCCATGATGCTGCCTATTACTTATCCACCGTTCCCCGACCGGAAGGACGTGGATGTCTACGGCTCGCTGGTACCGGCACGAGAGGTCGGCGGCGACTTGTTCGACTTTTTTATGCGCGACGAGAAGCTGTTCTTCTGTATCGGCGACGTCAGCGGCAAGGGCGTGCCTGCTGCGATGGTGATGGCGATGACACACGCTTTGTTCCGTTCCTGTTCAGAGCACGAGAATACCCCGTCGCGCATCATGCATATCATCAACAAGATGACATGCAAGGGAAATGACTCCAACATGTTTGTGACCATGTTCGTGGGTGTGCTCAACGTGCCGACAGGGCGTCTGCTCTACTGTAACGCCGGGCACGACAAGCCCATCATCGTCGGTCAGGACGTGACGATGCTGCCGGCCAAGTCGAACCTGCCGGTGGGTGTGTTTGATGACTACAGGTTTGAGGCCCAGGAGTGCTTCCTGCCAGATAACAGTATGCTGTTCCTCTATACCGACGGACTGACGGAAGCCATGGATGTGAAGCGGAAGCAGTTCGGGCTGGAGCGTGTCATGCAACATCTGTCGGCCAGCCACTCGACGACGCCCACCGAGTTGCTGAACAGTATGGGCGAGGCTGTCAGACAGTTCTGTGGCAATGCCGAGCAGAGCGATGACCTGACGATGATGGCTATCCGCTATACTGCGCCCCAGGATAAACTCGTCTTTAACGAAGAACTGGTATTGAGCAACGACCTCAAGGATGTGGCAAAGCTGAATGAGTTCGTGAAATCCGTGACCGAACAGCTGGACATCGACAAGGCCCTGTCGAAGAAGCTGCGGCTGGCCGTCGAGGAGGCTGTCGTGAACGTCATGAACTATGCCTATCCGAAAGATGTCATCGATGAAATCCGGGTGAGGGTGGGGTCGAACGGACGTTACATCAGTTTCGTCATCATTGATCACGGTGCGGCCTTCGACCCAACGGAGGTTGTCAGGGCCGACACGGAACTGTCGGTGGAGGACCGTCCTATCGGCGGACTGGGTGTCCTGCTGGTGCGTGAGTTGATGGACTCGGTGAATTATGAACGCATCGATGGACAGAACATCTTTACAATGAAAAAAAACTTTAAATAATAATCACTTAATATTCACAACTTTTATAGACTATGAGAACGACAATAGAAGAAAAGGATGACATCATCCTTGCGACATTAGACGGCGAAATGGACACAGCAGCAGCTTTGGAGGCTGAGGATGTGCTGTCACCTCTGTACAAGAGTAATGGTAAGGATGTGGTCATTGAATGTGAGAAGCTGGAATATATTGCTTCGAGCGGACTGCGCATCCTGCTGAGCATTCTCAAGGGCGCCAAGTTGAGTGGCAGTCGCGTCGTACTGCGCCATGTCAACGAGGATATTAAGAATGTATTCAGTCTGACGGGCTTTATCAGTATCTTCGATTTTGAATAATGACGTACAGTAGTCACAGAAATCACCGGCAGTGCCTGGCGCATGCCCTGATGGCACTGGTCTTGCTGGTTCCGTCGGTCGACGTTAGTGCGCAGGCTGACTCTGCAGTCAACCAGCTGAATGTGGGTATCAACTATCTGGCGCACGGTGAAATGATGCGAGGCGGTCTGCCTGCAGATGATAATGATGAAATTGAGGACAAATCCAACTTCCTGCTGGGGCGTTTCCGTCTGAATGTGGGCTATGTCCGTCAAGGACTTGAGGCCCGTGCGGTAATCCAGAACAAGAATGTGTGGGGAACGGACGGCAGCCAGGCGCTGAAACTCTATGAGGGCTGGGTGAAGATGACTGCCAAGAACGGACTCTTCGGCCAGATAGGGCGCATCGCCCTGTCGTACGACGACGAGCGTATCATCGGTACCAACGATTTTGCCATGGCTTCGCTGTCACACGATGTGCTGCGTGTGGGCTACGAGGGGCACGGGCACCAGCTGCATGCCATCCTGGCCTATAACCAGAATGCCTCGCATGTCTACAAAGATACCTACTATCAGGACGGTGACCAGTTTTACAAAAACATGCAGACGATATGGTATCATTACGACCTGCCCAGGGTGCCGCTGGGAGTTTCGCTGCTGTTCATGAATGTCGGTGTGCAGTCGGGAGAGCAGGGTAGTACTTACAATCCACCCTCCACAGAGTATCAGAGGTTGTACGGTACCTATCTGAAGTATCAGCCCAAGTTTGCGACGCTCGAAGCCTCTGCTTATAAACAGGATGGTAGGGTGGTTTCCCCCAAACACAAGGGTTCGGCCAAGCTTGACACCTGGATGGCCAGTGTAAAGGCTACCGTCACCCCTTCCGACAATTATGGCTTCGTGCTGGGATACGACTACCTGAGCGGTGACGACTATGTGCCTGTCTCCTATGGTGGACTGGGCATGGTGCAGCATAAAGTCTTCAAGGGCTTTAGCCCCCTCTTCGGTTCTCGCGCCAAATTCTATGGCATCATGGACTATTTCTACGAGAGTGCCTACATCAACGGTTTTACGCCCGGTCTGCAGAATGCCTTTGTAGGTGCCTCCGGCAAGCCTATTCCCAAAATGAGCTGTAGTGCTACGTATCACTACCTGGCTGTTGCCACCAATCTGACAGATCTCGACAGGACACTGGGTCACAGCGTGGAGCTGGAGGCCAGCTATCGTTTCAGCGAGGTCCTCAATCTAACGGTAGCCTACACCTGGATGTACGGCACGGAGACCATGGACCGCCTGAAACAGAGCAATGGTAGCAAGAGCGCCCAGTGGGGATGGTTCTCGCTTGTCCTGTCGCCCAAGCTGTTTACAACCAAATTCTAACACGCGGTGAAGTAGCGTGTCATTCAAACTGAATATACAAAATGGCAGAAATACCCACATTGATTGACGATTTGGCGCTGATATTGGTATCGGCAGGAATCGTCACCATCATTTTCAAGCGTTTAAAGCAACCGTTGGTACTGGGCTATATTGTGGCCGGTTTCCTGGTATCGCCGCACATGCCCTACACGGCCTCTGTGACGGATACGGAGAGTGTCCACCTATGGGCTGACATCGGTGTCATGTTCCTCTTGTTCTCGTTGGGACTGGACTTCTCGTTCAAGAAGATCCTGAAGATGGGAGCATCGCCCATCATCTCGTCGGTCACCATCATCTTCTTCATGTCGATGCTGGGCGTCTTGGTCGGACATCTGTTCGGATGGAGCAGGATGGACTGTATCTTCCTGGGCGGTATGCTGGCCATGTCGTCGACAACCATTATCTATAAGGCCTTCGACGACCTGGGACTTCGCCAGCAGCAGTTTGCCGGCATGGTGATGTCGGTGCTTATCCTGGAAGACATCCTGGCTATTGTGATGATGGTGATGCTGAGTGCCATAGCCAGTGGCAATGACCCTGACGGTGGCCAGATGCTGGGTTCCATTGTCAAGATAGCGTTCTTCCTGGTGCTATGGCTGGTGGTAGGCATCTTTGCCATACCGCAGTTTCTGCGCAAGGTTCGCAACCTGATTAACAGCGAGGTGCTGCTCATCGTCTCGCTGGGCCTGTGCTGCGCCATGGCAGTGCTTTCTACCCAGGTAGGCTTCTCGTCGGCGTTTGGTGCATTCATCATGGGTAGCATCCTGGCCGAGACCATTGAGGCTGAGCGTATCGAAAAACTCGTTGAGCCGGTGAAGAACCTCTTCGGTGCCATCTTCTTCGTGTCAGTCGGTATGTTGGTAGAGGTGGACATCCTGATTGACTATGCCCTGCCAATCCTGGCGTTGGTGCTGACTATCCTGATAGGACAGAGCGTGTTGGGAACCGTGGCATTCATGCTGGGTGGCGAGAGTCTGAAGTCGGCCATGCGATGTGGTTTCTCCATGGCACAAATCGGTGAGTTCTCGTTTATCATTGCCTCGCTGGGACTGTCGCTGGGGGTTATCAGCGACTTCCTCTATCCGGTCGTGGTGGCGGTGTCGGTCATCACCACCTTCCTCACGCCATACATGATACGTCTGGCACTGCCGGCTTACAATAAGCTGGAACACTATCTGCCCAACAAGATCGTCATGCTGCTCAACCAGATGTCCATGAGTCATCCGGCGTCGACGGAGCAGAGCAAATGGAAGCGACTGCTGACCCAGATGGCTGTCAACACCATCATCTATTCTATCCTGACCTCTGCTGCCATTGCCGTGATGTTCACCTTCGTGCTGCCATTCATGCGCAAGGTGCTGCCGGGATGGGAACTGCACTGGTATGCCAACGCCATCACCGGTTTGCTGACAGCTGTCGTCATTTCACCATTCCTGCGGGCAATGGTGATGAAGAAGAACCACAGTGAGGAGTTCCGTGCACTATGGGCGGAGAGCAATCGCAACCGCCTGCCGCTGATCTTCACCATCCTTGTGCGCATCGTGATAGCTGTCGCGTTCATCTTCTATATCTGCAATTATCTGAGCCGGTTTAGCAATGCCGTGATGCTGACCATCGGTCTCATCGTGGTGGCATTGATTGTCTTTTCACGAACCGTCAAGCATCGTAGCATCCGTTTGGAGCGACTCTTCGTCATGAACCTGCGGTCCCGCGACATTGAGGCCCAGGTGCATGGCAAGAAACGTCCGCTGTATGAGGGCAGACTGCTGGACCGCGATGTCCATATCACCATCTTCGATGTACCTATGAACTCCCAGTGGATGGGAAGCACGCTGAAACAGCTCGATCTCGGCCGGAAGTATGGCGTCCATGTCAGTAGCATCCTGCGTGCCGGCAACCGACTGAACATTCCTGATGGCGACTACGTCATCTTCCCCGGCGACAAGCTGGAAGTGATTGGCAGTGACGAGCAGTTGGCCATGTTTGGCACCGCTCTCGCAGAAGAGCTCCTGGTAGAAGATGTCAATCTGGAGGCCCGTGAGATGAAGTTGCGTCAGCTCATCATCGGCAAGGACAGCCCCTTCATCGGCAAGACGCTGATAGAGAGTGGTATACGAAACATTTACAGCTGTATGGTGGTAGGATTGGAAGAAGGCAAGGAGAACCTGTCACCGTATAATCCGCATCGCCGTTTCGCGGAGGGAGACATCATCTGGATTGTTGGAGAGCAGGAGTCCATCAACGCCCTCTTAAACGCTTAATACCACTGCACGGCATTCGAATAGCTGCTGCGCTTATCGTATTTCAAAGCATCGGTAAGCGTGGCAGCATTGCATCGGAAGGAGAAGTTGTAGCTGGTGTAGGGGGCCAGCGTCACCTGACACGACATGTTGAAGCAGTGCAGGTCGCGACTGAGCGATGCCGTCGTCATGGATATCTTCTTGTTTTCAAAGTCATAGCCCGACGAGAACGAGATGTTCCAGCCGTCAGCTATACGGATGTTGCCGGTGACGTTCAGGTTTTGCGTGAACGAGTAGGGGTAGCGCATGGTGTCGTAGTTGAAACTGCCGGAGGTGTTCTCACGCATGGTGATGCCATAGCCGAAACTCAGTGACCACGGCATGGAGAAGGCCATGTAGCCGTCCTCGTCGGTCTCGGCCATGCCGGCATCCTGTTTCTCGGCACCATGCTTGCCGGCCTCCAGCTCGGTGTCGACATTGCTCTCCAGGTCGTTATACTCGTCCTCGCTATTCTTCTTTTTCTTGTTGTCCTTCTTCTTGGGACGCTCACCGCGAAGCCACTTGATGAAGTCCATCACTTTCTCGTTGCTCAGCGTGTAGGACAGCGACTGCGACATGCCCTGGAAACGGCCGAAGCGTCCATGGCTATATTCGGTACGCGTACCCACGTAAGGCTTCGCACCCACCGAGTCGGCCTCGTAGGCGTAGGTGGCAAAGGTGGCATTGAGACTGAACGTATAACTCTTGCTCAGCTTCAGGCGCAGACGGGTGGTCAGGTCGCTCCACGGACGCTCCACGCCGGGAGCCAGGTTGTAGCTCATGCTGGCACCCAGCTCGTCGATGATGCTCACCTTCTTGAACGAGATGGAGTCGTCCTCCTCGCTCTTGACTTTCATCTCCACGTTGTTGGAGATGTCCATCGAGACGCGTCCTGACATGCCTTTGCCGGGTACACCGTACAGGAGTCCCGAATAGGGCGAGTATTCCACTTGCGACACATTGCCCTGGGCATCGGTCTTCAGGTAGGTCTCATAGTAGCCGTAGCGGTCGGCACCGAAGTCGGGGGTGTAGTTGAACGACACCGAAGGCGTAAAGACGTGGCGGACGGCCTGTATCTTGTCACCAAACAGCTTGCGGTTCGGGATGTAGAAGCCGTAGAGCTTCGTCGAGGCCTGGATGCTGAAGTTCCAGTCATAGACATTATAGAAGCCGCGCAGGGTGTCGATGACCTCTTTCTGGTTTTCCTCGTCCCACGACTTCTTGTACTTCTGCAAGTACATGCGGTCCTTGAAGTTGAACGACGGTGTGATGTTCAGATAGTCGAACAGCGTGAGGCTGGCACTGATAGGGATATTGTGCTGCATACCGTTGCGCCAGTCCTTGGTCAGGCTGGAGTGCAGAATCTTGTCTTCCTTGGTGTTGATGGAGTTCTCCATGCTACCGGTATAGCTCATCGAAATTTTCTCGTACCAGCGTTCCGGCCCTACGGGATGCTTGCGCTTGAAGGGGTAGAAGCGTGAGATGCTGACGCTGAGGTTGGGCAGCGTCAAGGCGATGCTGGAGTCGCGCATGTTCTGGGTCAAGTTGAACGATGACGACAGCGACATGCCGATGCTCGAGAAGGTGGTGCTCCATGCCACGGAAGAGGTACGCGTCGACTGTGTCAGCGTCTGTGGGTTGTAGAGCGATTTCAGGTTGTTGCTCTCAAAGTTGCTGGTGGCGAAGTTGACGCTGGCCGACAGGGTGCTATAGGGGTTGGCCTTGGCATCCTGACGATGCGTCCAGGTAATTTTGAAACTGGTGCTCTTCTGGTAGTCGGGCATGTTCTTGTCGCCCGTCACGGAGTTCTGGTAGTTGGCATAGAAGTTACCGCTGTATTTGTAGCGCTTGCGGTAGTTCGAGGCGGCAGAAACGCCCCACGAGCCCTTGGTATAGATCTCGCCCAGCAGCTTCAGGTCCATCTTGTCGCTGATGGCAAAGTAGTAGCCGC
>CAMHJQ010000016.1 GCA_946185485.1 uncultured Prevotellaceae bacterium | reverse complement strand
TATTTATAGTTATATAATTAAATATAGTGTAGTTGTGTAGTTTGTTTTGCTGAAACCTCAGACTGTGGAGGATGAAAATGACGAAGATTTAACGTATTTAACTTTTCTAAACGTTTTTATAAGTGTGTTGAAGAATATTTATTATGAAATTAGATTTTTTGTAAGGTAATATTGGATTCTAAAAATAATAGAATGATTCAGCTGTGTTTTTAAGGATAATACGGAGAGGTTTCACTTTGAAGATAAAAATCAATGGTATGTGATAAAAAGTGTGAAAATATTGCAAAAATTGGGATTTTATTAATCTTGTTTTATAGAAAACGTCTATATTTGCAAACCCAACTTAATAAAATTATATGATTCTTATTAAATACAATTTATATGAGTATTAGTAAAGATGTCATCAAACAGTGCCTGATTAGTAAGCAGCGCGAGGTGGATGAGGCGGTAATAGTACCTCGGCCCATTGACTTTGAGGAAAATGGAAACTATGTGATAGTTGGTGTAAGACATGCTGGTAAGTCGTACCTACTGTATCAGCGCGTACGTCAGCTACAGGCTGCAGGAAAGGGATGGAACGAGATTCTGTTTGTGGACTTTGAGGATGAGCGTCTGGCGGAATTCCAGACGGAAGACTTCAACAGTCTGCTTGAGGCCCATCTGGAACTGTATGGTAAGAAGCCTGTGGTGTTTTTGGACGAGGTGCAGAACATTCCGCACTGGGATAAGTTCGTGCGGAGGTTGACAGATGCGAAATACAGGGTTTATGTGACGGGTAGCAATGCGAAGATGCTGAGCAAGGAGGTGGCAACTACGTTGGGTGGACGGTTCTTTATCCATGATGCGTACCCTTATTCGTTCAAAGAGTATCTTGTAGCGCAGCAGGTGGAACTGAGGGAGCATTGGGAATATGACACGATTCAGAGAAGCGAGGTGAAGCGACATCTGAATGAGTACTTCTATTACGGCGGTCTGCCAGAGATCCTGTCGTTTAAGAACAAGCGGGCTATGCTTTCGAGCTTGTACCAGAAGATCTACCTGGGTGACATCTGTGCACGAAACAACATTAAGAACGACAGGGTGCTGAACATCTTAATCAAGAAGATGGCTGAGAGCGTGAAGCAACCACTATCGTATAACAGGCTGAAGAACGTGATAGTGGCAACGGGGTCACCTATCAGTGTGCCTACTACGATAGACTATGCCGATTACGCCTCTGACAGTTGGCTGATACTACCCATGGAGAATGAAATTGGGAAGCTGACAGAGAAGGAGACGCAGAAAAAATACTATTTCGTTGACAACGGTCTGCTGAACCTGTTCTTGATGAATTCGGAGACTTCGCTGCTAGAGAATATGGTGGCGGTGGAGCTCTGCAGGCGGTTTGGCAAAAAGAATGTGTATTTTCTGAACGCGGAGAAGGAGATAGACTTCATTGTGCCAGACGAGAAGCTGGCCATTCAGGTGTCGTATAGCATCAAGGAAAAAACCACTTACAATAGGGAGGTGCCACCGTTAGTGAAGTATGCCAAGGCGCACGAGGACTGGAAGTGCCTGCTGATTACGTATGATGAGGAGGGCACGGAAGATGAAATACCTGTAGTGCCTGTTTGGAAGTGGCTGATGGATGTGTGACCAGAAAAATGGTGCTATGTTTGGAAAATTCAGAAGAAATAATTACTTTTGCAGGCCTTAAAAATAAAATATAGCGTCATGAATACTATTTTTATTGTTTTGCCTATCCTGACCCTGCTGATGTTTGACTTAGGTCTGGCTCTGCAGCCCAAGGATTTTCAGTTGATAACCCAGCGTCCTAAAGCCATGCTGGCGGGACTCATAGGACAGATAGTGCTGTTGCCGTTAGTAGCGCTGGCTGTTGGCAGTGTGTTTCATGTTGCTCCTTTGTTTTTTCTGGGTATCATGCTGATAGCCTGTTGTCCAGGCGGCAGTTCCAGCAACGTCTTTTCCATGCTGGCAGGTGGTGACGTAGCCCTCTCGGTGTCGCTGACGGCTTTCAGCAGTATCATTACCTTGTTTACCAGTCCGTTTATCATGGACCTGATGACGCAGTATGTTGGAACGGATATGGATGTTCATCTGCCAGTAGGCAATCTGTTGGTTCAGAATCTGGTATTGATGGCCGTACCCATCTTGCTTGGTTTGTGGATTGCTGTCCGTCATGCTTCGCTGGCCCAGCGTATGCATAACGTGCTCAAAAAGTTGGCTTTCCCCTTCCTGATACTGTTGGCAACGGTGTTCTTTATTCAAAACAGGGAGGTCATCGTCCGCGAGTTTCCGCAGTTAGGACTTTGCATGACCGTGTTGATTCTGCTGTCGATGGCTGGTGGAGTCTGCCTGTCGTGGCTCATGCGGCTGACGGGACGTGAACAGCGTACCATCGTCATAGAGATAGGCATGCAGAACGCAGCCCAGGCCATTACCATTGCCACCAGTCCCTTTGTCTTCAATAATGACATCATGGCTATCCCAGCCATCATCTACGCCTTGATGATGAACGTCATCCTGCTGACGTATGTGGGTGTGCTGAAGCGGAAGACTACAGCATAAGCATTTGCAGGTGTTCAGGAGCAAAGAGCTCCTGTGCGACATCTTGGAGCTGGGCAGCCGTGATATGGTCTATCTGCTGCAGCAGTTCGGCGATGTTGCGCTCCTGGCCGTAGTGCAGATAGTGTTTGGCAACGTCGAGGGCAAACTGCTCCCGGTTGTCGCAGGCGATGGTGAGCTGTCCTTTTAACTGCCGTTTGGCTGCCGTCAGCTGTCGTTCGCTCAAGGGTTGTTGCATCAGGCGGTCGAGTTCGCGTCTGACCAGTCGCATACAGCGCTTTACGTCGTGGTGGTCGCAGCCGAAATAGACGCTCCAGCATCCCGTATCGCTATAGCTGGCTATCGAACTCTCAACGGTATATACCAATCCGTTGCGTTCTCGGAGCGCAAGATTCAAGCGTGCATTCATCCCTGGTCCGCCCAAGATGTTGTTGAGCAGGAATAGTGGCAAACGGCGTTTGTCATCATAGCTGAATGCACGGCACCCCAACATGACATGTGCCTGATGGTGCTCCTGAGCATGACGGGGGGCGGCTGTGGTTATTGCTGCCGCTTGTGTTGCCGCAAAGTCGTTGTCAATGGCTTTCACTCCCTTGACCTCCAGCGTCCTGACGAGCCTGTCGAAGCGGATGTCGCCATAGGCAAAAAAGATGGCGTTTTCAGGACGGTAGTACCGCTGCGTGAAACGACGGGCATCCTCGCTGGTGAAAGCCCGAACCTGTTCACGAGTTCCTAAGATGTTATGCCCCAGCGGATGCCCCAGGAACACCAGGTTTTCAAATTCGTCGTAGATGAGTTCTGCTGGCGAGTCGTTATAACTCTCTATCTCGTCGCAGATAACATCCGTCTCGTGCTCTATTTCGTGCTGGGGATATACACTGTTGAAGACAATGTCTGTCAGCAGGTCGACGGCCCGTGAAAAGTGCTCCTTTTGGATGGCAGCATAAAAGACGGTATCCTCCTTATTGGTAAAAGCATTCAAGTCACCGCCAACACTCTCCAAGCAGTTCAGAATCTGGATAGAAGAGCGCTGCCGAGTGCCTTTGAATGTGACGTGTTCACAGAAATGAGCCAAACCTTCCTCACCGTTGCTTTCATGTCGTGAACCGGCATTGATGCCGATACCGCAATAGACAACAGGCGATGAGGAAGGCAGGTGTATCACCCTCAGCCCATTGGGTAGGGTGGTAGTGTTGTAATTCATTACTCCTCTGGCGAGAAATCATCCTTACCTACTCCGCAGATGGGGCATACCCAGTCTTCGGGAATGTCTTCAAAGGCTGTGCCGGGAGCGATGCCGCTGTCGGGATCGCCAACTTCAGGGTCATAAACGTAACCACAGGTCTCACAAACGTACTTTTTCATAAGTTTAATTCTTGTTTTTAGTTAATAATAGTGTATTTGTCTTTTCGACGATAGTTTCTGGTTTGATATTGTTCAGGCAGGCATAGTCACCTCTCCGGCAAGGCTTCTGCCCGAAGATGCTGCAGGGTCGGCAGTCCAGGTCTACTTGTATGGCATTTTCCTTTGACTGTCCCCAGCCCATGAATCCGGCATAGGGATGCGTGGCACCCCAGATGCTGATGACGGGTGTTCCTGTGAGCGATGCCAGGTGCATATTGGCAGAGTCCATTGAAATCATGACGTCGAGGTGGCTGATAAGTACCAGTTCCTGTTGTAAGGATTCAAGGTGCTGGCTCACATTCACACACTGAGGATACTGCTGGCACCAGGCTGTAAAATACTGATCTTCCTGTTTGCCGCGACCCAACAAGAAGATACGGGCCTGCGGATGTTGCTGCAGCAGCTGTTCTATCACCTTCTGCATCAGGTGCGGGGGATATACCTTGCCCTGGTGAGCAGCAAAGGGAGCAATGCCGATAAGGGGCGAACATGGAGGAGTCAGCATAGCGGAAAACGTTTCAGGCAACACACTGATGTCGCCACCACCTTGTGGAAAGATGCTGGTGAACTGAATGTTGACAGAATACCCCAGCCGTTCGAAGACTTCTACATAGTTTTGGAACGAGGTTGGCTGCTGGCTCAGCTGTTTATGATAAGGCGCCGTTAGGCGCCGGCGGCCCCGGCGGTGCTTGTTGATATGCTCCACACGGTAGTTCCCCAGGTTGAAGCGCATTCGCAGGAACCCGGAACGCAGCACATTATGCAGGTCGGCAATGGCTGTAAACTGCTTGGCAGTCAGGCGGCGGTAGAGAGCATTCAGTCCCCTGATGCCCTTGTATTCCTGTTTCAGGTCAGCCTCCATGAATCCTACATTGGGAGCCAGATTCTCAAATAGTGGACGGGCAAAGGCACGACTGAGCACGGTGATGCGTATTTCTGGATATTGGCATGCCAGTGAGTAAACCACAGGCACAGCCATAGCCACATCACCAAGTGCTGAAAAGCGGATGATAAGGATATGCTCTTTCTTCACTTCTTACCCCTTTTTATTGACCTTTTTCTTTTTGATAAAGGATGGGATTGGTAGCCGGATCGTTATACATCTTCATCTGACGATACACCTTCATGTATTTACGCCCTTCAGCAATGTCCTCCAGCAGCTGGTCGATAGCCGTCGAGAGATCTTTCTGCTGTTCACGGAGTACGTCCAGCTTACCCTGACAGCGTGCTATGTGCCCGGCATCGGCATCTGTGCGCTCTGTCTGCTCTTGCATGTGCCATATCTTCAGGGCAAGGATGCTCAGGCGGTCCACGGCCCAGGCAGGACTTTCCGTATTCAGACGGGCGTCAGCCAATGGCTTCACCTCGCTATATTGCTGACGGAAATAGGTGTCTATCTCCTCTACCAAGTCCGTACGGTCCTGGTTAGAGCGGTCAATGCGACGCTTCAGTCCCAGGGCGTCAGCTGGATTGATATGCGGGTCGCGGATGATGTCCTCTAAGTGCCACTGCACCGTGTCTATCCAGCACTTCAGGTAGAGGTTGTACTCGATGGAACCCTGCTGGTAAGGATTTCTGATATTAGCATCTACATCATCCGTCAGGTGATAGTCACGGATGGCTTGCAGAAAAATGTTGTTTGCTTGCTCTGTAAATGTCATAGTGTAATATTATTGTTTTACGACGGCAAAGATACGAATTTAAATTAAAAATGAAGAGTTTATGCACAAGAAAAATGGTTGACAAGTGTTTTTTTGTTAATTCTTAACGCTTATCTCTTGACTATTTTGTATCTTTGCAGCGGTATGAAGATAGTAATTGACGACAAGATTCCCTATATTCGCGAAAAACTGGCCTTGTTGGCCGACGAAGTCGTTGCCCTGCGGGGCGCGGAGATAACGGCTGACGACGTGCGTGATGCCGATGCATTGATTGTGCGAACACGTACCCGCTGTGACGAACAGTTGCTGAACGGCAGTAAGGTGCAGTTTGTGGCTACTGCCACGATAGGTTTTGACCATATTGATACCGACTATATGCAACGCGCAGGCATTACATGGACGAATTGTCCAGGATGTAACGCTGATTCAGTAGCACAATACCTGGAGTGCTCGTTGTTATTGCTGGAGCGTGAAAAATACTTTCAGTTACGCGGTGCGACGATAGGTATTGTGGGCTGTGGACACGTAGGTTCCAGGGTTAAGGCCGTTGCTGAGCGTCTGGGCATGCACGTCCTGGTATGTGATCCGCCTTTGGGGCATGCCGACTTTGTGTCCATGGAAGACATTGAGCGTGAGGCAGACGTGATAACATTCCACGTACCCTTGAGCCGAGAGGGCAAATATGCTACCTGGCATCTGGCGGATGATGCTTTCTTCCATAGGTTGTCACACGTACCTTATATTATAAATACCAGTCGTGGCGAAGTGGTTGACAACAAAGCCCTCTTGAGTGCTTTGCGTGAGGGTAGGGTGCGCGATGCAATCATCGATGTCTGGGAAAACGAACCGCTGCTGAATCTTGACCTGCTGAACACGGTCTTCATTGGTACGCCTCACATTGCCGGCTACTCGGCCGATGGAAAGGTGAATGCTGACAATATGGTCATCAGTGCACTATGCCGTCATTTCCAACTGCCGCATCCTGGTATGATAGATGCACCAAAGCTGCCAGCCGACTTTTCTTTTACAGGTAATCCTTTGGAACTTTACAACCCTTTCGATGATAGCGAAAAACTGAAAAAGGACCCAAATCAATTTGAATTTCTTCGTAATCATTATCCCTTAAGAAGAGAAAAATACACGCTGTAGGGTGTCAGAACAACAATTTTTGCCCGAAAAAACTGCACAAGTATGGGGGTATTGTGCAAGAAAAGGTGCTTTTTTCTTAAAAATATTTGCGTAAGTCAATAAAAATGTGTTACTTTGCACCCGCTAAGCGGCAGTAGTGCCGAAATTTTTTCAGTAAAAGGAATCAATTATTAACATTTTAAAGAAGAAAATTATGTCAGAAATTGAAAGCAAAGTAAAGGCAATTATTGTAGACAAACTCGGTGTAGACGAAGCAGAAGTAAAGCCCGAGGCAAGTTTCACCAACGACCTGGGTGCTGACTCACTGGATACCGTTGAGCTCATTATGGAGTTTGAGAAGGAGTTCGGTATCTCTATCCCCGATGATAAGGCTGAGAAGATTGGTACTGTCGGCGATGCTATCGCTTACATTGAGGAGAACGCAAAATAAATTCAATCATGAGTATGGGTTGCCATTCTTATTCAAGATGGCAACCCATGCCTTTTTTTAAGTATTTATGGAATTAAAAAGAGTAGTAGTAACAGGCATGGGTGCCGTTACACCACTTGGCAATACTCCTAAGGAGACTTGGGAGAGCATGCTGGCTGGTAAGAGCGGAGCTGCACCTATTACACTGTTCGATGCATCAAAGTTCAAGACTCAGTTTGCCTGTGAGGTAAAGAATCTGGATATTAATGCATATATTGACCGCAAGGAAGCCCGTAAGATGGACCGCTATACACAGTTGGCCATCATCGCCGCCAAGCAGGCTGTCGAGGACAGCGCAATGGATTTGGAAGCTGAGGACAAAAACCGTATTGGCGTTGTCTATGGCGTGGGCATCGGTGGCATTAAGACCTTCGAGGAAGAAGTTGGCTACTATGGTGCTCATCGCGAGGATGGTCCCAAGTTCAACCCCTTCTTCATTCCGAAGATGATAGCCGACATTGCTGCTGGTCAGATTTCAATCATGTACGGCTTCCACGGCCCCAACTACATCACCGCTTCTGCTTGTGCTTCTTCGACGAATGCATTGGCTGATGCCTTCAATTTGATTCGCTTGGGTAAGGCAAACATCATTGTTGCCGGTGGTGCTGAGGCTGCTGTCTGCGAGACGGGTGTTGGTGGTTTCAATGCCATGAAGGCCCTTTCTACTCGTAATGACGAGCCCGAGAAAGCCAGCCGTCCGTTCAGCGCCAGCCGTGATGGCTTCGTCATGGGTGAGGGTGCTGGTTGCCTGATTCTCGAGGAGTTGGAGCATGCGAAGGCTCGTGGTGCTAAGATTTACGCCGAGATGGTGGGTGCAGGCATGAGTGCTGATGCACATCACATCACTGCCTCACATCCCGAAGGACTTGGTGCCAAGCTGGTGATGCAGAACGCCCTTGAGGACGCAGGTCTGCAGCCTGAGGATATTGACTACATCAACGTTCATGGTACTTCTACCCACGTGGGTGACATTTCTGAGGCCAAGGCCATCAAGGAGGTCTTTGGAGATGCTGCTTACAAGCTGAACATTTCGTCTACCAAGTCGATGACGGGTCACCTGCTGGGTGCTGCCGGAGCCGTCGAGGCCATGGCCACCGTACTGGCTGTTCAGAACGACATCGTTCCTCCCACCATCAACCACGAGGAAGACGACAAGGATGAGGAGATTGACTACAATCTCAACTTTACCTTCAACAAGGCCCAGAAGCGTGAGGTACGTGCCGGACTGAGCAACACGTTTGGCTTTGGTGGTCATAACGCTTGTGTCATTTTCAAGAAGTATGCTGAATAGTATCATGAATTTCATTGATAGAATGAAGCTCCCTTTCCGTAAGGAGAAGGAGCTTTTTTCTGCTCTGTACGACATTCTGGGTTTTTATCCCCGTGACATCAGTGTTTATAAGCAGGCTCTTTTACACAAGAGTGCAGGGCAGAAAAACGAAAAAGGACGTCCTATCAATAATGAGCGTTTGGAATTCTTGGGAGACGCTGTGCTCGACTGTGTTGTTGGTGACATCGTCTATCGTCATTTTCAGGGCAAACGTGAGGGATTTCTCACCAATACCCGCTCTAAACTGGTCAGTCGCTCAACATTAGGCAAGCTGGCTCAGGAAATGGGTATTTCCCAGCTGATCAAGTCGACAGGCCACTCTACTTCGCACAACAACTATATGAATGGCAATGCCTTTGAGGCGTTGGTAGGTGCTATTTATCTGGATCGTGGCTACGATGCGTGTATGCGCTTTATGGAGAAGCGTATTCTGTCCCAGGTCATCAACATCGACAAGGTTGCCTATAAGGAAGTCAACTTCAAGTCCAAGCTTTTGGAGTGGAGTCAGAAGAACCGTGTCAAGATGGAGTTTCGCGAATTGGAACAGACCAAGGACGCCAATACCGGCAGCCCCGTATTTACGACCCAGGTGTTCCTTGAAGGCATTGAAGGCTGTAAGGGTACTGGTTTCTCCAAGAAAGAGAGCCACCAGCAAGCGTCAAAGGAGACTTTGCAGCTTCTGCGTCGCGAACCACAGTATATTGATGCGGTCTTTGCTGCAAAGGGTAATCGCACCAAGATGGAAGAAGAACCCGTCATGTGTGTACCCGACCTCGAGAAGGAGCAGCAGAATTTTATCATCGAGCAGGAAAAAGCTCCACAGGCTCCCTCCAAGACGGAGTCCGTTGCCGTAGCCGATGACCCCATCGAGGAGCGTACCAGTTTGGATGACTTGACCCTCGATGACATCAGCGCTACACCACAAGAGAAGACTCGTGAGGAAATCATTGCTGAGGCTGAGGCCGCAGCCTTTGCTGAAGGGTAGGGAGTGCGTTTGCGATATGATGACTCCTCAGCCGGTCCTGCATCGCTACCATTTAGCCGACGGTGTCGTAGCCTTCAGCACGACGCGCCATGGTGGCTATAGTACAGGCAACTATGCCTCGTTCAACATCAACATGTATTGTGGCGATGCTGAGGAGGCTGTCCAGCGCAACCGTCAGCTATTGTGTCAGCAGTTGGGCATCAGCGACGACAGGCTCATCATGCCTCATCAGGTTCATCAGACCCACATAGCCAAAATAGACCAACGCCTGCTTGTACTTCCAGCCAGTGACAGACAGCAGGCACTCGATGGTGTGGACGCTGTCATGACCGATATTCGCGGCGTATGTATTGGTGTATCAACAGCCGACTGCATACCCGTAGTCATTTATGACAGCGTCCATCGCGTCGTTTGTGCCATTCATGCCGGTTGGAGGGGCACCGTTGCCCGTATTGTGGAGAAGAGCGTCCAAGCTATGATGACTGCTTATGGCTCATGCCCCACAGACATGACGGCAACGATAGGCCCAGGCATCAGCCTCGACAGCTTTGAGGTGGGCGATGAGGTTTTCGAAGCGTTCCTGCAGGCGGGTTTCGATATGGCAGCTATCAGTCGTCGCGAACAAAAGTGGCATATTGACTTGCCTGAGTGCAACCATCTCCAGCTGCTCTCCGCAGGTGTCCGTCCGCAGGCAGTCACCATGTCTGGCATCTGCACATTCAAACAGACAGACGATTTCTTCTCTGCCCGCCGTATGGGTATCAACTCCGGCCGGATATTTACAGGGGTGATGATGCTTTAGCCGCCCTTACCTCGTTGATATCCAGCGTGCTAAGTCCTCAGGCGGCACGGGCGGCATAGTTTTTCACAGTTTCCGCATGATTATAGAACCGTCATCTAATCACTAATCACCTAATTATTGCTTATAATTATTAAAAGGTATGGGCAAAATGCATGTGGTTTCAAAAAAAGTATTATCTTTGCACGCAAATTACTTGTACGACAATGAGTCTGACCCAGATTATAAGAAAAGTATTTGTACCCCGACAGAAGGCTTTGGAGAAACACCTGAAGGGGGGTGAGGCACTGCAACGGGCAGTGCTGGAGCATCTAATAAACCGCGCCAAAGATACAGAATACGGCCGGAACCATGCCTTTGACAGCATCAGTGACTATGAACGCTTCACGGCGATGGTTCCCGTCAACACCTACGAGGAGCTGAAGGGCGACATTGACCGGATGCGACACGGAGAACAGAACGTGCTGTGGCCTGGACGTGTAAAGTGGTATGCCAAGTCGAGCGGTACCACCAACGACAAGTCCAAGTTTATTCCTGTCAGCAACGAAGGCTTGCAGAAGATTCACTATGCTGGCGGATATGATACGGTGGCCCTCTATCTGCGAAACAATCCCCAGTCGCGCATGTTCGACGGCAGAGGGCTTATCCTGGGCGGCAGTCATGCTCCCAACTATAACCTGCCGGGCTCGCTGGTGGGCGACCTGAGTGCCATCCTGATTGAGAACATCAATCCGCTGGTCAATTTTATTCGTGTCCCTAAGAAGGAGACGGCGCTGCTGAGTGACTTTGAGGTGAAGCGCGAGCGGATAGCCCGGGAGGCGATGAACAAGAATGTGACAAACATCTCTGGTGTGCCCTCGTGGATGCTTTCCGTGCTTACCTGTATGATGGAGATGACGGGAAAAACGCATCTTGAGGAGGTCTGGCCCAACTTGGAGGTGTTCTTCCATGGTGGCGTGGCCTTTACGCCTTACCGCAAGCAGTACGAACAACTGATTACCACCCCTCGCATGCACTATATGGAGACGTTTAATGCCAGCGAAGGATTCTTTGGCTTGCAGGACGACCCGGCGGACAAGGCCATGATGCTGATGCTGGATTATGACGTCTTCTATGAGTTCCAAGAACTCTCCGGCAAAACCGGAGAGAACAAGATAGTACCCCTTTGGGGCGTGGAGAAAGACAAGAACTATGCGATGCTCATATCGACGTCGTGTGGCTTGTGGCGCTATATGATAGGCGACACCATCCGCTTCACGTCCACCAATCCTTATAAGTTTGTCATTTCCGGACGTACCAAGAGCTTTATCAATGCCTTTGGTGAGGAACTCATCGTCGACAATGCCGAACAGGGTTTGGCATACGCTTGCGAGCAAACAGGTGCCGAGGTGCTGGAATATACGGCAGCCCCCGTGTTTATGGATGCGCAGGCCAAGTGCCGTCACCAGTGGCTCATAGAGTTCTCCAAGCCGCCAAGCGACCTGGCACAGTTTGCGGACATACTGGACCAGAGGCTTCAGCTGCTGAACAGCGACTATGAAGCCAAGCGCTACAAAGACATTACGTTGCAGCACCTGGAAATCCTCGAGGCGCGTTCGGGCTTGTTCAACGATTGGCTGAAACAGCAGGGTAAATTGGGAGGCCAGCACAAGGTGCCCAGATTGAGCAATTCGCGTAAACACATAGAACAACTATTGCAGTTAAATGAAAGAAATGAAGGAAATAAGAAATGTAAATGATGAAATGAAGAAATGTTGTCATCCCATGAGGAAAAATACGGCTCGCCACAACAGTGTAGCCTATTTCTTCATTTCCCATTCCTCATTCCTTTCATTTCTTTCATTCCTTTCGTTCCTTTCATTCCTCATTTCGAGCTGTGCTCGTATGGGTTCGCCTGACGGAGGGTGGTTCGATGACGATCCTCCGCGTATTCTTGGTTGTATGCCCGCCGACCAGGCTGTCAATGTGACCACCAAGAAGATTACCATCTATTTTGACGAATACATCAAGCTTGAAGACCCGACGCAGAGTGTCATGGTGTCGCCCCCGCAACTGGAGATGCCCGAAATCAAGGCAGCAGGAAAAAAGATTGTTGTTGAACTGAAGGACTCGTTGAAGCCCAATACGACGTATACGGTCGACTTTAGCGATGCCATCACCGATAATAACGAGGGTAACCCTTTGGGCAATTACACCTACACCTTCTCTACCGGTGAGCAAATCGACACTTTCGAGGTCTCCGGCTATGTCATTGATGCTTCTAACCTGGAAGCCGTCAAAGGCATTTCAGTAGGATTGTACGACAACCTCGCCGATTCCGTTTTTCGTAAAGAACCGTTGATGCGCATTGGACGTACCGATGGAACGGGACATTTTGTCATCAAGGGAGTGGCTCCCGGCGAGTATCGCGTCTATGCTTTACAGGATGCCGACGGAGACTATAAGTTTACGCAGAAAAGCGAGATGATAGCCTTTTCGCACACCGCCTACCAGACTTCTTCCAAGCCCGATGTACGCCAGGATACTATTTGGCGGGACTCCCTGCATATCGATAATATCGTGCAGGTTCCTTACATTCATTATTATCCTGACGATATCGTGATGCTGGCTTTTAAGGAAGTACAAACGGACCGTTATCTTTTGAAGACGGAGCGAAAAGAGCCGAACAAAATAGATATCTTCTTTAGCTATGGTCATCCTGAACTGCCGGTTATCAAAGGCTTGAATTTTGATGCAGACTCCGCATTTATCATAGAGAGTAGCCAGAAAAACGATA
Organism: uncultured Prevotellaceae bacterium; assembly: GCA_946185485.1. Lineage (GTDB taxonomy): Bacteria > Bacteroidota > Bacteroidia > Bacteroidales > Bacteroidaceae > Prevotella. Next base: position 62,019 of record CAMHJQ010000016.1, on the reverse strand, counting down.
CACTTGCCTATTGGCTTCGTGACACATTGCTCGTCAATAAGGATACCTTGGAGTTCTCCATGCAGTACATGAAAACCGACTCGATGGGCGTGCTCGTCAGCCAGACAGATACCATTGAGGCTATTGCCAAGGTGCCTTATCAGAAACGACTGAAGAATCTGCAGAAAGAGGTGGAAGATTGGCAGAAAGAACAGCAGAAGAAGAAAAAGAAAGACCTGCCTTACGACAGTATTTATCCTCCCAAGCCGTTGAATGTCAAGTATAACCTGCCATCATCCATGAATCCATCAAGTGTCATTTTCATAGAAGCGCCAACGCCGCTGCAGCACATGGATACTACGGCTATACACCTATATTCAAAGATAGACACTCTTTGGTACCGGGCTCCCTTCGACTTCCGTCAGCAAGGCTCAACGCCACGTCACTATCAGCTTATAGCCGAATGGCATCCTGATACGGAATACAGCCTGGAGGTTGATTCTGCCGCCTTTATCGACATCTACGGCCTGGCATCAAAGCCTGTCAAGCAAGGCATCAAAGTCAAGTCATTGGACGAATTCTCTACACTGACCTTCGAACTGACAGGACTTCGTGATACGGCCATAGTAGTACAGTTGCTCGACAAAAGTGACAAATGTGTACGACAGGTACGTGCCGATAAGAATGGTGAGGCTACCTTCTTCTATATTGATCCGGGAACCTATTATGCACGGGCTTTTGTCGACAGCAATGGTAATAACTGCTGGGATACTGGTAATTATGATGCAGACCTGCAGCCAGAAGATGTCTATTACTACTCACAGTCAGTGGAGTGTAAGGCCAAGTGGGATATCACTCAGCGCTGGAAACTGACACAGGAGCCGCGCAACAGGCAGAAACCTCGTGAAATCATCCAGCAGAAGGCGGACAAGGACAAGAAGCGCTTGCAGAACCGCAATGCCGACCGCGCCAAGAAGCTGGGTATAGAATACGTAAAGCGGGCTACGCCCTAAATATAAAATAAGAAATAAGAAAAATAAGATTGAAAACGATGAAGAAGCTTTTTATATTTTATATATTATATTTTTTATTTAGCCCCATAGGGGCGCATGCCCAGTGTGGCATAGAAAACATCGCCTTCAAGTCGGGCGAGTTCCTCAGCTATGACCTCTACTTCAACTGGAAGTTCGTGTGGGTCAAGGTGGGAACGGCATCCATGTCTACCGTACAGTCGCGCTATAATGGGCAAAAGGCCTTCCGAAGCAGTCTCATCACCCGAGGCAATGACCAGTTGGACAATGTCTTCATCATGCGCGACACCCTGCTCTGCTATACCAGTCTCGACCTGGAGCCGCTCTATTTCCGAAAGGGGGCACGAGAAGGCGACCGCTATTATGTGGACGAGTTGTGGTACACCTATCCGAACAACAACTGTCATTTGAAGATGCACCGCATCGACCATGACGGCGAGGTCCACTGGAAGGATGCAGAGTACAAGGACTGCATCTACGACATGATGAGCATCTTTTTGCGGGCACGCAACTTCGATGCAGATAATCTGAAGGTCGGCGAGAACATTCCCATGCCTATCAGCGATGCCCGCCGACTCACCAACTCATGGCTCAAATATACCGGTAAGACCACCCTCAAGATGAAGAACGGTAATGACAAGTACCGCTGCCTTACTTTCTCGTTCATAGAGCGCGAGGACGGGCAGAATCACGAACTCATCCGCTTCTATATCACGGATGACAAAAACCACATGCCCGTACGCCTTGACATGTTCCTGTCGTTTGGGTCAGCCAAGGCTTATCTGTCTGGCTATAAAGGCTTGCGTAACAAAATGGAGTCCCATGTCAAATAGTCTGGTCAGAACAGAAGCGATGACGCAGAAGATGCGTTGCTTCACAGATGCAGGACGTTATCCGCAAGACGAAGACATCGATTTCCTGCCCGAAGGCCACGTCTATTTGTATAAAGGGCAATACCAGTTGTTGCCCGTCAGCACGCTCATAGCCTTTTTCTTCGAACCCTTCGATGCACAACGTGCTGCCCAGCAGCAACAGGATCGTTATGGAATACCCATTGCCGAGTCTCTTGCCAAGTGGGAGCGCATAGGCCGCATGGCCAGCAGCGTAGGAACTTTTGTACACGAACAGACGGAAAACTACTTTCAGAACGGCAGTTTCCATACCACCTGTTACTTCAGCTATGGTGGACAAACCGAGGCTGTCAGCGTAGAGCGTGAGCACCAGCAGTTTCTGCATTTTGTCAACGATTATCATATACGGCCTTATCGGCAGGAGTGGCCAGTCTACGATACAGCATTGAATATAGCAGGAACCATCGACCTGATTTGTAAGGACGAAGACGGCCAGTTTACCATCTACGACTGGAAGCGCAGCCGCAAAGTGTGCGACCCACAGGGCCAGCCTATTGTTACCCCCTTTGGTGGGAAGACCGCTTTACACGGCCTGAACGTTCCTGATACTTCCTTCTATCATTATTGCATCCAGCAGAACCTTTACCGCATGATGCTGCAGCGCAACTATGGCATTCGTGTCAAGGCCATGAACCTCGTCGTTCTCTGCCCCGACTATTCCACCTATCACGTTGTCCCCGTCCCTGTCATGGACCAGCACATACACCACATCACAACCCTCTGCCTCCAGCAGGACTTAGGCCATCGTTTGCTCGGATAGCTCCCCGGAAGACAGATTCTTTGTTGGGTCTTCAGCATGAAGTATTTCCGCCATCCTAGAAGTCTTTTTTCCATTGATAATAATCTTAAACAATACGAAGTTTTTCCTCAAAAGTTTGGTTTATTCGTAACTTCTTCGTATTTTTGCAGCACTATGCAGACGGTAGTACTTCAAGACTTGAGCATCGGTTATCTGGCGAAAGGCAACCAAAAGGTGGTGGCCAGGGGATTGTGTGCGGCCATTGAAAGCGGGAAGCTCACATGTCTTTTGGGTCAGAACGGTATCGGCAAGTCAACACTGCTGCGTACGCTGTCTGCCTTCCAGCCACCGTTAAGTGGCGACATACTGCTGAACACTGCTCCTACGGCACAGCGGTCCTTGACCCATCTGTCCGACCGGGAACTGAGCCGGCTGATAGGTGTGGTGCTGACAGAGAAGCCCGACGTCCAGAACCTGACGGTGCGGGAGATGGTGGGCATGGGACGCTCGCCCTATACAGGCTTTTGGGGTACGCTGACAGATGACGATCAGAAGATTGTGGACGACGTCATACACCTTGTCGGCATTGAGACCCTGCAAGAGCGCATGGTGCAGACGCTCAGCGACGGTGAGCGGCAGAAGGTGATGATAGCCAAGGCTTTGGCGCAGCAGACGCCCGTCATCTACTTAGACGAGCCCACCGCCTTCCTCGACTTTCCCAGCAAGGTTGAAATCATGCAGCTGCTACGCAGGTTAGCCGTCGATGAGGAGAAAACCATCTTCCTGTCCACGCACGACGTAGAACTCGCTCTCCAGTTGGCTGACAGCATCTGGCTGATGGAGCCACAATCAGTCCTTAGCGTCGGCACTCCCCAGGAATTAGCCGCCCAAGGAGTCTTGGGGCGTTTTATAGAGCGCGACGGAATCACATTCGACAAAAACGCATTAACTATACAAGTAAGCAAATGATAGAAGGACACGGCGATGACATTTACCGCTATGGTGACTTGGTAAAGACCAATTTCAGTTCCAATATCTACCAGCATGTGGATTTAACGGCGCTAAAAGAGCATCTGATGGCTCGTTTTGATGTCGTAAGCCATTATCCTGATCCGATGCCTACCAGTCTTGAAAAACTCATAGCCCTCAAGGAAGGTGTCTCGCCCGAGTGTGTGTTGGTGACGAATGGCGTCACTGAGGCTATCTATTTGATTGCCGAGCTCTTTCATGGCAGCGCGTCAGTCATACCACAACCGACGTTCAACGAGTATGCAGACGCCTGCCGACAGCACCGCCACATTATTTCATACGAGAACAACGACGACCTCACGCAGTTGCCTCGCGACCGCGTCTACTGGATATGTAATCCCAACAACCCCTCGGGCAATGTGCTGATGAAAGGATTTATGGACTATCTGGTGCGACGTTCGCCACGCTATTCCTTTGTAGTGGACCAGTCGTATGAGGGCTATACCAAAGAACCCCTGCTGATAGCTCGTGAGATGCAGGGGGTGCCTAATCTGTTCCTGCTGCATTCGTTGAGTAAGACCTATGGTGTCCCAGGCCTCCGTTTGGGATATATCACGGCACACCCCAATAATATTCAGCTCTTGCGCAGTCTTCGCCACCCGTGGGCTGTCAGCTCCTTGGCCATTGAGGCCGGCAAGTTCCTCATCACCCAAGGTAAGCCCATTATTACTGACCTGGATGCCTATCTGCAAGAAGCAGAACGACTGCGTAACAATCTGCGAGCCATTGAGGGTGTTCGCGTTTTCGAGACGAAGACCAGCTATATGCTTTGTGAATTAGAGTCTCATCGAGCTGCCGACCTGAAACAATACCTGGTTCACAAGCACGGCATCCTCATCCGTGACTGCTCCAATTTCCAAGGACTCTCTCATTATTTCTTCCGCGTATCAGCCCAGGGCCCGGACGAGAACGATGCCCTCGTCGCTGCTATTCGGCAATACCTAAAAGAAAACGGTCGATAAAAGACTGAACGATGGGCCATTGGCTTTCAGGAAGCTGGCAGTGGCCGTGTCCCCCGACGATGCTCCAATTCATGCGATCGCCAATGCCAAAGCGCTCCCAGACCTTCACGGCAGCCTCTGCTGAAGCCTGCATGGCAGGGTCGGAGAGCCAGGGATAGTCAGGGTTACCCAGCAAGAGCAATGCACGCGGACATACCATGGCACACAGTTCGTGCTGGTCGTATGGCAGACGGTAGACGGAGTCACCGCTGAAGTTGTCGCGCTGGCTCTCCAAGAACCAGTGGTAGTCCGTCTTGTCAATGTCCTCCACCTTCTCTGTAGACTCATGGGACTTGCGCCAGGCGGCTGCCCCGCCGCCTCCCGGCTCCTGGGCAATGGTCAGTGCGATGCGCTCGTCAAAGGCACCGCAATAGAGTGCCATCTTGCCTGCATACGAACAGCCGGTAACGCCGATGTGTCGCATATCAATCTTCGTGGCCTCTGGTCCTAACAGCTGCAGTCCGTCGAGCAGGCGGCTCAGTCCCCATGCCCATTCACTATAGGCGCCATTGGCCGTCAGGGTGGGATAGAGTCGGTCGAAGGGGTGCTCGCCACGGTCGTGGTGCTTGCCCCATTGTCCGTAGTCGTTCACTTGTTTCTCGTGAAAGGTCATGATGGCGATGGGGCGGTTGTCAAACAACTGCTTTGGCAGGGATACCCTGCTCGTGCCTATCATCAGGGCGTAGGGTGGCTGTCCCACCTTAGGATAGTGGATAACTGAGCGTAGCGTCAGTGTCTCGCCGTTGACGGTCACATCGACCACCAAGGCCGTGTCGCCTTCCATGCGTGCTGCCACCTGACCCTTTTCTACTGCGGGCTTGGTGCCGATGCCGTAGTGCTGTATCATGTGACCGATGTCGTTACGACGCTTTGCCCAGTCAGCAAAGCTGGCGACACCCTCCAGGGCGTCTGGCAGTTCACGGATGACGGGCAGCTTCTGCGGGGCGGGCATGACGGGACGCTCATAGTTACTCCCAGTGTTCTCTATGTCATAGACGAGGGGTAACTCAACACGCTGTGCCATCGCTGTCTCTGCAGCCGTTGTAAGCAGGACTGTCGCACAAATCATTTGGAAAGACCTTTTTATACACATGCTTTGAATTGTTGACGGATGTGGTGGCGGGCTTGCCCAAGTCTGTTTTCAACCTGTTTGTAGGGTAGTTCAAGCTGTTTTGCTATGTCACCCACCTTAAGTCCGTTATAAATATGCAGGCGGTAGATGCGTCCGCAAGCCTCGGGCAGACGTACCAGGGAGCGCTCCATGCGCTCTACGAGCTGGCGGGCCGTAATGACAGACTCTATATCGGTTTGGGCATACTTGTTGTCCAAGGCCGACCGCTTGATGAAATGCTCGTACTCTTCATAGACGCGGCGGCGACGGTAATAGTCGCTGACGCTGTTGCGTGCCATCGTGTAGACGAGGCACGGAAGTGTTTGGGGGGTAATGAGGTGACGGCTGCCCAGCAGGTGCAAGAACAGGTCCTGCACCATGTCTTGGGCATCGTCGTCATGAATATTGCGCACCGCAATGAAATGTATAATTTCATCGCGGTGCAGCGAGTAATAGTTAGATATAAGTTGGTTAATATTCATTATCGAGTGTTCACTCATTCACAACCTTTTGGATAGTGCCGTCTTCGTTGTAGTACAGACGCTGCACCTTCAGTGAACGCAGATGCGTGATGTCGTTGCTGGGTACACAGTCATGATAACACAGATACCACTGTCCCTTGAATTCCACAATGCTGTGGTGGGTCGTCCAGCCTACGACGGGGTCGAGGATGACGCCCTGATAGGTGAACGGGCCGTAGGGGTTGTCGCCGATGGCATAGCACAGGAAGTGGCTGTCACCTGTAGAATACGAGAAGTAGTACTTGCCGTTGTACTTGTGCATCCAGCTGGCCTCGAAGAAGCGGTGAGGGTCACCAGCTTTCAGCGGCTGTCCGTCCTTGTCGAGGATGACGACAGGACGCGGAGCCTCGGCAAACTGCATGACGTCGTCGCTCAGGCGTACCACATTGCTGGGGATGGCAGGGTCGCCGGGCTGTGCAAAGAGCTCACCCTGATGGTCGGGGGCTGCGCCGAGGTCGATGAGTCCGTTGTCGTCGCCATACTTGCCGAAGGTGGGTGCTATGCCATTGGGCAGCGGGCGCCACCACTGCAGCTGACCGCCCCAAAGACCGCCGAAATAAACATAGACCTGTCCGTCGTCGTCCTTGAAGGCGCAGGGGTCGATAGAGAACGAGCCGCGGATGGGCTGCGGTTGGGCGATAAACGGACCTTCGGGCTTGTCAGCAACGGCCACACCCAGGCGGAACACGCCGTCGTAGGCCTTGGCCGAGAAAATCAGGAAGTACTTGCCGTCCTTCTCCACAACGTCATTGTCCCACATCTGCTTCTCAGCCCAGGGTACGTCCTTCACGTCGAGGATGACACCGTGGTCGGTCACCTCTCCGTTCTCAACGTCGTCCCACGACAGCACGTGGTAGTCCTTCATCTGGAAGTGGCCACCGTCGTCATCGAAACACTCGCCGGCATCCCAGTCGTGGCTGGGGTAGATATACAACTTGCCGTTAAATACATTGGCTGAGGGGTCAGCCATATAGTCACTGGGGAACAGATACCTTGGTAATTTAGCCATAATAGTTTTGTTTGTTTTATAAGTTAGTGTTTACTTTTTCTTTTTATTCTTGCCTTTTACTGGTGCAGCGGGCTGGGGCTTCACCAGGTCGATGAGCTGCTGGACAACAGGCTTGACGTTGCTCTGGCGGTCAAACAGCGTAGCATAGTCGGTACGACCCTTGATGGGGAAGTCGTTGCGCCAGGAGTTGGCATCGTTCAGGCACCAAAAGGTGACGCGCAGGATGTCGTCGCGGTGGGCTATCAGCATCTTGTAGAAGTCCACCCAGTACTGGGCTGCTTCTGCCTCTTTCTCCTTGGTGATGCTCTCTTTGAAGGGGTCCATCTCCGGACGGTAGGCTAACTTGTCGCTGACGTTGGCTCCGGAGAAGCCGTATGGGTTGGGCAGCACCGTCAGGTCAAGTTCTGAGAAGAAGGTAGGCACGCCGGCGTCGCAAATGGTACGGATGCTGTGGTCGTATTCCTGGAAATACTTGCCGTCCTTGTTGTCCTCTAATATCATGTGTCCCTGCATGCCGATGGCCGTAATGGGCAGTCCCTGCTGGATGAGCGGCTTGAAGAAGCGGCAGACACCCTCTACCTTCGGTGCCTTGTACATCGAGTAGTCGTTGTAGAAGAGCTGGATGCTGGGGTCGGCCTCGTGGGCAGTCTGGAAGGCCAGGGGTATGTAGTCGGTACCCATAATCTGCCAGAACAGGCTCTTGCGGGGTGTTCCGTCGTCCTCAAAAGCCTCGTTCACTACGTCCCAGGCATCGACACGCCCCTTGAAGTGGCTCACGACGGTATAGATATGTTCGCGTATGCGCTTCGCCAGCACTTCCCTGGAGACGAGTTTGCCGTCTTTGTCGAAATGGAACCAGCGCGGGCACTGTGAGTGCCATATCAGGCAGTGGCCCTGTACTTTCAGTCCGGCGGCCTTGGCCTTGTTGACAAACTGGTCGGCAAGGGTGAAGTCATAGACACCCTCCTCGGGATGCACCACTTCCATCTTCATGCAGTTCTCTGCCACCACCCAGTTGAAATGCTGGGTAATGAGAGGCCAGTCACTGGTTTGGTCGGTACTGACCATGCCGGTATAGTCGAACTTTTGTTCGCCGGCCTTTTCTGCCTGCACCTGCCATTGGTTCACGCTGACCCCCGTGTACCAATAGTCACGGTAGGCTTCAGCCAGTGACTGGGCCTGTGCTGAGGCAGCCAGACCTGCAGCCACTATAATCGTCTTAAGTCTTCGCATAGTTTTGTGCTTTGTGTTATTTGTTACGTGCTTCAATCTTCTTGTTGATGTCGTCAATGACCTCGTCGGTCAGCTCGTAGCGGCTGATGATGAACATGGCCAGACCCAGCAGAATGGCGGGGATGACGCAGACGAGCCACAGGATACCCTCCTCGGCAAACGGAGTCTGGTCGATGACCTTGCTATCATATCCTACGTATGCCAACACAGCCGGACCGACGATGCTTCCGAAGGTCATACCGGCCTTGAAGAACAATCCCGTCAAGGCATTAACAATGCCGGAGATGCGGCGGCCAGTGGTGTATTCGCCGTAGGAAATAACCTCGGGAACCAATGCCCACATGTAACCTGTAGCGACAATCACACCCGTGCTCTTGATGAACTGGGCCACATAAATCATCATCATACTTGGCTGATTCATCTTGGAAATGACATAAAGCATGGCCATACCGATGATGGCAGCACCTAAGAACAGGTAGAACATATTCTTCTTTCCAACCATGCGCTTGAACCAAGGCACCAATGGCATGAACAAAAATGCCGGAGCTGAACCTAAGGCCATGAAGATAGACAGCTGCTGAGCCGAGCCGTGCAGATTGCTATTCATAAAGTAGGCTCCTGCAGCATTGCCCACCGACATCATGGCGAAAGCTGTGATGAAGAAGAAGGCAAGGACACGCAAGGGACGGTTGCGCAGGAACTCCATCCACAGGTCGCTCACCTTCACGTCTTCTGTCGATTTGGCATCCATGACGACACGCTCCTCACATTGTGAGAAGCAGAAGGCGAGCAGGCAGAAGCCGACAACGGCGTAGATGGTCATGGTGGTGAACCATGCTGACGGGTCTTTCGGCAGACTGTCAGAGGGCGCACCTGCAATCAGGGCGATGAACAGGGGCAGACCTGAGTTGACGGCCAGACCGCCAAGGTTGGCCATAAACATACGTACGGAAGTCAGTATGGTGATTTCGTCTGTGTCGCGTGTCAACGAGGAGTTCAGTGCTCCGTAAGGTACGTTGATGAACGTATAGAGTAGCTGCATGGAGATATAAGTCACGTAGGCATATATCAGCGACGGTGCAAAACCGTTGTAGAAACACAGGATGGCGAAGCCGGAAAGAGGAATACCGACGTAAAGCAGATACGAGCGATATTTTCCGTAGCGTGGATTACTCTTGTCAATCAGTGTGCCCACGATGGGGTCCCATATCACGTTTGCCACATTACCTACGAAGAACATGACAGCCACTGCAGAGGGTGTCAGCCCATAGATGTCGGTATAGAAGAAAAGCAGGTAAGTACAGATGACCTGGAAAATCAGATTCTGGGCCAGGTCTCCAGAGCCGAAGCCAATGCGCTGTAGCCAAGACAGCTTGTAGAAGCCTTTCGCTCCTTGAGTTTCATTAGGTGTCATAATGGTATAATAATAGTTTTATTGTTTTTCTTTGTGCAAAGATACTTGTTTCTATTGAATAACACATTTTACCATGTTACAAATATTATGTGTTTTTGTTTCAAGAGCCAAGAAAACGCGTTTTTTTTTGGTTTCATCGCATATTTTATTTACTTTTGCAAAAAACAAACAGGCATGATGAAACGAAATCTATTTTTTATTTTAGTGGCTCTTGCGGGCTGTATGACAGCCGGAGCCAAAGTTCAGCTTCCAAAGTTGTTCCAGTCTGGCATGGTGCTTCAGCGCAACCAGCCCATTCCCGTTTGGGGTAAGGCCGATGCCGGCGAACAGGTTACCATCACTTTCCGCAAGAAGGTTTATACGACGACGGCAGGTGCTGACGGCCGCTGGCAAATAGACCTGCCTAAGCAGAAGGCCGGAGGACCATATACGATGGAAGTGAGCAGTGAAAGTGCAGCCAGTGAAAAAGTGGAGCTGACCGATGTACTCGTGGGTGATGTATGGCTTTGTTCGGGACAGTCGAACATCGACGTGACCATTGAGCGTGTCTATCCACAGTATGTCAGCGATATTGACGCCTTCAACCTGCCGCAGGTACGCCTGTTCCGTGTGCAGAATGAAACGAACGCCCATGGGCCGCAGGATGATATTCGCCCCACCACCATCAACTGGAAGCCGCTGACCAAACAGAATGCTTGGCTGTTCTCGGCTGTCGGCTCGTTCTTGGGTAAGCGGATGTTCGAAACGACAGGCGTGCCGCAGGGCATCATCGTCAACAGCTGGGGCGGCACCCCCATCGAGGCGTGGATACCGGCTGACTCCTTGCAGCAGAACTATCCCATGCAGGTTGAGAAGACGCGCCTCTATGACAATCCGGAATTTGTACGCACTCAGGCACAGGCCAACAATATGGCAGACCGTCGTTGGAACGAGCTGTTGGACCAGCAGGATGTTGGCATTGCCCAGCACTTTACGGCCTTGGACTATGATGACAGTGCCTGGCAGACCATCGACCAGCGTCAATGGGGCTGGCGTGGCACGGGCAGCACATGGCTTCGACAGCACGTTCAGGTAGACAAGGCTCATGCCGGACAGCCCGCCCGACTGTTGTTGGGTACGCTGTTTGATGCCGACATCACTTACGTGAATGGCCAGCAGGTGGGTCGTACGTACTACCAGTATCCCCCGCGCCGTTATGACATTCCCGAGGGGCTACTCCGCGAGGGCGACAATGTCATCACCGTCCGCTTTATTAATAAATATGGTGTAGCGCACTTCATTCCCGAAAAGCCTTATATGCTTTGCTTCGGTGCCGACCGCATGAGCCAGAACCCGATGCCCAAGGATGTTATCGCCCTCAGCAGACAGTGGAAGCACCACGACGGAGCCACCATGCCGTCATGCCCCAGTGGCGACGTCGGCCTGCAGAACATGGCTACCACGCTCTATAATGCCGTTGTTCATCCGCTGGCACCCTACGCACTGAGTGGTATCGTATGGTATCAGGGGGAGTCGAACACTGGCAATCCTGCCCCCTATGCCGACTACCTGCGCAAGTTGATGGGCAGCTGGCGCACGCTCTGGCAGCGTCCAGAACTGCCGTTCTGCATTGTTCAGTTGGCTAACTACGACGGACGCCAGCAGACGGGTATGCCGTCGCCTATCACACCCCAGCCCGATCCCGTCAACAGCAACTGGGCTCGCCTGCGCGAAGCTCAGCGTACCGTGGCAGTCAACGACCCCTCTGCCCAACTGGCGTGTATCATCGACCTTGGCGAGAAAGTGGACATCCATCCGCTTCGAAAGCGTGAGGTGGCAGAACGTGTTGCGCTCTGCTTCGACCGACAGGTTTATGGCAAGCAGGTGACGCTTGCTCCCCAACCAGTACAGTCTTCTGCCGATGGCAGTACGGTCACCCTCACTTTCGACCAACCTCTGCAGGTGGGTGACATCCCTGAAATGGAGGTTGCTGGTGCCGATGGCCGTTTCGTCAATGCCGAGGCAACAGCACAAGGCAAGACCGTTGTCCTCAAGTCATCCGTTGCCTCACCCGTCAAGGTTCGCTATGCCTGGAAGGACTGTCCGCAAGCCGTCCTCCGTGGGCAGAACGGGCTTCCTGCCAGTCCTTTCGAGTGGATGCTGTCAAAGTAACTATTTTTGAGTGTAAAAAAAGATAAAATACGGCAAACGTTTTGTCGGTTCGGGGTTTTTGTGTAACTTTGTGGCCGAATAATTAGTAAATGTAAACATGATCACATTTCTTTTGAGCTTGATAGCTCTTGTATTTGGGTACTTTTTCTATGGGCGTTTCGTCGAGCACGTATTCGGCCCTGACAACCGTGTGACGCCAGCCATCAGTAAGGCTGACGGATTGGACTTTATTGTGCTGCCCAGCTGGAAAGTGTTTATGATTCAGTTCCTGAACATTGCTGGTACGGGACCTATCTTCGGTGCTATCATGGGTGCAAAGTTTGGACCTATCGCTTACCTTTGGATTGTCTTCGGCTGCATATTTGCCGGTGCAGTCCACGACTACCTGTCAGGAATGCTGTCTATGCGTCATGGCGGAGCCGGACAGCCCGAACTGGTGGGCCACTATCTGGGCAAGACTACCAAGAGTGTCATGCTCGTCTTTGCCACCCTGTTGCTCATCATGGTGGGCACCGTGTTTGTCTATTCGCCCGCAGAAATCCTGAGTTCCGTAGGAGGTGAGAAAATGATGTGGGTAGTCATTATTTTTATCTATTACATCATTGCCACATTGCTGCCCATCGATAAGATTATCGGCAGGATATATCCCATCTTTGCCTTCTCGCTGCTGTTTATGGCCGCAGCACTACTGGTGGTGCTGTTAGCCAAGTGGCCTGCCATCCCGGAACTGTGGGACCACTTCTACAATATGGGGCTGGCTACAGAGCCGGAGACATGGAAAGACCAGGTATTCCCCTGTCTGTTCATCACCATCGCCTGTGGTGCCATCTCTGGCTTCCATGCCACCCAGACACCGCTGATGGCCCGCTGCTTAGACAGCGAGCAGAAAGGCCGCCCCATGTTCTATGGTGCCATGATTACGGAGGGTGTGGTAGCCCTCATCTGGGCCAGCGTGGCCTCGTGGTTCTTCTACAACGAGGGAGAGCCAGGCTATGCGTCGCTGCCCGCAGCAGTTAACGGTTTCCATACCTCAGCGGCTGCTGTCGTCAATATTGTCTGCAACGACTGGCTGGGCGTGATGGGTGCCATCCTGGCGATGTTAGGCGTCGTTGCCGCTCCCATCACGTCGGGCGACACAGCCTTCCGTTCCGCCCGCCTCATTGTGGCTGAATGGCTGAAGTTAGACCAGCGCCCCATTGCCAAGCGCCTCTACATCTGCGTCCCCCTGTTCCTCAGCTCCATCCTGATGCTCCTCTGGCAGATGGAGAATCCTGACGGTTTCAACGTCATCTGGCAGTATTTCGGATGGTCCAACCAGACGCTGTCCGTCTTTACACTTTGGACCCTTACCGTCTATCTGGTCCGTGAGGGCAAGTGCTACTGGATAACACTCATACCGGCACTCTTCATGACCACCGTCTGCAGCACCTTCCTGTTTGTGTCCAAACAGGCTTTCGGCTTGTCAGAATCGGTAGCCTATCCGTTGGGAGGGCTCTGTCTGTTGGTTGCCATTGTCTGGTTCTGTCTGTGGTATCGGAAAGAGAGCCGCCGCCTACGTGCATAAAGAATGACTATAAAAACAACGGATTTCCCTAACCTAAAGATACTGGGAAATCCGTTGTTTTTTTGGTTAATCCATCCTCTTATTGCTGCGGTGCTGCGGCGTTGTTGGTCTTCTCTGTGTACTGTTTCAGTTGGACCGTTGCGCTCAGCGGCAGGTTGCGGCTGCTGTTGCCGACGGCGAAGGTGTAGGCACCAGCCTCGCCGAGCCACTGAGAACCAGCCTCGTCGAACGACGTGAGGTCACGGCGGGCAATGGTCATGGTCAGCGTCTGGCTCTCGCCGGGCTTCAACTCGCGAGTCTTGGCAAAGGCCTTCAGCTCGTGGATGGGTTTATCAATGTTGCCCTTGGGAGCGGTGACATACACTTGGGCAACCTCCTTGCCGGCTGCGCTGCCCGTATTCTTGACCGTCACGCTGACCTCCACGCCGTCATTCTTGACTTTTACCTTTTCGTCCTTCATTTCAAAGGTGGTATAGCTGAGGCCGAAACCGAAGGGATAGGCGACCTGCGTGCCTTGGGTGTCGAAGTAGCGGTAGCCCACGTAGATGCCTTCCTCGTGGTTGGTAAAGTCCTCGTTGGGGATGGGCATGCCCCAGCCCTTCATCTCGCGGTAGCTGTACATGTCCATGTTCTGCGGGAAGTTCCTGGTCGAGGGATGGTCGGCGGCAGCCACAGGCCATGTCATGGTTAGCTTACCCGACGGATTGGCCTTACCCGTCAGCACGTCGGCGACGCTGTTGCCGCCCTCCTCGCCGGGTTGCCAGACACAAAGGATGGCATCCACACGGTCACGCCACGAACAGGTCTCCATGACGCTGCCAGAATTGAGGATGACGATAACGGGCTTTCCGGCAGCGCGGAATTGGTCGCTAACACGGAAGATTATGTCCTGTTCCTGTTGGGTCAGGTTGAACTCACCGTCAATCTGGCGGTCCATGCCCTCGCCGGCCTGACGGCCGATGGTGATGATGGCAGCGTCAGCCTCCTGCAGCTCGTGGGCCACACAGCGGTCTGTAATCTCAATCTCGTCCAGCTTGGGCTGGCCCTGGTCCAGGAACCACATCATCGGGTTCTTGTCGGCCTTCAGCTTGGCCTTGGCATATTTCACGTAGTTCTGGTAGATTTCGGTGAGCAGCGGGGTGGTCTTCACGCCGACATTCTTCAGACCCTGCACCATGTCAACCACGTAGGGCACATTGACACAGCCGGAACCCAGGCCGCCCGACATGAAGTCGTAGCTGTTGACGCCGAAGAGGGCGACGGTCTTGAGGTTTTTCATGGGCAGCACGGATGCCGCCTCCTTCCCGTCTTTCGTCTTCAGCTTTTCGTTTCTCAGCAGCACCATGCCCTCAGTCGAACTTTGGCGGGTCACCTGGGCGTGGGCCTTTAGGTCGGGCTTGCTGTACTGGTACTTGCGGAAGTGCGGGGTCTTGACGATGTATTCCAGCATGCGGCGTGCGCAGATATCGACATACTTGATGTCGAGCTGTCCGCCCTTGACGGCAGCGATGATGTCCTCCACCTGTGCAGGATAGCCGGGCATGAGCAGGTCGTTGCCGGCCTCCACCTGCTTGTACACGGGCATGTCGTCACGCTTGCCTATCCAGTCGGTCATGACGATGCCCTGGAATCCCCATTCGTCGCGCAGGATGGTGGTCAGCAGGTCGCGGTGCATCTGTGCATACGTACCGTTTACCTTGTTATAGGCCGACATGATGGTCCAGGGATTGCTCTGGCGTACCACTATCTCGAAGCCCTTCAGGTAGAGCTCACGCAGGGCACGCTGCGAGAGGCGCTCATCGACCTTGGTGCGGGCCGTCTCCTGCGAGTTGACGGCATAGTGCTTGGCCGACACGCCGACGCCCTGGCTCTGGATACCCTTAGTGACTGCCGCACCGATGAGGCCGGTGACGACGGGATCCTCAGAGAAATACTCGAAGTTGCGACCGCACAGCGGACTGCGGTGTATGTTCAGGCCAGGGCCGAGGATGACATCACAGCCGTACTCCAGCGTCTCATTGCCGATGGCCCGCCCCACCTGCTCCACCAGTTCCGTGTTCCACGTCGAAGCCAGACAGGTGCCTATGGGGAATCCCGTGGCGGCATAATCGTTAGGGTCATTGTCGCGCCGGCGGTCGATGTGCACGCCGGCAGGACCGTCGCAGAGTACGGTGGCAGGGATGCCTAATCGGTCAATGGCTACCGTGATGCCGGCAGCTCCAGGCACCAGCTTCTTCTGGCTTCCCATCATGGCGCCCGAGCCTACGAAGCTGGTGTTGCCGCCGCCTACCAGCAGCTGGGCTTTCTCTTCCAGCGTCATGGCCTTCAGCACTTCGTCGATGTTGTCACTTTGCAGTTTCTGTGCATTCATAGTTGTTGCTGTTAATAGGACCGTCAGTCCTGTCATAAGATATTTTTTCATCCGGTTAATAATAATAGTTAGTTATTGATTTTTAATTACCAAAGTACGCTTTCAGCTGTTCGGCATAGTCTGCCAGCTCGCGGGTGTCGCCGTTGCCGTAGCGTTGCCATATCTGTTGACAGGGTAGCAGCAGCGGACTGAATGTCACGTCGTGGCGGTTCAGGTAGGGGTCACAATGTAGGAATACCTCCAGCACGCTGACTACCAGCGCTACGGGGATGCGCATCAGTCGGGCCAGCTCCTGCACTTCAGGTGTCTCGGCGACCATGGTGATAGGTGTCAGCCGGAAGTAGAGGTCGAGTATCAGCGTCAGCATGACGGGTGTAAGTCGCTCGTCCTCGGCCAGTGGACGGAAGTCGCGCTCAAAGGTCTCCTGGATGTCTACACCCTCAAAGAAGCCGCCACCCGTATTGAAGCCGGTCATCTGGCGCAGCAGACTCACGGCACGCTTCAGCCGGCGCGGATTCTCGCTGTATTCTTTCCACAATCGCTCTATGCGTGGCGTTCTCAGTCGGGCAATGTCGCCCAGCCGCTCGTGCAGCACTTCGGGTGCGATGTGCAGTTCAAGACTCAGGTTCACCATCTCCCGGCAGTAGGTGGGTTTGATGCCGACGGGCTTCTGCAGGTAGGCTTGCATCATGAGTAGCCAATAGTCATCTTGCCATAGTTGTTTGTTAGCCATAATACGTTTTTTGGTGAATTGATTTGCAAATATACGAATTTTTTTTTATTTTTGCACGCAAATTAATATAAGTTATGAGAAAATTACTGCTGGCGACAGTAATATTGCTTTTAGCTAACGGATTGAAGGGTCAGTCCTTATGCCATGAAATAACGCAGAACATCCGCTGTTCTGCAGGTAGTGACATGGCCTATCCCGGATCCACTCAGCTGCAGATGACACCCCCCCCTGAGGGGTGGAAGCCTTTTTATATCTCCCACTTTGGCCGCCACGGCTCCTGCTTTCTTGACCATGCAGAGAGCTATGATATCCCTTACCGCATCCTGGAGGCTGCTGACAGCTTAGGCAAGCTGACATCGTTGGGACATGACGTCCTGCGGCGACTGGATTGTATCCGTCACGATGTCTACGACCGTTGGGGGGAACTGACGGAGCTGGGGGCATACCAGCAGCAGCAGATAGTGCGACGGATGGTCAACCGCTTCCCCAAGGTCTTTGCCGATGGCACTACTGTCGATGCCCGCAGCAGCACGAAGCTGCCTTGCGTCCTGTCGATGGAACATGCCATGAGTCAGCTGGTAGAGATTCGCCCTTCGGTGGAGATTAACCACAATGCTTCGAAGCGCGACATGAGTTATTTGGACCTTTCTGACCGACAGTTGTCTGCCTTGCAGGCCGACACCAGCATGCAGGCTGCCCTCACGGCCTTTGCCCAAAAGTGTCAGCATAGTAAGCGGCTGATGGATGCCCTCTTCAACGATGCCGACTATGTCCGCAACCATGTTGATGCCGACAAGCTGTACGATGGTCTGTTCCGTGTTGCCAGCAATATCCAGAATACGGAGATGTGCAAGTCGCTGACACTCTATGACCTCTTCTCCGATGAGGAGGTCTGTTGCAGCTGGAAGAAGGAGAATGCCCGCACCTACTGCACCTACTGCACCTACAGCCCGCATGCCCGCACCGCCGTCCCCCTGTTGCGCAAGATGATAGCCCAGGCCGACAGCTACATCTTGCAGCATAAGCATGGTGCTCACCTGCGCTATGGTTACGAGCACGTACTTCTGCCCCTCCTCTTTCTGCTCGACATCAAGGGATGCGGCATCAACGTCAGCGACCCTGATGCCATCGACAAGAAGGGGTGGGCCGACTTTAAGCTGTGTCCCATGGCAGCCAACATCCAGTTCGTGTTCTACGCCCCTAATCTTGCACCGTCCCAGGTACAGCGTTTTGACGATGTCCTTGTCAAGGTGCTGCTCAACGAGATCGAGGTCAAACTGCCCCTGAAGACAATGCTGTTGCCCTACTACCATTGGAGCGACGTCCGTGATTACTATCTCAAAAAGCTCGACGCGTATGAAGAATAGGTTTGTTTTTTTGCTTTTATTCCTCTTTACCTTTTTACCTTTCTACGGGCAGTCGGCTTTTGATTTCATCAGCCGTAATCGCAACTTCTCTGCCAGCAACTACTGCATCTATCCTGACACCATAGAGTATCGGATGACGCCACCGCCTGCCGGCAAGAAACCGTTCTACATCTCCCACTACGGGCGTCACGGCTCCCGCTACCTCAACAACCGCAAAGGCTACGACATTCCCTACAACATGCTCTGCAAAGTCGACAGCATGCACATGCTGACTGAACTCGGACGCAAGGTGAAACAGGAAATCAAGTCCATCATCGACGACACAGAAGGCCGTTGGGGCGAACTCACCAGTCTTGGCAGGCAGCAACACCGCGACATAGCCCGTCGCATGATGGAGCGTTTTCCCGAGGTGTTCAGTGGCAAAGCCTATGTCGATGCCCGCAGCACCACTGTCAACCGCTGCATCCTCTCCATGGGGGAAGCCGTCCAGCAGATGCTGGCGCTCAATCCGCGCCTGCAGGTCACCATGCAAGCCTCCAAGCGCGACATGAACTACATGAACTATCAGGACTCCGCCCTGCGCAGCATCATGGAGACCGACTCCACCCGGAAAGCCTTCAAAGCCTTCTCCCGTTCCCGCGAACGTAACCCGCGTCTCATGAACCTGCTCTTCACCAATGCTGACTCCGTGGTGAAAGTCATCGACGAAGCGCAGCTCAACTACTATATCCTTAAGACCGGACTCATCCAGCAGAACATCTCCAGTAATGATTCCTGTCAGCTCGTCGACCTCTTCACCTATGAGGAGCTTCATCAGTACTGGCAGATGGAGAACGCTTGGTGGTACTTCACCTACGGGCCTTCGCCAATCAATGGCTCGCGACAGCCCTATACCCAGCGCTACCTGCTGCGCCAGCTCATAGCCGATGCCGACAGTTGCATCCATCAGCCCCGGCATGGTGCACAGCTCCGCTTCGGTCACGAGACCATTATACTGCCGCTGACATGCCTATTGGGCATCAACGGCTTCGACGCCCAGATTGACGACCTGGAACTCCTCGAACCCTCTGGCTGGTGGGCATGTCTCGTCTTCCCCATGGCCTCCAATATCCAGTTCGTCTTCTATCGCTCCGATGTCAACGACCGTGACATCATCTTCAAGGTCCTCCTCAACGAGGAGGAAGCCAGGCTTCCCCTGCTTACCGACATAGCCCCCTACTACCACTGGAGCGATTTCCGCGACTACTATCTCCTCAAGCTTGATGCTTATTCCTACCAGACGGGAAAAAAAGAGGTTGCCACCGGTAAAGCACCCACCGCGAGCAATACTTTCAGTAGCTACGAGTGATGCTTTCCACTGGCAAGAGCCGTAGAACAACAAAATGTAAGCGCTAAGTGGAGGCTAGTTATTCCAGATAGGTATAGCCGTAGAGGCCGGAGCGGTAGTTGGAGAGGAACTCCTTGCCCTCTTCGAGGCTGATTTTGCCCTGCTTGACGCTCTTGGCTACCCAAATTTCCAGCTGACGTACAAGACGCTTGGGGTTGTACTGCACGTACTCCAACACCTCCTCGACGGTCTCGCCGTCGAAAATCTGGTCGACATGATAACTGCCGTCCTTGACGGAGATGTGGACAGCAGTGGTGTCACCGAAGAGGTTGTGCATGTCACCGAGGATTTCCTGATAGGCGCCGACCAGGAAGACACCGAGATAGTACTTCTCGTTCTTCTTCAGGGCGTGGACAGGCAGCGAGTGCGAGTTGTGGCGGTTGGTAGCGAAGTTGGCAATCTTGCCGTCCGAGTCGCATGTGATGTCCTGGATGGTGGCGTTACGCGTGGGGCGCTCGTTGAGGCGCTGGAGGGGCATGATAGGAAATATCTGGTCGATAGCCCAAGAGTCAGGCAAGCTCTGGAACAGCGAGAAGTTACAGAAGTACTTATCGGCCAGCAGCTTGTCGATGTTCATCAGCTCTTCGGGGACGTGCTTCAGGTTCTTGGCCAGGGCATGAATCTCGTGGCAAACGCTCCAGTACATGGCCTCTATCTCGGCACGTGTCTTCAGGTCTACGATGCCGTGGGCAAATAGGTCGAGCACCTCTTCACGAATTTGTTCGGCGTCGTGCCAGTCTTCGAGCACGTTGCGTGGCGACAGGTTGTCCCAGATTTCATAAAGGTCCTTCACCAGCTGGTGGCTGTTCTCGTCGGGTTCGAACTCCTCGGGCATTTCGGGCAACGAGGCCGTCTCCAGGACGTCGATGACCAGCACGGAGTGGTGGGCCGCCAATGAGCGTCCGCTCTCGGTAATCAGGTTGGGGTGGGGGATGCCGTTGCGGTTGGCAGCGTCGACGAAGGTGTAGATACAGTCGTTGACATATTCCTGGATGGAGTAGTTGACGGACGACTCGCTGCTGGGTGAACGGGTGCCGTCGTAGTCGACGCCCAGACCACCACCACAGTCGACGAAATCGACGTTGTAGCCCATCTTGTGCAGCTGCACATAGAACTGTGAAGCCTCACGCAGGGCAGTCTGTATGCGGCGTATCTTGGTAATCTGGCTGCCGATGTGGAAGTGGATGAGGCGCAGACAGTCGCGCATGTCCTTCTTGTCCAGCATTTCCAGTGCTTCAAGCAGCTCAGCACTGGTGAGTCCGAACTTCGAGGCGTCGCCGCCGCTCTCTTCCCATTTGCCGGCACCGCTGGAGGCCAGTTTGATGCGGATGCCGATGTTGGGGCGCACGCCTAA
The DNA here is from genome assembly GCA_946185485.1 of uncultured Prevotellaceae bacterium. Lineage (GTDB taxonomy): Bacteria > Bacteroidota > Bacteroidia > Bacteroidales > Bacteroidaceae > Prevotella. The sequence continues at coordinate 41,114 of CAMHJQ010000016.1, read as the reverse complement.
CTTCTTGGCTTCGCGGGCAATGATTTCCAGTTCGTTCAGCTTTTCGACCACGATGAAGATGCGTTTGCCCATCTTCTGTGCCAGCAGGGCCAGCTCGATGTAGCTCTGATCCTTGTAGCCGTTACAGATAATGATGGAGTCGCTCTGACACTGTACGGCGATGACGGCATGCAGTTCTGGCTTGGAACCGGCCTCGATGCCGAGGTTGAACTTGCGGCCATGGGAGATAATCTCCTCGACGACGGGCTGCATCTGATTGACCTTGATGGGGAATACGACATAGTTTTCGGCCTTGTAGTCGTACTCCTCGGCGGCCTTCTTAAAACAGCTCCAGGTCTTCTCGATGCGGTTGTCCAGGATGTCGGGGAAACGGAGCAGTACAGGCGATTGTACGTCGCGCAGCGACAGTTCGTCCATCACCTCGCGCAGGTCTATCTGTGTGCCGTCCTTGCAGGGTGTCACGTAGACGTTACCTTCGTCGTTGATACCGAAGTAGCTGGTGCCCCAGCCGTTGATGTTGTAGAGCTCGCGGGAGTCTTCAATGGTCCACTTCTTCATGGATTCTAAGCGTTAAACATTAAAAAATAAAACTATATATTCAGCATTTCTCGTATCTGTTGTACAGACGTCTTAATCTTGTCGTAGTCGTCGAGCACATTGACGTCCAATATGTATTTGGCCTTTTGATAGAACGGCTCACGTTCTTTCAGGTGCTCGGTGATATAGGCTATCAACTCGTCGGGCGTCTTGTTCTTCAGCAGGGGGCGTTCCACCTTGCCCATCAGCAAGTGCTTGTAGAGCACCTCGGGCATGGCCTTCAGGTATACCACATCGCCCTGCTGGTTGAGGTAGTCCATATTGTCGAAGAAACAGGGCGTCCCACCTCCGCAGCTGATAATGACATCCTCGAATTCAGCCACCTCGTGCAGCATGTTGTACTCTATCTTGCGGAAACCCTCTTCTCCTTTTTCAGCAAAGATTTGGGACACCGTTTTGCGCATGCGGCTCTCGATATACCAGTCTAGGTCGTAGAACATCATCCCTGTCTCTTTCGAGAGGGCTTTGCCGACGGTGGTCTTGCCGGAACCCATATAGCCGACTAAAATAATCCTGCGCATCACTTCTCGTTTTTGTTGACGATGGCCATGCATTCGTCGTAGGTCATCTGAGGAACGCGTGCCTGCAGGGCTTTGGGAATGCGGTAGTTCTTGCCGTCGAAGGCGATATAGGGGCCGTAGCGCCCGTTCAGGATCTGTAGCTTGCCGTCGGCGTCAAATGTTCGCAGGTGCTTTTGGGAGTCCTGTTGGCGCTTTTCGTTGATGAGGGCGATGGCCTCTTCCAACGTGATGGTTAGCGGGTCGGCATCTTTGGGCAGCGACGTGTATTTACGCTGATGCAGCACATATGGACCGAAACGGCCAGCGCCGATGACCACATCCGAGCCTTCAAACGTACCGACTTTGCGGGGGAGCTTGAACAGTTCCATGGCTTCCTCCAGCGTCAGCGACTCCATGCTCTTGTCAGAAGGCAGCTGGGCAAAGCGAGGCTTCTCTGAGTCTTCGGCAGTACCAATCTGAACCACGGGGCCAAAACGGCCAATCTTGACAAAGACAGGCTTTCCCGTCTTGGGGTCTGTGCCTATCTGGCGCTCACCGGCCTTGTGCTCCTGGCGGGCATTCATCGTCTTCTCGACAGTGGGAGCGAAGTCCTTGTAGAAGTCCTTCATCATGTCCGTCCACTTTTCCTTGCCTTCGGCTATCTTATCAAAGTCCTGCTCCACCTTGGCGGTAAAGTTATAATCCATGATGGTGGGGAAGTAGGTCATCAGGAAGTCGTTTACCACGATGCCGATGTCTGTCGGCAACAGCTTGCCTTTCTCCGAGCCAACCATCTCCTTGCGCTGTTTCTGGGTGACCAGCTTGCCTTTCAGGATATCAATCGTGTAAAAGCGCTCTTCACCCTTCTGGTCGCCCTTGTGGACGTATTCGCGCTGCTGGATGGTAGAGATGGTAGGTGCGTAGGTGGAAGGACGGCCAATGCCCAGCTCTTCCAGTTTGTGTACCAGCGAAGCCTCGGTATAGCGCAGCGGACCTTGGCTGAAACGCTCCGTGGCTTGTATCTCGCGACGCGTCAGGTTCATGCCCTTCTTCATGGGGGGCAGGATGTGGCTCTCCTCGTCCTGCTGCTCCTCGTCGTCTACCGATTCACGATAAACCTTGATGAAACCGTCGAATTTGACAACCTCACCTTGGGCAACGAACTGTTCTGTAGTGCCGTCGATACTGATGTTGACGGTGGTCTTCTCCATTTCGGCGTCGGCCATCTGGCAGGCGATGGTACGCTTCCATATCAGTTCGTACAGCTTCTTCTCCTGGGCCGTTCCCTCGATGGACGACTGGTCCATGTAGGTGGGACGGATGGCTTCGTGGGCCTCCTGGGCGCCTTTCGAACTGGTATGGTACTGGCGCACCTTACCGTATTGTTCGCCATAGAGTTTCTGGATTTCCTCCTTGCAGGCATTAATGCACAGGCTGGAGAGGTTGACAGAGTCGGTACGCATGTAGGTAATCTGTCCGTGCTCGTACAGGTGCTGGGCCACCATCATGGTCTGGCTCACCGTGAAGCCTAACTTGCGGGCGGCCTCCTGCTGTAGGGTAGAGGTGGTGAAGGGGGGCGCTGGCGTGCGTTTCATCGGCTTCTTGGTGACTGACTCAACGGTATAGGCGGCCTCCTTGCATTTCTCCAAGAACTGCTCCACTTCCTCGTGGGTCTTCAGTCGCTGGGCCAGCGTGGCTCTTACCTCTGTCTGCGAACCGTCGGCATTGGTGATGGCAAAGATGCCGCTGATGCTGTAGAACGGTTCGCTCTTGAAGGCCTGTATCTCGCGCTCACGCTCCACTATCAGCCGCACGGCAACACTCTGCACACGGCCGGCTGACAGGGCGGGCTTGACCTTACGCCAAAGGACTGGCGACAGCTTGAAACCTACCAGTCGGTCGAGTACACGGCGGGCCTGCTGGGCGTTCACCAGGTTCATGTCTATATGGCGCGGTGTCTCGATGGCCTTCAGAATAGCCGGCTTGGTAATCTCATGGAACACGATACGGTTGGTCTTCTCTTCGTCCAAGCCCAACACTTCACACAAGTGCCATGAGATGGCTTCTCCCTCGCGGTCTTCATCGGATGCGAGCCATACCTTCTCGGCTTTGGTGGCATTGCTTTTCAGTTCTTTCACGAGTTTTTCCTTCTCTTCAGGAATCTCATATTCGGGTTGGAGCGACGACGTGTCAATACTCATCTCCTTCTTTTTCAGGTCGCGGATGTGACCATAGCTCGACATCACCTTAAAGTCTTTGCCGAGGAATTTCTCAATTGTCTTGGCCTTGGCAGGCGACTCGACAATCACCAGATTCTTTTGCATATCTTACTCTTTTACCTGTTTACTGTTTGACCGTTTTATCGGTTTGGGCTGCAAAAGTAGAGAAAAGTTTTGGTTACACCTTATTTATATATTAGATTTTTTGTTTTCTTAACAGTTCGCCCTTTGCTTTACCGACCTGCCAGCCCACGACCGCCGACATCCTCCTAAAGGAGCACGTAGCAGAGCCATTTTGAGCCCGGAGCAAGAAAATTCCGATTAACGGGCAGGAAATTTTCTTGCTCCGTCCTCCCTTGGGACCCGCTTCGCCCTCCGTCATCCGTTGCTGCCTGCGGGAGGCCCGACCGCCCTTTCTGCCGCCTCGGGCCGGTGTTTGGAATGATGACAAAGCCACCCGTTGTCAGTCATTATATATATAGGATGTAAGATATGAGAAAGTTACTGACAATCATGAGCCTTGCGCTGCTGACACTGTCGGCGCAGGCTGCCCAGAAGCCGTGGGACAACGGAAAACTTCGCGTGTCGGATAACCAGCGTTATCTGCAGTTTGAGAACGGACAGCCTTTCTTCTGGCAGGGCGAGACAGGATGGCTGCTGCCGGAACGCCTCGACAGGGCCGAGGCTGAGTGGTACTTGCAGTCGTGTGCCAAGGCAGGTTACAACGTGGTGCAGGTGCAGACCATCGACGGTGTGCCGGCATACAACATCTACGGGCAGATGTCGAACATTGACGGCTGGAACTTCTCGAACATCAACCGCAAAGGCATTTATGGCTATTGGGACCACATGGACTACATCGTCGATATGGCTGCGCAGCATGGCATCTACATCGGCATGGTGTGCATCTGGGGCGGTCTGGTAAAGGCGGGACTGCTAAGCGTGGACGATGCGAAGAAATATGGTACGTTCCTGGCCAAACGCTATAAGGACAAGCCCAACATCATCTGGTTCATGGGCGGCGACATACAGGGCGACATCAAGCCTGAGGTGTGGGAGACGTTAGCTACGACCATCAAGTCGATAGACAAGAACCACCTCATGACCTACCATCCCCGTGGCCGCTATACCTCTGCCAGGTGGTGGAGCAAGGCCCAGTGGCTTGACTTCCATACCTTCCAGAGCGGGCATCGCCGCTACGGCCAGCGTATGGGCAATGCCGACTACCCCATACCCGACAATACCGAGGAGGACAACTGGATGTATGTCGATTCCACATGGAAGTACAACCCCATCAAGCCCGTCTTGGATGCCGAGCCTTCGTATGAGGACATCCCCGTGGGACTGCACGACCCCAACGAGGCCCGCTGGCAGGACTACGACGTGCGCCGCTATGCCTACTGGAGCGTCTTCGCAGGCAGCTGTGGACACACCTATGGCCATAACGCCATCATGCAGATGCTAAAACCCGGCTATCCGACGAGCTATGGCGACGCTGGCGACGTGAAGACGTGGTACCAGGGACTGAAGGACCCGGGCTTCAACCAGATGCAGTACCTGAAGCGGCTCATTCTCTCCTTCCCCTACTTTGAGCGCGTCGCCGACCAGAGCATCGTCCTGGACAACGGCATCCAGTACGACCGACTTATCGCCACTCGTGGCAACGACTACCTGCTGGTGTATAACTACAATGGCAACACCATGAAGCTCGACCTGACAAAGATCAGCGGCGCGAAGAAGAACGTCTGGTGGATGACCGCCGCCACGGGCAAGTTGAAGTATCTGGGTGAGTTTGACAGCAAGGTGCTCACCTTCCGCTACCATCCGCAGTCTGCCCGCATCGAGGACGGCGTGCTCATCGCCATCGACAGCACCAAGGACTACTTGAAGAAGGACCAGACCGACCTCCTGCCCGACGGCTACAAGGCCAAGGAACGTGACTTAAACGAATAGACATGAAGAAGAAGCACCTTATTATATTATTGACGCTGCTGTGCCAGACGATGGCTGCCCAGGTCTATGTAGCAGGACTGAAGGTGGAGAACCTGTGGCAGAACCCGTTGGGACTGGACACCGACAAGCCCCGGTTCTCGTGGATAACAGGTGACCACTATCAAAACAAGGACGTTCACCAGACGGCCTATCAGATCATTGTCTCGTCAACCTACGAGAAGATGAAAGCTGGCGAGGGCGACCTCTGGAACACGGGCTGGGTGGAGAGCGACGAGCAGCTGTGGATTCCCTACGCCGGCAAGCCGCTGGGCAGCAACCGTCACTGCTGGTGGAACGTCCGTGTGAAGACCAACAAGGGTGAGACCGGCTGGAACCATAACACCAACTACTTCAGCACGGGCCTGCTCAACGAGTCGAAATGGAAGGGCTACTGGATAGGACTGGAAAGCCTGCAGCCCGGCGAGGAGCGCGGCTTCCACACCCGCTTGGCTGCCCGCTATCTGCGTAAGGAGTTCGAACTAAAGCAGAAGACCATCAAGCGCGCCACGGCCTTTGTGGCCGGACTGGGTCTCTACGAGTTCTACGTCAACGGCCAGCGCATCGGACGCGACGTGCTCACACCCGTCCCCAGCGACTACCGCAAGACCATCTACTACAACACCTACGACGTCACTAAGGCGCTCACTAACTACTCCCCTCCCTACAAGGGAGGGGCCGGGGGAGGGTCTCAATCCGTCTGCCTCGGCATCATCCTCGGCAACGGCCGCTACTTCCCCATGCAGCAGCATAAGCCCTACAAGATACCCGTCTTCGGACTGCCCAAGTGCCGCATCAACGTCATCGTGGAATATGACGACGGCACCACCCAGCGACTGCAGACCGACGACAAGGGCTGGCGTGTGACGGCCAACGGCCCCATCCGCTCGAACAATGAATACGACGGCGAGGAGTACGACGCCCGCATGGAGATGGCCGGCTGGGCCGAGGTGGGCTACGACGACAGCCAGTGGCTCAAGGCCCAGCGCACCGACATCCCCACCGGTCAGCTGCGCGGACAGATGACACCGAACATGCTGGTGCAGAGCTATCACAGACTGTGGAAACCGACCAAGACCATCCCCGGCCCCGTAGAGTGGAAGGAACTGAAGCCCCTGCCCGGCAAGCCTGACACCTACGTCATCGACTTCGGCCAGAACATGGCGGGATGGGTGTCGCTGATGCCCCACGGCAAGGCGGGCGACACCATCCGCGTGCGCTATGCCGAGAAGCTGAATGCTGACGGCACGCTCTATACCGAGAACCTGCGCAACGCCCGCTCTACCGATGTCTACGTCTGCAACGGCCAAGAGCCTGTTACCAAAGAGTGGAACCACGACCGCGCGTGGCGACCGACATTTGTCTACCACGGCTTCCGCTACGTCGAGGTGTCGGGCATCAAAGACCTCGACGCCCGCCAGCTCGTGGCCGAGGAGGTGTACGACGGCATTGCCGTCTATCCGTACAGCTTCAGCTGCAGCGATACTATATTAAATAAGGTGGTGCAGAATGCCTGTATGGGCATTGCCGCCAACTACAAGGGCATGCCCGTCGACTGCCCGCAGCGCGACGAGCGCCAGCCCTGGCTGGGCGACCGCACCATGGGAAGCCTCGGCGAGAGCTTCGTGGCCCTAAACGAGCGCCTCTACACCAAGTGGATGCGCGACATCTGCGAGGCGCAGCGCTCAGACGGCTGCATACCCGACGTGGCACCGGCCTTCTGGAACTACTACTCGGATGACGTGACGTGGGCAGCTGCCCTGCCTTTCGGCTGCGACATGCTGTGGCGGCAGTTCGGCAACCGCGAGGCCATCGACCGCTCCTACCCCTCCATCAAGAAGTGGGTCAACCATATCATCGAGGAGTATAGCGACGACGGCATCATCCGCTGTGGCAAGTACGGCGACTGGTGCGTGCCACCCGAGAAGCTGGAACTTATCCATTCGCAAGACCCGGCACGCAAGACGGACGTGGCGCTCATCTCCACGGCCTACATCATCCGCACCATGCAGCTCATGGAGCAGTGGGGCTGCGAGGCCGACCATTGGCGCCCCCTGCGCGAACAGATGACGCGCGACTTCAACCGCCACTTCCTGACCGTCAAGCGGGGCACGTCGCCCCGCCCGGGGCATGTGCTCTATCCCGACTCTGTGTTCTACGGCAACAATACCGCCACCGCCAACCTCTTGGCACTCTCCTTCGGCATCGTGCCCGATGACTGCCGTGAGGAGGTGGTGAAGAACATCGTGGAGAACATCATCATCAAGAACGATGCCCACGTGCCCTGCGGCGTCATCGGCATCTCATGGCTGCTGCGCGGCCTGTCGGATAACGGCTTCAGCGACATCGCCTACATGATAGCCACGCAAAAGAGCTACCCCTCATGGGGCTACATGGCCGAGAACGGCGCCACCACCACATGGGAGCTGTGGAACGGCGACAAGGCCAGTCCCCGCATGAACAGCGGCAACCACGTCATGCTCCTCGGCGACCTCCTCACCTGGTGCTACCAATACCTCGGCGGCATCCGCCAGATTGCAACGCCACACTCTGACCTTGGGTCGGAGAAAGGTCAGGCGTACAAACACGTCGTGCTGAAGCCCTCGTTCGACATCCAGGGCTGTGAGAGCGCACGGGTTGTCTTCCACTCCCCTTACGGCGACATCCATAGCGAGTGGAAGAAGACACAGCGGCACGTCGAGTGGCATGTCCTCCTCCCTTGCAACATCACCGCCGATGTCTGCCTGCCCGACGGAACCGTCAAAACCGTCGGATCGGGCAGTTACGATTTCTCCTGCGACATGCCGACAGCCTCGCCTGCCATCACCAAGGACGAGTTCCTCTACAGTCAGGCCTCCTTCCCCCAATGCCATGCCGCCACCATCGTAGAGACAAAAAAGGGCGACCTCGTGGCCACCTATTTCGGCGGCAAGCATGAGCGCAACCCCGACGTCTGCATCTGGGTGAGCATCAAGAAGAAAGGCACCAACGAGTGGAGTAAGCCCATCCTGGCTGCCGACGGAGTCTTCACTCTCGGCACGAAGAATGCCCAGATTGCAGGCATCAGCGCCGAGAGCACCCCCGCCTCCGAAGGCCCCGTATGCCGGGGTACCGCCTCGGCCAGCCAAAGAAGAAAGGCCTGCTGGAACCCCGTCATCTGCGAGATGCCCAACGGCGAGCTGTGGCTGTTCTTTAAGATTGGCCTGAAGGTCTCCGACTGGACGGGCTGGCTCTGCAAGTCGCGTGACGGCGGACGCACCTGGAGCGACAAGGAACCGTTGCCCGAGGGCTTCCTCGGCCCCATTAAGAACAAGCCCGAAATCATCGGTGGCCGCCTGCTCTGCCCATCCAGCACGGAGGACAATGGCTGGAAGTTCCACATGGAAATCTATGACCTTGCCACCAAGCAATGGAAATACGTAGGCCCCGTCAAGGCCGAGCTCGCCATGCGTACAGAGGACATGTCCAGTGTGGGCAGTGGTTCTGCCACTGCCAAAGCTTCCAAGAAGGAAGACATCGAGGCCCCCGACGCCGGAGGCGAGGCAGCTAAAGACGGCCGTCACCCCATCGACTGCATCCAGCCCTCCATCCTTAAACTGAAGGACGGACGCCTGCAGGTGCTGATGCGTACCCGCAACGGCAGGATAGGCACCTCGTTCTCCTCAGACAACGGTGACACGTGGACTGACGTCACCCTGCTCGACGTGCCCAACAACCAGTCGGGCACCGATGCCGTCACCCTGCGCGACGGTCGCCATGTACTCATCTACAACGACTTCGCCACGCTGCCCGGCACCAAGAAGGGTGTCCGCACGCCCCTCTCCATTGCCGTCAGCGACGACGGCACCCACTGGCGTCACGCTTTGACGCTGGAGGCATCGCCCATCAGCCAGTACTCCTACCCCAGCATCATCCAAGGCCGCGACGGGAAACTCCACGCCGTCTATACCTGGCGCCGCCTGCGCATCGCTTATAAGCAGATAGACCTACAGAAACTCCATCTATAATGAAAAAGACACTTGCCACACTCCTGCTCACGTTAGCCTGCATGACCGTGCAGGCCCAGTGCATTCAGATAGTCACCAACAAGAAGGCCTCCGACCGCGAGCGCTATGCTGCAGAATACCTGCAGAAGAAGCTGAAAGCCCTGGACTACAGCGGTGGTCGCATCACGCTGAGCGTGAAGGGCAGCGGTCCTGCCGAAGGCTATACCATCCGCCGCGACAAGAAGGGCTATACCATCGAGGGCAACGATGCCACTGGCGTCATCTATGGCGCCGTCGAGCTGGCAGATCAGATTCGCCAGGCAGGAAGTCTTTCACAGTCTGTTGCGACTCAGTCGCAACCAACCATCAAAGAACAGCCCGCGATGGTGATGCGCGGCACCTGCATCGGTCTCCAGAAGACCGTCTACCTCCCCGGGCATGCCGTCTATGAGTACCCCTACACGCCCGAGAACTTCCCCTGGTTCTACGACAAGGAGGCTTGGATTCGCTATCTCGACATGATGGTGGAAAACAAGTTCAATTCGCTCTACCTCTGGAACGGCCATCCCTTCGCCTCGTTGGTGAAGCTCAAGGACTACCCCTTTGCCTTGGAAGTGGACGAGGAGACGTTCAAGAAGAACGAGGAAATCTTTTCGTTTCTCACCCACGAGGCCGACCGTCGAGGCATCTGGGTCATCCAGATGTTCTATAACATCATCCTCTCAAAGCCCTTCGCCGACCACTACGGTCTGAAGACGCAGGACCGCCACCGTCCCATCACACCGCTCATCAGCGACTACACCCGCAAGAGCATTGCCGCCTTCATCGAGAAGTACCCTAACGTCGGCCTGCTGGTATGTCTCGGCGAGGCCATGGCCACCATCGACGACGACGTGACGTGGATGAAGGAGACCATCATCCCCGGCATCAAGGACGGCCTGAAGGCCAGCGGGCGTACGGACATCCCGCCCGTTGTGCTGCGCTCCCACGACACCGACGGTCCCTTGGTGCTGAAGGAGTCCCTGCCCCTCTATCCCAACATCTACACTATGTCGAAGTACACGGGTGAGAGTCTGACCACATACGAGCCCGGCGGCCCGTGGGGCGAGACGCACCGCCAGCTGGCTGCTGCCGCACCCGTACATATCGACAACGTTCATATCCTCGCCAACCTCGAACCCTGGCGCTGGTCGTCGCCCGCCTTCATCCAGAAGACCGTCCAGGCCATGCACCGCGTGCACCACTCCAAGGGCCTGCATCTCTACCCGCAGGCATCCTACTGGGACTGGCCTTACACCGCTGACAAGCTCCCCGACGGTCAGCGACTCCTCCAGCTCGACCGCGACTGGATGTGGTACCAAGCCTGGGGCCGCTATGCTTGGAACGACCAGCGTGAAAGTGTGTCCGACGGTTTTGCCGTCGGAAATAACGAGCGTTCTTATTGGAAGCGCGTCCTCGCCGACTATTTCGGCATCGACACCATTGCTGCCAACCATCTGCTGAACGCCTACGACGAGGCGGGTGAGATAGCCCCTAAACTGCTGCGCCGCTTCGGCATCACCGAGGGCAACCGCCAGACGCTGCTCTTGGGCATGACCATGGGCGAACTGGTGAACCCGTACAAGTACACCATTTACCCGGGCTTCTACGAGAGTTGCGGTCCGCAGGGTGAGAAACTGATTGAATACGTTGAGAAGGATTACAAGGGACAGCCTCACAAGGGCGAATTGCCCTTAGATATCGTCAACGAGTGCGTTGACCATGGTATGAAGGCTGCCAAAGCCATGACTTACGTGATTGGCAAGGCCACAAGACATGCTGATGAGCTGCGTAGGGTAAGAGACGACATGGAGTGCTACTTGCGTTTTGCCAGTGCATTCAGAGATAAAGTGCTGGCCGCCCAGCAAGTGCTCAACTATAAATGGACGCAGGACACGAAGTATCTTGACGCAGCCGTCCCTCTCATGGAGAACAGCTTGAAACACTGGAATGCACTGACAGCATTGGCAGATCAAAACTACCTTTATGCCAACTCGATGCAGACAGCGCAACGCCGCATCCCCGTGGGTGGGGACAACGGCAAGATGAAGACGTGGGGCGAACTGGCCGTGGTCTATCAGGCTGAGCTCGATGCCTTCAAGGAGAATATCGAAAAGCTGAAGCACCCTGTAGCTCAGAACGATGTCCTCGTCCGTCCTTTAAAGCCCGCTAACGTTAAATTCCCTCTGAACTCTAAACACTTAACTTTAGAGAAGGGTGCCATTCTCTTCGAGAACCGCACCGACACGCCCGTCGACTCCATTGCTCCTGAACTCGTCGGCCTTCAGGCCCTTGTGCTGAATCGCGACACGACGCGCATCGTCGGTACAACCATCGAGTTTGAGAGCGAAGAGCCCGTCAAGGTGCTTGTCGGCCTCTTCAAGGATGATGATTCCAAGTGGGCCAAGGCACCGAAGTTAGAGATTGATGCCACAGGTAACGAGTACGGTCAGGCAGAACCCGTGCTGACCAATGCCGTCAGCATGGTGCAGATGCCCAAAGTAAACATCCACGCCTATAGTCTCCCTGCCGGTAGACACACCCTCCGCCTGCCCAAGGGCATCCTGATGGTGGCAGGCTTTACCTCTGACGACATCACCCCACGTGACTGCGGCCTCAACGGTCCCTCGACCGAGGTTGACTGGCTCTTTCAAAAGTAACCACCTATGAAGAAAAATCTCTTGACCCTCTTTTCGCTTCTCATTGTGCTCGGCGGTTTTGCCGCCGAGATACCCTCCTCTGTCATGCAGGCCATCTACGACGAGGTGCGTACGCCATATAAATATGGCCTCGTCGTTGCCCCCGCAGACAACTACCACAAGATAGACTGTCCGACGGTATTCCGCGAGGGCGACCGATGGCTGATGACCTACGTCGTCTATAACGGCAAGGATGGTCTCGACGGCCGGGGTTACGAGACGTGGCTGGCATCCAGCGACGACCTGTTGCACTGGAAGACGGAGGGCCGCATCCTTTCGTATAAGGACGACGGCTGGGACATGAACCAGCGCGGCGGTTTCCCTGCCCTCATCGACTGGACATGGGGTGGCAGCTACGGCATCTCGAAATACAAGAAGAACTACTGGATGACCTACATCGGCGGTCATGGCACGGGCTACGAAGCCGTGCGCGAACCGTTGAACATCGGCATGGCATGGACTGCGGGCGACATCACCCAAGCCCATGAATGGCAGTCATCAGAAAAGCCCCTGCTCAGCATCAACGACAAAGATGCACAATGGTGGGAGAAGCTGGTGCAGTATAAGAGCACTATCTACGAAATGAGAAATGAGAACCAACGGTCGACGGCCGAAGGGAAAGTCAAAGGAGAAATGAGAAATGCCATGCCCAAGGAACTAAAGAAGTACCGATTCATCATGTTCTATAATGCTGGTGGCATCAATCCTGCCAACAATCTCAAGGCCGAGCGTATCGGTATCGCCATGTCTAACGATTTGAAGAAATGGAAACGTTATGACAAGAATCCCGTCTATTTCCATGAGGCCCCAGGTATCATTACAGGCGATGCCCAGATAGTGAAGATGGACGACCTTTTCGTGATGTTCTACTTCTCTGCCTACAACCCCGACCGCAAGTATAATGCCTATAACACCTTCAGCGTCAGCCGCGACTTGCTACATTGGGAGGACTGGACGGGTGACGACCTCATCATCCCATCCAAGTCCTATGACGAGATGTTTGCCCACAAAAGCTACGTAGTGAAGCACGACGGCGTGGTCTATCACTTCTACTGTGCCGTGAACAACGACCAGCAACGAGGTATTGCCGTAGCCACCAGCGTGCCTATGGGACGTAGCGATGTGCGTTTCCCAGAACCCGAGCACAAGGGTCGCCGCACCGTCACCTCGCTCAACGAAGGCTGGTCAGCCCGCTGTTCAGCAGGGCGCGATACCCTCGCGGCAACGGTCAACATCCCCCACAACTTCGACGATTATTACGGCTACCGCCAGTTGCGCCACGGCAACCTGCATGGAAAGGCCACCTACCATAAGACCTTCGATGTTAAGAAGCAGGACGGAAAGTGCTACTTCCTACAGTTTGAGGGCGTAGGCACCTATGCCACCGTCATCCTCAATGGTCATAAGTATCCTGAGGAACTGGTGGGGCGCACCGTATGGACACTTGACATCACCGACCGGATGAAGAATGGAAAGAACGAGTTACAGGTCAACGTCAATCATCCTGCCATGCAGACAGCCTCCCCCTGGGTTTGTGGCGGCTGTTCGTCGGAATGGGGTTTCAGCGAAGGCTCGCAGCCTTTTGGCATCTTCCGTCCCGTCTCCCTGATAGAGACAGATGCCGTGCGCATCGAACCCTTTGGCATTCATATATGGAACAATGCTGCTTGCGACAGCATCTTCATAGATACTGAGATTAAGAACTACACCAAACAGGCGCAGACCTTCGAACTGGTCAACAAGTTCACCCTTGCCAGTGGCAAGCAGGTGTTCCGCCATGCTATGTTCGTAACGCTGAGACCTGGCGACGCTACTACCGTCCACCATGCCGAGCCTGTCAGCAACGTCCATCGATGGAGCCTAGAGGATCCCTATCTCTATAACCTCTCTACGATGATCAAGCGCGATGGAAAAACCACCGACGAGGTGCGCACCCCATTTGGCATCCGCAGCATCTCGTGGCCCGTGCTCCGCCAGCGTTCTTCTGAACCAAGCAACGTTTTGGCCAACGACAACCGCTTCTTCCTGAACGGTCAGCCTGTCTTCATCAATGGCACGTGCGAATACGAGCACCTGTTGGGAGCCAGTCATGCCTTCACGCCAGAACAAATCCGCTCCCGCATGAAGCAGATTACCAATGCCGGTTTCAATGCGCTCCGCGAGGCCCATCAGCCTCACCACCTGCTCTATCAGCAGTTGTGCGACGAACAGGGCATCCTGTTCTGGAGCCAGTTCTCTGCCCATATCTGGTACGACACGCATAAGTTCCGCAACACGTTCAAGCGCCTGTTGGTGCGTTGGATCAAGGAGCGCCGCAATTCCCCCAGCATCGTGCTCTGGGGACTGCAGAACGAGAGTGTGCTGCCCAAGGCTTTTGCCGAGGAGTGCAGCGACATCATCCGCAGTCTTGACCCCACCTGTCAGGACCAGCGTGCCATCACGACCTGTAATGGTGGCGAGGGCACCGACTGGAATGTCATCCAGAACTGGAGCGGCACTTATGGCGGTTCTGCCGATAACTACGACAACGAGTTAAAGCGTGCTGAGCAACTGCTGAATGGTGAGTACGGTGCCTGGCGCACCATCGACCTGCACGGCGCAACCAAATACAGCGAGGAGTCGTTCACCAGGCTCTTGGAGACGAAAGCCCGTTTGGCGGAGAGTGCCAAGGATAGTGTCTGCGGTCATTTCCAGTGGATTTTCAACTCCCACGACAACCCTGGCCGCGTACAGCCCGACGGTGCTTACCGTCGTATTGACAAGATTGGCCCTATCAACTACAAAGGACTGGTCACCGCCTGGGAGGAGCCTACCCCAGCCTACTACATGTACCGCAACCGCTATGTCAGTCGTTGTGCCACAGCGACTGGCAAAACTGCAGCAGACAGGAACCGCGACCTTGTGAAGGGGGCTGAAGGCTATCACTACCTCTATCGCATCAACTGCGGCGGCAATGCCTTCCAGGATGAGTTTGGTCAGCAATGGCTGGCCGATGACACCCTGCATAGCCATTCTTGGGGACAAGATTTCGAAGATATCAATGCCCTGCAGGCCAGCCAGCGCCATATCACCAACGACATTCGTGGCACCCAAAGCGATGAGCTGTTCCAATATTTCCGCTTCGGACGCCACCGTCTGTGGTATGATCTGCCCGTGCTCCCTGCCTTATCACAGCAATCCGACACCGCCACCTATCGCATAGAACTCTATTTCGCAGAACCGTGGCACGGTCGAGAAGCCTCTGAGACAGCCGACTATGAGGGATTGCGCATCTTCGATGTAGCCGTCAACGGAAAGACGGTAGTTGACGACCTTGACCCATGGGCTGAAGCTGGCTACTGTGGTGCCATGAAGCGTGTGGTCTATGCCAAGGCTGTTGAAGGACGCCTGCGTATCTCCTTCCCAGAAGTAAAGGCTGGTCAGGCTGTCATCTGCGGTATTGCCATAGCCAGCCAGCGGGAGAGTGTAACCCTCTCTGCCCAGCAGTTATCCTCTCTTGCCGTAAATTGGAAAGCCCTCGATACCGATACGATTGCCAAACTACCGAAGGAGGAATTGCCTAAGGATACTGAGGCACGCCCTGCCTCAGTCTATGAGCCGGAAAAGGTTGTAGGAAAGGCCAAGAGCAATGCCACCTCTTTCATCATCACCCCTGGTCTTGGTCAGGAGTATGCCCTTCGTTTCCGTTACAAGAACACTACCGGACAGCCAGTAACAGCCCGCATAACGGTTACCGACTCCAAGAATACGGTATTGGTGGATACGGATGTCACCTTCCCGCCGACACCGAATAAGTTTAAGATGCTGTCAACAACGACAGGCACCCAGATTAATGCTGGAACCTACCGACTGCGTATCGACACGAAAGATGTGGAATTTAAAGAACTGGAAGTACAATGAAACAAATTCTTTATAGCCTAATAGGACTCTTATTGCCTGCCACCTCCATGCTCGCTGGAGAGCACCATGACTGGGAGGATAACCACGTGCTGCAAATCAACCGTGAACCAGCACGTGCCTACTTTATTCCCTATGCCGAGCACAAGGGCGACCGTATGGTGAGTCTGAACGGAACGTGGCAGTTTCGATGGACCAAGACTCCCGACGAGCGCATCCGCGACTTCTATCGCACGGATTATGACGCCTCGGCATGGGACAAGCTGACCGTACCTGCCAACTGGGAGGTGAACGGCTACGGCACACCTATTTATATTTCGGCAGGCTATCCTTTCAAGATAGACCCTCCCTATGTGATGAAGGAGCCTAAAAAGGAGTGGACGACTTACGTGGAGCGCAACCCCACGGGACAATACCGTCGCACCTTCACCCTACCCGCTGGTTGGCAAGCAGGTCAGACCTTTCTGCGCTTCGAGGGCGTCATGTCTGCCTTCTATGTCTGGATAAACGGTCAGCAGGTAGGCTATTCACAAGGTTCTATGGAACCCTCCGAGTTCAACGTCACGCCTTATCTTCAGAAGGGTGTGAACCAGATAGCCGTCGAGGTGTATAAGTACAGCGACGGCTCCTACCTCGAAGACCAGGACTTCTGGCGCTTTGGTGGCATCCACCGCGACGTGCTGCTCTACCACACCCCCGATGTACGTCTTCGCGACGTGGCGGTGCGTGCCTCGATGGACGGCGTGCTTCAGGTGAATCCTCAGTTCTCTGTCTATCAGGGTGAGACGGGCGACGGCTATCACCTCGTTGCCACGCTCCTGGATGGTGCCTCGGAAGTTGTTTGCGACACCATCGCTACCGACGAAGTCCTCGACCTCCAGCACAAGGCCGTCCGCATGAACGAGTGGTTCCCCCAGCGAGGTCATCGTAAGTTCAACCGCATGGAGATGAAGGTGGCTAATCCCAAGTTGTGGAGTGTGGAGCATCCCTACCTCTATACCCTCTGCCTACAACTGCAGAACACCGAGGGTGCCGTGGTGGAACAGGTGACGCAGAAGGTTGGTTTCCGCACCATCAATATCAAGAACGGGCAACTGCTCGTCAACGGCAACGCCATCAAGATACGCGGCGTCAACCGCCACGAGCACGACCCCTATACCGCCCGCGTGATGAGCGAGGAACGCATGCTTCAAGACCTGCGCCTAATGAAGGAGGCCAACATCAATGCCGTGCGACTGGCCCACTACCCCAACTGTCCCCGCTGGTATGAGCTCTGCGACTCGATGGGCATGTACGTCATGGATGAGGCCGACTGCGAGACGCACGGTCTGCGCGGCATGCTGGCCTCGACGCCCGACTGGGGCGACGCCTTCCTGGACCGTGCCATCCGCATGGCTGAGCGCGACAAGAACCACCCCTGCGTCATCTTCTGGAGCCTTGGCAATGAGAGCGGCTATGGTCCCAACCAAGCCGCCATGTCTGCCTGGCTGCATGAGTTCGACCCCACCCGTCCCGTCCACTACGAAGGAGCACAAGGCTCGCCCGACCCCTCGACGGTAGACGTCATCAGCCGTTTCTATCCTCGCGTCATGCAGGAGTACCTGAACCCTGGCATCCCCGAGGGCAGCGACCGGGAGCGTGCTGAGAATGCCCGATGGGAACGCCTGCTGGAGATAGCCCGGCGTGAGGGCGACCGCTGTACGTGGATAGGCAGTGACGGCGGTCCACGCCCCGTGTTAACCAGCGAATATGCCCACTGTATGGGAAACGCCCTCGGTAATTTCAAGGAGTATTGGGACGAAATCAACTCGCATCCCCGTATGCTCGGTGGATTCATCTGGGACTGGGTGGATCAGGGCATCATCGTGAAAGAAGAAATAAGAGGTAGGATGGTAGAAAAAGTGCTTTACGGTGGTGACTTCGGCGACAAACCTAACCTGCACGCTTTCTGCATGAACGGTATCGTCATGAGCGACCGCACCTTGACACCAAAATACTATGAGGTACAGTCCGTCTATGGAAATGGACCGAAAGCATTTGCTGAAACCTCTGCAGCCAAACCTAAACCCTCAAAAAACAAGAAATCACTATCGGCGGCACTTATTGCACTTGTTTCCTCCATCAAGACACAATGCTTCCGTGCTCCGACAGATAACGATAAGAGCTTCGGCAACTGGCTGGCTAAGGACTGGAAACGTTGCGGACTCGACACATTACACATGCCTGTAATTACAGAACAAGACGGCAATGAATTTGTCTTTACGTTTGAGATTCCCGACTCGTTGCCCCCACTGCCACGCCTTGGCATTCTTATTGAACTGCCACGAGAGTATGAGCAGTTGACGTGGTACGGCCGCGGCCCTTGGGATAATTATCCTGACCGCAAAGAGTCATGCCCTATTGGTTTGTGGAAGTCGACGGTTTCTGAACAATATGTTCATTATCCACGTCCGCAGGACAGTGGCAACCACGAGGACTGCACAATGGTAGAACTGAAGACGAAGAAAGGAAAGAAGCTGCGCATAGAAGCCGTCGATGAACCCTTCTCCTTCAGCGCCCTGCCGTACGCTGCCCAGTACATCGCCTCGAAGACCCACGACTACGAACTGGAGGACCAGGGTAAGACCTACCTCAGCATCGACTGTGCCGTCATGGGAATCGGCAACAGCTCGTGCGGTCCTGGCGTGCTGAAGAAGTACACCATCGACAAGACCAAGAAGCACCAACTGAAGATAAGGTTAGACATGAAACAATAAAGATTTAGCTTGCTCCGTTTTTATATATAAAAAGGTTATTAATTTAAAATATCAAGCCATGGAAGTAATCAATTTTGCAGAACGAAACAGCATCATCAACCAGTATATGGCTGAGCTGCGCGACAAGAACTATCAGAAAAACCGTCTCTTGTTCCGTCATAACATCAAGCGCATTGGTGAAATGATGGCTTACGAGTTGTCGAAAACCCTGGACTACAAACCCAAGACCGTTGTCACACCCTTAGGTACGCTGGACATCCCCCTGCCCAAGGACGACATGGTGGTGGCTACCGTGCTCCGCGCCGGACTGCCTTTCCACGAAGGTTTCCTGAACGTGTTCGACAAGGCAGACAACGGTTTTGTGTCAGCCTTCCGCATGTATATCAACCGTGAGCATACTGAGGTAGGCATACATACCGAATACATTGCTACGCAAAGCGTTAAGAATAAAACGCTGCTCATCGTCGACCCCATGCTGGCTACTGGCGGCAGTCTGGCAGCTGCCATCGAGTCACTGCTACAGACTGGCAAGCCCAAGAAGATTCACCTCTGCTGCGTGATTGCCGCCCCCGAGGGCATCGAGGTGGTGAAGCAGGCCCTGCCAGAGAATGCCACCATTTGGTGTGCAGCCATCGACCAGGGCATGAACGAGCAGAAGTATATCGTCCCCGGTTTCGGCGACTGCGGCGACCTCTGCTATGGCGAAAAGCTGCAGAGCTTCAGAAAGGTGGCTGAGAAATACGGCAAATAGAGGTTACTGCGGGTCTACATCGTAGTAGATCTGCAACGTCGAGAAGCGCTTGTCCGCGAGTATCTGACGCTGAGCCAGCAACAGATAGTCGCGGACTCGCTTCATGTCAATACCTAACTCCAGCTTCAGCAACAGCTTGCGGATATTCTGCTGTTTCACCTTGGCTACAGACGGCTTGTCGGGACCCAGCACACGGTTGCCAAACCACTGGCGCAGCAGGCTCCCCATGGCGGCGGCGGCCGCCTCTACGACAGCATCCTGACGATGCTTCAGGTAGACGGCAGTCAGGCGCGTATAGGGCGGGTAGCGGAACTGCTGGCGCTCGGCGATGATGGAGCGGTAGAAGGCGGTATAGTCGTGATGTACCACCTGGCTGATGACGGGCACGTCCTTCTGCTTGGTCTGTAGGATGACCTGTCCGCGCTTGTTTTTGCGACCTGCCCGACCACTGACCTGCGACATCATCATAAAAGCATGCTCGTAGGCGCGGAAGTCGGGCATGTTGAGCATGGAGTCGGCATTGACGATGCCGACTACCGAGACGTGGTCGAAGTCGAGGCCTTTCGAGACCATCTGTGTGCCAATCAGGATATTGGTACGCCCTGCCCCAAAGTCGGTGATGATGCGCTCGTAGGCATTGCGGGTGCGGGTGGTGTCCAAGTCCATGCGGGCGATGCGGGCCTCGGGGAACATCTCGCGTACCTGCTGCTCTATCTTCTCCGTGCCATAGCCGTGGGTGCGCAGGTCGGTGGAACCACAGCAGGGACACTCCGTGGGCACATGGTAGGTGGCTCCGCAGTAGTGGCAAGTCAACTGGTTCAGTTGCCGATGCAGCGTCAGCTTGACGTCGCAGTGGTCGCAGGTGGGCACCCAGCCGCATTGGTTACAGGCTATCTGGGGTGCAAAGCCGCGGCGGTTCTGGAAGAGGATGGCCTGTTCGCCACGCTCCAGGGCCTCGCGCACACGTGTCAATAACAAAGGAGAGAAGGGCCCTGCCATCATCTTTCGGCGCGTCAGGTCTGCCGTGTCCACCACTTGTATCTCAGGCATCTCGATGCCCTGATAGCGCTCTTTCAGTTCCACCAACCCGTACTTCCCCGTCATGGCGTTGTGATAGCTTTCCAATGACGGCGTCGCACTGCCCAGAAGGACTTTGGCTTTGTTGGCCAGTTGCGACAGCATGATGGCTGTATTGCGGGCATGATAGCGCGGAGCGGGGTCTTGCTGCTTGTAGCTGCTCTCATGCTCCTCGTCGACGATGACCAGACCTAAGCGCTGGAAAGGCAGGAAGACGGCGGAGCGGGCGCCGAGGATGACGTCGTAGGGGTTGGCAGACAACTGCTTCTGCCAGATTTCCACCCGTTCGGCATCAGAATATTTGGAGTGGTAGATGCCTAAGCGGTTGCCGAAGATGCGCTGCAGGCGCTGCATCATCTGTACCGTCAGGGCTATCTCGGGCAATAGGTAGAGCACCTGCTCCTTGTGTTCCAGGGCGCGCTGGATGAGGTGGATGTATATTTCTGTCTTTCCCGAACCCGTGACGCCGTGCAGCAGGGTGACCTGCTTCTTCATCATCGACATCAAGATGCCGTTATAGGCATCCTGCTGGGCTGCGCTCAAGGGTTTGATGAGGTCGGGACGATAGTCGCCACCAAGGTTCAGGCGGCCTACCTCCACCTCGTAGGTCTCCAGCATCTGGCGCTTCTCCAACAGCTTCAGTGTCTCTGCCGAGGCTCCGCTGACATTCATCAGTTCTTCGCGGGTCACCTCGACCGGCTCGATACCGTTTTCCACCTCGTCCCAATGTGACAATGCCAGATATTCAGTAAACACCTCCAGCTGTTTCCTGGCCCTTGAAAGCACGTTTAGCGCAATGTGCAAGGCGGTCATATTGCGGTATTGTTCTGTCAGTCGGATATAGGTCTCCGTACGCGGCTTGTAGCCGTCCTCGGCTTTCAGCCCTGCTGGCAGTGCAGCTTTCAGCACCTCGCCGATGGGCGACAGGTAGTAGTCGCCAATCCACCACCACAGCCGGAGCTGCAGGTCGGTGACGATAGGGTAGGCATCAGCCACCTTGACGATGGCCTTGACCTCGTAGCCTGTGGGAGCCTCACTATGTAGTCTGGAGACGATGCCGATATAGGTCTTGTTGCGACCAAAGGGTACCAACACGCGCATGCCGACCGTTACAGCCACACCGGCAGGTATGCTGTAGGTAAAAGTGCCATAGAGGGGCACGGGCAGAATGACATCGGCATACGTCAGGCGCATTCGCTAATCGCTAATTGATAATTGAAAATGGATAATTAATTTTTCATCTTTCATCTTTAATCTTTCACTACCCGACCGTGCCTTCCAGCGAGACCGACAGCAGCTTCTGGGCCTCGACGGCAAACTCCATCGGCAGCTTCTGCAGCACTTCCTTGGCATAGCCGTTGACAATCAGCCCGACGGCCTGTTCCATGGGGATGCCACGCTGGGTGCAGTAGAATAGCTGGTCTTCGGAAATCTTGCTCGTCGTCGCCTCGTGCTCAAAGATGGCCGTGTCGTTATGGACATCCATATAGGGGAACGTGTGGGCACCACAGTCGGAACCCAACAACAGGGAGTCGCACGACGAATAGTTGCGGGCATTGTCGGCATTGCTGGTGGCGCGTACCAGGCCTCGGTAGCTGTTCTGGGAGTGTCCGGCGGAGATACCTTTCGAGATGATGGTCGACGTGGTGTCCTTACCGATATGAATCATCTTCGTACCCGTATCGGCCTCCTGGTAGTTGTTGGTGACGGCCACCGAGTAGAATTCTGCCTGTGAACGGTCACCGCGCAGCACGCAGGAAGGATATTTCCACGTGATGGCAGACCCCGTCTCCACCTGTGTCCACGACAGTTTGGAGTCCACGCCGCGCAGGTCGCCGCGCTTGGTGACCAGGTTGAGCACACCGCCCTTGCCGTTCTCGTCGCCGGGATACCAGTTCTGGACGGTAGAATACTTCACCTCGGCACGGTTCATGACGACTATCTCCACGATGGCAGCATGCAGCTGGTTCTCGTCACGCATGGGGGCAGTACAGCCCTCCAGATAGGAGACGTAGGCATCGTCGTCGGCAATGATGAGGGTACGTTCGAACTGTCCTGTATTTCGGGCGTTGATGCGGAAGTAGGAACTGAGTTCCATGGGACAGCGCACACCCTTGGGGATATAGACGAACGACCCGTCGGAGAAGACGGCAGAGTTGAGGGCGGCAAAGTAGTTGTCGCGGTAAGGCACGACGGTGCCTAAGTACTGCCGCACCAGATCGCCATGCTCCTTGATGGCATCGCCGATGGAACAGAAGATGACGCCCTTCTCGGCCAGCTTTTCCTTAAAAGTGGTCTTGACGCTGACAGAGTCCATGATGGCATCGACAGCGGTGTTGCCACTCAAGGCCAGGCGCTCCTCCAAGGGGATGCCCAGCTTGTCGAAGGTCTTTTCCAATTCCGGGTCTATCTTGCCGTCGCCTTTGGGCTTTTGTGCCATGGGGTCGGCGTAGTAGGAGATGCCCTGGTAGTCGATGGGCGGCACATGGACGTGGCCCCACGTTGGCTCGGTCTGCTGCTCCCAGTAGCGGAAGGCCTGCAGACGGAAGTCAAGCATCCATTGCGGCTCGCCTTTCTTCTGGGAAATAAGACGCACGATATCCTCGTTCAGTCCCTTCTCGATGATTTCTGTATGGACATCCGTCGTGAAGCCGAATTCATACTTCTGTTCGGCTACTTGACGGACAAACTGATTCTTTTCACTCATTACTTTTCAGTTTTTGGGCGCAAATTTACTAAAAAAGAACGAAAACGTTTGCGCAATTCACCTTTTTTTATTACTTTTGTCCCCTAAAACGTTTTGTGCAATACCTATTATCAAGTATTTTAAGTTCAAATTATTAATAATTTAATTCAATTATGTGGTTATTTAATTCATCAATCGGTCGAAAGGTTGTAATGTCCGTAACCGGTTTAGCGTTGATTCTGTTCTTGACATTCCACTGTTGCATGAACATCGTAGCGCTCTTCTCCGGCGAGGCTTACAACATGATTTGCGAATTGCTGGGTGCCAACTGGTATGCCGTTGTGGCTACACTGGGTCTGGCTGCTCTGGCTGTGATTCACATCGTCTATGCATTCATCCTGACTGCACAGAACCGTACTGCCCGTGGCGACAACCGCTACGACGTGGCTACGACGGTGAATGCTGGCAAGGTGGAGTGGGCGTCTAAGAACATGCTCGTCCTGGGTATCATCATCTGCCTGGGTCTTCTGCTCCACTTGTTCAACTTCTGGTACAACATGATGTTTGCCGAACTCTTGGGCATGGAGACTACGCTGAGTCCTTCCGATGGCTTCGGATGGATCAAGGAGACGTTCTCGAATCCTGTGTTCAGTGTGCTCTACATCATCTGGCTCGTGGCCATCTGGCTTCACCTGACTCACGGCTTCTGGAGTGCCATGCAGACCCTCGGATGGAGTGGTAAGACATGGCTCTGCCGTTGGAAGATGATTGGCGGCATCTATGTCACCCTGCTGATGTTAGGCTTCCTCGTAGTGGTACTGGCTTTCTGGTTCGGCTGCGCTCCTTCTCTTTGCTGTGATGGTGCTGCTGCTGACTGCTGCAAAGAGGCTGCTGCCGCTTGCTGTCAGTAGTTTTTATTTTTTAATCTTTTAATTTTATAATTCAGAAAAAGATTATGGCAAAAGTATTAGATTCAAAGATTCCCGCAGGTCCAGTACCTGAGAAATGGAAGGAATATAAGGCTCATCAGCGCTTGGTTAACCCCAAGAACAAGCTGAAGCTCGACGTGATAGTGGTTGGTACTGGCTTGGCTGGTGCTTCTGCTGCCGCTTCACTCGGTGAGATGGGCTTCAACGTCATCAACCTGTGCATTCAGGACTCTCCCCGCCGTGCTCACTCTATCGCCGCTCAGGGTGGTATCAATGCCGCCAAGAACTATCAGAACGATGGTGACTCTGTCTACCGTCTGTTCTACGATACCGTGAAGGGTGGTGACTATCGTGCTCGCGAGGCCAACGTCTATCGTTTGGCTGAGGTCTCGAACAACATTATCGACCAGTGCGTGGCCCAGGGTGTTCCCTTTGCTCGTGAGTATGGTGGCATGCTGGCCAACCGTTCGTTCGGTGGTGCTCAGGTAAGCCGTACTTTCTATGCTAAGGGTCAGACCGGTCAGCAGCTGTTGCTGGGTGCCTATAGCTCTCTGAGCTGTCAGGTAAATGCTGGCAAGGTGAAGCTCTATACCCGTTACGAGATGGAGGATGTGGTCATCGTTGATGGTCGCGCTCGTGGTATCATCGCCAAGAACCTCGTAACCGGTAAGCTGGAGCGCTTCTCGGCAAACGCTGTGGTCATTGCCACTGGTGGATACGGAAATACCTACTTCCTCTCTACCAATGCTATGGGTTGCAACTGCACGGCTGCCGTTCAGTGCTATCGCAAGGGTGCTTACTTCGCTAATCCCTCTTACGTGCAGATTCACCCCACCTGTATCCCCGTTCATGGCGACAAGCAGTCTAAGCTGACGCTGATGTCTGAGTCGCTGCGTAACGATGGCCGTATCTGGGTGCCCAAGAAGCTGGAGGATGCCAAGGCTCTGCAGGCTGGAACGAAGCAGGGCTGGGATATTCCTGAGGAGGATCGTGACTACTATCTGGAGCGCCGCTATCCGGCATTTGGCAACCTCGTACCTCGTGACGTTGCCAGCCGTGCCGCCAAGGAGCGTTGCGACAAGGGCTATGGTGTCAACAATACGGGTCTCGCCGTGTTCCTCGACTTCTCGGAGTCTATCAACCGCCTGGGCCTCGATGTCATCATGCAGCGTTATGGTAACCTGTTTGAGATGTACGAGGAGATCACGGATGTATTCCCTGGCGATGTTGCTAACGAGATTAACGGTGTGAAGTACTATAAGCCCATGATGATCTATCCCGCCATCCACTACACCATGGGTGGTATCTGGGTTGACTACGAGCTGCAGACCACTATCCCAGGTTTGTTCGCTATTGGTGAGTGCAACTTCTCTGACCACGGTGCTAACCGTCTGGGTGCTTCGGCACTGATGCAGGGTCTGGCCGACGGTTACTTCGTGCTGCCTTACACCATCCAGAACTATCTGGCCGACCAGGCTGTGTGGCCGAAGGTCAGCACAGACCGTCCTGAGTTCGCTGAGGCTGAGAAGAAGGTGGATGCAGAACTCGATCGCCTGCTGAACATCAAGGGTAAGCGCTCTGTTGACTCTATCCACAAGGAGCTGGGTCACATCATGTGGGAGTATGTCGGCATGGGCCGCACCGCTGAGGGCCTGAAGACGGGTCTGAAGAAGATGCATGAGCTGGAGAAGGAGTTCGATACCAACCTGTTCGTGCCTGGCACGAAGGAGGGTCTGAACGTAGAGCTTGACAAGGCTATCCACCTCCGCGACTTCTTCACCATGGGTCAGCTCGTAGCCTTCGACGCCCTCTCTCGTAATGAGTCTTGCGGTGGTCACTTCCGCGAGGAGTACCAGACCGAGGAAGGCGAGGCTAAGCGCGACGACGAGAACTACTTCTACGTAGGCTGCTGGGAGTACAAAGGCAAGGGCAACGAGCCCGAGCTCATCAAGGAGCCGCTGGAGTACGAGGCAATCAAGGTACAGACACGTAACTATAAGAACTAATGTGCAAGCCGAATGCAATGCCAAGCTTGCTTGAGCATTGCTGAGGCGAAGCCATTAAGTCATCAAAGATAACTTAAGAATTATGGCAAAGAATATTTCATTTACTATAAAGTTCTGGCGCCAGAACGGCCCCAAGGACCAGGGACATTTCGACACCCACGAAATGCATGACATTCCCGATGATACCTCGTTCCTCGAGATGCTCGACATCCTGAACGAGGAGCTCATCAACGAAGGCAAGGAGCCCTTCGTGTTCGATCATGACTGCCGCGAGGGTATCTGCGGTATGTGCTCACTCTACATCAACGGTACGCCTCACGGTCTGACAGAACGTGGTGCAACAACCTGTCAGCTCTACATGCGCCGCTTCAACGATGGTGATGTCATCACCGTCGAGCCTTGGCGCTCAGCTGCCTTCCCCGTTATCAAGGACTGTATGGTCGACCGCGGTGCCTTCGATAAGATTATCCAGGCTGGCGGCTATACCACTATCCGTACTGGTCAGGCACAGGATGCCAATGCTATCCTCATTCCTAAGGAGGATGCTGACGAGGCTATGGACTGTGCCTCCTGCATCGGTTGTGGTGCTTGTGTAGCAGCTTGTAAGAACGGTTCGGCTATGCTCTTCGTTTCGTCGAAGGTCAGCCAGCTCGCCTTGCTTCCACAGGGACGTGTAGAGGCTGCCCGTCGTGTGAAGAACATGATTGCCAAGATGGATGAGCTTGGCTTCGGCAACTGCACCAACACTCGCGCCTGCGAGGCTGTCTGCCCGAAGAACGAGACCATCGCCAACATCGCCCGCCTCAACCGCGAGATGATTAAGGCTAAGTTGGCTGACTAATAAATTAATAAGGTAGTGAGGCTGTAGTGCCTCGCTACCTTATAATTTTTTTGCAATAAGTCCAGTATTTAAGCGAGAAAGCGAATACACTTTTTTAAAGTCTATTCAAATGAGGAGGACAGGATGCACATTCATGTCTTACATGGTAATAGTGAAGCCAAATATTGGCTTGAACCACAAATCGAGTTAGCTTGGAATGACGGCATCGCAGAAGAGAGGCTCAGTAAAATCAAGAAAATCATCGAGAAAAATGCAGACAGATTTAAAGAACAATACAAGCAGCACGTCGGTAAGCGTATTAATGATTAATGCCCAAGGCATTATGCTCTCAGTTCTTGGCAACGATTATTTCGTTTCGTATAATCGCATACCCTGGATGCAAGATGCGCCAGTACGCAGTGTCTTAAATGTCCAAATGTCTGGCAATAGAGCCATCGAATGGCCAGACCTCGATGTTGATCTCGAAATTGAAAGCCTCCAGCATCCTGAGCGCTATCCGCTCGTGATGAAACGCAACCCATTGGACTATATGAACGCTTAACCCTCTTCATCTCCATCGCTCCGACGATGGCAGGATACATATTATAAACTTACAGATCAGCGTTTCTGTTCGTACTTATTCATAAGATATTGAGCTTTTAGCTCTTGTTCTTTGCATTCGAAAACCGCCAGATCATTCGCACAAAAGAACAAGCAGATGAAGGTTCACGCTTGATAGGCGTGGACTGTTCATGCTTATTTTGTGCAGGTCACTTGGCGGTAACCAGAATGCAGATAAGCATCGAATAGTTCCGCCTTTTATAGTAACTATTAATAATTATAATTGTGAAAAAGCATTTCTTATTCATTTTATTACTTACGATACTTTCCTCAATGAGTTTATTTGCCAAAGAAGAGAAAAATGTCAAATACTGGATGCATGCCAAATTATATCTGAAGAATGATTCTGTTGTTGAGGGTTATCTACATAATTATTTTGTTGTAGGTGGGTATATGGTTTCGCGAACCTTCCATGAACCTTGTTCTAGCGACTCTGTTATGAAGATTAACAGTCTTGAAAAACTATTCGGTAAGGACCGTAAATATAGCAATAATAACATCGACAGCATGATAACGTGGAAGGATTCAGCTCCGCAGTATATTATGAAATGGGAACCGCAAAGCGCCATTTTCTCTTATGGCAATCAGGAACCAATAACGTCGGACCATCCTGTGATGCTCAAGATTGCTTATCAGGGGAAAAATGTTACAGGCTATATTATCAATCATCGTATGTTTGGCTATAAATGTTTGTATAAGACAAAAGATATGTCTTATGCAAAAGCATATTTTAATATCGAGAAAAAACTCTCTGAAAGGCGTCGAAAAACAATGTTAGAAGAGTTCGGTAGTTATCCAGAGATGGAAAAGTATATTAAGGAACTTGATAAGAAGAGCATGAAAGCTGATCCATTTGCTATACTTGAGGTTTTGGATAGCGTTATTGAAAGGCAATGACAATTGGGTCATGTGGGTCATGTGGTGGGGTCATGGGGACAGGCACTGACTCGCTAATAGTCAAGACCTCAGTGGATAGCGAGCAAGCTTTCATCATTCTGGCTGCAAAGGTACGAACTTTTCTGAAGATATGGTGGGTGTTTTGTTTTTAATTTGTACCTTTGCATCCGAAACTAAACATACGATGGCATATATTGGTGAATTGATTTCGATAGGTGTGGCATTCTCGTGGACAGCGACGGCCCTGTTGAGCGAGTTTGGCTCCAAACGATTGGGTAACTTGACGTTGAACGTATTGCGCATGGCGCTGGCATTGGTGTTCTCGCTGGTGCTTTTTTGTGTGGTGACGGGTTCTCCATTGCCAGCGGGGGCTTCGCCAGAGGCTATGGGATGGATGCTGCTGTCTGGCCTCGTGGGTTATGTCATAGGCGATTTCTGCCTTTTCCAATGCTATATAATAATAGGTTCGCGATACGGACAGCTCTTTATGACGTTGGCCCCGTTGGCAGCAGCCCTGATGGCTTGGGTGACGCTGGGACAGCAGATGAAGGCGATGAGCATCGTGGCCATGCTGGTGACGCTCTTTGGCATCGGCATCTCCGTACTTGGACGTGGCGAGCACCATAAGGTGTCGCTGAAACTGCCGCTGAACGGGGTGCTTTTTGCTATTGGCGCAGCCGTTTGTCAGGGTGTCGGACTGGTCTTGAGCAAAATCGGCATGAATCATTATGATGTTTCGATGACGGTTCAGAACGGAATGCCCGAATGGCTGGTGCCGTTCAGTGCCAACTTCTATCGTTGTATAGCGGGCATCATCGGCTTCTTGGTTTTGCTCTATTTCCGCGATGGAATGGCGCCTTTACGCGAGGCGCTGCACGACAGGAAGGGTCTGACGGTTGCTACGGCAACGACTATTTTCGGTCCCTTTGTGGGTGTTGGCTTCTCGTTGATGGCGGTACAATACACGGCGGCAGGAATTGCCTCTACGCTGATGGCCATGACGCCCATTATCATCCTTCTGCCCTCGTATTGGCTTTTCCACGAGACAATTACCTGGCGTGCTGTTTTTGGCGCCGTCATTTCTGTCATCGGCGTCAGTCTATTCTTCCTGGAGTAGCGTAGCAATATTATTGCTCGATTATTCTGATGGTTTTGTCTCCTGGCTTAAAGAGCAGGCCCATACATTTCTGAGCATCGGCTTTGTATTCCTTCAGCGCTATTTTGTTCCAGTCAATCTGATCTGTGCGTTGTGCAAGTGGAGCATGAGGAATCAGAGAGCCGTCGCGCACCAGAATGACGGCAGGAATTTTCCCTGCTGTGATAGTCTGGAAGCCACCCTCATAGACCTCACCGCTCTGATAGTCAATCCACTTGCCTTTGGGCAGATAGACATCGCGACTATTGCCACTCTCCAAGAGCGGAGCCACGAGTATCTGAGAGCCAAACATAT
This sequence comes from uncultured Prevotellaceae bacterium, assembly GCA_946185485.1. Lineage (GTDB taxonomy): Bacteria > Bacteroidota > Bacteroidia > Bacteroidales > Bacteroidaceae > Prevotella. Next base: position 11,195 of record CAMHJQ010000016.1, on the reverse strand, counting down.
ATTCATCTTCCACGAGCCAGGCACCCTTGTCCTGTGGGAACTCCACGAACAGGGCACGTACCATGGGCAGGCCGCGATTAGAGCAGTCCTTCGCCTGAGCATAGACGTATGGCATGAGCTTATACTTCATCTCTGCACATTCACGGAAAGCCTCTGTGAAGCTTTCGCTGATCAGCCAAGGTTCTGTAGGCGGCGCACCATGAGCACGCGTATGACTGGACAAGAACCCGAAGGGCAGCCAACGGCGATAGATATCCTCTGGCGAAGCCGTTACAAAGCCACCCATGTCGTGACTCCAGAATGAGAAGCCGCTGAGTCCGAATGATAGACCGCCGCGCAGGTCGCCTAACATTCCAATATTATTAGTAGCCGCATCGCCGCCCCAGTGCAGGGCGTAGCGCTGCGAGCCTGCCCATGCCGAACGTGCCCAGATAATGCCCTCGCCGACATACTGGCGGTTGACAGCCTCCCAGAGTGCCTTGTTGTAGCGCAGGGGATAGAGATTATGTTCGTAAAGACCACCAAGGCCGCTGTGATAGATGCCGTTGTAAGGAGCAGCCTCACCAAAGTCACACTTGATAGTCGACACACCTTGTTTTAACAGGTTTGTAATCTTCGACTGATACCAGTTCACCGCCTCTGGATTGGAGAAATCGAGGATGGCATCTTCGACAGGCATGCCGCCTGCGGCGTTTTTCACATGCAGTCCTTTTTCCACGATTTCGGAGAAGAAACGGTTCTTGGGCGTGAAATAAGGCAACTGCCACAGACAGGTATGGAACCCGTCTTTGGCCAACTGCTTTAACATGCCTACAGGATCTTTGAAGCGGTCTTTGGCAAACTCGTAGTCGCACTGCCAGTCAACGCCAAACCAGCCCGTGTCGAAGTGAATGACGTCAGAGGGAATCTTGTGGGCACGCAGTTGGCGGGCAATCTCAAGACCTTCCTCTTGTGAGAAATAAGTGATGCGGCTCATCCATGTGCCGAAGCTCCAGAGTGGAGGCATAGGTGACTTACCTGTGACGTTGGTGTATTCGTCAAGGATTTCCTTGGGTTCACCGAAGAACACGAAGAGGTCTATCTGTTCGTCAGCCATAAAGAGCCGCTGGGCACCGATGTACGAAGCTCCGAAGTCGGCAGTGACAGGAGCCGAGGTGTGCATGAAGATGCCATAGCCACGATTGGAGAAGTAAAAAGGTACGGGTTTGTACATACCGTCGGTCTCAGGTCCCTGGGGGTCGGTGACGCTGAGGTGTACTTTTTGTCCCGCCTTATTCAGAGAAGTGAATGATTCTCCGCAGCCATAGATGCGTTCGCCTGGCGAGAGCAGGAACACAGGATTCACACTCCTTGAGTTGTCGCTGCCACGCTTGATGAATGAAAAGGGCAACAGTTTCACTTGCGTGGAGTCGTTGTCTATGATGTGGCGAGTCTGAGTAAGGATCTTGCCATTCGCATCCCTCAGTACGATGCGGAATGGGTAGCGCTGAATCTCGATACTGCCGTTTTTCGTATTGTAGAGAATTGACTTGCCGTTGTCTGTTGAGGACCAGGACGGCATCTTTGCCTTATCGCCTAAGGTGTTTGAGTAATACCGTGCCTTGAAGGCCTCGTCGAACATCGGGTCGTCTGCACCGTTGTCTTTCGGCACAATAGGTGTTGTCAGCATGCGGATACGGGCAGCCTTCTCCGATATGAACTCGATGGAAATACGCAGGTTCGGGTCGTTGTCGTAGGCAGCATCTGGAAAGTCCAGCATCTGCATCCTGACGGGCCAGTAGCCGTTGAGGTTGAAGGCCTGACGTGGTGACATACGATAGCGTTTCCAGTTGACGAGTCCCTCGCCTTTCGCTACATTAAACGACGTCAGCGAGTCGGCAAGGAAATAGGTGTTCGACAGGTCGTAGAAGTCCGTCGATACGTCTTTTTGCATGCACTGCAGGTACTGCACACCCGCATTTGTCTGAATCTGGGCACTCATGGTCACTGAACCACTGAGCATACAGATTATCAATACCACTTTTCTCATCATCGTTTTTTCCATTATCTTCATTTTTTTTACTTTCTTGTCCGTCACTTCTGAGCATTGCTGCCGTCTATTGGCACTCGCCTCGCCGTAGACGTTGCAAAGATACAGTTTTATTTCGAGAGAAGCGTCATCATGTGGAATAAAAAGAGCCCCTTTACACAAAAAAAACATAGTAATTGTGATTCTTCCCCCCCGAAGTAGGCACTCCTGCACGATAGTCAGAAAGAAAACCAACTTTTCATTTTGTGTTTTGCTTGCTTATTCGTACCTTTGCAGGGCGACCTCATACTTGATATTCTGAATAGTCAAAAAATGCAAGAAAGAAGTAAGGAGATATATAAGGTGACACTGGTGGGCAGCGTGGTGAATGTAGCCTTGTTGCTCTTCAAGTTTGTAGCTGGCATCTTGGGACATAGTGCCGCCATGATAGCCGATGCCATCCACTCACTCAGCGATTTCGTGACGGATGCCGTCGTACTGGTGTTTATCCATATCAGCGACAAGCCACGCGACAAATCTCATGACTATGGTCACGGCAAGTATGAGACGCTGGCGATGACGTTCATCGGTATGGTGCTGATAGTAGTTGCCGCGGGCATCTTGTTTAGTGGTGCAACCAGGGTAAAGCAGTGGCTGGAGGGTGAGAGTCTGGAAGCGCCTGGCATGCTGGCGCTGTGGGCGGCGCTGCTGTCCATTCTGCTGAAGGAGGCCATCTATCGCTACTCGATGGTCAAAGCCCGTGAGTTGAATTCGAAGGCTGTCGAGGCCAATGCGTGGCACCACCGCAGCGATGCCCTCTCGTCGCTGGGAACAGCCGTAGGCATTGGCGGTGCCATCTTCTTAGGACAGCGCTGGACGGTGCTCGACCCTCTTGCCTCCTGTGTCGTGGGCGTCTTGATAGGGAAGGTTGCCGTCAACCTGTTGCGCAATGCCTTTGGCGACCTTCTGGAGCATTCCCTGCCCGAAGCCGTTGAGGAAGAGATGTTGCAACTGGTGGCTTCACTTCCTGATATAGTAGAGCCGCACAATTTGCGGACCCGTCGTATCGGCAACCATTACGCCATCGAGTTGCACATCCGCATGGCTGGCGACATCACCCTTCGTGAGGCTCATGACAAAGCCTCGGAGGTGGAGGCCCTGCTCAGACAGCGTTATGGTCAGGACACCCACGTTGCCGTGCATGTGGAGCCCTTTTGAAGCCGTCAGCGCCTCGCGACCACGATGATAAAAAACTGTTAATTTTGTTTTTGTCTTAAACCATTGCTTACTGTCTGCGTCATAAGAACAGAAGACAGATAATTCAACTAACAGGATAACAAACAAAATTAAGAAAGGGAATTAAAGATGAAAAAGATTGTATTGACAGTGGTTGCCGCAATGGCATTTGCGTTCAGCTTTGCTGGAACAAAAGCTAAGAATGTTGACAAGCGTTTCGACATGAGTTGTGACATTTACCGCCTTTCGGAGGTGCTCGACTTGGATGAGTGGCAGATGGATGCCGTAGAAGAGATTCAAGACAACTTCAGCAGCGAGATGCAGTCGTTGGCCTCAGTGAGAGGACCCAAGCAGAGACACATGATTCACGAGGCTGTCAGAAAGGATGCCCGCCAGATGAAGAACGTACTCAACGCCAAGCAATTCAATGCCTACATGCGCATACTGGCAGTGACTCTTCGAAACAGACGAATTTAAGTTAAAGGTAAAGGATTGAAAAGCAAAAACGGGAGAAGTGATTCTCTCGTTTTTGCTTTTAGCTATTTACTCATCTATGTATTAAACCTTTTGCTGTGGTCTGCGTCAAAAGAAAAGAAATGGAAAAGATAAAGTTTTTACTGTTGATGTTGTTTGCTGGCGTTTCAGCAAGCATCCCTGCTCAGGCAGGTACTTATCGTAATGTGTTTGTGGAAATGGGTTATCAGCCTGCTGAGGTGGATGCCAAAGTGAAGGAAGTGTTCAACGACGTGTTCCGTGGTCCCAACAAGGTCTACTTTGAGGTAGGCGACACGCTGGGTTACGTCTCTGACGTCAAGAACCACGACGCCCGTACCGAGGGCATGTCGTACGGCATGATGATTGCGGTGCAGATGGGCGAGAAGGACATCTTCGACCGTCTGTGGCGCTGGAGCAAGAAATACATGCAGCATCAGGAGGGGGTGCGCGAAGGCTACTTCGCCTGGAGTTGCAAGACCGATGGCACGCACAATGCCGAGGGTGCCGCCAGCGACGGGGAGCTGTATTTCATCACCGCCCTGCTGTTTGCTTCCAACCGTTGGGGCAACGAGACGGGCATCAACTACAAGGCCGAGGCGCAGCATATCCTGAATTGCATCCAGCCCAAGGAGTACACGCCAGCTCCCCAGCGTGCCGGTGGATTCCCCGGTTTCGGTCCCCAGCAGCAGGGTCCCCAGAAGATGTATCTCATCGACCCCGAAACTCGCCTCATAACGTTCACCCCCGACGGTTTCGGGCAGCGTTTCACGGATCCCAGCTACCATATCCCTGCTTTCTATGAGGTGTGGGCCAAGTATGCTGACGACGGCCGTTCGGACTATTGGCTCGACTGTGCTGAGAAGAGCCGTGCGTTCCTTCATAAGGCCATCAACGAGAAGACGGGGCTCAATCCGGATATGTGCAACTACGACGGAACAGAAATGCAGATGCCGCGATTCCCCGGCAGGCCGCCGCGTCCGCAGGCTGCTCCCCGCCGCAATGGTAGCTCTAACTTCCGTTACGACTCCTGGCGCGTGCCCATGAACATCACCCTCGACTATGAGTGGAGCGGTAAAGACAGTCTGTGGCAGCGTCAGTATGGTGAGAAGATACAGGATTTCTTCTACAGTCAGGGCATCGACACGTATGTCGACCAGTATCGTGTCGACGGCACGTTGCCCGAGGGCGATGAAATCCTTCAGGCAGGCGGTTTCCGCAAACTGCGCCACAGCATTGGTCTCGTCAGTACGCTGGCTGCTGCATCCATCCTCTGCCAGCACAACAAGAAGAAGGAGTTCGTCGATGCCCTGTGGAAGGCACGCCACGAACCTTTTGACGACGGCTATTTCGATGCTTATTATGACGGGCTGCTGCGTCTCTTCGCTTTCATGCACCTCAGTGGCAATTACCGCATCATAGAGTAGTACTTTTTGTCGCCATCAATTTTTACTCCACGACCTTGCGGGGGGAGGGAGCGGCTATTTGGCCGAGAAAGCCAGGGCGTACATGCGCATCTGCTTCACCATAGCCAGCAGACCGTTGCTGCGGGTGGGGGAGAGGTGCTCCTTCAGGCCTATTTCATCAATAAAATACAGGTCGGCATCCAGAATCTCCTGCGGTGTGTGACCGGAGAGTACGCGGATGAGCAGGGCCACGATGCCCTTCACAATGAGGGCGTCGCTCTCGGCAGAGAAGTGGATGAGGCCGTCGGCATAGTCGGCCTGCAGCCAGACGCGGCTCTGACAGCCGTCTATCAGGTTGCTCTCCGTCTTGTACTTTTCGTCCAACGGTTCCTGTTCGTTACCCAGGTCGATGAGTAGCTGGTACTTGTCCATCCAGTCGTCGAAGCCGCCGAACTCGTCGATAATCTCGTCTTGTATTTCGTTGATTGTTGATGCCATGATGAGTTGCTCTTTTATTAAATCCGGCGCAAAGGTACGAAAAATAATTTAAATTATCAATTATCAATTATCAATTATCAATTATTTATCGTACTTTTGCAGCCGCTATGGCTATCAGGTACACCCATAAGGAGGAATTATGGAACTCGTGGTCGCATGCCGGCGGCATTATGCTGGGTGTGACCTTCGGGGTGATATTCATCGTCATGGCCTTTCAGGGGGAGAACCCGTGGATACGTCTGGGCGTGTGCCTCTATCTCTTCGGCATGTTAGGGTCGTATGTGGCTTCAACGGTGTACCATGCGTTGCCGAGGCGGTCGAAGTGGAAGGAGCGACTGCGCCAGTGGGACCATGCCGCCATCTACTGGCATATTGCTGGCTCCTACTCGCCGCTGACGCTGATAGCGCTGCGCCAGCAGGGCTATTGGGGCTGGGGACTGTTCACCTTCGTATGGCTCTGCGCCATAGCGGGCACCATCGTGAGCTTTGTCCGGCTGAAGGAACACTCCAACCTGGAGACATTCTGTTTCATCGGCATGGGACTGTCGGCACTGGTGGCATTCCGCCCACTTTTAGACTCCTTGTCCACGGCAGCCTTCGCATGGATTATTGCCGAGGGTGTGTTCTACATCACGGGAGCCGTCTTCTACTCCTTTCATCGCAAGCGCTACATGCACTCCGTGTTCCACTTCTTCGTATTAGCGGGTTCTATCTGTCACATCGTGGCTGTGTGGGATGTGATGATGCAGTATCTTTAGGGTTGCCCGTACCTGCTGACTCTTTACTTGCCAATACCGTCCGCTATTATGAGCAGGCTGCTAACCTTCCCATGCTTTGCCAGGCTATATACTATCGTGCCATGCCTCTCTACGAAAAGGGACAGCATGCAGAAGCACTCTTGTTATTAATGTGAAACAGGTACTGTCCCTTGTGTCTTTTTTGGCAGGAGTATATTGTTTTCGAGTCAGAAGCAAGAAGATAGCAGAAACTTTCTTTGACGCTACAAAGAAATTCATAACAAAAAACTTTCTGTTTACAAAAATTATTAGTAATTTTGCAGTGTCCAAACCCACGTTTCCGGACAGGCTGGGGGGACACGACATTATGGAAAGCGTCATTGATGCTTTGTTTTTGGACATTTGAACGTAGGAAACTCAAATCCCATTCAAAAGCAGTTGCAGAGATGAATGCTACGGGGTAGTGTATACTCCCAAAGTGTGCCGAGAGGGTGAATTACACCCTCACGCACACTTATGGATATATATATGCTAACCAACGTGGGTATTCGGTTCTGTTTGTTCTATTGGGAAGGCTTCCTACGGCCTAAATGTCAGAGCAAACGAATGAGGATACCCCGTTTTTTCGTGTGTCGCTAATTCAAGTAAGAACCATCTGACCTTTGGGTACCAGTCAGGTTGCAATGGACTGTTATGAAATCTGAGAAGATTCAAAATCTGTCATTCTTTATGATGCTTGGCATCGTTTGGTCCCATTCAAAGCTACCAAGATGGGAAAGTATTCCTGACTATTTTCGTCAATTGTCTGTAATCAATGAGATGGGGAGTGATACCGTTGGGGCGTTCTTCCTTATCACAGGATACCTATTCTTTCTTAACTATAATCAAGAAAAATACAGAGAAAAGATTACAACGAGGATAAAGTCTCTCGTAATCCCCTATATAATATGGAATGTCTTAGGATGTATCTTGTGGTTTATCGTGATAGAGCTAACAGGTAAACTATATGTCAGCGACAATTACAGGTATGGCGAGCCGTTGAAGGTTGTTGGAAATATCCTGACATGTGAATATACAATTCTATGGTATGTCGGAGTTATCATCGTTTATGCCTTCGCAGCTCCGTTCTTCTATTATTTAGTCCGTAACAAAAGTACAGGAGTCATTGCTATAGGTACGTTGTTTGTCATTGGAATTACTTTCCATCATCCTTTCACCAGTCCACTTCTGTGGATGTCAATATACGCATTAGGGGCCTTCTTGGGAATACATTTCAAAAATTACATGTATAGGCCACAACGATTACTCCTAACGGTGTCCTCATTGGCTCTATATCCCTTGTGTTTTTATTTGAATTACACTTTCGACAATATGCTGACAACGAACCTTAGGGCATGGACTGCTGTTTTCTTCTATATAGGGATGTATGATGTGTGTAACAGAATCATCAGATTCAAGTCACATAGGATATACAAGTATTCATTCTTTTTGTATGCCAGTCATTATTTACCACTTCACATACTACAACGATATATCATTTTTCACAATCATACCGTTCTCACATGTTGGGCGGCATATATCATGACACCCGTCGTAGTAGCAATACTATCCATCGCAGTTGGATACTATATTGACAAAAGATTCCACAGGCTTTATATGTTATTGTCAGGCGGGCGCTAAGCATCAGGGGCACAAGGTGACTGACTATGTGGCGTTATCGGATTTTATGCTCCGCGGTGCAGGATTTTATTCTCCGCCGAGGAGGTCTCGCTGATACTTTGAGCAAGAGTTAGCCATAAAAGTCTGCACGATGAGGCATACAATCACGCACTGCGAGCAATAATTTCCGTAGCTGCGAGCAATACTTTCCACCGACGCTAAGTCAAACAAGAGGAAACTGAACAAACGAAACTAGCAAACATACCACCATCCTAACCTCTTTATCTGCTAAAGCGCCATCATCCCGACAAGAATGATGGCGCTTAAATTTATTATTCCGATTTAGTACGAAAAATTGAATCTCAAAACGTGTGAAACAGGTACCAGTCCCTTGTGTCTTCCGAAAACGGCGCGAGGGTCGCCGGAGACCGGAGAGAGTATATTTCTCGATTGACAGGTGTCTCTTACGGAGTTATACAGAAATTATGAAGGGTCACAGGGGTCACAGGGACTTTTGACTCACTAAGTGGAATAATATTTTAATAATTCTAACGTTAATATAACAAAGGACAATACGTTATGAATATAAATAGAATTAGGACATGTGGATTCATTGCCATGCTGGTTACATTTATATGTGTCGTTATTTCATGCGATACATGGTATAGTTATTGTTTTAACATCCACAACTATACCAGTGACAGCATTGAGATAAAGACAACACCATTAATATCAAGTTATAAACTTCAAATTCATAATTTCATCATTCGGAATACAGGCGAACAGGGATTCTCGGAATACATTGAACATCCTATTGATACGGTTTATGCAATCCCTCCAAAAGCAACACTATCTGCATCCATAGGCTGGTATTCACACCATTCCGCAAGTTTTGTGCCTGAAAAGGATGGTGTCATTCCTTTATGGAAAACCCTAACGAGTATAAGTTCTAATGGACGCAAGACGGCATCTTCTATTTGGGACAATGAATCAAAATGGCGAAAGAAAATAACAAATGCCAATACAGGAATTGAATATGAATTAGACATTGAGGAAACCATGTATACCCATGATTAATGTAAAAAAAACACATGACCGGGGGCGGTTCTGTAATCATTTTTTGAGTAGATTATTATGAAGATTACGAAAATGTTACTAAATTTGCACTGTCAAACAAGAAAGCATCAATAGATAAGATTATGAGAAAAATTGTATTGACGTTCATCGTCGCCTTGGGCGTGGCTGGCGGCTATGCCCAGAATGAAGCAGGAAAGTTTTCCATCAAACCTTTGGCAGGTGTCAACATATCAACGTTCAGTGGCGGAATGGATGATATGTATCACCTGAGGTTTGGATTTACAGGAGGTCTTGAGGCTGAGTATGGTGTCACCCCGTGGCTGGGCCTTTCGTTGGGCATGGTTTATTCACAGCAGGGTGCTGACATGGACGGCAGCTATATGCTTATGGGCACCGACGATGATGGTAACAGCATTGTGACGAAAACAGCTATTGAGGGCAAGTTGAAAAATAATTATATCAATCTGCCCTTGATGGCAAATTTCTATATTCCCCAGGTTCGCGGACTCAGTATAAAGGCTGGCGTACAGGTAGGATTCCTCATCAGCGACGAGTTGTCTGTTGATGGCAAAACGGCAATGGCTATGTATAATCATGACGCAACAAGTCTTGTTCCCCTTCCAGGTGGCAATGATAACGTGTTTTGGCGTGCTAATACCTCTGACGTCTGCAAGTCGGTTGATGTGGGTTTTCCCATTGGCCTGTCATACGAGTATAAGAACGTCGTGCTGGATGCCCGCTACTATTTTGGGCTGACAAAGATTGACAAGACGGCGGATGCCGAAGACTGTCGCAACCGGTGCATTACAGTCACCTTGGGCTACCGCTTCAGATTGTGATGATTCTCTACTAATCGTGTTCTACACAAATGACAAGGGACTGTCTACTTATTATAATTATGGCCGTCCGTCGTGGCGGTCTTTTTGGGGAACTATACACAGGAAATCAAACTGAAGGATACTATATAGAAAAAGTTTTGTAACTCTGCACCCAAAAGCATATGCAGTATGAGAACGGAGCATTTTATGTCTGTCGTTCTATCCGCTCATTTTGCTTTTAGTTTATTCTTCTTATCAAACAGATCGGAGTGAGTGCCTGTCCGCGAGAGTGAGATAATCTTGATGTCGGTGTCCTTGACGTATATGAGCAGCCAGTTCGGAGTGATGTGACACTCGCGGTAGCCTTCGTAGTCGCCGTGCAACTGGTGGTCGCGGTTCTTCTCCGGCAGGGGTACGTCGTCAAGCAGTTTTCCGATAATCTCGTTCAGCAGGCTTTCGTCCATGCCGCGCTTGCGAGCCAGTTTCAAGTCGCGCAGATAACGTTTGGTGAGTTTCAGCGAGAACTTTGCCATCGTCGGTTATAAGTTTTTTACTAGCTCCAGATATTCATCCATCGATCCGACCTCTATGACATCCTTACCCTTCCGTGCATCCTCAATGACCTTCATCGTTGCATCGTTCAGACTATCGCCCGTCTCAGGGTCGTAGAGACGAGGCTTTGCCGAACGTTTGCGCTCAATCTTCCAACCCATCTTCTTGGCAATCGACTTGAAAAGACTCACGTCGGCCTTCGGCACGGTCAGCGTGAACGTGTCGGGGCTTACACTTGGTGTTGCTGTTCCTATCATAATCGTCTTTATTTTATAATCTGGCGACAAAGATACAAAATCTTTTTGATAAATATAACACTTTGCCTATATATCTTTTAAAAATTATTGGGTTAGAGAATAGCAAGTGACAAGGGACTGGTTCCTGTCTACTTATTATAATTATGGCCGTCCGTCGTGGCGGTCTTTTCCTTTGTGCCCCTCTGTAAGGTTAGTAGGTGATTTCTGCTCAAAAAATAATGTAATACCAACTACACTAACTACATTTTTGATATAACGCATTGGATATTAGTGTTTTGATGAAAAATAAAACTACACAAAAACTACATTAAAACTACACTGAAACTACATCGGATGGGTGTGTACGGCTTCAAGGGATGTTGCTTGACTCCGATAGTTTGCACGGCGCAAGAAATTTTCCTGCACGGCGCAAGAAATTTTCCTGCACGGCGCAGAAAAGCCGTTCCCTCCGTGGG